>NZ_JABBFR010000003.1 GCF_018494065.1 Rosenbergiella gaditana | reverse complement strand
TGGTTTTAGCATGCCCGGTACAGAAGAATAAGGGACTGTAAAAGTTTGTACATTACCATTCGCCTCTAATACTTTTACAACTAAATCACCAGATGTTCCGGTTGGTTGAATATTATCGAAAGAAAAAGGGCCAGGTGGAACATTCTTTTGATAAATAGTTGAGCCATTTTGTAATATAGAAACTAGGGCGTTTGTTTGAGCCACCCCTCTAATAATCGGTGAGAAACCTTGTTGCGAGGGTGCTAGCATATTATTATCAGACGAAAGAGCAATCCCACGCATACGAACGGATTCAAAAATATCACCTTCGGTATAAAAGTCACCGGCTAAAAAATTAGCTTTTAGTGATGTAAGGGGTTTACGGAGGTAACGCGTTGAATTTTCTAAATGATAACCATTAGAGATTGATTTAGATATATTACTTTCATCCCTAAGTTGGACACCGAAAACATTAATCCCAGAACGTAGTCCCGTATAAAATACGTAAGAATCCTCTTGGTTTTTAATTTTACTTAGTGTTTTATAATAATTACTATTATAAGATAATAGTAATGCTGGCACCCCATTATCCCATTCAGAAATGGGTGGGTATCCTGCAGGTAAGTCAAGTATATATTTCTGTGGAATAGTCAGATATAGACTCAATGTTTTTATTCTTGCTGAAATACTACCACCATGAACTAAACTTGATAGTAATATGGTGTTCTTTTTTTCATTTTTAAATTTTACACCAAGTTTCTCTGCATCTTCTGATTTTATTAAAATGTTTTTTTTATCATCAAAAATAAGATCACATCGACATTTCCACTCATCATTAACGTAGATATCGAGGGTTTGGATACCTTGAGGTATATTTCCTTCATTATAGAAGTGAGAGATTTCAGTATTTTTTGAATTACCCGCAAGTAGATTAGTGTTAAACGACACTGAATATGCTTTCACATCCCATAGAAGAAGAAGTAATAGGATTTTTTTATGTTTTCTATACATTCTCGTCTCATTCTATTTTATAGTAAATACTACCTTAGTGTAAGCACCCAAATCATCTACATACGTTACATTGCATTTCTCTTCAACATCCACTTTCCTTATCGTATCAATAGTCTCACGGGTAAAGGGGCGTAATATAAAAGGTTCTTTTAGAAAGCTATCTTGCCCACAGATTATATTGGCAATGTTTATGAAATAAGGTCCTTTATTGTCGAGTTGAACACCATTACTGTTCTTCGAAACGGTTAATTGAGTTGATGGCGTATTTTTGATGGGTGAAATCTCTTTAGGTCGCACAATAACTTTTATTCTTGAACGTATTGCCATTTGAATCGTGTTCATCCCATTTAAATTATCTGGAGTAGGAGGGATGTCTAATACGTTCAGGTAGAACATTGATTCCTTGTCTGAAGGCAGTGTATTTTCTAGGAGTTTCAAACCAACTTGCTGTCCTGAATGACCATCAACTTTCACCACTGGTGGGGAGACTAAAAATGGAGCTTTAGAGGTTTCAGGTGTAGAGTTAATATCACCATCATCTATCCAAGACTGAACTAAAGAAGGACTATTGCCATTGTTATAAAGTTGAACAATCACTTCCTTATTATCTTTTGGATAAATAACTCTGGTACCATTAATAATAACATTTGCGTTAACTGCAAAAGAAACACAAAAAACGATAGTAGTGAAAAAGATTTTTTTCATATGAAGACCTTTAAGGCCAGGTGGTTTCTGGCCTTTTTATATTATAAATACGATACGGTGTAAATTAAGCTTGAGTTTACAGCACCTACCTTGGCGGCCTGAGAATTAGGTTTGTAATAATAGACATCTAAATTTAGAGTCTCTGCAGACGGCGCTTTACTACTGCCCGTTAACGTTGTGGTTAAAGGCTGATTAAGTTGGATTGGCGTAGTTGAACCAGAGTTAGTTAATGCAAAACCAACATTCTTAGCAACTGCCTGATCATTTTCGTTAACTGAGTTATTGATTAAATATCTGCCATCATTAGAAATATTCTGTGCTGAAGAAAAATATATTTTTAGTGCTGAGTTTGCGTTTGCGCCTGCTGGTGAGCAGTCAGAGAATGTTAATGAGATACTCTTTTTATTTTTAGTAATAACTGAATTCGCGGTTGTTCCTGCATCTGTCACAGAGATCGGGCTCAGCGCGACAGAGAAATCAGCACTTTTCCCACCGTTAATAGTACAGGTCGTATCGGTAATTGCCCCACTAAAATTTATGGTTCCACCTGCTGATGACGTATCAGCCATGACTTGGGTTGAAGCTAAAATACTTACTGCCATTATTGATAGTGCTTTGTAATTTTTCATTTTTTCCTCTCGAAGTTGTGTAGTCGCTCTAATTATTACCATTTCCATGCTCAGTAATAGTAGCCTTAAACTTTAAGAATATTCATAATTTCTTTAATAATTTTTTTTTATCAAAGTCTACTTATTTCAGTGAGCAAGACGGTATTTTTTCATTTAAAAGCCAGATAAAAGCCAGATAAAAGCCAGAGCCAAATCTTTAACGATAAGTTTTTTTTATCATTACAAATGACTAGCGTCTACTCTTAGAATTTATGATGGTATTTTTGTGATACGAATAATAATTGTTAATAGAGTAATATCAGTATTCTAATAAAAAACCTCCGTATACTTATAAAATAAAATAATTTAAGGTGTTATTTTATAAGGTTTTTATTTTTAGTATTCATTTTAAAGGGATTGAGAATCCTCGTGCCATGGTTAGATTCTGAGTTCGGGAACCACTATTTCAAAGGTCTCGCAGAAATGCGAGGCTTTGGTATTTCTAGGGGTTATTTATTCCCATGGTAATGTAAGTATCCCTACAAAAAGAACCATTCACTTTTAGAGATCTTCCGGCATACTAAAACTATCCCGATGAGGAGATCACTATGCATAAAGCACGCTTCACTGAGCACCAGGTCATTGCTGTTTTGAAATCCGTTGAAGCCGACAGAATGGTAAAAGATGTTTGCCGCGAGGCCGGCATTTCAGAAGCCAGTTACTATAACTGGAAAGCTAAATAGGGTGGAATGGAAGCCTCTGATATAAAAAAATCAAAGATCTGGAAGATGAAAACCGTTGTCTTAAGAAAATCTTTGCTGAGTTAAGTCTGGAATGCCTGGCGCTCAAGGATGTGATAGAAAAAAAGCGTTAAAACCAGTGATAAAGCGTGAACTCGCTCATTATCTGATATCGCAGTTCACTATGAGTACACGTCTGGCATGCAGGATATTATCACTGATCAGAACGGTATTTTTCTAACCGCCGGATACACGGCGTGATGACGTTGTCATTGAAGTGCTCACTGAAGCCGCTGAACGTTATCCGCGCTACGGTTTTAAACAACTTTTTCAGGTCATTTGACGACAGGGAAATATCTGGAATCATAAGCGAGTTCATCGAATTTATTGCTTACTAAAACTGAATTTTCGTCGTAAAGGGAAGCAAAGATTTCCGCTCAGAAACCCAGCGCCATTAGCAACACCAGAGGCCTTAAATCAGAGTTGGTCGATAGATTTTATTCAGGATGCCCTGGTCTGTGGCAGACGTTTTCGAACATTTAATGTGGTGGATGATTTTAACCGTGAAGCACTAGCGATTGAAATTGACCCGAATATCCCGGCACAACGCGTTGTCCGTGTGCTGGACAGGGTCGTATGAGCGTTTTAATCGAACATACCGAACAGAAGTATTGTATTTTTACCCGTTCAGAACACTGAATGAAGTGCGGGAACTCACTGAGTGCTGGCTGCAGGAATATAACTGTAAGCGTCCACATCAATCTCTAAAGAACCTGATGCCGGAAGAGCACCGGTTGACGGCGAAAAAACCGGAAACCTAAAAAAGTGTCTGGAACTAAAATAGGTCTACTTACATAAGTAATGACTGCCCCAGGCCTTTTTCGGGGCCTTGGAGCAGAACGAGGGGAAGAGTCAACTTTCGACGCTGATTGGGGTTTCTACAGGGATAAAGCTGTTGATAATACGTACGTAATGTTTGCGTTGCGCTTCGGTAAAATCATTGTTTGCTGCTAATGTAAACACCAACAGTTTACGGGAGTCTGGGTTGAGCTGTCGGTGCCAAGGCAGTGTAATGATGGACGAGACCTGTCGGACCCAGCCACCGTCTTCCAGAAATTTATTGGCGGTCTGCAATACGGGCAGTTTAGCAGGGCCAATTTCATGTTTCAGGTTTTTTCCTTCCACTTCGAACCCTGGGACGGAGCGTTTCATTTTCTCCCACTGTTTTTCGCAAAAGTCATCCACGGTCTGATCTGTTTCCAGCGTGGCGCGGTTAATCATAATGTTGTAGGGGTTATGGTCATCGTCCATATAACGAAGAATATTAATCGACTGATCCTCTGGATGATCCAGAGTTACGAAAGTACCTTCATTAATGGGGTAGGTCATTGATTTTTTACTCATCGGTGAATCTTCCTTAATCCTTTTTGCTTTGCATCGATAATGGGATGATTTCAACGCGGCGGTTTTGCGCGCGTCCTTTTTGAGTGTCGTTACTGGCTACAGGGCGGGAGTTTCCTGCGCCTTCAACGATGAACTGGCTGGCTGACAGGCTGCTGTGTTCAACTAGCCAGTCCCGAATGACACGGGCTCGCTCGGTTGAAAGCGCCAGATTGACGGCGGCGGCCCCTGTATTGTCTGAATGACCGATGATGAGAAACATTTGTTTTGGGGGGCGAACCATCTTTGGCAAGATTTGAGCGAGCATCTTTTCGCTATCGGGCATCAGGTTACTGCTGCCATTTTCAAACAGCGGTGCGGTACTGCTTAACGTGTACTGGGTGACCTCAGAGGCCGGGGTGGGCTCCTTGAAGAGTGCTTGAAAAGGTGTTAGCTGGGTCAACTGGCCACGCACCTCCCCCCAATATGACCTGTTGTAATAACTCAATCCGCCCGCCAGGCAAGCGAACAGAACCAGGAGCGCGGTGATTTTCGGCCAGCGTCGATGGGATGGTTTTAATGACATGACCGTTGGAGCAGTTCCTGCGGGAAGAGAAGACTCTGTTTCCACACTCGGCGGGAGGGGAATCGTAGGCAAAGGAGGCATGGTAATTGAAGCGGAAAGGCCCGGCAGAATACTGTACTTTTCCGCAAGCCAAAACGACCATGCGCCGTGGCGGGTGAATCCTTGCCCGTGGTCGGCCAGTGTAACGCCGGCGAGATCGAGCTGTGTACTGTCAAACATTGTTTGTAGAACACTCATTATCCGATTTTCGGCAAGCCAGGCGACTAACGTAGAGCACAGCGCGTGTCGTTGTATGGCGTAAATATCGTTGCCATCATCGCTGGCATCAAGCTCGTTAATAAGTTCTACAAGGCAGGGCTCCAGCTTTAGATCTTCGTAGGGAAGAGCCGCTAAACCTCCGGTCCAGATCGCTCTGTCGGGATCATGCGGAAAACGCTGTTGGCTCAAGCGGGTATACAACCCCAGCATGCAGGGCAAGTGATTGGGAAGTCGCGTAGATGAAAAGGCATACTGCCACGCAGTAATTTGTTCAATCATGATCCCGTTGTTTTGAAATCCGTCGGCAAGGAGCGGGAAAAAGGCGAGGGTGGCCATCGAGCTGTGGCTTTCCTTCAAATGATTGAGTCGTTTAACCAGTGAAGTCACGTGCTCAGCGACAACCCAAACAATCCCGCTGTCGTTGCTGGTGGAAAGATCTGATTGGCTAAACCATTTACCGGCAAATGGTCCAATAATAAACACCATCAAGCGCGGCGAGCCTGGGAGCGTATCGTTTTGCGTTCCCCAGAGGGTGGTTTCTGATTTTTGTGGCGTTAAGCGGGGGCGAACGCGGGAAAAGTAACGGGCACGGGAAGCTGAGCGTAGCGAAACCAAGGTTTCAGTTTGCCCTTCTACCTGAATGAGAAGCGTTAGCAGCTTCCAGGCGTAGCGGAAAATCACTTCGCTATCAGTCTTCAATAAGTCCTCCAACTGTTCAGGTAATGTAGAGGCCTCTTTACTTTCGTTATAGCCGTAAAAGTAGTGCATCAACGAATAACGTTGCCAGGATAAGGAGTTATTCTGCGGGGCGTTAGTGAGGCGCTTGTCAAAATAACCGCACAAGGCCTGGCAGAGCGCTTCGCTCTCTGCCTGCAGTTGGTTTTCCGCCAGCAGCGCTTTATTGAGCTGCTCGATCAACGAGATTAGCTTGAGCTGGAAATCTGCGGCGGAGGGAACGATCCCGTCGAAAGAGAATAGGGTATCGATCCCAATCAGCCTGCCAAAAAAGGTTTCGCTTTTCACCATGCTTTCTCCGTGACAGCACCCCAGCCTGACTCCGTGGACCATGGGCATACCCGTACGACGGTGGGGTGAACCGTGCTGGCGGTTTTGAATTCGATTGATAGGGCTAATCCATCATCTGGCGATTTTTTCCGTAACGTCTTAAGTTCCTCAATTCCCAGCGTGCGCTTATACAGCAGGACATTTTGTCCGTTATAAACGCTTAGGTGCAGGTCGTTCATGTCCTGTTCAATGGTGCTATATTCCGACGCATTCAGCGTGATGGTTTTCTTATGGTAGGCATACTGGCGGTCAAACCATGCTTTTTCGTCGGAGGGAGGGGCGGGGAAAAAACTCGTTAATTCCGGGCCCATCACTTCAGGCAGCACCGTACCGTTTTTCAGGTAAATGCCAGCTTGATACTCAAACTGTCGTAGGGAACGCCTGTTGCCCAATATGTAGGGAGCAAGACTAGCGGCATTCTCGCTTTCCAGGCCCAGCAAGGTTCTGACACGTTTTTTCGAGACGTGGTCCCATTCCCACCATGCTTTCTCAACCACCCCGTCATCTTTGGCCTGATTGGTGTGATCGCCCCAGATTTTGTTGTGTTCCTTACGCTGGTAGTAGTGCCAGAGCAGCGGTTTATGCGGGTGGTAGATATCGTACCCGTGGGTGAAGGCACGCACTGCCATGGCAATTTCTTCACCGGCGAAGAAAATTTGTGGATCGTTAGGGATGCTCCTAACATAGCCACCGTCGGTAAAGATGAATCCACCGGCGAGGTAGCTACCGCGAATCGGTGCGGTTGCTTCAAAAGGCGTGGAGCTTAACATCGGAATACCTTCCTTGTTGTATTCACGGAAAATTAAGCGGCTAACGTAAGTACTCTTGCTCGCCTCTTCGTTTTCTCCCGGGGTAAAAGCCGGGGGGTAAGACGAAATCATGGGAAGAGACGACGTTACGCGCAGCTGTTGCAGCATGGAGATCATTTCTTCATCCCAGTTTGGAACGAAGCGGCAGTGAGAGTCTATCTGTAGGAAATAGCTTTCGTTATCAAACAGCGCTTCCGCTAGGTTGCGCGCCCAACAGGCTCCCCGGCTGGCGTAATAATGGACGCTTACAACATCGATTCGAGCCTGGTGATAACGGTAAGCAAAGACCTTATTCGCCGCGACCGTGCGACTGCCAGCTGGCTCGAGCCCGGCCTGTTCGAAAATATTCCGCTCTTCGTTATCCTGCCAGCAAATGGCGATATGCAGATTTTCAGGATGTGCGGCATGCCGTAGCATATCCTGCAGCGTGGGCAGCAATTCCGGGTCACGGTAGCTGGCTATACTGATAAAGATTGTTGCTGAGTTATCCTTGTTTTCCCGAACCATAAAAATCCCTTTTACTGAATATCAAAAACGATTTCCGCTTTGGCAGAGAGAATTCCCCCTGTTGGGGCGGATTGACTGCTGGCCACCAGCGTGGCGTTCCAAGCAAATTCAGCGGGGCCCCGGCTGGTGATACTGGTTTTTTGTTCAGACGTGCTGCCGTCGACTTTCATTGCCTTACCAGCACTATCCGTGATTTTTATTCCCAGTCGGTCCTGATTGCCTGCCGCATCTTTTGCACGGATATACGAGGCGTCAGAGGAAGGGGTTGCTGTAATAATCGATGCTTTGGCCGAATAGGAGCCGTAGTCACTTTTACAGACGAGGATGAAATTCAGGTTGCGCGTAACGCCGTTTTTTAATAGCGAAGGGGTGACATCGTTAAAGTCGACGGTTTTCGCGCTATCTGCGGTGCAGGCTGGCGTGCTGATAATCTTTATTTCGCCGATGGTCAGATTCATAACGAAAGAAGCCGGGTCCGCCGTCATAAGGTAGTTATAAGCAATTTGGCCGGGTGGCAGGACGGTATCCCCCATCGGATTGCTTAGACGAAGGTTATCGCTGATTTTAAAAAATTGGATACGATAAAAAGATTGTCCAGGGTAATCGAACGTACCCTTCGATTCCCCCCCCGGAAATATAATGCCAGCGGTAGAGGGGAAGTTACCGAAAGCTGTACCGTTACTCGAGAGTAATTTAATACCGATACCGGGTATATTGGTTTGGAAGATTTTTGTCGCGGCGTTCTGACCAATGAGGTTGATCGTGCGTTTACCGTATTCCGTCCCGGCCAAGCATTCATCGTAGCCAATGTCCTGTCCCAGTGTTGGGCTATCGAACTGAGCAATAGTCCGAGAAGTATCTACTGGCGCATCGGCGGCAATACGAATGATTTGCGAGGGGATGGCGAGTGGGGTTGGCGCACCACGGACAAGCGTACAGATGGCTTCGGCATCAGGCGCCAGAATAAGGGCGGAGAGCATAATGATAGAGATCTTTAACATCATTCATTCCTTTTCTTGATTCAGCACGGCAACGATTTCAGGAGGGTACATTTTTAAGAGGTCGGCAAAATTTTTTCCGATGCTATCCTCGGCGTACTTCAATACCTGAATCAGCGGGCTGCTGGGTTCGGTCATGGCAAACCAACTGCGAACTTCCTGTAGGCGATGCAGCGCATCAGTACGGCTGCCAATACCGCGTTGCACCTCTGGTGCAGCGTATATCGCCGCCTCAGCTTGGGGACACGTAGTCGTCACGGCAGAAACGGACGTTTCAACTGCGGATGCCGGCAAGTCGTCTTGCCTGCCAACTGCCGCGGGACTGGAGTCTGGAAAGGGAGCCGCCTCAGCAGGTGGTTCGCTACCGAATTCGGCGGAGAATAACTTCAGAATACTGACCAAAGCGTCAAACCCCGGCGCTTCTTGCGCTAGCATCTCCGAGAGCGCTTTTTTCATCTCCAGCATGTAATGATATGCCTGACTCAACGGACGAATCTCCTCGCGGGCGCTGATGTGCCATTCATGGATCAGTGCGGCGACGGCAGTATCCGAAAGTGCTCCTTCTTCACGCGGAATCTGATGCGCTTTCTCGAATTCTTTGACGGTGACTTGCAGACCGGCCGCTTTTGGCAATAGTTGGCTACGCAGATCCGCCAATAAGCCATTGGCGTCATCCAGCTCGGCCAGCGCATTGGCGCGCAGAGCGGGGGTAAATTCGCCCTCGTCCAAAAGCTGCGGATGGAGATCGTCCGGCCAGGCGTGAAGCAAGGCATGCAGAGCCTCAGTCCCTTCCGCCAGAGCGGGGAGGCCAATCTTGCGTAATCGACAGCGCATCAGGATGATAATTAGCCTGATGTCTTTGCTTTTTTGTAGCAAGGACTGACATTCACGCTCGGTTTCCGTCCAGTTAATCGGCTCCGCCGCCTCAAAAAAATTGCCATACTCAACACCTAGTTTGGGCTGCAGCTTGGACTGCAGCATGATAAAGGCAGGAGCGTAATCGAGGTTCTCTCCACAGGGAGCATCGTCCTCAATGGGTTGCATAAGGTACTGGTAATAATCTGAACAGTTCAGGCTGTGTGTCTGATTCATAGCGACTTCATTTTCATCCATGAGTGTTGCGTAATCGGCCCGTAGGAAGCCGCTAGCGATGATACATTTCCGGTTCGAAGCTCATGCCGGAGACTGGTGAGTCGCAGGTATTTCGCTCCAGCCAACTGGCGTAGCCCAGTTGATGACTGCCATCCAGCGTGGCCTGCGGTACCTGATCAGCGGCCAATACCAGCTCTACATTCCATGCGTATTCAAAACCAATAAAACTGCGTACCAATTCGCGTAGCACCGACAAGTCGCGGCCCCACGGGCTAAATTGGGTGTACTGAGCCAACGTTAGCGGCCCCATCAGCAATTTGAATTTGTGTTGCCTGTCCAGTACGGTGTTACCGAGAATGGCACCGTCACCTAACAGTGTGGCGTAGCGATCGTCGCCCAACGCGGTTTGATCTTTACTTTCCAGAAAAATCCATTGCAGCTCAAATTCATCCATACGGACTGGCACTTCGAAGTAATACTGCATTGCGCCCAGTAAGCCATCCGGATTGCGGGCTTCGCGAATCAGGTGTGCAGAAGAGGCCAGCCGGGTATGAATTGGAAGTGGCGCTGGGGACAGTTCGGCAGGATCCAGCCCTATCAGACTTCCGACATAAAACGAAAAGCGTTCATCGTCTTTGCGGTCCAGCGAGGCGGTGTCCTGTGATAAAGACCACGCGCGATAAAACAGACTGAGCGCTCGGTGGTGAAAAATGTCCGCAAAATCGGTTAACGTACGATCGTGTTGCTCGTAACGGGAGTAGGCCAGTTCGGAAAGATGAAGCGGCATGGCACCTTGTGCGCCCCAGATCCCTAAACCAAACAGTTGGAGCTTGATTTTTTCGTCCTGCCAGCTAATCGCGGAGATCTCACGTGGTGAGAATGTCATACTGGCAACCTGCCCAAGTCGGAAGCATTCCTGCGACGGCAGCGTAGCCTTGCCTGGCGGCGGAGCGTCTGGCGTACGGGCTGCAATAGCCCGCATTATACTGATAAACCCGGCTTCCCAGGGTTTATCAGTGTCGTACCAGTTGTCCAGATTGGCAGGCTGCCGCGAGGTATCCCGACGATTCATAGCGCACCTCGCCTACCTGGCTGCGCCTTCCAGCGCGCGATTAAACCACGCTGCATAGAATGCAGTTCAGTCTCAGTAAAGATGTTGATGGCGGCGTGGCGCGCTAAATAGTTTTTCATTATCAGGCCAAAAAGATAGGGGCTGACTCCGGAAAAACCTTCTTCGTCTACGGTCAAGCTGCAGCACACTCCGCGTCCGTAAACCAGCAGTCCTTCATCCGACAGACGGCGAACTACCGGCTCGGTTTTGCATCCTACCAAGCTGTTAATCTGTGCTACGGAGTCCAGATCGGCTGCGGTAGTGAAAAGCCGCAGCATATTACGTAGTGACTCGCCACCTTGAGCATGGTCCATGTCAGATAATGGTAGGTAGTTAAAGCTAAGCTGGCGAATTAGTCGCCATGCCGACTCGCCAACGGCGAACGGTGCGCGCGGTGCGCTTGGCGAGCTTACGAATCGGGCGCCATGAATGGGAACGGAATCTGACATGGTGAGATCAAAGCTGTCAGTACTGGTGAGTAAACGGGGTAAATCACGATTGGTAGCCACCGCGTCGACCAGCAGATAGCGAATGTGCTCCCCGTAGGGCGCTTCTTGTTGATCGACCAACGAGATAAAAATTTCGGTGCCGCTATAAGGCGTTCGGGTATCGTATTTACGACTGATGCTTTCTTTTGTTCTGACTTCGCGCTTTACCGAAAAGTAGCGTCCGAAATTGCCGGTGTCGCTGTGTCGGGTTTGATAAAGCGGGTTAAATGTCAACTCTTCACTGGTTTCCGCCTGTAAGCCAAGGACCTTATTAACGGAAAAAATCTCGTAATCGAGCGGGCGGCTGCGGTCCGGAACAATATGAAAGTGGTTCAGCGCTCGATTGACTTCGATTCGGTCTACCCGTTTCGGGAACAAATTGATTACCGGCGTGCAAAACAGTAAAAAGCGTGAGCTATCCAGATGAGCGATTAACTCCTGCGGCAATTTGTTTAGCAGAATAATAATTTCCACTTCATTCGTATTATTCTCTTCCAATGCCGCGCTCAACTGCGTGAGAGAGAAAAAGTAAAATCTTTCGCGGCATGCAATATACTCCTGAATCAGAGTATGACCATGGAACATATTCCATTGCAGAGGTAAAAGGCTTTGGTCCGGATCCATGCCTTCGAATTTAAGCGGTTGATTGTTGATGACATGGTGCTGGTTTTTTTCTCTATCCCCGCTGCGGATCACCGTCGCAACATGGCTGCCGTGCAGGAGCTCAAAGGTATGAGATACAACACGTTCATCGCCTTGAATATAAAAGGGAAGGTTATCCAGCCCTTTTAGCGCAGAAAAAACCAAGTCGCCCTGCAGTTTTAGCTTGATCCGCAGTGCGCCTTTCAGCTGGTGATGATTGAGACGATAATTTTCCATATTAGGAATATCTGGCGGTACGGACGTCAGTCTTACTTCTGCTATCTCCAGTGGCCATAGGGTAACGTCTTGGTTATTCCTGAATTCACAGCGGGTCATTTCACCTGGCAGGATCCTACTATAGAAAGCGCTTTTTTTGGGGATTTTATAACCATGCGTTAAATCCCCCTCGCTCAAATTAGGTTTTAACTGGACGACGCCCATAGAGGGCGTTGGTGAATTATAGTTTGGATAGATAAGATCCAGTAACCGTTGGGTGAATTTAGGGAATTCAGCATCAAGTTTTATTTGCGTTCTGGCAGATAAAAAACAAAATGCTTCAATCAATCGCTCCACGTAAGGGTCGGCAACCTCTATACCGTGCATCCCTAAACGTCCGGCAATTTTAGGATGTCGTTCGGCAAATTCTTGTGCCATTTCCCTGACAAATGTCAGCTCTCGATTGTAGTAGTCTAGGAAGTTATGTTCCACTTGGCACCCTGTCAATTATAGCGGCTAAAAGAACTTTTCTTGTCGATCAGGAGATATCCCCAGAATCAAGTGTGTCCCGCTGGATTTTTGCCGAACTTTTCTCTTTAACGGTAGCGATTCTATAAAGTTAATTTTTTTTTACGATGAAATTATTAATCCTTTTGCTATTTTAAGAATATATTTCGGGCTTTATTCTTAAAGATTAAAGATTAAAGATTAAAGATTAAAGATTAAAGATTAAAGATTAAAGATTAAAGATTAAAGATTAAAGATTAAATGATAAAGATTAAGACTGAGAATAACTTCCGGGCTTAATTCTCAAAAGTGTTATGTGTCGCGATGTAGGGGTTTAATTTAAATTTTTGTTAATTAGAATATTGTAAAACAGCGTACCGTTATGCTGGGTTTATGTAGCCCAACGGTTCTCAGATCCACTATGGATGATGTGGATTGAATGATGATTAAAATAATCGAATTAAAACAGGGTGAGTTTTATCGTGGCGATAACCAGAAAAAACCTATTCGGTAAGCTGAATACTAGCTTGTTTAAAAGCGTAGAGAGTGCGACTACATTGTGCAAACTGCGTGGTAACCCGTACGTTGAGTTGGTGCACTGGTTAAATCAGATATATCAACAGCAAGATAGCGATCTCAAGCATATCATTCGGCATTTTGAAGTGGATGCCGAAATACTGGAGCGTGATTTCGCCCAGGCATTAACGCGTCTGCCCGCAGGTGCGAGCTCTATCTCCGATTTCTCATACCATATCGAGCTGGCCATCGAGCGTTCGTGGGTATTTGCCAGTCTGGAATGTCACAATAATTGCATCCGCAGCGGCCATTTGCTTATTGCGCTGCTCACCACCATGGAATTACGCCGTGCGCTGTTTACTATATCCCCGGTGTTCGAAAAGATTCCGCTGGAGCATTTAAGCAAAGATCTGGGTTATATCACTCGCGATTCGGCCGAAAAAAGCGATTTGGCTGGTGGTGCGGTTATTCCAGACGAAGCAGGCATTCCTGGCGAAGCCAGCAATGCATTGGGATCATCAACGCAGGGTGGCGGCCTGTCACAGTATTCAACGGATCTGACGGCATTGGCGCGTGAGGGGAAAATTGATCCGGTTTTAGGGCGCGATAAAGAGATAAATACCATGGTAGATATCTTGCTGCGCCGTAGGCAGAACAATCCATTGCTGACCGGTGAGGCTGGTGTAGGAAAGACTGCCGTGGTGGAAGGTCTGGCATTGGCTATTGTCGCCGGTGAAGTGCCACCTTCGCTTGAGAACGTCCGACTATTGGCGCTTGATGTGGTTGCACTCTCTGCGGGGGCCAGTATGAAAGGCGAGTTCGAAGCGCGTTTAAAAGCGGTACTGGAAGAAGCCGTCAATTCCGCCGAGTCCGTGATTTTATTTATTGATGAAGTACATACATTGGTTGGTGCGGGGGGTAATGCCGGAACGGGCGATGCTGCCAACCTAATGAAGCCCATGCTGGCGCGCGGTCAGTTGCGTACGATTGGTGCTACTACGTGGAGCGAATTCAAGCGTCACATTGAAAAAGATCCGGCTCTGACGCGTCGCTTTCAGGTGCTTCAAGTTGAAGAGCCTTCCGAAGAGGTGGCTATCGCCATGCTGCGCGGGCTGCTGCCGGTGCTTGAGAAGCATCATGGTGTCTGGATCATGGACGAGGCGATACGAGCGGCGGTGCGACTTTCCCATCGTTATATCCCTGCCCGCCAATTGCCTGATAAGGCGATTAGCCTGCTGGATACCGCTTGCGCTAGAGTTGCCGTTGCGCAACATGCGCCGCCGGAAGCATTACAAATCCTGAAATTCCGTAGCCAGTCGGCACAGACGGAGCTGTCTTTGCTCGAAAAAGCAATCGGCTTCGGTAAAGAAGAGGGTGAACGTGTCGAGTCCATTCAGAATTCCATCGATGAACATGCTAAAGAGGCGAAACTTCTCGACCATCGCTGGGTACAGGAATGCGAGCTGGTTACCAGCATCATCGATACGCGTCAGCAACTTTTGGCCTCCACTGTTGAAGAGTCTCGGGGCACGAAAGCAGAAAAATTCGAGTGTTTACAGGCGCGTTTGAATGAGCTTGAGGAAACGCTGAGAACAATTCGCGGCGAGCAGCCGTTGGTCCAGGCTGAAGTGAATGCCGGTGTAATTGCTTCTATCGTAGCGAACTGGACCGGGATACCAGTTGGGCAGGTACTTAAGGATGATGTTAGCGCAGTAATGGAGTTGCCGCAGCGCCTTTCTGAAAGAGTGATTGGTCAGCAATATGCGCTGACTTGCCTAAGCCAGAGTATTCAGACTGCGCGCGCAGGCCTTGCCGACCCGCAAAAACCCTTTGGCGTGTTTATGCTGGTGGGGCCTTCTGGCGTCGGTAAAACAGAAACCGCGTTGGCGATTGCCAGCCAGCTTTATGGCGGCGAGCAGAATCTTATTACCATTAATATGAGTGAATATCAGGAAGCGCATACGGTTTCTTCGCTGAAGGGGTCTCCGCCAGGTTATGTCGGTTACGGGGAAGGTGGCGTATTAACCGAAGCAGTTCGTCGTAAACCTTATAGCGTTATTCTGCTCGATGAAGTGGAAAAAGCGCATTCGGATGTGCACGAGCTGTTCTTTCAGGTCTTTGATAAAGGCTCGATGGAAGACGGTGAAGGTCGCCAGATCGATTTCTGCAATACCGTTATCTTACTTACCAGTAACACTGGTAGCGAAATAATCAGCAGCGCCTGCGCAGATCTAGAAACGATACCGGATGAAGAAAGCTTATTAACGTTATTGCAGCCGGCATTGCTGAAAGTATTCCCCGCTGCTTTCTTGGGGCGCGTCACTGTCATACCGTATTTTCCATTGGCATCAGCCTCGTTGCGGCAGATTGTCAATATTCACCTGAACCGTATTGCTGAACGGGCAAAAAAGAATTATGGGATTGTGCTGACCTTTAGCGAAGAATTGGTTCAGCATGTGGTTGAGCAATGCCCGGTCGCTGAAACCGGGGCCAGGATGTTAATCCGTTTTATCGAGAAAAATATTCTGCCAAAAATTGGCGTTAACGTTTTAACGCTGACAGGTGTTAAGGCAGAAAAGAATAACACAATAACTATGTGTGTCATTTATTCACAAGAGAAAGGAGTTGAGGTTGTAATGTAAATGGAGGGACTGCCAATAGAGTGATTAAAGGGAACTCAAGAAAATATGAAAACGATATCTTTATCGTTGAGTTTATTTTAAATACATCAATATAGGGAATTATTAATGCATAAATTAACGTTAACGCTGTGCGCAATGGCGCTGGCTGCAGCATCGACTTCCGCCCTGGCTGCTGATGAGGCGAAGACGCAGGGTACGGTAACCTTTAACGGTGAGCTGATTGCTGAGACTTGTTCCATTGCCAGCGACTCTGTTGACCGCCAAGTGCAATTGCCAAAAGTCTCCATTCAGACCCTTAATGCTGCCGGTACTAACGCAGGGTCAAAAGGTTTCGATCTGAATGTTGAAAATTGTCCAGAAGGCATTACTCAGGTTGCCGCGCATTTTGAAGCTATCGGTAGCACTGGCGTGGATAGTTCAACGGGTAACCTGACTAACCAGTATCAGGGGGCTGGCACCAAAGCCACCAACGTTCAGGTCCGTCTGTACAACTCTGATGGGCAACAGCTGAAACTGGGTGAAACTGGCGCTGCGGCGAATGTCACTGATGGTAAAGCGACTATGCGTTACTACGGTGGCTATTACGCGACTGCGGCGACTACCGCTGGTCTGGTTTATGGGCAGGCGAGTTATACCCTAGCTTACCCGTAATAAATCGGCCTCAAGGTTGAAAATGGGGCGGGTTTTCGCCCCTTATTGAGAAATGCTCCTGTTTACTTTTTTCAGGTGGGATGTAATACGCGCAGGGTAGTACTATGAAATATCAACGTGCAATATTTTCAAAAATAACTAATGCTTTTATCTTCCTGGCATTAACAACCCAGATGGCTTTTGCTGGCATGACGATTTCCGGGACCCGTATTATTTTTCCGGGAGCTGAACGTGAGCAAACGGTGAGGACCACCAATAAGGGAACCATGCCTTTGCTGGCGCAGGTTTGGGTTGACGATGGCAGTGCTACTGATGATATTAATAGCGTCAAAGTACCTTTTACCGTTACGCCGCCCGTATATCGTGTTGAGCCGGGAAAGGGGCAAAGTATCCGCCTTATTTATAACGGTATGAATTTGCCACAAGATCGGGAGTCCGTATTTTGGTTTAACCTGCTGGAAATCCCGCCGATGAAAGATACGGCGAAGGAAACCGATCACCTTGAACTGGCATTCAGAACGCGTATTAAAATTTTCTATCGACCGACTGTGTTGAAAAGCAGCAGCACGAATGAGGTTAGTAAGTTACGGTGGGAAATTATCAGCCCGGCGAAAGGCATTAAAGTAACTAATCCTACTCCGTATTATTACTCTTTCGATTCGGCATCAATAACTGCTGGTGTTATTAAATACCCCCTGAGCGTTGATATGATTCCGCCTTTTGGCAGCAAAGAGTTCTTATTGAAAAATAAAAATAATGAACCAGTGACTGTAGCTGGCGTGAATATTAATTTGATTAGCGATTATGGCAGTGTGGTTGAGTATCAATTGATTCCTGCATCAGGAAAGGGATTAACCCTAAAAGAATAGCGCACTAATAAGTGGTGGTGATTATCCGTTCAGGTCGGAACGGTTATTTATTATCGTTCTGGAATTAACACATTGTATTCAGGAGACATGGACGTGCAACTGAAAGAAATAAAGGAATGTACGCGAAAAGCACTATGCGTATCTAAGATAACGTATGCGATCCGACATATCCTTATTACTTCTTTAGGGCTCAGTGTTTCTGTGTTTGCTCAGAGCAATTCCGGTAATGTGCCGAGCAGAATCGAACATGATGCTCGCTCTGAAGATGTTAAGTTTAACGGTGCTTTCATTCACGGTCTTAGTGTAGATGTTTCTCAATATTATCAGGGCAATCCAAACCCCGTAGGCGAATATGCGGTCTCCGTTGCCGTGAATGGCGAAAGTCGGGGGCGGCGTAAGGTGGTATTCATGCCGGTTGAGGGCCGGATTGGCGCGCAGCCTTGCTTTAATCAGCAGGAACTGACCAGTCTGGGTATTAAGGTAGCGGCCGG
Source organism: Rosenbergiella gaditana (assembly GCF_018494065.1). Taxonomy (GTDB): domain Bacteria; phylum Pseudomonadota; class Gammaproteobacteria; order Enterobacterales; family Enterobacteriaceae; genus Rosenbergiella; species Rosenbergiella gaditana. Next base: position 207,591 of record NZ_JABBFR010000003.1, on the reverse strand, counting down.
CCCGATGACTAGGATAACGGATAAAAACGGTTCCGCGGATAAAGCGCAGTGCGCCATGATTGATAAGTGGCTTGCCGGTGCTGAAGCCAATTATGCATCCGGGGATTTTCATCTCGACCTGGTAGTTCCTCAAGCTTATCTGGTGCAACATCCGCGCGGTTATACCGATCCGAACTCCTGGGATTCAGGCATTACCGCAGGGTTGCTGGATTACAACTCCAATTTTTACGTTCAACAGAGATCTGATCGCTTTAAAAATAGTGACGGGCGGTCCGTTAGCGGCAATTTAGGGCTGTTGGCGGGGCTGAATTTTTCCGATTGGCGCCTGCGTAAACGTATAAATACCAATTGGAATAGTGATTCTTCGTCGCATACTCAATCCTTATTCACCTATCTCCAACGAGATGTACCGGTGTTGAAAAGCCAATTAACGCTTGGCGATAGTACGACCAGCGGCGATCTGTTCGACAGCCTGACCGTACGGGGCATTCAATTACAGTCTGACGATCGAATGCTGCCTGAAGGGCTGCGATACTACACGCCTTTAGTGCGTGGCTTGGCTGAAAGTAACGCTAAAGTGCAGGTGACTCAGCGTGGTCAAATCTTATATGAAACCACGGTGCCGCCGGGTCCTTTTGAAATCAGTGATATTGGTGCTATGGGTTATGGTGGCGATCTGCAGGTAACGGTGACGGAAGCTGACGGCCGTCAGAAAACTCAGGTGGTGCCTTTCTCAGCTCCCCCCATGCTACTGCATGCCGGTGTTGCCCGTTTTGGCATTACGGTAGGTAAATTGAAGGATAATTCGTTATTGGAAGAACCGGGGCTGGCGCAGGGTTTTTATCAATACGGTATCGGCAACATGTATACGCTATACGGCGGCGGTCAGCTTTCTGACAATCACGTCGCGTTGGGGGTGGGGCATGCGTTTAATACACCGCTGGGCGGTGTATCGATGGATATTACCCGGGCACGCAGCGAACTGGGACATAACAAAACCACCGCGGGTAACAGTTTCAATATTGGGTTTAGCAAATATGTGGATTCGACATCAACTGATATTACTCTGGCGGCTTACCGCTATTCATCGAGTGGATTTTATAGTCTGCGAGATGCGGCGTTAGATCGATATGGCGTAAAAAACGATCGCTATATGGTGGATTATCGCACCCGGCAGCGCTTTATCATTAATGTCGGCCAGCCGCTGTGGAATGGTGGACGGCTGAATTTATCTGGTAATTTTTATAATTACTGGGGTGATCGTTCATCAACCAGCCAGTACATGATTTCGTATAACAAGTCCGAGCGTTATTTTTCCTGGGGCGTTTCGATGTCGCGATCCTATAGCAGTGAAGGGCGAGATGTGAATAGCGTTATGCTTGCCTTTAGCGTTCCTTTGGGGCAAAGCAGCATTACGGAGAAACCCGTATTCAGCTCGCTATATTCTTCTGTTTCTCACGACAACCGTGGTGCTAGTTCCTTCCAGGCAAACGCCATTGGCAGCCAGGGCGATCAAAACGAGCTGAACTATGGTATCGGAACAGCGGTTTCCAGAGCGAAAAATGATTCTTCTCAAACCGCCTTTAACGGTAACGTGAACTACAACTCCCCGGTGGGGCAATTCGGTTCTACCGCTTCGGTAGGGAATAAATCACGTCAGCTTTCGTTCTCAGCGAACGGTAGCCTGGTGGCACATGGCGGTGGCATAACGGCGGGACCGCGTTTAGGTGACTATCCGTTTGCGCTGGTAAACGCGCCGGGTGCCGAAGGCGCCAGAATGCTCAACGGATATGGTTCAACAATTGATGCGAACGGTTATGCCATCGTGCCATCCCTGACCCCTTATCGCGAGAATACCGTGGCGGTGAATACCCAGGGGCTGCCGGATACGGTTGATGTATTGGAAAGCGAAAATACCGTTATTCCCCGCATGGGGGCGGCAGTCAAAGTCGACGTTAAAACGATGGTTGGCGATCCTGTCGTGCTGGTTGTTCATGACCAGCAAGGCAAGCCTTTGCCGATTGGCGCGAATCTAGTTGATGAAGGCAATAACAATCTCGGCATTATCGGGCAAGGGGGGATGGCATTTGTTCGCGGTTGGCAAGCACAGAAAAATAACCTGTACGTAAAAAATTCATCCGGAGTACGCCTTTGTACCATTTATTCGAATAACGATATTTCCCATAAAATCAAGAGCGCTGCGGGCGCTATTACCCAGTTAGAGGTTTTATGTCATTAACTATTATTATCACTCCGAGCATAAAGTTCATCCGTATGGCTTTATATACGGTATTTATTGTGAGTCAATCGATTTCAACGGCGAAGGCATGCTCGACGGATTGCTCAATAGATGTTTATTTTACCGGTAAATATACTGACGAGACTTGTAACGTTGTGATTAATAATGCCAGCAATAATGAAGTCGTTACTTTACCCCGTGTGGCGGTAGCCTCTCTCAAAAAAAATGGCAGTGAAGCAGGAAGCGTGCCTTTTGATATTACATTGAAAGATTGCCCTGCTAGCCGAACCGTAACGGTATTTTTTAATAGCAGCGTTTCTGGTTTAGATACGGAAACGGGAAATTTAGTGAATGATGCAGGTACTCTGCTCAGTCGTAACGTGCAAATACGTTTACGAAAAGAAAATAGTGCGCAGGTTATATTTGATAATGCTACAACAGGGCAGGATTATATTATTTCAGCTACTGCTGAACCATTAAGTCACAGATTTACAGCGAGCTATTATGCAAAGGGGAACTCAGCCGTTACTGCCGGGAAAGTTCATTCGGTGGCAGGGGTTGAGCTTGTTTATAAATAACAGGGAGGTAAGGCTGTCTAATTATCTGAACGTTAATCATCAGGCGAACGACGTTTTATCCATAAACGGTTATTAAAGAGTATTGACTACTATGAGCAAAAGCAATTCGCAAAAATTTATCGCACGTAACCGTGCGCCACGCGTACAGATTGAGTATGACGTGGAGATTTATGGCAGTGAAAAGAAAATAGAACTGCCGTTTGTTATGGGCGTTCTGGCCGACCTGTCCGGTAAACCATTGGAGCCATTGCCCCCGGTTGCCGACAGGAAGTTCCTGAGCATTGATATCGATAACTTCGACGAACGCATGAAAGCAATGCGGCCGCGTGTAGCGTTTGCAGTGCCTAACACCTTGACGGGGGAAGGGCAACTGATGGTCGATATGACTTTCGAGAGCATGGATGATTTTGCTCCCGATGCCATTGCCTGCAAAGTCGATTCATTATCGCAGTTGCTTGAGGCACGGACCCAGCTTGCCAACCTGCAAACCTATATGGATGGCAAAGCAGGTGCGGAAAGTTTGGTCATGAAAGTGCTTAACGACAAGTCGCTGCTGAATACTCTGGCTTCGGCTCCCAAGCCAAAACCGGCTGATGAAGCCGCGTCCCAAAAGTGATGTAGAGAGAGAACTATGGCAACTCAAGCAGAATCAAATAAACAGGCTATGACTCAGGCCGGCACGCAAAATGATTTTAATGCTTTGCTGACCCGCGAGTTTAAGCCGAAATCTGATCAGGCGAAAACGGCGGTTGAAATTGCGGTAAAAACCCTTGCCGAACAGGCATTGAACACCTCGATCACCATGGCCGATGACGCATATAAAAACATTGCGGCGATCATTGCGGAAATTGATCTCAAGCTTTCCGAACAAATAAACTTGATCCTTCATCATGAAGAATTTCAGCGTCTGGAAAGCGCGTGGCGTGGTTTGCACTACCTGGTCTATAACACCGAAACTGATGAAAAGCTGAAACTACGTTTTATGGACATTTCAAAAAATGATTTGAGACGTAACATGAAGCGGTACAAAGGCATCGCCTGGGATCAGAGCCCACTATTTAAGCAAATCTACGAAGAGGAGTATGGTCAGCTCGGCGGTGAACCTTATGGCTGTCTGGTGGCGGATTATCACTTCGATCACAGTGCGCAGGATGTGGATCTGCTGTCTTCAATGGGTAAGGTTGCGGCTTCTGCTCATATGCCATTTATCACCGGTGCTGCGCCGTCCGTAATGCAGATGGATTCCTGGCAAGAGCTGGCCAACCCGCGTGATTTGACGAAAATCTTTACTCAAAACCTAGAGTATGCGGCATGGAATTCGCTGCGCCAGTCTGAAGACTCTCGTTATATTGGTTTGGCGATGCCGCGTTTCCTCGCTCGTCTGCCCTATGGGATTGGCACCAATCCGGTTGATAACTTCAACTTTGAAGAAACGACTGACGGTGCGGATCACAGCAAATATGTTTGGTCTAACGCGGCATATGCAATGGCGGTAAACATCAACCGTTCTTTCAAAAATTACGGCTGGTGCACCATGATCCGAGGTGTTGAAAGCGGTGGCGTTGTGGAAGACCTTCCTTGTCATACTTTCCCGACCGATGATGGCGGCGTGGATATGAAATGCCCGACTGAAATCGCGATTTCAGACCGTCGCGAAGCGGAACTGGCCAAGAATGGTTTTATTCCTCTGGTCCATCGTAAAAATACAGACTATGCGGCATTTATTGGTGCTCAGTCTTTGCAAAAGCCTGCTGAGTATTATGACCCAGACGCGACCGCAAACGCTAATCTTTCCGCCCGTTTACCGTACCTGTTTGCCTGCTCGCGCTTTGCTCATTATCTGAAGTGCATTGTGCGTGACAAGATTGGTTCTTTCAAAGAGCGTGAAGATATGCAGCGTTGGTTGAATAACTGGGTGATGAATTACGTAGACGGTGACCCAGCGAATTCTTCCCAGGAAACCAAGGCTCGTCGTCCATTGGCTGCGGCAGAAGTGGTGGTAGAAGACGTTGAGGGCAACCCGGGATATTACCAGGCGAAGTTCTTCCTGCGTCCGCATTTCCAACTGGAAGGGTTAACTGTTTCTCTGCGCATGGTTGCCAAATTGCCTTCGCTCAAAGATGTTGCCTGATTCCGATAAATAAACCGGAAGAATATTCATTCTATTTTTTTAATAGATACGGCTGCGCCGGGACTGCTTGCGCGCCGAATATGGCCAGAGGTTATTTCCCATGATGGGAAGCTTTCTGTGTCTTAATTTAGTGGGTTACACCATGTGTGACATTTTTAATGAAAGTAAATAAGGAAATATTATGTCTCAAGATATGTTTATTAAAATCGATGGTATCGAAGGTGAATCTCTAGATGCTTCCCATAAAAATGAAATTGAGGTGCTTTCATGGCGTTGGGCCAGTACCCAGCATTCAAATATGCACAGTGGTTCCGGTGGCGGTTCTGGCAAAGCGACGGTAGACGATTTTTGCTTCGAACACTATGTCGACAAAGCCAGTACCAATCTGCTGAGTTACTGTCTGTCTGGTAAACACATTAAGGACATTCAGTTCGTGGTACGTAAAGCGGGCGGTGACCCTCTTGAATATCTGACCATTAAATTCACTGATGTCATTATTACTTGCGTTGAAACGGCCGGTTCCAGTGAGGATGAAACTCGTCCGCGCGAAAGAGTTACCTTTGCCTTCACTAAACTGACTCAAGATTATGTGATGCAAAATGCTGAAGGTGCTAAATCTGGCGTTATTTCTACCAGCTACGATGTGAAAGCTAACCTGCGCAGCTAATAGCGGCGGACAAGCTAAAAGGGTTTTGCCGCTTCGGCGGCAAAACTCCCATCAGGCAGTTAGAGACGGAAAGTCGCAGGTTTCCGAATCCTCGACTTAAGCTGTCAATTCAGAATGCACAGTTCAGAAAAAATAGATTGCGTGGTTAGGGATATGTTTTTCAGCACAGAAATAAAAAAATACCGGCTGAAGGGGCTGATAACGATATTACTGGCAGTCGTTTTATCGTCCTGTGGCAGCAATCGTTCTGAACCAGTTGGTGGTGAAATTAAAATCAACCTGGTTGCAGATAAAGATATTAACCCCAATGTGAAGGGCGAGCCGGCACCGCTAAATATTTTTATCTTCAACGTAAAGGAAGCGGACGTTTTCGTGAATGCCGATTTTTTTGAAATTGTTGATGGTGCCAGTAAGCCAATGCAAGCCGCGGCGTCAAAGATTTATGAAGCGATACTCCAGCCTGGAGAGTCGCGTGTTGTTTTCATCAAACCGGACAGCGATACCAGAACTTTGGGTTTTATTGGTGCATATCGCGAGCTTAACGATTCGATCTGGCTGGTGAGTTGGGATTTACCAGAAAAGAAAAAAACGTGGTGGCAGGGATTTTTTGGCAATGATTCGCTTGAATTGCATGCGCATTTCCAAAAAGCAGCAATTACAATTAAAAAAATGGATTAAATCGTGAGAACAAATAAAGTCGTCTGGAGTGAAGGGTTGTTTTTACGCCCGCAACTTTTTCAACAGCAAGAGCGTTATTTTGAATATTACGCTCATAAACGCGCATCGACGCTGAGTCCCTTCTATTGGGGATTTTCGCAATACGAAATTGACCGTGAGGCGTTGAGCTATGGAAAACTGGTCTTGCGTTCCGCGCGCGGCGTATTGCCGGATGGCACGCCTTTTGACATTCCCGATCATGCGGACCTGCCGGAACCGCTAACGATTTTACCTGAGCATCTGGGCAAGAGCATCTATCTGGCTGTGCCGCTACGCCTCGATAACAGCGATGAAACCATTTTCAGCCAGCATGATGCCAGCTCGCTGGCGCGTTTTCGTGCGCAGGAAGCCGAGCTTTGCGATACCAATTCTATCCGCCAGGGACCAAAGCCGGTGCAACTTGCCAAACTCAGGCTGAGGCTAGTTTCGCAGGCGGAGATGACCGAATCGTGGATCGGCCTGGAATTGACCAAGGTGAAGGCCATTCAGCCGGATGGCAGCGTTTTGTTGCATCTGGACGATTATATTCCGCCGGTAACCGGCTATGCGGCTAACTCCCTGCTGAGTGAGTGGCTAACGCATCTCAATGGCCTGGTGAAAATGCGCGCTGAAATGTTGGCGAACCGCCTGTCTTCTTCGGACGGCAAAGCCAGTGCCAGCGCGGAAATTGTCGATTATCTACTGCTACAAATTTTCAACAAATATGAGCCGATCCTCGATCACTTGCGCCATATCCCCGAGCTGCCACCGATTGTGCTGTATGAAGAGCTGTCAAAGCTGGCGGGTGAACTATCGACCTTTGTTCGCACCAAAACACGTCGTCCGAAAAGTGCGCCAGGGTATGACCATGCAAGGCTTTACCCCTCAATTCGTCCGCTGGTGGACGATGTGCATGACTTGCTTAATCAGATTCTGGTGAGGGCAGGGCAACTCATCGAATTGCACGCTAAGGGCAACGGCGTCTGGTCGGCATCTATGCTGCCTAATGAACTGCGTTCGTTCTCAAACCTGGTGCTGGCGGTGCATGCACAACTGCCAATGGATGTTCTGCAGCAGCAGTTCCAGGCGCAAGCAAAAATCAGTGCCCCGCAGCAATTACACGAGCTGGTGCGTTCGCACTTGCCTGGGTTGGTACTACAAGGATTACCGGTTCCGCCGCGTCAAATTCCTTACAGCACAGGCTATGTCTATTTCGAATTGCTTAAAAATGGACCTTTCTGGGAGAGGATCTCAGCCACCGGCGCATTGGCGCTGCACATTGCCGGTGATTTTCCCGGCTTGAAAATGGATCTCTGGGGAATCAGGGGCTGATGAAAGACGATATTAGCCAGCAAACGGCGGCTTCTTCCGAGACTATTCTCGATGGGGAAAACTCTGCGCAAGCGCAGGGGAAATTCCTTCTTGATGAGCAGGGTGACTGGATTCAGGAGCCTGATACTGCGAAAGACGTCCAGAGCGCAGAACCCAGCGCTGACAATAAAGCGTTCAGAAATGAAAGGGGGGTAAAAAGCGAGAGCGTGCAACAGCGAATGCTAAAAGTAAGCAAGGCCGAGAATCCATTACTGGAGGTGGCTCAACCTCTGCTGCGTGCGCTTAGCGATATGCCGGAGAAGATTGCCGACATTGCCCATGTCGAAATTCTGAAAAACACGCTCAAAGGTGAGATCAATCTGTTCAGCATTGTCTGCGACGAAGTGAACATCCCGTGGAAAAAGATGGCGATAGTTCGCTATTGTCTTTGTACCGCGCTTGACGAAGCGGCGCATACCGCGCCGTGGGGGCTTGAGTCCGGCTGGTCGCAGAGCAATTTATTGAACCATTTTGAGGGGGACAACGATGGCGGGAACAAATTCTTCCTGCTCATCGGTCGCCTCTCGATGAATCCTAATGAATTTGCCGATGTGCTCGAAGTGCTGCTGCTCATCCTTGGGCTGGGCTTTGAAGGGCGCTACAGCATCATTGAAGATGGCGACCGCCAACTGACAAAAATTCGCCAACGTCTGTTGACCCTGATCCAAAGTACCCGTAATACCACCCAGCCAGCGCTGTCGCCGCATGGACTTCAGCCGCCGGGCGCGGCACGGCGTGAGAAAACGATCATTCCTGTAAGGCTGACCGCGCTATGTGCAGGCGTATTGGTGACTTCGGCCTTTATCTGGTGCAAGTACTGGCTGTCGGTGCGCGACGATCGCATTACCAATGATATTTATGTGATGCAGAATATCAAGGTGACCACGATGCCAGTGAAAATGCGTCTGAGATTGGCCGTTTTACTCCGTAACGAAATTCAGCAGCAGTTGCTTAGTGTTGATGAAACACAGAAGCAGAACAAAGTGGTGCTAAAGGGCGATTCGCTGTTTTTGTCCGGCTCGACCAAAGTTCAGCCCGAAATGGTGAAGGTCATTGAGCGTGTGGCGAGCGAAGTACGTCGCGTCAACGGGGATATCGTCATTATTGGCCACACAGACTCAACACCCATTAACCGGCCGGGATTGCCTAATAACATTGTGCTGTCGGAAAAACGTGCAGCGGAAGTCGCTCGCTATTTCATTGCTGCAGGGGTGCCAAAGGGCAAGGTGAAAGTGGAAGGGGTTGGGAATAACAAGCCGCTGGCCTCCAATGCTACTTCTCAGGGGCGCGCGAAAAATCGCCGCGTAGAGTTTTTTGTCACGTATTAATGAGAACGACAATGTCTTATTTTAATAGAGTCTTCGCGGCGCGGTTTCTGAGGACGCTGCTAATTGTGTGTTGCATCGCGCTACTGGTCGCCGCTATCTGGTTTCTTGGGCCATTTTTCGGATTTGGCGAATCACGTCCCCTGCTTAGTGTTGAGTCGCGTATCATTTTCATTCTACTGGCGGCGTTTTGTCTGGTGAGCTTTTGGCTGCGCTGGCCTATCTTCATTGTCGTTGCCGCCGTACTTTGCGTGCTGGTATGGGTTCTGGGCCCCTTCCTACTGGTGGGGGAAAAACATCCGGTAGCGGCAATTAGTGTCAGATTAGCGATTATTGCAGCTATCTTGCTGATTACATTGTTGTATGGTCTGTGGTTATTGCTGCTGGCATTAAAAGATAATCCGACGCTGCTCGATAAATTTGTCCGTAATAAAGCGTCTACGGAGGAGAGTGATACCTCTGAAGTTGTCTCTGTTATCAGTAATGCGGTTGATTACGTTAATAAAAATCGTAGTAACCTCTCCTTTTTCCAGCGTGTGGTTCTGGGGCGTAAACCGCTTGATATTTTACCCTGGTACATGATGCTCGGCACCGAAGACGCCGGAAAGACCTCCGCTATTCTGGCTTCTGGGCAGAACTTCCCGTTACCGGAACAGCTGAACCAGGTGGGCAAACCTGCGCCGCTGACGCGTAATTGCGAGTGTTGGTTTGCCAATGACGCCATTTATATCGACACCGCCGGGAAATATGTCAGCCAGCCGGAAAAGTATCTCGGCGAGTGGCGTGCAATGCTCAAAGCGCTTAAAAAATATCGCCCAGTCAAAGCGCTGAACGGTGCAGTACTCACGTTCTCCGCCGCCGATGTCATGGGACGTAGCAAAGCCGAGCTATTTGAGTTGGCGGCCAGTTTGAGAGCCAGAGTAGACGATTTGCGTCAGACGTTGGGCGTGCGTTTCCCAGTTTATATCTTGGTCACCAAGCTGGACCAACTACCCGGGTTTGCGGAGTATTTCAGGATCCTGACCGAGCAGGAGCGGGAGCAGGTTTGGGGAGTGACTTTCCCTTATGGCGATACCAGAACCGCTCCTGTATCGGAATTGCACGACCAGATAAAAGCAGAGTTCTCTCTACTTGAAGAGCGTATCGAACGAGATATGATCGTGCGTCAGCAGGAAGAATATGACAATAGGGATCGCAAGAAAATGTACGCATTGCCTCAGGATTTCCATCTGCTTTCCAGCATGGTGGCTGAAGTGGTGCACAACATCTTTTTTGCTTCCCGCTATGATGAAACACTGAGCTTTACCCTGTTGCGCGGTATCTATTTCTCAAGTATGCATCAGCCAGTTGATTTTAGTCTGCTGAATAATCAAAGCATCATGCGCAAATGGTCTAATTACGTCGAGAATAAAGCCCCGATGGTAACGGCCTCTCTGACCGAACAGCCTGGCGAACGTGATTTTCTCATCAACGATGTATCCTATGGGCGACAGTATTTCCTCAAGCAACTGTTTAATGACGTCATTGTAAAAGATGTTGATTTGGCACGTCATAATCTGGCTAACGAATCGAAGTATCGCCTGCAACGTTTTCTGGGGCATTCGTTGTGTATTTTGATGGCTGTTATCCTGTTGAACGGCTTTTATAACAGCTACCGTCACAATACTGAGTATCTGGACACTGTTAAGACAAAGGTCGACGGGCTGCGTACCGACGTTGATCATTTTGTCAAAATGTCTAATGACAAGTTGCTTCCTCGTTTGCTGACGCTTTCACAATATTTGCCGGAATATGGCGCGCTGGATATTTTCAACCCAGGGCTGGAATGGCGCTACGGTCTGTATACCGGCATGGACGTGATGAACGCTTCGGACTCGCTGTACCAATTCTTCCTTCAGCGACTGCTGCTGCCGCAGATTGAGCAGCAGGTTACCCTGGCACTGCAAGAGGCGATTGATAAAGGTCATTCAGAGCAGATTTATGCGCGCTTGAAGCTTTATCTGCAAGTGTTTGGACAGGGGAAATTCGAACGGCAGTCGATGACTGACAATATCACCCGTCTGTGGGAGACGAGGGGCAAGCTCGAGCCTTATGAAGAGCGCCACATATTTGTCTCTCATCTGACCAATCTCTTCGCTTCACCCGAATGGCGACGGTATGGTCAGGAAATGGATGATGGTCTAGTGAAATATGCGCGTTCGATACTGGAGCGCGAAGATCTTGCCAGTCGGCTTTACGGACGCATTAAAGACGCTTTGTCACAGGATGCACCCGCCGATTTAACGCTTGGCGTAATGGCAAAATCACGAGACGGCGAGTTTTTTTCATTGGCGGACGTAAACGGCGAGACGGCCATTCCCGGCTTATTTACCCATGCGGGCTATTATGACCTGTTTAAAAAAAAAATGGATCCGGGTCTGATGTGGCTGGAGCATGAGGACTCATGGGTCATGGGAAAGGGGCGCGACAACGCCCCACGGTCCCAAATGAAAGTCGCGGACAATGGCGTGTTAGTTAATCCGATTCAACAGCAGATTCTGGCGCTCTATCTGGATGAGTATGCGCGACATTGGCAGGGATTTTTGAGCAACATCCGCATAAAAAAGGAAGTTCTGCAACTGAACTCCGGCACTGCTGGCGTGGCGGGGGATATTTACATATTGCGAACGCTGAGCTCGGCGGATTCTCCGCTTGCTAATCTGGTCCGTCGCGCCGTGTCGGAAACCACTTTGGTGAGAAAGGAAGGCAAATCGCTGCTCGATAACGTCAGCAATAAAGGACAGATTTTAAATGCGGTAACTAAAGTAAACCTTGCATGGGCCGCAGTGGAAAACAAGTTGCTGAGGGAGCGGGTAGATAATCTTTTTGCTTCGTTACGCGAGTTCGTGACCGGCAGCAATGAGGCGGCAGGGGACGAACGCCCTGCATCGGGAAGCTCAGGGCTGAATAAGCTGATGGGGGCCCTCAGCGAGCAGTATACGTTGTTCGTCATTTATAATGATGCGCTGAAAAACGGCAACTCGATGGCGCTCTCTAATACGGCGCTGAACATGAGTGCAGAATCGCAAACCTGGCCTGATCCGCTCCGCAACCTGATTGGTCCACTGTTGAATGGTGCCTACCGTCACGCCAGCCGTGAAGCTATTGCCATAAGCAATGAAGGTATTAAAGACAATCTTGGCGGGGTATGCCGTTCTACGCTTGCGGGGCGTTATCCTTTCGCAGATAGCCGGCGAGATGTGAAGCTGGCGGACTTTGAACGTTTCTTTGCTGCAGGCGGACTGGCAGACGAATACTTTAAGAAAAATTTGGCGGATAAAGTGGATACCTCCTCCCATCCGTGGCGCTACAAGGGCGATGCGGATGGGGAGTCCACGGACATATTGGATGTGTTCGAGCGCATGAAAGAGATTCGCGATACTTTTTTCCAGGAAGATGGAGGGCGGAAAATGTCGCTCGCCTTCGAGATTTCGGTGCCTTATCTCGATCCGACGATCACTCAACTGAATATGAATTTCGACGGGAAACAGGTGAATTATGCCCATTGGCCGGTGTCACCCGTACCAATAATCTGGCCGGCATCGCGTATGGCATCGAGAGTAATGCTTAATGCTACCCCGCGTGTCGCTTTAGGGGCCTCATCATTGGCGTTTAGTGGCCCATGGTCATTATTTCGTTGGTTGGAGGGTGCCAGCGATATTGTCAAAAACGATTCGGGTGAAACTGTCCTAGTTTACGATCTGGATTCACGTCGAGCGAATATTGCAGTTTCCGGGTTGACTTATAAAGACAGGCTTGTCGTGGATTTACTGAAGGATTTTCGTTGTCCCGGCGGTTATTAAAAAGTGGTAACCATACGCTAGAGGGATCTATGTCGCTACGTCTGTATTTACTTGTTGATGAATCGCGTGTGAGCCCATTTCGTAGGTTGGGTAAGCGGCAGCGGGAAGTGCGTTCCATTATTACCCAACATATTCTGCCAAATATAGGTTGCTCAATGCTGGAAGGATATTTATCGGAGAGCTATCCGTGGTGCTTTGTTATTTCCTCCAATACACGACAGGGGAAATATAACTACGCCGGTGCATTTAGGGTACTTCGTGGTGAGCAGGGAGAAGCGTCACTTCTTATCGTGTATAGCGCTGTATCTTATCGGTGGTTGCAGAAAAATATGCACACTGAATTTCCACTGACGTTCTGGGCGGCAAGGATTTTAAATAACGTGCAGAAAAGTGATTTTGCCGAAAAGAACTGGCGACCACTGTGGCAATGGGTCAAAGCATTAAAACGATCTTACTCCCCTTTCTGGGAATCTTTTGTTTTGACGCCTGCCTGGCGCTTTAAAAATCATTCACAGGTGTTACTCAGGGAGGGGGCTCAAGAAGACTATCACATTCGAAATATTGATGGTGTTGAGGTTATGCCGTGGAAAAACTGGCCCGATTGTATTCAGCAGGAGGCGAGCATCTGGATTTGGCGGCAAAGCCGGCACGGAAACATATTAGATTCGCAGAGAATTTCGTTACGAAGCGCTGAGGCTAAACCGCCTAACGCATCATATCTAAGATATTCATAACGCAGTAGGTGATCATATGCCACGTAGTATCAAATTAAGCAGCTCGGCGATGCCGTTTTTGCTTGGAGAACCGGCGTTGGTAATCTCAAAGCTGGATGGTGAAGAGTCGCTTTCTTCACTCTATTCTTACGCGATTACCGCTAAAACGCCCGCTAATCCGCTTATTCCATGGCAGGCGGCGTCGAATGTCGATCTGAAATCGTTGATCGGCAAAGAAATGACAGTTGACATTGAGCTCGATGGTAACGGGTTGGGCGATATTATCGGTATTGGCAAAGACGTACGCGAAATTTCTGGCATAGTACAGAAGGCTCGCTATGTGGGGCGTGACGGTAACCAGGCGCTTTATGAACTGATCATTCGGCCTTGGCTTCATCTCGCTGAATTAACCGAAGATTTCAAGATATTCCAACAGAAAACGGTAGTGGACATTATTGACGAGGTACTGGGTGATTATAATTTCCCCGTTGAAAAACGTCTGGCGGGGAGCTACCCCCTGCTCGATTTCCAGGTTCAATATGGGGAAACAGATTTTTACTTCATTGAACGCCTGATGGAAGAGTGGGGCATTTACTGGTTTTTCGAGCACAGCGGAAGAAATCATCGGCTGATTTTAGTTGATAACGTCGGTGCACATAAGCGCTTCCCTAGCGAAGCCTACCACGTTATTCAGTATGCCTCCGATCGTCCTAAGATGGATCAGGAATATATCAAGCAGTTTCATTTTCAGGAAACTATTACCTCCGGGAAATGGGTTACCAATGACTATGATTTTACCAAGTCACGCGCGGATATTATGGCTCTGGATAGCAAGCCGCGCAAAACCAGCTTTAACCAGATGGAGATCTTCCACTGGCCTGGTGATTATGAACAGCCGCATATCGGCGAGCAGCTGGCGCGCGTACGCATGGAAGAACGGGGAGCGTTAGGTTCGCGTTGCGAAGGTTCCGGCGAACTGCGTGGTATTGCCTGTGGTTGCGATTTCGAATTGACGAATTATCCCGTTGAGAAAGCGAATCGTGAATACATGGTGCTGCGCAGCCACCTGTTGATTGAGGAAATAGACCAGTTAGCTTCGAAGGACGAATTCCGCTACAGCTGCGATTTTACCGTTCAGCCCACCACCAAAATTTACCGTCATCCGATGACTGTGGAGAGGCCTAAAACTAGCGGGCCACAGACGGCCATTATCGTAGGGCCTCCGGGGGAGGAGATATGGACGGATGAATATGGTCGGGTAAAAGTGCGTTTTCTCTGGGATCGCTATGGCCAAAATCGTGAGTCTGATTCCTGCTGGCTTCGCGTCAGCCAGGCCTGGGCGGGCAATAATTTTGGCGGAATTTACATTCCGCGTATCGGGCATGAAGTTATCGTTGATTTTATCAATGGCGATCCGGACAGGCCGTTGATTACCGGCAGTCTTTACAACAATGTCACGATGCCGCCATGGGATCTGCCTGCTAATGCGACGCAGAGCGGACTTATCAGCCGCACTGTCGGCGGCGGCCGCAGTAATTTTAACGGCATTCGTTTCGAAGATAAACCGGGCCAAGAGCAGTACTGGGAACAGGCCGAGCGCAATATGAGCCGCTTGACCAAACATAATGAAGTTCAGACTATTGGCTTGAACTCTGACGTTAACGTGGGCGTGTCGCGAAACCTGTTTGTTGGCGCGAACTATATGTCTGATGTGGTCGGGAACAGCAGCGCCATGATTGGGGCGGCACTGGCTATCCAGGTCGGTGGAAGCCAGAGCGACAACGTTGCAGGCGCCAAAGGGATCAATGTGGGCGGCGCGTTTATGACTACGGTTGGGGGATATCATTCTCTTTCCGTTGGCGGCGCGCATCAGGTCAACGTTGGGGGCTACCACTCTCTTGCCGTCGGGGGGGCGAGCACCATGGTTGCGGGAGGCGCGATGACCCTCACCGCAGGCGGTGAGTTGGTCATATCAGCGAATAAAATCAAAATCATTGGCTCTAGCAAGGTCGTCATTCAAGGGGGTGAGGTGGATATCAACCCTGGTGATTGCGGCAGCAACTGTGGCGGTGGTGGTGGCGGTGGCGGCGGCGGAATGATCGGCCTGCCGGGATTGCCGCCGATTACCGCTTTGTTCGGCGTGATTTTTCCTCTGCCGCCAATACCGACACCGACCCCGACGCATACGGAAACGGAAACGCCGACGCAGACACCGACGGAAACGCCAACGCAGACACCGACGGAAACCCCGACGCAAACGCCGACGCAAACGCCGACGCCGACGCCGACGCAAACGCCGACGCAGACGCCAACGGAAACGCCGACGGAAACGCCGACGGAAACCCCAACGGAGACGCCAACGGAGACGCCAACGGAGACGCCGACGGAAACGCCAACGGAAACGCCGACGGGTAGCGCAACACCAGAACCTTAACGGTTTATTTTACCTGGCAACGGAGTGTATCCGTTGTCGTTCTTAGTGTTTCATAAAGGAGAGTTAATTATGCAAAATGCAGGACGAGTCGGCGATGCGACCGCCCACGGTGGCGCATTATGTACGGGCTCCGGGAATGTCTATATTAATGGTCTTCCCGCTGCAATGGTCGGTGCAAGTATTGCACCTTGCGCTCTGGGTCACGGCGCCGCTCCTGTTGCGACAGGTTCTGGATCGGTTTTCATCAACAATCTTCCCGCAGCACGGCTTGGCGATGTGACGGGGTGTGGGGCTGTCGTGGTAACAGGCTCCGGCGATGTTTACATAGGTTGACTCAGTGAACATTCAATTCGAGTGGCCGCCATCGCGCTCTCCCGTTGCGTTGCCAGGAAACCTGACGGTAGATAATGCCGCGGTTTTAGATGTTTCCAGTGGAGGTTTCGGTCCCCACGACCGTAGCAACAAGCAGGATACCGTCGCTTTTTACTGGGATATGACCCGGCCTGTGATGTTGAATTTATGCGCCAACCACGTTTGTCGATTGGACAACCTTGAGCTTCCTTATGGAAGCGTTCACCCGTTAAGAGATAAAAGTAAAATACAGGTTGGTCATTTTAAGTTGGTAACGACGACTGGCTCTGACGAAGTCGATGAAGCGGGGTTCTATGAGCTTATTTATCCGAATGGCGCATGGCTGGCGGCAAACAAGAACCCTGAAATTGAGAACATTCTCCCCAACGGGGGGAATTATATTAATGATCTGCGTTATTTTAGCGACGTGGTCCTGGCTCAGGACAAAGGAAATGATGTTCTAAAGACATTGGAGGTGGAATATAAACGCTTCCTTATCTGGAGGGAGCTGGATGGCGGGCATTACGATGGGATAAGCGGGCATTCTGAAAATATAATCAAAACGGATCACCGTTTTGACAGTATTAGGGAGAAAATTAAAGAAAAAACCTTAACCGAATGTATTGTCGCAAAGGATTTTCTGATGGAAAAAGTATGGCCTGAGCTTGAGGCGGGTGAACATTCGAATGATATCTTTAATGAAGAAGATAAAGTGGAACTTCTCAAAGCTCTTTCTCCCGAACATATCGTGGCCAAAGGAAAATATAACGTTCCTGAACTGGTATTTCAGGACTTTTACAAAGTTGGTTTGGATTCTCATTACTAATCTAAGGACAAATTATTATGCAGGATTTGACTTTTCTTACCCAGGCATTAAAAACATTTTCGCTGGATGAAATTTTTGCACAGGTACTGACCCAAGTAAAAGAGCACCCGCAGGACCTGAAAGCGAGGGAAGTACTGTTTAAATTATATTGCATTCAAGGACAGTGGGATAAGGCATTGTTGCAGCTTCAGACGCTGGCGCTGCTGGATGAAGCCGCGCAAAAGCGGATCGAGCTGTATAAGAACTTGGTGTTCAGTGAAATGCAGCGCATGCAGGTATTAACCGGAGAGCGTCAGGCGGCCACTTTGCAAGGGGATGCTCCGCAATGGATGGAGAAATTACAGCAAGCCAATGCGGAACACTATACGGGGAAAGTGGAACAGGCGAGGATATCTCGCCAAGAAGCATTTGAACTTGCGCCCGAAAGCGTCGGAAAAAGCGATACATTGGGAGAATTTTCATGGATCGCGGATAGCGACAGCCGCCTTGGGCCGGTTTGCGAGTTTATTTGTGCCGGGGGATATCGCTGGTTGCCTTTTACTTCCCTACAGAAGTTGACCGTCTCAAAACCTGAAGATTTGCTCGATCTCCTGTGGGTACCTGCGACCATTTACCTCGATGGGGACATCTATTATGGGTTTATTCCCGCGCGTTATCCTGTTAATCAATGTGATTCACAAGATTGTAAGCTGGGGTTAAAAACGGAGTGGGAGACGTTGTCCGATATTCTTTTCACCGGCAGTGGGCGCAAGGTTCTGACCACTAATCTCAGTGAGCAATCAATTATGGAAGTTGGCGACATTGTATTCGGATAATTCTTTTGAAAAAAATCGACAATATCTTCCGACCTTGTTGGAACGTCTACAGGACGATGCCCCTAAAGTTCCTGATGATCGTGAAAAGCCTATTGATATAAAAAGGATTCGTAGTTTGGTTCAGAAAGATATTGTAGATCTTATTAATCATACTAATATCGAAGATACCCTGGATAAAGATCGACATAAAAACATAATAGAGTCGGTACTTAATTATGGTGTTCCTGCGCTTATTGGTACTCAGGAAAATCACTCAAACTGGAATGTTATAGAAAAAATCATTCGTAACACAATCTTACGTTTTGAACCACGTATCATCCCTGAAACGCTACTCGTGCGCTCATTACAGGAAAAGGATAGCGTACCTCGACATGCTGTTATTCTATTCGAAATTAGGGGGTTGATTTACTGGAAACCCCATCCGGTTGATTTATGCATGAGTGGCCGTTATGACTTTGAGTCGGAAAAAGTAGACTTAAAGTTGCTATAGCTCCTTAAAATCCGATGTGTTCATTTTGATTTCTTCTTCAGGCTAGGAAATTTCGCTGGGCTGTTTTCCTAGCCGTTTTTCCTAAATTAAACATGTTCTAAATTCATTATTATAAAAAAATACAGAGAAATCCTGTTTATCATTCCTTATTAATCATAAGTGCTAATAATATAGGTTTTTTGTTCTAATTTTTAATTGTTCGCGATATATTTTTCTGTTTTTAGTGGGTTTTATATATATTTGATCGCTATGGATGTTGGATATAGAATGAGGTAAATCTCAAGGAAGGGGAGGGATATGGTCATAAATATTCTGATTCTATCATCATAGCAAATCAAAATAAATTTTCTCCCTCAAATAAGGGGGCCGTACTTACAAATAGTAATAATAAGAAAGTCTAAGTAGAAATGTGTTGAACTCTCCCGTATCAATGAGAACATGTTTTTAAAGTGCGGTTGATAGCATGGAGAATTGGCTTATCTTACCCTCACACCAGTGCGAACTCATCAGACAGCGTCACCACATCTGAGAAAGGCCGTGTTCAGGTGCGGGAACAGAACTCTAGGTAACTAAAAAATCACAATGAATTGTTAAAAAACAGTCTGTTTTTATCATTTTTGGAACTTAACAATGTCAGGAAATAATAGTAATTCGGAGAAGATAGGGCGCATTAGTGAAATAAAACTGCCGCTGTATTGAGCTTACCCTAAGTATTTTTTATGACTGGAAAGTGTTATCGGAATGCATCCGATATTATGTTGCGGGTTACCATAATCGTGTGTAACCGGGTGCCACAGGGAGGCGGATGTAGCTGAACGTTACATATCGAATGGAGAACATAACACATGGTGGTGAAGGATGTTAAAAATATTATTAATGGATTGTAATTTTTACCAAGTTTCGGGATTGAGTCTTTTAATCTTAAAGCACCTCTCAGATTATCATTTATTAGATAAGGCCATTTTCTTATTACCCTCACAGGAAAACAATAAGAATATCGCTAATGTTATTTTCCAAGATGAATTGGTAACGATTAATATTTTTAATAAGAAGTGTATTAATCATAATGAGACTGAGCATAACATGGCAGAGAAAATAACCATTCATGTACCTTTCCTGCCAAAAAGTAAAACCCTAAATGATATCTCTATGAAAATATGCAAGATACTGGAGATAGCCCATGCTGATTACAATGAGTTTATCCATGATGAAGAGGTCTATTGGAAGTTTGGGTTGAAAAAATACGCTCAACTTTCTGATACGGAAAATGATGTCATGATATTTATAGGACAGGGGTACAACAGTGCTGAAATATCAAGAATACTTAACCGTTCACGCAAAACGATACGTACCCATTACAGAAGTGCCTTTCGAAAAATGGGTGCGGAAAATCAAGCTGAATTCTATAGATATGCTTCGTTTATTGCGAGGTGTGGATGTGCTGAACGAAAGACCTTGTGCTTATAAATACTAAATTGGAAAAAGGAGTTGACGATGCATAGTCATGTCAATAATAAATGGAATATTGGCTCATTATTATTCAGCCAGCGGTATATTTTACCTGTATTGATTTTACCCTGTTCTTGCGTGTGGGCGGCCAATAACGACACGATTATTGCTGATGGTACAGTACGCTCTCTAGATAATCTGGTGCTTGAAAACGGCACTAATGGCGCTTTCATTATTCAGGCGAAAAATGGCGCTAATTTTACCGGTACCCGGCTGCAGTTGAATAGCTCAGGAATTCGTGGCGGTGGGGCCTGGATCGATAACAGTAAATTTATCGGACGAGATTTACAAATTAATGTTAGCGGGAGTTACGGCACCGGTGTTTATCTGGCGAATAACGGCGAAGCTGTGTTAAGCAATATAGATATTCAGACTCAAAATAATGGACTGGGGCTGGCCTTGGATGGGAGTTGGTCCACGTCTCAGGGCACCTCAATCGCTCAGGTTACCGACAGTATTATTGCAAGCGCTGGAGGAGATGCCATCAGGGTGATGGCAGGGAAATTGGCGCTGGATAATGTCTCCGTCAGTACTACGGGGAATCAGAGTTATGCATTGAATGCCAATATGGCGGCAAACATTAATGTTGAGGGAGGGCTGTTTACCACTCAAGGTGCTTACAGTGATGCGATATGGATTGCCTCAAGGGATTCTTCGGTAATGATAAATAACGCAAATATTACTACTGTGGGTGAGAGAGCTATCGCAGTAAATGCGCAAAAAGGGACTGCCGAGCTAACAAACACTACTCTCGAAACACAAGGGGACAATGCTTACGGCATATATACCGAAAACCAAGTAAGGGGTGATGGCCTATCTATTACCACCTCAGGAGCAAGAAGCACGGGCTTGTTCACGGCACTTGGCGGTGTAGGAACACTCGCTGACAGCACTATTGTTACACGTGGCGAACTTTCACCGGGGTTATTGGCTTACCCTGGATCGCAAATAACAGCAAGCAAGATGCTGATCAATACCTCCGGTAAGGAAGGATTTGGGCTGTGGAGTCGCTTGGGATCGCTGAACATTAGCGATAGCCTTATTACTGCATCAGGTGAAGAGGCATATGGGCTGTATGTCAATGGCTACTCATCGACCTCTTCGCTCAGCAATAAAGTATCACTCGATGACGTGACGCTTAAAAGCGAGCAGGCGCAGGCGATAGCTGTCGATACGAGCGATTTGGCGCTAGAGGTGAAAGATACCACTCTTAGTGGCGGAAATGGTCAGCTAATGACCGTCAGCAACTATGAAGATACCCAAAATCAGGCCAATAACCTATACAGTCACGTAGTTTTCAATGCGACAAACAGTAAGTTAAATGGCGATATTGTGGTGGCGGATCCGAGAAATACCACCGTAATTAATCTTACCTCAGGTTCCGTACTGAATGGTGCGATAAATAACGCTTCCTCATTGGCGCTGGATAGTAGCAGTAACTGGAATATGACAAGCAATTCCATTGTTGAGCAACTTAGCAATAACGGTACGGTTGTCTTTTCTGCGCCCGACAAATTCGATACTTTGACTGTGACCGGAAATTACACCGGCAACGGCGGGACACTGATAATGAACAGCGTGCTGGAAAGCGACGAGTCGTCGACCAATAAACTTATTGTCGGCGGAAATGTGCTGCAGGGAACGACTAACGTTTCCATCAATAATATTGGCGGCCATGGCGCACAGACTATTGAGGGAATAAAAATCGTTGATGTCGGCGGTACTTCTTTGGGGCGTTTTGTCAAAATGGATCGTATCGTTGCTGGCGCTTACGATTACGATCTCGTCAAAAAAGGCGAAAGTTGGTATCTGAGCAGTAAACTGAGCAATCCTGAGCCAACGCCAGATCCGCAATCCGAAACAGCTTCAGTCATTCGTCCGGAAGGAGGAAGTTATACGGCTAACCTGGCAGCGGCCAATAACCTGTTTATGATGACTTTGCACGATCGTCTGGGAGAAACCCAGTATATCGATGCGCTGACGGGTCAACATGAAGTGACCAGCCTGTGGCTGCGTCAGGTCGGCGGACACAATGCCTGGCGTGATGGTAGTGGACAGCTGAAAACTCAAAGTAACGGGTATATGGCTCAGATTGGCGGCGATGCTGCACATTGGAGCACTGATGGGCTGAATCGCGGGCACGTTGGCTTTATGGCGGGTTATGGCAATAACCACAGCACTTCCCGGAACCAGGTCGGCAATTACAGCTCTAAAGGCTCGGTTGATGGTTACAGCATAGGGAGTTACGCCACATGGTATGCCAACAATGAAAATCGTACCGGTGCCTATTTGGATGGCTGGCTACAGTACAGCTGGTTCAACAACGAAGTGAGTGGCGATAAGTTGGCGACTGAAAGATATAAATCTCATGGGATTACCGCTTCGCTGGAAGGTGGTTATACATGGGAGCTTGGGCAATTTCTGGGTAGTCAGGGTACGCTTAATCAGTGGTTTGTGCAGCCACAGGCCCAGATAGTATGGATGGGCGTAAGGGCGGATAGCCATCAGGAAGCCAACGGAACTCAGGTTAGCGGCAAGGGTGATGGGAACATCATGACTCGGCTCGGCATTAAAACTTATCTTAAAAGCCATCATGCACGTGATAACGGCAAGGAGCGTCACTTCCAGCCTTATTTAGAACTGAACTGGTTGCACAATACGCGCGATTTTGCGACCAAAATGGATGACAGTACCGTTAGCCAAAATGGAGCAGACAATCTCGCTGAAGCTAAAGTTGGGCTTGAAGGGCAAATTAACCCGCACCTGAATCTTTGGGGTAACGTTGGTGTGCGGGTGGGGGATGCAGGCTATAACGACAGTGCCGCGATGGTTGGAGTGAAGTACAACTTTTAAACGGTTTTTTATCAGGCGGGCTGAGCCCTGCCTGATATCTAAAGCACTCTATGACATTAAAAATGGAAAGCTGAAATAACCGAAAAAATGGAATAATACCATAATGAGGATCATATCCGGATATCTCTTATTGAATTATTAATAACAGCTCCATGTTGCAATTAAAAATATGTGTGGCGGGGTGTTGGTTTATCTCCGTTTCAATGAAGTTAATAATAGAGTTGTAAATTAATATTTTTTTAATAATTAAGCTCGGAATATATTATTAAACTTAATAATATCAGGCGTGAAAGTTTTTTATTTTAAAATCGCTATTGGAAGTAATGGATGACAACGGTAGGTCATTGTTAGTGGAGGTGCTCATATTATTTCCTCATACATAATGACAAGCTATCGCAAAAGGCGAGAAACGGCACAGGATTTTCTGGTTGTACGTATGCAATTGGCGGAGGCTACCGTGGCGAGTCATCCTCGTATCGTGGTGTTATCGCATATCGAAACAGGTAACTAGTCAAAAGCATCGCTGAAAAGCGAGGCTTTCCCGTATTGGAGGGAATTTACCTAAAACTTGTTAACCCGTCAGGCACTCTGCTCAAACAATCCGGTAAAAGTTTGTGGCCGTAGGCAGGTATAACCTTGTCGACGAGCAGGGGGTTGCAGCCGATAACCCTATCCAGTATGCTTTGTAATGAGGTGATGGTGTTACACCTTTCCAAACTGCCAAGACTCTTAGATGATAACGCCTGATATATAACGTTACTCTATGTTAAGTCAGGGGCTATGATGAAAAAATAGTGTAGTCTACGTTGCATCTCCCTTCTTTAAATGATCAATCCAGAATAGAGTGTTAGTTACTGTTACACTCGAAAATAACACACTTCCAGAGTATTTTACGTATCCCTTTGGCATTATCTATTCGGAGTTTAATATGTTGAAATCGCTATTGGCCGTTATTATCGGTGGCTCATTAGGATGCGTTATCCGTTGGTTACTGACAGTTAGATTAAACAGTTTATTTCCCAGTTTACCACCAGGAACATTACTCGTTAATTTAATAGGTGGCCTAATTATTGGTGGAGCAACAGCATATTTTCTTCGTCAGCCGCAACTTGATCCTTATTGGAAGGTGCTCATCACGACAGGGCTTTGTGGCGGCATGACGACATTTTCAACCTTTTCAGTAGAAGTTTTTTCTCAGTTGCAAGTCGGAAACTATATGTGGGCCATAGGGTCAATACTTGTCCATGTGATGGGATCATTGCTTATGACCGCTCTAGGATTCGTTATCGTTACAGCCATTACGTAATATTTTACGAATAGAAACAGAGCTTAAAAAGTTAATGTGGCACGTTAAGGCGTGGGGAGTGAGTAGGGTGACAAAATACAGAATAGGGATAGATGGCGGCGGTACGCATTGCCGGGGACGTTTAGTGGATAGTCAAGGAAATCTCCTCGCAGAATGTAGTGGTGGTACGGGAAACGTTTATAGCCACTATGAGTCAGCATTATGTGAAATGGAAAATGTGATCACTGAACTTTTTACACTCGCAAATTTGCCAATCAATGAGTACGGTGATAGCACCTTGGTCGCTGGTCTGGCTGGCGCAAACGTACCAAGCGTTATACAACGGCTCACTGAATGGCGTATACCCGGTTTACGACACAAGATCGTTTCAGACGTGGAGACAGCCTGTTTTGGGGCCCATCAAGGCGAGCCTGGCGCGATATTCATTTGTGGTACAGGAAGCCAAGGGGCCGCATGGGATGGCCATCGCTTCCAGCTTATGGGAGGATGGGGATTTATGCTATCTGACCTCGCATCTGGTGCTATCTTAGGACAGAAAGCACTGCGTATGGCGCTTTTGGCACATGAAGGTATCATCGTCGGCACCCCGTGTATGCGACACATAATGAGCATATTTCAGGATAATGCAGAAAAGATGCTGCTGTGGACCCAGCAAGCGCAGCCTAAAGATTGGGCTCACTATGCAAAGGTCGTTTTCGACTACGCAAGGCTAGATGATTGCCATGCACTCGGCTTAGTAAAACAGTGTGCAGCAGAGGCTGAAGCGATGATCAAAGCCTTGATCCACTCTTCATTCAGCGATATTGCGCTATTAGGGGGGCTCGCTAAGCCTATCACTCCTTGGTTGTCTGATGAGGTGCGTAAGCAGTTAATCGAACCCAGAGGGGATGCTTTAGACGGTGCAATCCTACTTGCTAAGCGATTATGGGGATAGGAATGATCTCAATTAGTGGGTTCGTAAACACGATGAAAGGTTAAATATCAGACAATTAAAAAATAAATATTGATATAACATCGAGTTATAATGCTCTATAAATCAGTAGGTTATTAAAAAAAACGGTGGAAAGGAGTTACTGGGTTAAAAATAATAATAATTAAAAAATTCATGGGAGAATTTTAAATAAAATTATCTTAAATTGGCATAGTTATCATCAAGTTAATATGAGTGACTTTACATTCCAACTTATAAACTCCTATACTTGGCACAAGAACGGCGAGAGAAGCATGAGCGGTGGCTCATAACCAGTACTCAAATAAGCTACAGTACTAGAATTTACACGATGTTGGACTATACTTAGAGGTGTAGTAAGTTGTTTAGTTATACTCCAATGTGAGGAGGTTTATTTGTATATTTCTGATGAAGTAAAGCGTAATGAATTGATTGGTGAAGTTACCATCCGCCTTATCTTCAACAGGGAAGAAGTCACCACGGATAATTTAGTTAGTGAGCTGAAATCAATGGCCGAAAGTGAATCTGATGAGGTCCGTTTGCTACTAATGCACGAGGTAAGACGCTGGTTACTCGGTTATTTAAGCTTAGGATGCTTAACACCTGAGCGTGCAGGGTGGTTAGATAAACTCGACGCTGCATCACTACGATCACCAGCTGATCTACGATTGGTGGTTTCTCGAGATGATGATTGACCGTCACGAGTAGGGCTTGCATCAGTACTGCAGGCCCTCTTATCCTGTAAATTCCTCGCCACTTTGTAAAGAATCTCTTAATACAGCAATTTAATTAATCTTAACTGTACAATTGCAGCGCATTTGTTTATTTTATGGGTAATAGTTAGGGTCCTATGAATAGACAAGGAGCTAGAAATGCGTCAGCAAAGCCATGAATCCTTTTTTGCCAAGCAAAATAACTCTTTTTTAATGATTGAAAACTTATCAGACGATCAGTTGATGGGGATGCTTATAGTCGAATTACTTGAATCGGGTAAGAGCCTGAATCGTAAAAGTGTCTGCGCTAAGCTACTGAATTGCATTGAACTTGCTGAAAATGATGCTCAGATAAAACGTTATCAAGACCTGATGCTAATGGTGCTTGAAAGAGAGTTAAATTAATGGTCAATGAGAGCGGCCTTACTCAAAAATGTGTGGATGACATCATAGGAGAGGCCGTTATCACATTGTTGAAGTCGGGGGGGCCAATAACCACTTCATCATTACTTAGTCAGTTAACGGATATGGCTAAAATATCCGCGAATCAGGAAAGAAAAGAAGCCTGTTTACAAGGCATTGTAGAAATTAAACAAAGTATCTCAAAAAACTATCAAGAACGTAGTCAATTCCTTCGTAATCAAAGTTCGCTGTTCGAAAGCGGCAATAATCTACACCAATATGACACTAAACATTGATTTTTTCTTAGGAGAAATGCCTTCTAAGCCCTTAAACACGCTCACGGACAGTGCTGATTACTGTTTGGTGAGACGTCCAATCTTGGCGGTAGATTTTATTTCAACTATTGATAATCGTTTTGAGAAAGAGAAAAAAATTCTTGGAAGAACTGTAAAAAAATTATTAGTGGAGACGGGAGTAATTAGTAATAAGGCAATCATTATCAGTCTAGTCAAACAACTGGAGTTGTCTCATGATATTGATAAAACGCTTATTTTACGTAGTGCACTTGAAATCATTGTTGGTATTACACCAGACGATATTATATAAAAATCATTACTTCACAAGTCTCCAATCTGAATCATCTGCATATGTAAGTATCCCTACAAAAAGAACCATTCACTTTTAGAGATCCTCCGGCATACTAAAACTATCCCGATAAGGAGATCACTATGCACAAAGCTCGCTGCACTGAGCACCAGATCATTGCTGTTTTGAAATCCGTTGAAGCCGGCTGAACGGTAAAAGATGTGTTCCGCGATGGAATATAACAGCGAGCGACCTCATGAATCCCTTAATAACCTGCCCTCGGAAGAGCGCCGGTGGATAACTGAAAAATTGGAAACCTCAAAAAGTGTCTGGAACTAGAACAGGTCTATTGACACTATATTTTTAATGGATTTCACATCGGCTAGTGTTCTTACTCTCATCGTTCATATTTATATATAGTATAAATATATTCTATGTAAAAAAAATAAACACACCAGTATTTTTAGCTCTAATTTCTAGATTGTATTATTCTATATATGTATATGGTGGTGATTTTTATTGCTATAGAAGTATCAATGATGATAATTTTAAATGAGTTGTTTGGAAGTTTTTTCTAGATTTAATCTGCATTAAATATCTTTATTTTTCTCTTGGGTTGTAAATAATTATTCTTACTTATTTGTGTTTTGAGGGGGAATTGTCGAGAAAAATAAAGAAATATACATTTTAGTAATTAATTAATTAATGATAATGGATATTCTGAATGAGTAAAAAGGATGAAGTATTAAAAGCTGTTTTTGACCTTTGTGATAAACATACCAGCGTAAAAGTTAAAAGGAGTCAATTACCAAATTTAGAGTTTTGGCCAAAGACACGCGATATTTCTGATAGATGTGATTCCAGCATATATGTTACCAGAAGTTTACTCCTTCAACTTGTTGAAGAGGGTAAAATAATAAAATCCCCTCAACTATACTCTAATTCCCTTCGTTGGTTTATTAAAGTATATCATTGAGAATAATATTTATAGTATAAAGCGCTAAAGGCTCCGCTTTCAATACAACGCAGCCTTTAGCGCATTATGGATTGATTAATCTTCCAATATCTTTATAAAAATTAGCTATGAGCTTTCCTTTGCGTAAGGTTCTTTCACGGTAAAAATACACCTTTCTTAGATTACAGTGTAGGATGTCAGCAATATTTTTTGTATTTAAATTCAATAAATAGCCACGTAAGAGTGATACCTGTTCTTTAGATAAATCAATTCGATCATAAAAAACGACACTATAATTTCTCTTGCAGCGTTCACCATCATCTTGACAGAGTATACGTGTAAAAAAATTAAAATCCTCTAAAGAAATTCTTTTATCAATTTCATAATCTGCGGTTTTAATCGACATGAATTGATGTAATATTGAAAAAATACAAATTTTCACGCCATTGATGCATTCTCTCATTTTTTTTATATCTGATTCTGGATCGATGACCACGCTATTAGTGGTTAAAGTATCATAGAAAACGAGATCAATTTGAGATCGCTGGGGGTAATGGGTAAGTTCCTGTACGGAATTAAATCGTAATACTAATATGTTTCTTGAAATTTGGTGGCAAACTGATTCAATTGCAATTTTTGTGAAATTGCACGTATCAATGATAGCTATAGAACGAACGTATTCCT
The DNA here is from genome assembly GCF_018494065.1 of Rosenbergiella gaditana. Lineage (GTDB taxonomy): Bacteria > Pseudomonadota > Gammaproteobacteria > Enterobacterales > Enterobacteriaceae > Rosenbergiella > Rosenbergiella gaditana. The sequence goes on along the minus strand of NZ_JABBFR010000003.1, from coordinate 179,157 downwards.
TGTTATTCATATAACACCATAATTATTACGGTTAAAGTTAAGTGTAAGTTAATTTATTATTTTGATATTATTGATCTTGGCTTCTTAATTTTTCCTTTTGAATTTAATTAGGTTATGTCGATTATGTCAGGCTTTCTCTTTCTCTTCCACATGCAAATTTAAAAAAAGCTTAAAATAGGAGTATTTCTAGTTTTATTTTTAAATTTGATAAAATCTTAATAATGTAATTTTTTAAGTATTTTCTTAGTTATAAGAGGGGGTTGTATTATCTTGGCGCTTAATTTTTCCACTAATATGATTATCTAATCATTGCCTAATAGTCTATCGGCGGCAATAAACCATTTACAGTGTAGGAATGTTCCGTTTTAAGTGCGATTACTTGTCAGTTTTCACTTTGATTGCTATGTTTTAGTTAGTATCACAACATACAAGGATTGATTAAGATGAAAAAAACATTAACTGCAGCTGCAATTTCAATGACACTTTTAGCTTCACATGCATTTGCCGATACTACGCCGACCGCTTCCCAGCAACTGCAAGAAAAGACTCAGCAACTAAAAAGTCGTGCGTCTGAGACTTCACAAAGAGCTCAAGATCGCGCATCTGAGACGACCACCGAATCGAAAAACCGTCTAAATGAAAATGTAGATAAAGCAAAGCATCGTTTACAGGGTGACGACAGCGACAGCACAAAAGCGAAAGAGAGTGCTCAACACAGCTGGAACAAAACTAAAGAAGGTGCCACCAAGGGCTGGAATAAAACTAAAGAAGGTGCCACCAAGGGTTGGGATAAAACTAAAGAGACAACCTCTAAAGGTGTAGACAGTACTAAGCAAGGCGCTAGCAGCGCTTGGCAAAAAACTAAAGATGCTGCCGCCAGTGCCAAGAAATCAATCAGCGATAGCACTAACTAATCAGTTATCGATTAAAGGCCTGTAACTAGAGTAATGCCAGTCAGTACTAACTGACTGGCATTTTTTCGTTTTACGGTAGGTTATTTGGATGATCCTTCTTTCCCATCCTTGGATAATTTCTTTATCGTATTGTTAGCAGTGAAACTATTTTTCGCCTAACTCTCAATATCTCGCAGCAATTCGGGTATCCGTTCTGGCGAAGCATAGGGTAATTCACCCAGCATATTCGTTATCATTAGCGTCGATTGCGTAACACTCAGCGGATTGGCCACACAGCTTTCAAGGTTGTTGCCCTTTTTATCGTCTGAACCCTAATACGGGGTTGGCCAAGCTCTTCCTATTGTGGTGCTGTGATCTGGTTTTGCCAAGAGTGGCCGGTGTATTCGAAGGCGCTTAACAGACTCTGATACCGATTGCTGTTGGGCATGTATAACGTTGCTTGGCGCAATAAAGGGGCGATTTCCGGGTAGCAAGATATCAAGGCGATTAACGATTCGGTGTAAGGGATATTGCCGCTTAAGCGCCATACCAACGACACACCACACTATCCTATTCATTGGAGGAAGCGTTGACTGATAAGCTCCGGGTCAAGAACATCGCCTATTGTTCACTGAACTAAAGTGCGATGCGAGGTCAAGCGCTTGAGAAATTTGCATAAAAAAGCCGGAAACAGAACCTGTTGCGGATTTTCTCATAGTGGGGGATCGTTTAACCGATCTTTAACTAATCAACATTGCTCCAACTGGAGGCCATTTTTATTCCTCTAGAAGATGCCCATATTCATTGAGCAAGCATTGTGTCACGCCGTTAGTCCAACCGAATCCATCTTGTAATGGATATTCTCCTCCACCACCTAAAACGTTTTCCGCATCCATAACATTATATTTCTCGACCAATTTATGTTTTTCTTTAAAAAGCTTATTTACCGTTCTAAGCCAGCGTACTGCTATTTCCTCTGCAAGTTCATCTTCACCATATTTTTTTAAGCCTTGAATAGTCATCCATTGCAAAGGCGCCCAAGCATTGGGCTTATCCCATTGTTCGCCACTTTCAATTGTTGTAGAAATCAATCCACCCGGTGCGAGCAGTTGTTCTTTAATTTGTACCGCAATACGTTGAGCTTGTATTGGATTGGCGGCTCCAGTAAATAAGGCTACCGAGGTTGCTGCACTGAACATACCAAATCGTTCTCTGCGCCAGTCGTAATCTCTAAACACACCCTTTTTTTCATCCCATAACCAGCGATTGATAGCGCTCAATCGTCCCTGAGCCTTTTTTTCCCAAGCGTAAGCTGTCAGTGCCTCACCACTTTTTTTTGCAATGCTCGATATCGTGGACTCTAATTTATACAAAAATGCATTGAGGTCGATTGGGATATATTGAGTGGTGCGAATACTAGCCAGCCTCGAGGGATCCCTCAACCAACGTGATGAATAGTCCCATCCAGAAGCTGCACCCGCGCGTAAATCGCGGAAGACTTCTTTAGAGGGTCTGCTTGAAGAGGAGGCGGTTTCAATATCCTCGCGCCAAGATTCGTCGCGGGGGGTATCGCGATCATCCCAATAGCGATTGAGCATGGAACCATCAGGCATTTTGACGACATGACGGAAAGCCTGATTAGGATTGAGAGATCCTGACCCATCCATCCAGTAGTGATATTCAGAGATAAGATAGGGCAGATATTGCTCGTTACCTGCGATTTTGGCGGATTCACAGAGTTCAACCATCAATGCGAAAACCGGTGGCTGAGAACGGCTAAGATAATAGGTTCTATTTCCATTTGGAATATGGCCATATTTCTCGATCAGCCAAGCAAAGTTATCAGTCATATTTTTGAGGAGGTCGATTTTGCCACTCTGGGCTAATCCCAGCATAGAGAAGTAGGAATCCCAATAATACACTTCTGTAAAACGTCCCCCTGGAACGATATAAGGCTTGGGTAAGGGCAGTAAGGAGGTATTAGGATGATGACTTTGTGGATTTCTGATCATCACTGGCCACAGTGCATCAATATGCTGACTGAGCGTTCTCTTTTCGGTTTCAGCATGAGCGTAATTATGAGGTTCTTCAGGTAAATGGAAGTTGTCTTGCACAAATTGACGCAATGAGAAGTCTTGGCTGCGACGGGCCAATTTACGATATAGAATTAAAATATCGACCGGATCGTACTTCGGTGCACAATCGGCGAAGGTTTTGCTGTCTTCAAAGATATGTTGATTCTGGACATCTTCAAACAACTCTAAATAACGGTCAGAAGGGGTCAGCGCATCAGCCGAAGGCATACCCGCTATATGTTCAGGTTCTGGCTCATGATCATTATCAAAGTCAGTCAATTCAAATTCCTGAGAGTCATCATATAGACTGTTATCGTCGTAATTATCATTTTCAATGTCTGTGAGCTGTTCTTTCGATTGTCGTGACATGGAGAACTGCCTCCTCAACACTTGGGCTTTTTATGCAACGGACGAATTAATTAAGTATAGACAATGAAGCGTACTTAAGCGGTACTGAGGGGATATAAGTCAATGTAAGCGGAGATTTCGTCCAACTCTTAATGCTTACAAGCGAACACTATTCTCTAGCAGATACTGTAAAGAAGGATAAGAGTTGTAACATGATAATAAGAATTATTACTATTAATGTTGAGTATCCAGAGGTAGACTTTGAAATATTCTTAATAAGGAGAACGTATGACCAAAACTCTGAGTTCAGGAAGACAGGCGCCTTATCGTGTTCGTAATGAACCGAAGTTCCGTACTTTGACCGTCAATAATAAACAACTCATCGCAGAGCAATTCTGGCGTATATCGTTTCAATCTGAGGCATTACTGGGATTTAACTCACCGGGTAGCGACGATCATATCAAGCTATTTTTCCCCGATAAGAGTCAAACAGCGCCAGTAATCCCAGTGGTAACTGATGACGGCATCATTTGGCCAGATAATCAGCGTCCTGAATCGCGCGACTATACCCCACTTGAATTCAACGGTAAGGATTCATTAGTCATTGATTTTTATCGTCATGAGCAAGGGGTCGCCAGTGACTGGGCGGATAATGTTAAAATTGGCGATTCGCTTACCATCGGCGGGCCGCGTGGTTCGATGATTATCCCTAATGAATACTCCCAGCAACTCTATATTTTTGATGAAACAGGCTTACCCGCAATAAAACGGCGATTGAGTACCTTAAGCGCTGATCACGTCCTGTTAATCGCCTTTGCTAAACGTTACGTTGTGGAAGAGTATCTAGGGGTGCTTCTTGCAGACCATAGCTTGCATTGTTTAGAAAATAGCGCGATGGATTCGACGGGGATTGAACAGTGCATCAGTCTTAGTAATCCGTTACATTTCCCGACTGATGATCACTTTGTGTGGTTGACCGGTGAAGGCAAAGCGGTAAAAAAACTGAGCGATCACTTTATCGAACAGCGCGGTTGCTCACCGGAATTAGTCAGAGCAGTTGCCTATTGGCATGCTAAAGATTAATTGAGTGTCGTTTTGACGATGATCCGCCCACAAATATTGCCCTCAAGGAGACGGTCAGCGAACGCTATGGCTTGATTGAGCGCGATCGATTGATAGGGAATCGGCAGTGGTGAGTGACTCAATAATGTCGCGAAACGCTGCCATGCTGCATTGCGTCGCGCTACCTCGCAGTAAACGCTATCAATTCCGACTAAGCGGATACTGCGAAGTATAAAGGGCGCAACACTGGTGCTGAGCTCTAGCCCCTGTGCCATCCCACAGGCTACCACGCATCCATTACGTTGAGTGGCGGCGAGAAGATTAGCAAGGGTATGGTTTCCTACACAATCAATTGCACCAGCCCAGCGTTCAGCCTGTAACATTTTCCCAGATGCAGAAAGTTCACTGCGTGGCAGTATTGAACTCGCGCCCAAGGTCTCTAAGAGGTACTCCTCAGCGTATGGATCACCGCTGATAGCGGTAACTTGGTAGCCAAGTTTTGCTAAAATCCAAGTACTAAAACTGCCGACCCCGCCACTGGCACCACTGACCGCTATAGGGCCTTTTTCAGGGGTAATACCTTGCTGCTCTAGCTGTAACACAGCGAGCATTGCGGTTAGCCCTGCCGTACCAATCAAGGCGGCATTTATGGGGGATATTTCCTCTGGTAGGGAGGTCAGCCATTCAACCTTAGCAGAAAATTTCTCAGCCAATCCACCATGGTATTGTTCACCAATTCCCCAACCTGTTACCACGGCAAGTTTACCGATCGGCCATTCCGATGATTCGCTGGCAACTACCTCTCCAATCATATCGATACCAGGGATGAGCGGGAACTGGCGGATGACCGGTGCTTTAGCGCGGAGAGCTAAGGCATCTTTGTAGTTAAGTGAGGAGTATAGGACACGGAGCGTGATTGGGAGCTGAAGAACAGTGGTTTCATCCACTTGCTCTATCTTAGCGGGAGTCTTATTTTCTTTAGGATCAGTAAGCCATAGCGCGTTAAACGTCATAAGGTCTTTCTCCCAGACTCTGAACAATAATAGGGGCCTTGGAGGCCCCCTCATTTTATTTTGCAGATTTATACAGTGCGATACGCTGTGTCTCAAGTTGGGTGACACGTTGGCAGACTTGTTGGCCAAATTGTTGGAAATCGTCTTCGTGCTGTTTCCATTCTTGTTGAACGGCTTGCTGTAATCCACCAAGGTTACCGACAAGTGCCTGCAACGGGTTACCGTTACTGCTGAGATTCTTCATATTGCCCATTTCATTCAGGCTATCTTGCAGTACGCCGCCCATCGCCTTTTGAACCAGCTTTTCACTGTCTTGATGTACACTATCGATGGCGCTGTGGTGATAAGTTATCACATCATTTTTTTGCGAGAGTACCCGAGCAAACTGTAATTTTAATTGGGAATTTAAATTATCCAGACGTTGATGGATCCCACTTTCAGCCCCTAATTTTTCAGTGATAATACGGTCTAACGCTGTTTTCGCTTGGTCGAGTCGTTGATGAGCACCTTGATTAATCCATGGCATATCTTTACGCACAGCTGCTTGGTAATTAATGGCTTGCTGGCGCGTCGCCGCGGAGGGCTGCAGAGCTTTACCATTGAAGGTGATATCACCATTTGGGGTGATTACCATCGTGCCATCACTTCCCACGATAGCCACGCTTTGAGGTGATAGGGTAATATCATCGTTAGGGATCGAATCACACTGATAAGCGGCATGGGCTTGTACTGCTGAAACAAGTAGCGTAGCGAGTAGAACTTTGCGTAGCATGGAGTTTCTCCAGAAAGGGGGAAGGTTGACGGATAATCAAGAGTGTATCATCCGTCTAGAGATTATACTGACTTAGTCCCACCAGACATCAAACAGTTCCGTGACGCGGATGTTTTCTAAGCCTTTTGCAGATAGCCATTGGCTAACGGCAGTGCGGTGGTCATCGGTACATTTACCGGTTTTTTGTAAGCAGATTAATCCTTCCCATTGAAGGTAGCCACTGCCGTCATAGGCCAGTCCTTGCGGCTCAATCACTTCGCTGATGAAATCATCAACAGTCTTATCAATTGTTGCCGTATCGGTTCCTGCAGGAAATGACCACGCGACAGAAAAGCCAAACTCTTGAAACTCATCAAGATGTAATTTTTTACGTAAACGGCGACTACGATTAACAGCCATTATTTAATCCTCTCAAACATTAAATCCCACACACCATGTCCTAAACGGTGACCCCGCTGTTCAAACTTGGTGAGTGGACGTGAATCTGGCCTTGGGACATATTGCCCCCCGGGCGATTGGTTGACATAACCTGGGATAGATTGCATGACTTCAAGCATATGCTCTGCATAGTTTTCCCAGTCTGTGGCCATGTGAAAGACTCCGCCAAGTTTTAACTTACGAAGGATCAGCTCAGCAAAAGGAATCTGAACAATACGGCGTTTATTATGGCGAGCCTTGTGCCAAGGATCGGGGAAAAAGAGTTGAGCCAGACGTAACGAATTGTCGGGGATCATCTTCTCCAATACTTCTACAGCGTCATGGCACATCACGCGTAAATTAGTTACGCCAGCTTCTTCAGCGCTGGCCAAACAGGCGCCGACACCGGGAGCATGCACTTCGATACCCAAAAAATTCTGATGTGGGTTGGCCTTAGCCATCTCGACTAAGGATGCCCCCATACCAAAGCCGATTTCTAATACTAGAGGGGCTTCACGACCAAAAACCTGCTGAAAATCCATAGGCTCAGCGCTATATTCAATCCCATTGATTGGCCAAAGTTCATCTAGGGCTTGCTGCTGGCCTTTGGTGAGGCGGCCTTGGCGTCGAACAAAACTTCTTATCCGGCGTAATGGACGCCCATCTTCATCAAATTCTGGTGTAATGACGTCATTAATCATAATAAGCCTACAAATGTTTCAATTTTAAATGGGGATTATGCAAAGTTAAGCATGATTAGCAAGCCTTTACCAAGCAGTGGTTTACTTAATGCTAGGTCTATGCTGCAATTTATCCATCTCTCTTCACGAATTCTGTACAAACGATGTTAACTACCACCGATTCGTCATCTTTTGCTAGCCAAGTCCTGACATGGTATCACCAGTTTGGCCGAAAAACGCTGCCTTGGCAGCAAGAAAAAACGCCTTACAAGGTATGGTTGTCTGAAGTGATGCTTCAACAGACCCAAGTTGCTACGGTCATTCCTTATTTTGAACGTTTTATGGCGCAATTTCCAACGGTTGCCGAGCTTAGTGCAGCGCCGATTGATCATGTGCTGCATTTGTGGACAGGTCTCGGCTACTATGCGCGGGCGCGTAATCTCCATAAAGCCGCCTGCCAAGTAATGAGCGAGCACCAAGGCCAATTTCCAGAGTGCTTTGAGCAGGTCGTTGCCCTTCCAGGAGTAGGGCGCTCAACAGCGGGAGCAATACTTTCTCTTTCACTCGGTCAACATCATCCTATTCTAGACGGAAATGTGAAACGTGTGCTCGCCCGTTATTATGCGGTGGCGGGATGGCCAGGGCAGCGGGAGGTCGAGAGTAAATTGTGGGCCTTAAGCGAGACAGTTACCCCGCAACAAGAGGTTGCGGCCTTTAACCAAGCAATGATGGATTTAGGCGCGATGGTCTGTACCCGTTCGCGTCCTAAATGTGAGCTTTGTCCGCTAAATGCGGGCTGTATCGCGTACGCTCAGCATAACTGGCAAGATTATCCAGGAAAAAAGCCAAAAAAAGATCTCCCAACTCGAGAAGCTTGGCTATTGTTATTAAAGCAAGACGGTCGGGTATTACTGGAAAAACGGCCCAGCCTAGGTATTTGGGGGGGGTTGTACAGTTTTCCTCAATTTTCAGATCGCACAGAGATGGAACAATGGCTATCGCAGCGCGGGATTAAGGGTAAGCAGCAACAGCTAAATAGTTTTAAGCATACCTTTAGCCATTTCCATTTACAGATAATTCCGGTGATGATAGAGCAGCCTATCATTGCGGCTTTAATGGAGGAATCTGTTACTCTCTGGTATAACTTAGCGCAGCCGCAATCGGTAGGATTAGCCGCGCCGGTACAACGTATTTTGAACGAGCTAAGCCACGAACTCGCCATAGCGCATAATAATTAACAGGATTGACCTATGAGTCGTACAATTTTTTGCACATTTTTAAAACAAGATGCTGAAGGCCAAGACTTTCAACTTTATCCAGGTGAAATTGGTAAACGCATTTATCAAGAGATTTCAAAGCCAGCTTGGCAGCAGTGGATGACTAAGCAAACCATGTTAATCAATGAACAAAAATTAAATATGATGAATCCAGAACATCGTAAGATCATTGAGCAAGAGATGGTCAGCTTCTTGTTTGAAGGAAAGGACGTTCAGATTGATGGCTACACGCCCCCTGAGCAGTCAAACTAATAAATTATAAAACTTTACGCTAAGCAGCCAGAACGTCACCTTATGAAAAAATTGATTCCTTTAATACTCATCGCGCCACTGCTTGTCTCTTGCTCGAGTGATAAAAAAAGCGTTTTTCACGAAGACTGGGTAAAGGACACCAATGGTTTTGATATCCTTGTGGGCCAGTTCGCGCATAACATCGAAAACATATGGGGGATCAACGAAGTTCTGATTGCTGGCCCAAAAGATTACGTAAAGTATAGCGATAACTACTACACGCGCAGCCACATCAACTTCGAAAGCGGTAAAATTACTATCGAGTCAATTTCGGGCACTAACCCGATGGCCAGCTTACGTGAAGCGATTATCACGACACTGTTGATCGGTGAAGACCCGGGTAACGTTGACCTCTATTCTGACGCTAACGATATCAATCTTAGTCGAGAGCCCTTACTCTATGGTCAGGTTCTGGATAACACCGGGCAGCCAATTCGCTGGCAAGGTCGCGCGGCCACCTTCGCAGATTACCTGCTTAAATATAAACTACATCGCCGAGTTTCTGGGATGCATGTTATCTGGTCCGTTACCATTCCGATGGTACCGAACCACTTAAACCAACGGGCACATCGTTATTTACCAATGGTACGTCGTGCTTCAGATCAGTATGGGGTAGATGTCTCACTCATATTGGCAATCATGCAAACGGAGTCCAGTTTTAACCCCTATGCAATCAGTAATTCTGATGCGCTAGGGCTGATGCAAGTTGTTCAGCATACCGCTGGCGTCGATGTATTTAAAATGAAAGGAAAGTGGGGTAAACCTAGCCGCAGCTATTTACTTGACCCGGAAAATAATATCGATGCCGGTACCGCTTATCTGTCTATTTTACAAAATAATTATTTGGCCGGGATTACCGATCCACAATCGAGACGTTATGCGGTAATTACAGCCTATAATGGTGGTGCAGGAAGCGTATTGAAGGTTTTCTCTAGCAACAAAGATAAAGCCGTTGCAATCATCAATACGATGCCGCCAACGGAAGTTTATCGTATCTTGGTGCGTAAACATCCCGCAGCCGAATCACGGCGTTATCTTTATAAAGTGGATAAAGCTCAGCGTAGTTACTTCCGTTACTAATAAAAAAGCCTTGCAGAGTGAAGTGCACCCGATAGTTGGACAACCTATTATCGGGGGGCACTTCAGAGCAAGGCTTTTTTTATTCTGTCTCGGGTAAAAAGGCTTCGAGTAGTGAATTTAAGAATAGCTTCCCTTTGGCTGTGATTTGCCAATGCTCAGTAGTTTCTTGCAAATAACCTGCTCGAATAGCGTTATCGAGTGCGGGACGTACCCGCTGTTCTGCCAGTCCCGTTAGATCAACGAAATCCTGACGCGGGCAAGGTTCCAGCAATCGAAAACGATTCATAAAAAACTCAAAGGCTTTATCCTCATCCGCAACCATAAATTGCCGATCGAGGTATTCACCTCGCATATATCCTTTAGGGTGACGCGTTTTTACGGTGCGCATAATATTGCCATCAGCGAGTGTAATTTTGCCATGAGCACCGCAGCCAATACCGAGATAATCCCCGAACCGCCAGTAATTAAGGTTATGTTCGCAACGGTAACCGGGCTTAGCATAAGCTGAGGTTTCATACTGCTCATACCCTGCATCACGCAGTAGCCGATCCCCTTGTTCGAAAATATCCCATAAATCGTCATCGTCGGGTAATTTTGGAGGGCGTGAGGCGAACAACGTATTGGGCTCAATCGTTAATTGATACCACGAGAGATGAGGGGGGGTTAGCGCTATCGCTTGTCGTAAATCATCCAAAGCCTGCTCAATACTCTGGTCGGGAAGACCATGCATAAGATCAAGATTAAAACTACGGAGCTTTAGTCCAGTCGCGAGCTGTGCAGCACGCTCAGCTTCCTCCGGCCCGTGGATCCTACCAAGTCGCTTCAACTTTTGCGCATCGAAGCTTTGCACACCTATCGAGATACGATTAATCCCAGCTTGCTGATAGCCACTGAAACGCTCTGCTTCAACCGTACCGGGATTAGCCTCCATGGTAACCTCAATCCCTTCCGATAACGGGATACGTTGACGTACCCCATCCATCAGCTGCTGCATAGCTTGGCTACTCAATAAACTTGGCGTCCCCCCACCGATAAAAATTGTTGATAGCTGCCTTCCCTGAACCAGATGCAGACTATCATCCAAATCTTTCAGTAAATGCTCAACATACTCCTGATGTGGCACCTCACCCTTAAGGGCATGAGAATTGAAATCGCAATAGGGGCACTTTTGTACACACCAAGGAATATGAATATATAAACTTAATGGGGGCAAACCTTTAGCCATTACGTAATGCTTCCATCAGTTGCTGTAATGCTTGGCCACGATGAGAGAGTGCAGCTTTTTCTGCCTTGCTCATTTCAGCTGCGCATTTCTGTTGCTCGGGGATATAAAAGATCGGGTCATAACCAAAGCCCTCTTGACCTCTGGGTTGGCGAGTAATGACACCTGGCCAACGTCCGTAACAGACGATCGGTGTGGGATCGTCGGCATGGGCTAAATAGACCAAGACACAGTGGAAAGCAGCTTGTCGTTGGTCATCAGGTACATCCTGCATCGCCGCCAATAACCTCGCCAGGTTATCGGTGTCGGAAGATCCTTCACCCGCATAGCGCGCCGAGTAGATGCCTGGGGCTCCCTGCAATGCATCGACGGCTAAACCAGAGTCATCGGCAATAGCGGGGAGTCCGGTAACGCGCGAGGCATGACGAGCCTTAATCAATGCATTTTCAATAAAGGTTAGCCCTGTCTCTTCAACTGAGCCTACCCCTAGTTCCGTTTGAGCGGTAATGGTTAAGCCAAAATCGCGTAATAACCCAGCCAGCTCGCTGACTTTACCTGCATTACCTGTAGCCAACACAACATTTTGTGGAGAGAGGTGATTTGTCATGATTTATAGCCAAACCCATAAGTTAGAGAAAAGATCCATTCCAAGATAATTTAATGCATAAAGGATGAGAATAACGATCATCGCGGAGAAGTCTATTCCCCCCATCGCCGGTAGCCAGCGTCTGATTGGAGACATTAGCGGTTCGGTGAGTTGGTAAAGAACGTGGTCGACAGGGCTACGGCCTTGGCTAACCCAACTCATAATTGAACGAATTAAAATCACCCAGAAAACTAAATTACCGGCTGCTTTGAGTAGCGACAAAACACCAATTAGCAATAAGCTAAGTGATAGCGAGAAGCCACCGTTATTGATAGCGACCAATAAAGGATACTTCAGGGTAGTTAAGATAAAAGCGAGAAGTAAAGAGGCACCATCAATAGGGCCAATAGCCGGAATAACGCGACGTAAAGGTCCAATAATCGGTTGGGTCAGTTTCACCACAAACTGAGCAAGTGGGTTGTAAAAATCACAGCGTGCACATTGCATCCAGATTCGTAATAGCAGTACGAGCACGTATAGCTCGATAAAAGTTTTGACCAAAAACGTCAAGGTATACATAGTGTTCCTTAGCTTATTCTGAAGAAGTAGGGTACTGACGGGCACCAAAAATCGCGCTACCCACTCGTACAAGGGTACTGCCTGCGGTAATTGCCGCATCAAGGTCATCACTCATTCCTAAGGAAAGCGTGTCAACCTCGGGGTAGTTCTCCGCTAAGCGGTTATATAGCTCAGCCATACGCTGACAAACAGCCAATTGCTTTGCATAATCAGGTTCTGGTGCTGGGATCGCCATAATTCCTCTTAGCCGTAACTGAGGAAGATGACGAATATTGGCAGCTAAGTCGTTAAGCTGCTCAGCACGAATGCCTGATTTACTGGACTCATCACTGATATTAACTTGAATCAGTACATTGAGTGGTGGCATATGTTCAGGGCGTTGTGCTGAGAGGCGCTGCGCCAGTTTTAAGCGATCAACGGTATGACACCAAGCAAAGTTCTCCGCCACTAGGCGGCTCTTATTCGACTGTAGTGGCCCAATAAAGTGCCAGTCGATATCGAATAAGTGAGCTAAGGCTGCAATTTTACTCACTCCCTCCTGTACGTAATTCTCACCAAAGCAACGTTGACCGGCGGTGTAGGCCGCGCTGATGTCGCTCTCAGGCTTAGTTTTACTTACAGCAAGTAATCTAATTTCTTGAGAATCACGCCCACAATGCTTGGCAATATCGGCGATCCGTTGTTCCACTGAGTGTAAATTTTGAGAAATGGATGTCATAACCGGAAATCACTATGGAGTTAACAGAATTAATTGCGCGTAGTGTAAAACATAACGCGAGCGATCTACACCTATGCTGCGGAGAATTTCCCCGTTGGCGTAGAGAAAATAGAATCTACATCATTCCTCATACAGAGAAACTGACCAATGCTTGGTTTGACGTATTTTTTAGCCAGAGGATCACGGCGCGATTACAGCAGCAGCTGGCTGAGCAGGGGCATTGCGACTTTGCATTTTCCAGTGAGCAGGGAGTGCGTGTTCGGGCATCCCTTTTTAAACAGCAACAGGGTTTATCGCTCTCACTACGAATACTTCCAGTACAGGTGATGGGTATTGAGCATTTGCAGGTGCCTAGAGCCTTACTGCAGTTAGTTAAAGGAGATGATGGCTTACTCCTTGTTACAGGCGCAACGGGATCAGGCAAATCAACCACTCTCACGGCATTGATAGACCATCTTAATCAACAGTGTCAGCGACATATTCTGATGCTCGAAGACCCTATAGAATTTTGCCATAGCCCTCTGCAATGCTTAATCCAGCAGCGGGAAATTGGAGAACATGTCAGTGACTTATCCAACGGCATCGTTGCGGCTTTACGTCAAGATCCCGATATTATTGTAATTGGAGAATTACGCGATAAAACGACAATACAACTGGCGTTTACCGCCGCTGAAACAGGGCATCTCGTCCTCGCAACGCTTCACAGTACGGATACTACTCATGCGTTGCAGCGGTTAGTGGATGCCTTTCCTGCACATGAACGAGATACTGCACGCCAACAACTTGCACAAAGCTTACGTGCGGTGTTAGCACAGCAACTGCAATTCCATGCAGGAAAAGCGCGGCCCATTTATGAGCTATTGATTAACACTAAAGCCGTTGGAAACCTGATCCGCGAAGCAAAATTTCATCAGCTGCAGGGGCAACTGGAACAGGCTAATCAAGAAGGGATGATTTCATTTCGTCAATCGCTTGAACGGTGCAATGAACAGGAAGTCGTTTCAGTCCAAACCGCTATCAATAAAGATTTTCAAACCAACTTTCTAAAATAATTACCGCAGACTGTGAATCAACGCGTCCTTTCGACAAAGATTTAAAACCGCCTTTCTCAAAGAGACGAGATCGGGCTTCCGTTGTGCTTAACCGTTCATCTTGCAGCTCGACTTTTTTCCCTAGCCGGCCATGCAGGCGGTTGGCAAACTTTTTTGCTCGCTGCGTTAATTCTTGCTCACTACCGTCCATATTAAGCGGTAAGCCCACGACTAAATAATCTGGCTGCCACTCGTTGACCACTTTTTCAATCACGTTCCAATCGGGTACGCCATCTTGAGCTTTGACTGCACTGAGAGGGGATGCTGTCGCCGTCAAGGTTTGGCCCACTGCAATTCCGATACTGCGAGTACCAAAATCGAAAGCAATGATGGTGTGATTACTCATTAACTGTGTCCTGCTTCACTGGCAATAGTATGAATATTAATGCCTAATTTTGCTGCTGCGGCCGACCAACGTTCTGATGCCGGTAAATGGAAAATAATGTCGCTGGTGGCGGGAACGGTAAGCCAGGCATTCTCCAAAATTTCATTTTCAAGCTGTTGTTGTTCCCACGCGCAATACCCCAGTGCCACCAATACGTGTTGGGGAGGGTGGTCAGTGGTTAAGGCTTCAAGGACATCTTTAGAGGTTGTGACCACTGTCTCGGGAGAGACCTCGATACTGGATGCATATTTTTGTGGCATGGTATGAAGGATAAATCCACGGTCTTCAGACATGGGACCACCGGTAAATACCGGTTGTTCAAGCTGGCGTTGGGAGCCATCCCCAGAAAGCTCAATATCAAGTTTGGCTAATACCCGTTCAACGTTTAGATTTTCTAAAGGTTTATTGATGATAATCCCCATAGCACCGTCATTGTTATGTTCACAGATGTAAACCACGGAGCGCTTGAATAAAGGGTCCTCTAACGTGGGCATTGCAATCAGGAAATGGTGCTGTAAATTCATACCGTCTCGAGTGATTAGGTTTCTGATAACCGCAGGGCTACCAGAAAGGTTGAACAAAATTATGCGTTAGCTAAACGTTTTTCAATAGCGTCCATCAGCATACCAGTAATTGACACCGGGAATTCAGCTTCAATTTCGCGAATACAGGTAGGGCTGGTGACGTTTATTTCTGTTAATTTATCGCCAATGATATCTAGTCCAACAAAAATAAGCCCTTTTTCTTTAAGCGTTGGAGCCACTTTACGGGCAATAGCCCAGTCACTCTCAGTTAACGGGCGTGGCTCACCGCGTCCACCGGCAGCTAAGTTACCACGTGTCTCGCCGGACTGAGGAATACGAGCTAAACAATATGGAACAGGTTCGCCATCGACAATCAGAACCCGTTTATCGCCTTGTTTAATTTCAGGGACGAAGTTTTGGGCCATACAAAATTGAGTACCTTGCTGGGTAAGGGTTTCCCAGATCACGGAAAAATTAGGATCGTCTTGTTTAACACGGAAAATTGACGCTCCTCCCATACCATCAAGTGGCTTCATGATGATATCACCATGTTCTTGCCAGAAATCACGTAACGTTTCACGACTTCGAGTAACCAAGGTATCAGGGGTTAACTCAGCGAACCAGGCGGTGAAAAGTTTTTCATTACAATCGCGTAGACTTTGGGGCTTGTTTACAATCAGCGTGCCTTGCTCTTCAGCTCTTTCTAAAAGATAGGTCGCGTAGACAAACTCGGTATCAAAAGGGGGATCTTTACGCATAAGGATCACATCAAGATCGGCGAGAGGTAAGGTTTGCTCGCTAGTGAACTCAAACCATTTCTCTTCATTTTGCATAACGGTTAAGCCGCGCGTTCGCGCGAAGGCAACACCTTTGCGTAATGATAAATCATTCATCTCCATATAATGGATTTCATAACCGCGTTTTTGTGCCGCTAACAACATCGCAAAACTGCTATCTTTCTTGATATTGATGGTTGTAATAGGATCCATCACAATGCCCAGCTTAATCATTCACAACCCCTTCAAAATATATAGTATATGCTAGCAAAGGCCTCAGTATACCTAAGGATAAGCGGGCCATTTCACGGAAGATGCCAGATAACATATTATCCTAAATCGCCAAATCTCACCTGTAATGCGGTAATAGCGGTTAATGCTGTGGTTTCGGTACGTAATACCCGTGGGCCCAACAAAATATCTGTAAAATTATCAGCGCTGGCTTGTTCAATCTCAGCGGCCGATAAGCCGCCTTCCGGCCCGATAAGTAATCTCACCTTATTATTGGGTAGGGTAAGACGATTAATGCTTTGCGAGGCACGTGGATGCAGATTGAGCTTTAGCGCATCACTGGGTTCGGAAAGCCACTCTGCCAAGGTCATGACAGGACGAATATCGGGAATGCGATTTCGTCCACATTGTTCACAGGCCGCAATAGCAATTTTTTGCCACTGTGACAGCTTTTTTTCAAGCCGCTCTTTATCCAGTTTTACACCACAACGCTCTGAGATTAAAGGCGTAATAGTGTTAACCCCTAATTCAATTGATTTTTGGATGGTGAATTCCATCTTCTCCCCCCGTGACAGCACTTGTCCCAGATGGATATCGAGAGGGGACTCACGATCGTCGAGTTCTGCGCTGGAGGTTTCAACGATGACCTGTTTTTTACTGGCTTCCACGATATCAGAAAGAAATACGTGGTTACTGCCGTCAAATAACAGAACCTGTTGTCCGGCGACCATGCGTAATACTCGGCCAACATGATTGGCGGCGTCTTCAGAAAGCTGAATACGTTGATGATTTTGGAGCGTTTCAGGATGAAAGATGCGGGGAATGCGCATGGTCTTATCTCTTAATAAAAAATAAATGAATAACCTTCATGTCTATACCTTATAGCTTGACCGCTGAACCGACGAATTGCAATCGAGTAGCGTTACTGATTAATGGCATTGCTGGGCAACCCAAGGGTTCGCATTTCCCTGTATTTGGCTGATACGCCGGTCACGCTGACACTCCCAAGGTGTCACGGGATAAAGCTTATTCCAAGCCATTAATAGCTGTGTTTGCTGGCGAGAGAGGGAAAGGTGGTATTGGTCGCGCATATACAAGGTGATCCGTGCAATCGGGCCACGGGCACGCGCTGCCGGCTGGGTTAGTTTAGCTTTAAAATCATTAATCATCTCACAAGCACCGTATTGTGAGGGGGTGCCATTCCACTGGCTGTAAGCAAAGTTATTGCGATCGCCATTCACTTCACCAATAGCCGGTTCGAGATTATGTAGGTCGGATTCTATTCTGCGATACTCGCTATCTTTGCGACAATTTTTTCTCCCTCCTTGTTGCCAGCATTGGCGTTGATGGCCAAATACCCAAGCTGGCACCACATGTTCCCACTCTATTCGCGCGGCACGTTGGGCATTCTTTCGTGGCTGATAACCACAGGAGGTTAAATCAGGGATCCCTTTTTTACCTTGCCAATCAATATCACATCCACAATAAAATTCTTTTGCACCTTGGTTAACCTCAACAGAGGCCTTTTTCGCCGCTTGAAAATTATTCTGTAGGTAGACTTTTGCAAAGGCTGGAGTAATTGAAAAAAGTAAAGTTAATAAACCCATTTTGAGGCGCATATTCTAGAAATATATCAAAGTGACATCAATGCGCCATAATACCCCATCCCAGTGCGAACATCTGTACAAAAGTCAGCCTCTCAAGAGTCAGAAGTTTCCGTTTTCGACGCTTTAAATTCACCTAAATGTAAGGGGTGGGCGCAGCGTCGGCAGCGATATTCGGTTTCCCCGCGCACCACGCGGTTATGACGACGTAAGGTGAGGGCGTGTTGCTGGCATTCGCAGTGATACGGGAACGTCTGACCAGCGACTGAGGTAGTGGTAAAGTGATGAGTGCGTTCGGCTTTTACCTGTAAAATTTCTTCCATCATCCAGCGCCACTCACGACCATGAGGGGCCACGCGGCCAAATTTTTTCCATACCAGCAGATGCGCAAGTTCATGCGGGACCACTTGTTCCACAAACGCTTGTTGATTCTCTTCACAGAGCACAGGGTTCAGTCGGATTTGCCACTCCTTTAGCCATGCACTGCCTGCAGTGGTTCCGCGTTGTTGCCAACTGATGGAGGGCTCAGGTAAAGGATCATCGAAAAGAGGGGCGGCAAGGTTGAGGTGATGGCGAAGCGAGCGATAAATGGCTTGCTGTAAAGCGATAGGCAGGCGAAGATTTTTTTTCATTGGGTAAGGATAACATAAAAAAAGGGGTGAACTTGTCACCCCCCTAGTATGATTAATCGCGCGAACCGATTTCTTTTAGTTTTTTACCTTGCATCAGGTTTCTTTCAATGTGTTCCAGTGAAACATTTTTCGTTTCTGGAATCAGACACAGAGTCAGAATGATGAAGACAACATTCAGTGCTGCGTATAACCAGAAGGTCCCCGCATTGCCTAAATTATTCAGTAGAGTTAAGAAGGTCGCACCGACAATCATATTCGCAATCCAGTTGGTCGCCGTTGAAACAGTAATACCGAAGTCGCGGCCTTTCAGCGGTTGGATTTCAGAGCAAAGTACCCAGATTAATGGACCTGCACTCATTGCGAAACCAATAATAAACATTAATAGCATCGCGATAGCGAAGTATTGCGCACCAGCTGAGTGGATGCCGAGATGAAGCATTGTTCCTAATACACCCATCCCTGCGGCCATTACAATAAAGCCTAGGACCAGTGTTGGCTTACGGCCCCAACGGTCAACCAGCCCAATTGCAATGAAGGTTGCGAGTACGTTGACTAAACCAACAATCACCGTTCCCCACATTTGCTCGGTAGTATTGGTGAACCCTGCAATTTCAAAAATTTTCGGCGCGTAATACATAATGACGTTCATACCGGTAAATTGCTGCACAACTTGCAGTAATACTCCCAGATAAACGGCACGGCGGAAATTACTATTGTCTTTAAACAGTGCCCAACCCGTTTGCTTGATTTTTAAGCTTTCACGGATTTCGTCTAATTCGCGTTTAGCTTGTTCGCTTGTATCACGAAGGCGATCAAGGACTTTCTGTGCGTCATAAAATTGCCCTTTAGCCGCTAACCAACGCGGGCTATTTGGCAGGAATACGACGCCGACAAGTAATAATGCAGCAGGGATAGTGATCACACCCAACATCCAACGCCAATCACCACTGTAGCTCAGCGCGGTATCTGAGAGATAAGCGCCAAGAATACCGATAGTAATCATCAGTTGGTAAAGAGAAATCATACTTCCGCGAATTTTTTCCGGGGCGATTTCAGAGAGGTAAAGCGGCGCAGTATAAGAAGCAATACCGACAGCTAATCCTAGCAGTACCCGTGCTGCAATCAACATTTCAGGTGAGGTCGCTAGGGCTGACCATAATGAGCCAATAACGAACAGGATGGCTCCCGCCATTAAGCTCTTTTTACGACCAAGTGACGAGGACATCCAGCCACTGCCGACAGCGCCCACTGCGGCACCAAACATCATTGAGCTTACGATCCACTCTTGTTGATGAGGTGTCACATTGAATTCTTTGGCAATGAAGGGTAGAGCTCCGGCAATAACCCCGATGTCTAAACCAAATAATAAACCGGCGAGTGCAGCGAGAAAACAGACGAAAAACGTCATCATTTTATTAGACGTTCTACGTTTAGATGTATTTACAGGCATGAATGCCTCCGATGTTAGATTTCTTATCGTAGTGATCTTACGTAATTATATGTCAATTATCAGTGAGCCAGCTCACAGCGATGTAATCGATTACATTTAAGACTCATTAAAAGTTATTCAACAACTTCTTCAAGGTCTGGTTCACTGGTTCTTGACGGAACTATATAAAAATATCGACTATTTATAGCCTTAACCGCTGAATAAATCATATTTTTTTTACCAATTGGTGAAATAGACTCTATTTAGGCTAGGAAAAGACCTTGTAAACGTTTTCACTCAGGAGTGATAGAGGCGCGCTCTGATTTTTTAAGGGGATATGAGGGGACGGCGAAGGGTAGAAATAGGGCGGAAATTCTCCCGCCCTATTTTGAGGAACTATTTTAAATTAGCCGCATCACGCAGTGCTTCAGCTTTATCCGTTTTTTCCCATGGGAAGTGCTCACGGCCAAAGTGTCCATAAGCCGCAGTTTCACGGTAAATAGGGTGAAGTAGATCTAACATCTGGATCAAACCGTAAGGACGTAGGTCGAAGAACTCGCGCACCAGCAGGGTTAATTGCTCAGTTGGTAGCTTTTCGGTACCGAAAGTCTCGACCATGATTGAAGTCGGTTCAGCGACACCAATTGCGTAAGAAACCTGAATTTCACAACGGTCTGCCAGGCCAGCAGCAACAATATTCTTCGCCACATAACGCGCGGCATAAGCAGCAGAGCGGTCAACTTTAGACGGATCTTTACCTGAAAATGCACCGCCGCCGTGACGCGCCATACCGCCGTAGGTATCAACAATAATTTTACGTCCGGTTAATCCGCAGTCACCCATTGGGCCACCAATAACAAAACGCCCTGTCGGGTTGATGAAATATTTGGTGCTAGGGGTGAGCCACTCGGTCGGCAGTACAGGCTTGATAATGGTCTCCATTACAGCTTCTTGCAGCTCTTTTTGACCGATCTGTTCTGCATGTTGGGTAGAAAGAACAACTGCGTCGATACCGACAATTTTGTCGCCATCATATTGGAAGGTGACTTGGCTTTTAGCATCTGGACGTAACCAAGGCAGAGTACCGTCTTTACGTACTTCGGATTGGCGTTGTACTAAACGGTGAGCGTAAGTCACTGGAGCAGGCATCAACACATCAGTTTCATTGGTTGCGTAACCAAACATTAATCCTTGGTCACCGGCACCCTGGTCAAGCGGATCTTTACGGTCAACACCTTGATTAATATCTGGCGATTGTTTACCAATGGCATTCAGTACCGCACAGGAGTTTGCATCAAAGCCCATATCGGAGTGAACATAGCCGATATCACGTACAGTTTGACGAGCGATTTCTTCGATATCGACCCAAGCTGAGGTCGTAATTTCACCGCCAACTAAAACCATGCCAGTTTTCACATAGGTCTCACAGGCCACACGTGCTTTGGGGTCTTGCTCAAGGATCGCATCTAATACGGCATCAGAGATTTGATCGGCGATTTTATCGGGATGCCCTTCTGAGACGGATTCTGAGGTGAAAAGATGTTTAGCCATTATATAGTTACCTTGCTTAAGGGATTTAATTCGCGTGCACTCATAATTGGTGCTGCCTCAACATCGCCATCTTATCGCTGATAGCACGACGACCTTGAATAGTAAATTGAGAGGAAAACACCATCGGATGGTTTTCCATCTGGACGTCTATTCTAGGGTAGGATCACTGATTAATTCCAGCGATTTTTCTGGATTAGCGCATCGACAGCCACATAGACACTGATAACAGCCTAGACGTAAGACAAACATTTTGCATTTTTACCCCCTTAGGGGTATAAATCGCGAACCGCTTTACCACCTGTGATGGACAGGTTTCACGCTTAGGTATGAAAAAAATAAAATTATATATTACAGTGGTTTAAAGATTTTTTTCGATTTGCAGTATGCCGAATTCTGGGTGTGGCAACGCCGCTTTTTGATTTATCGACCATCACTGTAGTTATCGTCAGTAAATCTGTCACCACGTACAGTTATTTTTTCTCTGCATCACCTATATTATCCGTCATAAACGTGGCGGACGTGTTAGACCCATGACGAGTATTTGCAGTGCTTAGCGGGTTACGCTAGGGTAAATACTTAATTGTTTTTTATCTGAGATAGAGGCATGAGATGACCGACGTCATTAAACACATTCGAGGTTCATCTGCTGGCGAACATGGTGAGCTGCGTTCAATGCAAGAGGTTGCAGTCAACGATCAAGAAGCGAGCCGTATGTTACGCACCTACAATATTGCCTGGTGGGGAAATAATTATTATGACGTCAATGAATTAGGTCATATCAGTGTTTGTCCAAATCCAGACATTCTTTCGGCCCGTGTCGATCTGGCTAAACTAGTTAAAGAACGCGAAGCACAAGGCCAGCGACTACCTGCGTTATTTTGCTTCCCGCAAATCTTACAGCATCGCCTGCGGTCAATTAATGCCGCATTTAAACGCGCACGTGAATCTTTCGGTTACCGCGGTGACTATTTTCTTGTCTATCCAATTAAGGTTAACCAACATAAACGAGTCATTGAGTCACTGATTAACTCGGGGGAACCTTTAGGACTGGAAGCGGGATCAAAAGCAGAATTGATGGCGGTCTTAGCGCATGCAGGCCAAACACGTTCGGTGATTGTGTGTAATGGATATAAGGACCGCGAATATATTCGTTTAGCCCTAATCGGCGAAAAACTCGGTCATAAAGTGTATCTTGTGATCGAAAAGATGACAGAGATCCGTTTGGTGCTTGAAGAAGCTGAACGGTTAAATGTAGTGCCGCGCTTAGGGATCCGCGCACGCTTAGCGTCGCAAGGTTCCGGTAAATGGCAATCAAGCGGTGGTGAAAAATCGAAATTTGGTCTGTCAGCCTCACAAGTATTGGAATTGGTCGACATTATGCGCCAAGCCGGGCGCTTAGAGAGTTTACAGTTACTCCATTTCCATCTTGGGTCGCAGATGGCAAATATCCGCGATATCTACACAGGCGTTCGTGAATCTGCCCGTTTCTATGTGGAACTCGCCCGTTTAGGGGTACAGATCAAATGTTTTGATGTAGGCGGTGGTTTAGGGGTCGATTATGAAGGAACTCGCTCGCAATCCGACTGCTCAGTGAATTACGGATTAAATGAATATGCGAATAATGTCATTTATGCCATTGGTGAAGCGTGTGAAGAACATGGCTTAGAGCACCCAACCGTCATTACCGAGTCAGGGCGTGCTGTGACCGCACACCATACAGTATTGGTTTCGAACATTATTGGTGTTGAGCGTAATAGTTTTACTCCGCCGAACTCGCCAGAAGATGACTCCCCGCGTCCTTTATTAAGTATGTGGAAAACGTGGCAGGAGATGCACGAATCGCAGGGACATCGGTCATTACGCGAGTGGCTGCATGACAGCCAAGTCGACTTATCTGATATCCATACTGGATATTCATCAGGTATTTATACACTGACACAACGCGCTTGGGCTGAGCAGTTGTATTTAAATATCTGTCATTATACCCAACAGCATTTGGATCCGAGCAACCGCGCGCACCGGCCAGTGATTGATGAACTTCAAGAGCGCATGGCAGATAAGATTTACGTCAATTTCTCGCTATTTCAATCTATGCCTGATGCATGGGGGATCGATCAGCTCTTCCCAGTCCTGCCACTTGAAGGGCTGAATAAGCAACCCAAGCGAAGGGCGGTATTGTTAGATATCACTTGTGATTCTGATGGCACTATTGATCATTACATTGACGGTGATGGGATTGCGACGACGATGCCGATGCCGGAATATGATGCGGAAAATCCCCCTATGCTGGGCTTCTTTATGGTCGGCGCTTATCAAGAAATCTTGGGGAACATGCACAACCTGTTCGGCGATACTGAAGCGGTTAACGTTTACGTCAATGAAAATGGTGAAGTAGATGTTGAGTTATCCGATGAAGGGGATACCGTCGCGGATATGTTGGAATACGTTCAGCTGGATCCACAAGAATTACTTAGCCTGTTCTATCATCAAGTGAAAGCCAGCGATATTGCTGAAGAACTTCGAGACCAATTCTTGTCCGAGTTTGAGAGCGGCTTGTATGGCTACACTTATTTGGAAGATGAATAAATTATACTGTCTAGGCGCTGAATGGTCAGCGCCCTTGTAAAGGGAAAGAATATACTATGTACAACACCTTAGGTAACGAATATGACAACTCACTGGTGTCTAACGCCTTTGGTTTTCTGCGTTTCCCACTCAATTTTCAACCTTATGAAAGTGATGCCGAATGGGTGATTACTGGCGTCCCCTTTGACGCCGCAACGTCAGGCCGTCCAGGCAGTCGTCTCGGCCCCAATGCGATTCGTCAGGTCTCTACCCACTTGGCCTGGGAAGGGTGCCGCTGGCCGTGGAGTTTCGACTTACGCCAACAGCTGAATGTTGTCGATGGAGGGGATTTGGTGTATGCCTTTGGTGATTCTGCGGATATGTCGGCCAAATTACAGGCACACGCTGAGAAACTGTTAGCAAATGGCAAGCGTATGCTGACCCTTGGTGGCGACCACTATATTTCTTTGCCGTTACTGCGCGCTCATGCGAAACACTTTGGTAAAATGGCCTTAGTTCATTTTGATGCCCACACGGATACCTATTCGAATGGACCGACCTTTGACCATGGCACCATGTTCTACACTGCGCCGCAAGAAGGGCTTATCGACCCCGCGCATTCTGTTCAAATTGGTATTCGGACTGAATACGATCCTTCACTTGGTTTCAATGTACTGGATGCAGCGTGGGTCAACGATACTGCGGTGGAAGACATTCTCGCTAAAATTCGTCAAACAGTCGGTGACTTGCCGGTCTATCTGACCTTTGATATAGACTGCCTTGACCCTGCTCATGCACCAGGTACGGGTACCCCAGTGGTGGGAGGGTTAACCAGCGATAAAGCCACAAAATTACTCCGTGGATTACAGGGATTAAATATTGTGGGAATGGACTTGGTTGAAGTTGCACCAGGCTACGATCATGCCGATATTACGGCACTGGCAGCCGCAACAGTTGCGTTAGATATGTTACATGTACAGGCTGCAAACAAGCAGGCTCAGCGCTAATCATTATTCTGAATAGTTAATTTACGAGGAGTGTAAGATGGGATTACTTGACAGCATCGTTGGATCATTAACCGGCGGAGAAGGGCAGCAAAACTCCCTTAGTCAACTTCAAGCGGTCTGGTCTTGGGTACAAGAGCAGGGTGGTGTGGAAGTACTGATTCAAAAGTTCCAGCAAGGTGGCTTAGGGGAAATTCTCTCTTCATGGCTGAGTAACGGCAGCAATCAATCGGTCAGTCATAACGATATTCAATCCGCTTTCAGTCAGCAAGACTTGCAGTCGCTAGCGGATAAACTAGGGACCGATGTACAGGGTGCATCGAGTACATTATCTGAAATTCTTCCACAACTGGTTGATAAAATTTCCCCGCAAGGTGAAGTTCACCCTGAAGCCAGTGGCAATGCACAGAATGATCTCGGTTCATTAGTCGATTCAATCTTCAAGCGTTAAATTGTGCGGATCGAATGTACTTTCATTCGACACATCATGTACATTGAAACAACTAAGTTTCCAATTTGTGTTGAAAATGTTTAAAAATCAACACAACTAAATCATCCGATCTGGAGTGAAAGATGCCTTCTGAAAAAAAACTTGCTAATGCTATTCGTGCACTCAGTATGGATGCGGTCCAACGCGCTAAATCTGGCCACCCCGGTGCACCGATGGGAATGGCAGATATCGCCGAAGTATTATGGCGCGAGTTCTTAAATCATAACCCTAAAAACCCGTCATGGGCGGATCGTGACCGTTTTGTCTTATCTAACGGCCACGGCTCAATGCTGATCTATAGCTTGTTACACCTCAGCGGTTATGACTTACCTATTGAAGAGTTAAAAAACTTCCGTCAATTACACTCTAAAACGCCAGGTCACCCAGAATATGGCTACACCGTAGGTGTCGAGACGACGACAGGTCCATTAGGACAAGGCATTGCGAATGCTGTCGGTTTTGCAATTGCAGAGCGCACGCTGGCGGCGCAATTTAACCGCCCAGGGCATGACGTCGTAGACCACTATACCTATGCCTTTATGGGTGACGGCTGTATGATGGAAGGGATTTCTCACGAAGCCTGTTCATTAGCCGGTACGCTGCAACTCGGCAAACTAATCGCTTTCTACGATGACAACGGTATCTCCATTGATGGCCATACTGAGGGTTGGTTCAGCGATGATACGGGCTTGCGCTTTGAATCCTACGGTTGGCACGTTATCCGTGGCGTTGATGGCCACAACAGTGAATCAATCCGCCGCGCGGTGGAAGAAGCTCGTGCTTCAGAGCGTCCAACGCTTATCATGTGTAAAACAGTTATCGGATTTGGTTCCCCTAACAAAGCCGGTACTCATGACTCACATGGTGCTCCATTAGGCGACGACGAAATCACACTCACTCGTAAAGAGTTAGGTTGGGACTCAGCGCCATTTGAAATTCCTGCAGACGTCTATGCTGCGTGGGATGCTAAAGAAGCAGGCGCACAGAAAGAGCAGGTTTGGAATGAGAAATTCGACGCTTATGCGAAGGCTTTCCCTGAGTTAGCAGCGGAATTCAAACGTCGTACCGCGAATCAACTTCCTGCTAATTGGGCGGCTGAATCGCAAAAATTCATCGAAGACTTGCAAGCTAACCCGCAAAAAATTGCTAGCCGTAAAGCCTCGCAAAATGCGATCGAAGCTTATGGTAAACTGCTGCCAGAGTACCTGGGCGGTTCTGCAGACTTAGCGCCAAGTAACTTAACCATGTGGTCAGGCTCTAAGTCGATTAAAGACGATGCAGCCGGTAACTACATTCACTATGGTGTGCGTGAATTTGGTATGACAGCGATTGCTAACGGTATTTCGTTGCACTCAGGTTTCATTCCTTATACCGCTACCTTCCTGATGTTTGTGGAATATGCGCGTAATGCTGCACGTATGGCTGCATTGATGAAACTGCGTCAAATCTTGGTCTACACCCATGACTCCATTGGTTTAGGTGAAGATGGTCCTACTCACCAACCGGTAGAGCAGGTAGCGAGTTTACGTACTACGCCAAACATGAGCGTATGGCGTCCAGCTGACCAAGTCGAAACGGCGGTGGCTTGGAAAGAAGCTATCGAACGTCAAGATGGTCCTTCAGCATTAATTCTTTCACGTCAAAACCTTGCCCAACAACCGCGTACTGCTGAGCAACTTGCTGCAATCAGCAAAGGGGGTTATGTCCTGAAAGATAGCGAAGGGCAACCAGAGCTTATCTTCATCGCAACCGGTTCTGAAGTTCAGTTAGCGGTTGATGCGGCAGAGAAATTGACGGCAGAAGGTCGTAAAGTGCGTGTCGTTTCAATGCCTTCTACTGATCACTTTGATAAGCAAGATGCCGCTTACCGCGAGTCAGTATTGCCGGCAGCAGTGACCGCACGTGTCGCCGTTGAAGCGGGTATTGCCGATTACTGGTACAAGTATGTTGGTCTACAAGGTGCAATCGTGGGTATGACCACTTTCGGTGAGTCAGCGCCTGCAGAGCAACTGTTTGAAGAGTTCGGTTTCACGGTAGACAACGTGGTAGCGAAAGCGAAAGCAATTCTGTAATCGCTAATCGCTAGATAAAAACCAGTCAGTGTTTTCACTGGCTGGTTTTTTTTTGCAAACCCGTCAGTGACGTTGATCACTGATAGCGTAACGCTAACCGCCTGCTGTGGCGTAAAATGTGATCTTGATCGTATTTTAGTCATTGGTCTTGATCTCTATCATTTCCGAAACTAACGAGTTGATTTATTCTCGAAAGAATCGTTTCAGCTTTGATAGAACGGGGTATTAATATCGAGCAAATCGTTGTAGCCTCAAGCAACAGTTTCCGACGAAAGGGCTAGCCACCCAAGTTTGAGCAAGGTGATAAGTAAGCAATGACCCTACGAATTGCGATAAATGGTTTTGGCCGTATAGGTCGTGCAGTGACAAGAGCCCTCTATGAAACAGGTCGTCATCTGGACGTCACTGTGGTTGCCATCAACGAACTCGCTGAAAGCCGCGGTATGGCACATCTTTTAAAATATGACACCACTCATGGACAGTTCGCGTGGGAAGTTAAATTAGAGGGTGAGCAACTCTTTATCGGGAGAGACGCGATCACTTTACTTCATCACTCTTCGATCGCTGAATTACCCTGGGGGGATTTAGATATCGATGTTGTGCTAGATTGCACTGGCGTCTACGGTAGCCGGGCCGATGGTGAAGCGCATTATCAAGCTGGTGCGCGTAAGGTACTGTTCGCGCATCCTGGTGAACCAGACTTAGACGCAACCATCGTCTATGGCGTTAATCATGATACCCTACTGCCTGAACATCGGTTTGTCTCCAATGCTTCCTGCACCACCAATTGCATTATCCCCGTCATTAAACTGCTTGACGATGCCTTTGGTATTGAGTCAGGTACGGTAACCACCATCCATTCGGCAATGCATGACCAACAAGTCCTTGATGCTTACCATCCTGATTTGCGCAGAACACGCGCGGCAAGTCAGTCGATCATTCCAGTTGATACTCGGCTCTCGGCGGGTATAACGCGGATATTTCCTAAGTTTCTTGACCGATTTGAAGCGATTGCGGTGCGGGTGCCGACTATCAACGTCACGGCAATTGATCTCAGCGTAACGCTAGAGCAAAAAGTAACGGCACTGCAAGTCAATCACTTACTGCAAGAGGCAGCCAACGGCTGCTTTCATGGTATAGTCGACTATACCGAGCTCCCACTGGTTTCGGCAGATTTTAATCACGATCCCCACAGTGCCATCGTGGATGGATCGCAAACGCGAGTCAGTGGAGGACACCTGGTAAAAACGTTAGTATGGTGTGATAACGAATGGGGCTTCGCGAACCGAATGATCGATACCTGTTTAGCGATGTCTGACAACACTTTCAAACCTGTCGCATAAGCGGCAGGATAAACTTAAAGAATCAATAAGAGGATTCACCATGTCTGTAATCAAAATGACCGATCTGGATCTTGCTGGAAAACGTGTTCTGATTCGTGCTGATCTTAATGTGCCAGTCAAGGATGGGAAAGTGACGTCAGATGCGCGTATTCGTGCATCACTACCGACCATTGAACAAGCGCTAAAGCAAGGTGCGAAAGTAATGGTGACTTCTCACTTAGGTCGTCCGACGGAAGGCGAATATAACGAAGAATTCTCTCTGCTACCCGTTGTTAACTACCTGAAAGAAAAGCTTGCCAGCACCGAGGTAAGTCTCGCTAAAGACTACCTTGAGGGCGTTAACGTCGACGCTGGACAGTTGGTGGTACTAGAGAACGTACGCTTTAACAAAGGCGAAAAGAAAGACGATGAAACGCTAGCGAAAAAATATGCGGCGTTGTGTGACGTTTTTGTGATGGATGCGTTTGGTACGGCTCACCGTGCCCAAGCCTCGACTCACGGTGTGGGTAAATTTGCTCCTATCGCGTGTGCAGGCCCATTACTGTCTGCGGAACTCGAAGCCCTTGGTAAAGCGATGAGCAATCCGGCTCGTCCAATGGTTGCGGTAGTCGGAGGCTCTAAAGTTTCCACTAAATTTGATGTTCTACAATCTTTAGTTGGCATTGCCGATACAGTGATCGTGGGCGGCGGTATTGCGAACACCTTCGTAGCGATTGAAAACAACGTCGGTAAATCATTGTACGAACCTGACTTTGTTAAAGCGGCTAAAAAGCTACGTGACGAACATGGTATTCCCGTTCCCGTCGACTCACGTGTTGGGACTGAGTTCTCTGAAACCGCCCCTGCAACAGTCAAAAAAGTTAACGAGATCCAAGACAACGAAGAGATTATGGATTTTGGCGATGAGACTGCGGCTCAAATGGCTAAAATTTTAAAAGAAGCGAAAACCATCCTTTGGAACGGACCTGTTGGCGTATTCGAATTCCCTAACTTCCGTAAAGGGACTGAAATCGTGGCTAACGCCATCGCAGACAGCGATGCGTTTTCTGTTGCAGGCGGTGGTGATACGCTTGCTGCAATCGACCTATTTGGTATCGAAGATAAAATTTCCTACATCTCCACGGGTGGCGGTGCATTCCTTGAGTTTGTGGAAGGCAAAAAGCTCCCAGCGGTGGCAATGTTAGAAGAGCGTGCGAAACAATAAAAAATTCTGAGGAGGGCTCATTCTCCTCTATTTTCTACCGCTGAAAAGGTGATCTCAGCTTACGACCAATGAAACAGGACAACACTTATGTCTAAAATTTTTGATTTCGTAAAACCGGGTGTCGTTACGGGTGAAGACGTACAAAAAGTTTTCCAAGTAGCTAAAGAGAATAAATTCGCGTTACCAGCAGTTAACTGCATCGGTACTGATTCAATCAATGCGGTATTAGAAGCCGCTGCAAAAGCTAAAGCACCAGTGATTGTTCAGTTTTCTAACGGCGGAGCAGCATTCCTCGCAGGGAAAGGCTTCACCTCTGATAAGCCACAAGCAGCAGCCATCCTAGGGGCTATCACTGGCGCACAACATGTTCACCTGATGGCTGAACAATACGGTGTTCCCGTTATTCTCCACACTGACCATTGTGCAAAAAAACTACTACCTTGGATTGATGGATTACTGGATGCGGGCGAGTCCCATTTCAAAAATACCGGTAAACCGCTTTTCTCTTCACATATGATTGACCTTTCTGAAGAATCTTTAGAAGAGAATATCGAAATCAGCGGTCAATACCTCGCGCGCATGGCGAAGATGGGAATGACGCTTGAGATTGAGTTAGGCTGTACAGGCGGAGAAGAAGATGGCGTGGATAACTCACACCTCGATAACTCGGCGCTCTATACCCAGCCTGAAGATGTTGATTACGCTTATCAAAAACTGAGCGCTATCAGCCCTAATTTCACCATTGCGGCATCATTCGGTAACGTTCACGGTGTGTATAAGCCAGGTAACGTGCAACTAACGCCAAAAATCCTGAGAAATTCTCAAGACTACGTCAGTGAGAAACATAATTTAGCTCACAATAGCCTGAATTTTGTGTTCCACGGTGGGTCAGGCTCTTCAGCTGAAGAGATCAAAGAGTCTATCGAATATGGCGTAATTAAAATGAATATCGATACTGATACCCAATGGGCAAACTGGGACGGTATCCTACAGTTCTACAAAAAGAACGAAGGCTACTTACAAAGCCAACTGGGTAACCCAGAAGGCGACGATAAGCCAAACAAAAAGTACTACGACCCACGTGTCTGGTTACGTGCGGCGCAAAGTTCTATGGTCGTGCGTTTAGAGCAAGCCTTCCGAGAATTGAATGCTATAGACCGTCTGTAATACTCCCCCAAACGCCAGCTTTGCTGGCGTTTTCTCCGTTTGACGCAGTAAATTTCCTGAAGTTACCTGACGAGGTTGGCAATTTGCGGGTTTTTAGTTACCCTTTTTAACGGGACGTCTTGCACAGATGCTCCAGCGTTATTTATTGGAAACCCACGACAGGATGATCTAATGCAAGATCTTAACGTAGTAAACGGCTTACATAGTGCCGGGACTTGGATTGAAAAGAACCAGTCACTTTTATTAAGTTATGTAGTCAATATCGCCGCGGCTCTCGTCATTCTATTTATTGGATTTACGGTCGCGAAAATCGTTTCTAGAACCATTAATAAAGTCTTAATCTCGCGTCATATTGACCAAACGGTCGCCGATTTTATCTCGATGATCGTCCGTTATGCGATTATCGCATTCACGCTCATTGCTGCGGTCAGCCGAGTGGGCGTACAAACGGCCTCCTTCATTGCTGTACTCGGTGCGATTGGTGTAACCGTCGGTTTAGCCTTACAGAACTCACTTTCAAACTTCGCGGCCGGTGTGCTGCTGGTCACCTTTAGACCGATTCGGGTTGGGGAGTTCGTGGATGTTGGTGGGTGCTCTGGTACTGTTTTAAACGTACAAATTTTCCAAACCACGCTGAGAACCTCTGATGGTAAGATTGCGGTCATTCCTAACGGCTCAATCTTCACGGGTAAAATCATCAACTATTCACGTGAACCAGAGCGTCGTAATGAGTTTATCATTGGCGTAGCTTACGACGCAGATATTGACCTGACGATGAAAGTTCTGCGCGAAGTCGTAGAAGCAGATAAGCGTGTCATTAAAGAAAAAGGGATCGTTGTCGCATTGAACGAAATGGCCCCCTCTTCATTAAATTTCATCGTACGTTGCTGGAGTAAAAGCGACGATTTACAACAGGTCTATTGGGATCTTATGGCTGACTTTAAGCGTGCCTTAGATAAAAACAAAATTGGTATTCCATTCCCACAAATGGATGTACACCTTGTTCGCAGTAGCGAAAGCTAAAGACCGCTCTCCACAGTCAGCCATGCTGGCTGTGGAGTATTCATTTCACTAATAGCCCCCCGTTTTTTTTAATTTCCTTTCCAACCTTCCTTTATCGCACACTTAACGCCTACTGTTTAAAAGGGGCTTAAGATGTCTGTATTTGTACAAGGTTTTGCACTGGGCGGTGCACTGATTCTTCCTATAGGCCCGCAAAATACAATAGTGTTACGTCAAGGGATGTTGCGACGCTATGCTTTCGTGGCAGCAACCTTTTGCGTCGTAAGTGATATGCTATTAATTACTACTGGGGTCTTAGGCGGAGCGGCATTTTTACAACACTATCCGCTGTTGATGCTAGGGATGACATGGGTAGGAGTCGTGTTCTTACTCTGGTATAGCTATGGGGTAATCAAAGAGATCCGCCAGCCTATCACCACTGACTCAGTAGGGCGTTCAGCTACCTCCCTTGGTCAACTGCTCCTCACTCTTACGGCGGTGACGTGGTTAAATCCTCATGTTTATCTTGATACTGTGGTCATACTCGGAAGTCTTGGGAGTCAAATTCCTGCAGCGTTACGTCTGACCTTCGTCGCGGGGGCTATTTCTGCATCTATTATCTGGTTTTATTTACTCTCATCAATTTCCACGCTACTTTCTGAAAAGCTTATGCAGCCACGTATTCAAAAGTTGATTGCTTTTGTAGTGGTCATCTTATTACTGACATTGGCGTTTAGACTGGCCAGTGAAGGCGTGGTAATGTTGCAACAGAGATAACGAATAGCGATGGATAAAGGAGTACGATGATGAAAAAGCGACTTACTGCATTAGGGCTGCTTAGTGTGAGCATGGGGCTAACGGCATCAGTGTCTGCCGAAACGACCCCCAATACGCCTTATCTCAGTACCTCCGGTCAGGGGCAGGTACAGGCTCAACCCGATATGGCCACCATAGTGATCGAAGTAAAGGCTACTCACGCGCAAGCGTCTCAAGCCAAAAAACAGGTTGATAGCCGCATCGCACGTTATTTTGATTTTTTACATCAGCAAGGAGTGGCAGATAAAGATATCAACGCCGCGAACATCGAGACCCATGCTGACTATGACTATTCACAGCGGGGCAAGCCTAAACTTACGGGTTATCAAGCATCACGTAGGGTGGAGGTAACTCTGCACCAACTCGCTAAGCTCAATACGTTATTAGATGGCGCGCTCGCCGCTGGGTTAAATGATATTCGTTCGGTATCGATGGGCGTTGACCACCCTGAACACTATCAGCAACAAGCTCGGCAAGATGCGATTAAAGATGCTATTACCAAGGCCAAAGGGTTGGCATCCGGCTTTAATGCCTCGTTAGGCTCAGTGTGGAGCATCAACTACCAGACTCAACATAACGTGACGATGCCGATGGTTAGGATGATGAGCGTGCAAGCATCTGCCGCTGACACGACACCCGATCAAACCTATCAACAGAAAAAACTCGATTTCACCGATAATGTTGAGGTGGTCTTTACACTAAACACTCACTCTCTTGGCGCAGAACCTGGCGACCATACTCAACCAACGAGTCCGTAACGCGTCCCATGACGCGGCTTTCTGGCGCAAACCTGTGCCAGTAAAGCATACGGCGTTGATAAAGTCCGGGAGTCAGGTCAATCAGGGCCCCCTCAGCTAACTCAGACTCGATCTGTAAATGCGGGATCATACAACACACAGACCCTTGCTTGGCCAACTGCACAAAGGCTTCTGAAGAATTTACGATATGGCACGGCAAGCTGCCTGGCGGCAAATCAAAGTTCTCTTGTAAAAAGGCTTGATGCATATCGTCTAAGTGATCAAAGGAAACGGCCGGGGCTTTGAGCAGTGTTTGGCGGTTGACCCCCTGCGGAAAGTAGCGCTTAGCAAAATCGGGGGATGACACAAATAAATAGTCTAAGGCACCAAGGGTATCGACATGGCAACTGGGTAAGGCACGTGGTTGTATACTGACCGCACCGACCACTTCGCCACGTCTTAGACGCTCGAGCGTACGGCTCTCGTCTTCGACTTGTAAATTCAGGCGAACCGGTAAATCCGCTAGCACATCCCGTAATGCCGGCAATAACCACGTCGCAAGACTATCAGCATTCACGGCAATGGAGAGAAGTAGGGGCGTTGTTCCGCCTTTTTCATCGGTTAGCCACTGCTCTTCTAAAAGCTCAACTTGATGGAGTAGGGCGAGTAATTTTTGGCCTTGCTCAGTGGGACGGGGGGGGACCGTACGGACCAGCAAAGGTTGACCAAATTGCGTTTCTAACTGTTTGATACGCTGCGATACCGCCGATTGTGTAATACAGAGCTTTTGTGCCGCCCGTTCAAATCCGCGCTCACGAATCACAGTATCAAGGGCTTGAAGGTTACGGTAATCGGGTCTTTTTATCATGTTTTCTCAGTCCCTGACTGAAAGAAAAAAATCGGTTTGTCTTGAGATTGAACGCGCAAAACTACATTTCAATCCACGAAAAATCACTATTTTAGATAAGCTTGTTTTATACTACGGCTACCGAAATACGTATAGGTTTTAACATACCATGACTCAGGACGAACTTAAAAAAGCAGTAGGCTGGGCGGCACTCGACTATGTTCAGCCCAATACGATCGTTGGCGTAGGGACCGGTACAACAGCAGCTCATTTTATTGATGCATTAGCCACCCGCAAAGATGAAATTATTGGTACTGTGTCCAGTTCAGAAGCCTCGACTGAACGTTTAAAATCGTATGGTATTCCAGTTTTCGATCTCAATAAAATTGACTCACTCTCACTGTACATCGATGGGGCAGACGAAATTAACCCCGCTTTACAAATGATTAAAGGCGGTGGTGCAGCACTCACCCGTGAAAAAATCATCGCGGCGGTTGCGCAGACCTTTATCTGTATCGCAGATCAATCAAAACAGGTCGACTGCTTAGGTCACTTCCCCTTACCCGTCGAAGTTATCCCCATGGCTCAAGCTTATGTCTCACGCGAGTTAGTGAAACTAGGGGGTCGTCCAGAGTATCGAAAAGATATTGTTACGGATAATGGTAACATTATTCTTGATGTCTACGATTTGTTAATCGACGATCCGGATAAATTAGAAGCCGCGATCAATGCGCTACCGGGAGTAGTCACTGTCGGGCTGTTTGCAAAGCGCGGTGCTGATATAGCCTTAATTGGTGGCGAAAACGGCGTGAAGAAAATTTTTCGTGCTGGTTACGAAAAAATAGTCGCGACCCACAAATAGTGATTTATATCACAAAAAGTGTCCTCATCGAGTTAATCCGCTAAAGCATATCCACTATACAGTGTTTTGGCGTTGAATTATGGGTAAGTAAACGATTGTTTTAATCGGTTTAACGTTTTTTAGGGTGTTGCTCTTGGCCTATTTTTTTCTTATGTTGGCGGTTAGCTAAGGGTATTTAACGAAAATCAATTTTATAGGGTCGGGTAATGGCTAAGGTTTCACTGGAAAAAGACAAAATTAAGTTTTTATTAGTCGAGGGGGTCCACCAATCGGCTCTCGATAACCTAAAAGCAGCGGGTTATACCAACATTGAGTTTCATAAATCCGCGCTCAGTCCTGAGCAACTGAAAGAATCGATTCGTGATGCTCACTTCGTTGGCCTTCGTTCTCGCACGCAACTGACCGAAGAGATTTTCGCGGAAGCCGAGAAATTAATTGCGGTGGGATGTTTCTGTATCGGTACTAACCAAGTCGATCTCAACGCCGCAGCTTCACGTGGTATTCCCGTCTTTAACGCCCCGTTCTCTAACACACGTTCAGTCGCCGAACTGGTCATTGGTGAATTATTATTACTGATGCGTGGTATCCCCGAGGCAAACGCGAAAGCTCACCGTGGCATTTGGAACAAAAATGCAAAAGGCTGCTTTGAAGCTCGCGGTAAAAAGCTTGGCATCATTGGCTACGGTCACATTGGTATGCAATTGGGTGTCCTGGCGGAAAGCTTAGGGATGTATGTTTACTTTTACGATATTGAAAGTAAGCTGCCACTCGGTAACGCGACACAAGTGGCATCATTAGACAAGCTATTAGCGATGAGTGATGTGGTCAGTTTGCACGTTCCGGAGACCGCAAATACTCAAGAGATGATCAGCAAAGACCAGCTGGCAGCCATGAAGCCAGGGGCCTTATTAATTAACGCTTCCCGCGGGACAGTCATTGATATTCCGGCGCTATGTGAAGCATTAGAGAGTAAACACTTGGGTGGCGCAGCAATCGACGTTTTCCCTGTTGAACCAGCCTCCAACAGCGATCCCTTCGACTCACCGCTTTGCCAATTCGATAATGTTATCTTGACCCCACATATCGGTGGTTCTACGCAAGAAGCGCAAGAGAATATTGGGATTGAAGTAGCAGGCAAGCTGGCGAAATACTCAGATAATGGCTCAACGCTCTCTGCGGTAAACTTCCCTGAAGTATCACTCCCTGCACACAGTGCTTCGGCAAGTCGTATCTTGCATATCCACGAAAACCGCCCGGGGATCTTAACCGCAATTAACAATATTTTTGGTGATCAAAATATTAATATCGTTGGTCAATACCTACAAACCTCACCTCACTTAGGTTATGTCGTGATTGATGTCGATGCGGAGCAAGAAGTGGCTGATAAAGCGTTACAGCTGATGAAGGACATTCCTGGCACTATTCGTGCTCGACTACTCTACTGATTATGATTCTAAAGAGGCCGCTAGGCCTCTTTACTCGACCATTGCCATAATTTATTGGGCGTGATCACTGCCGGTAAAGGAATGTCCCAAGGTTCGATAGGAAGAGCCTCCTGATGCTGGCAATTGTGCGCAATGCCAATAGGAAAAACCGACGTCTTTTGCCAATCGGCCAATAGGCGGTCATAGAAACCTCCTCCCATACCTAAACGTTGTCCCGCGCTGTCAAAGGCGACCAAGGGCACAATAATCACATCTAATTCAGTAAACGGGCAGCACTCGTCGGTATTCTCTTCAGGCTCAAGCATACCTGAGCGATGTTTTACCAAGCTGGTTTGCGGGGTAAAACGCTGAAATAACAGTGAAGTAGGCTGCAAGGGGTCAATGCGGGGCAAATAAACACTCTTCCCTAAATGCCATAAACGCGCAATCAGCGGGCGAGTATTAATTTCACCGTCCATCGACAGAAATAGCGCAATACGTTGCGATTGTTCAATGGCAGAGTAGAGGATGGCATGCTCGGCAAGTTGTTGGCTAGCTTGGAATTGTTGTGATTCACTCAGCGAACGTCTTAAGCGACGCATATGCTGGCGTAAAGATTGGCGCTGTTGATGAAGAGGTGAGTCCATAACGTAACATCCTTGTGAGGGCACTCAAGGATAATAGGGCGATAACCCAAGACAGTAAAGAGAAACTATAGAGGAGGAGAGGGGATCTCCGAGATGCCGCTGCGAGCTGTAACCCTTGAACCCTTGGTTCAAGGTGAACGTGTCGTCATACCTATTAGGCTTCTCGGACGAACCGAGCATGCACACAAGATATGAGGCGCCACATTCTAGTAGTACTAAATATCGGCTCAGGGGACTGGCCCGCTTGCAAACATCTCAGAGAATACGTTGTTCAGGGATAATTATAGCACAGGATCCCTGAAACCATTATTCAAATTTACTTTCAGGACGATCACTGATGCGCCCTTGTTCAACTAATGCCTGTTCAATAGTCTGCTGCAGTACACGAATACGCTGTTCCATATTGCTCGCATAATCACGGGTCTTGTTCTTTTCTTGCGCAAGTTCGTGACAAATATTTAATGCTGCAATGAACACTAACTGTTCTGTATTCGTGACGCGTGTTCTGTGTTTTAAATCCTGCAGACGCTGGTCAAGATCTTCAGCGGCAGAAAGTAGAGCTTCTTTTTGTTCTGGAGGACAATTCACCCGGAGTGAACGACCAAAAATATGAATATCTACCGGTTGCGCAGACATGTTACCTTCCTGATAATTACGTTGTCCGCTTCCAAAGTCACTTGCTTTGGAAGGGCGCCACTATATATACCTGAGGCAGAAGTTACAACCCCTTTTCTGGAATCTATGAGGGAGCTAATGGTAGCATAGACCTCACTTCACTTTCCTAAGACTATGGATAATTATGACTTCACCGAACTATAACACGCTTAACAGCGAACTCACGACACAAGGTGTCGGTATGACTGCCGCTGAGATGCATGGTTTACTCAGCGGAATTCTTTGCGGTGGGACTAAAGATCATAGCTGGAAGGCCCTGGTTCATGACCTTACTAATGAAGGCATAGCATTCTCCGTCCAACTTAATCAATCCTTACAAGCGATATACGATAATACATTGCACTCCTTAGAGGAAGATGGATTCAATTTCCAGCTCTATTTACCGGATGACCAAGGCGATAACGTCTTCGAGCGCGCAGACGCACTCGCCGGCTGGGTAAACCATTTTCTACTAGGCTTAGGGGTAACGCAGCCAAAATTAGATAAAGTGAAAGGCGAAGCTGGGGAAGCGATTGACGATTTGCGTACTATCGCTCAGTTAGGCTACGACGAAGATGAAGATCCGGAAGAGCTTGCACAATCTTTGGAGGAAGTCATTGAATATGTCAGAGTGGCTGCTTTACTCTGTCATGAAACCTTCAACACACCGCAATCGGATGCCTCAGCCGTCACGCAGGGTCCAACATTACATTGATCCTTTCACGGTAAAATGGATTACAGGGAGCTTAGGGTATGATTTCGCAGAAAAATTACTGTCAACGCCGTCAGGCGTTACTTAAACAGATGGTACCGGGTAGCGCGGCCTTACTCTTTGCTGCGCCAGAGGTAACAAGAAGCCGAGATACCGAATATCTCTTTCGCCAAAATAGTGATTTCTGGTACTTCACGGGTTTTAACGAGCCCGAAGCGTTACTGGTTTTGATCAAAAGTGACGAGCAACATAACCATAGTATTCTCTTTAACCGTTACCGTGATCCCCATGCAGAGGTCTGGTTTGGTCGCCGTCTTGGTCAGGAGGCGGCGATAGAAAAGCTTGGCGTTGACCGCGCACTGCCTTGGGGAGAGATTGACCAGCAACTGGCTCAGGTGCTTAATGGGTTATCCACCCTTTATCACTCCAGTGGGGAGTATGACTTTGCTGATGAAAAAATCGCTCATGCATTAAAAACGCTACGAGAAGGGGAGCGGAAAAATCTTCGCGCGCCGAGCACTGTGATTGACTGGCGACCAATCGTACATGAAATGCGTTTGAAAAAAGATCATGAAGAACTAGCGATTTTACGTGAGGCTGGACGTATCAGTGCCTTAGCACACCAGCGCGCGATGCAGCAGTGCCAACCTGGAATGTATGAGTACCAGTTGGAAGGAGAAATTCATCATGAATTCTCTCGTCACGGTTCCCGATTCCCCTCTTACAATACCATTGTCGGCGGCGGCGATAACGCCTGTATCTTACATTACACTGAAAACGAATCTCCGCTCCAAAAGGGGGATTTGGTACTGATTGATGCTGGCTGTGAGCTATTTGGCTATGCTGGTGACATCACCCGTACTTTTCCTATTGACGGTAAGTTTACGGCACCACAGCGTGAACTTTATGAGATTGTTTTACACGCATTAACAACGGCGTTATCGCTGTTTCGCCCTGGCGCCACGATTGCTGAGGTGACAGACGCTGTTATTCGTATAAAGGTTGAGGGCTTGGTCCGCTTAGGGATCTTAGAAGGCGATATCTCGCAATTAATTGAAGAAAAAGCGTATCGACCCTTTTTTATGCATGGTCTAAGTCACTGGCTAGGTCTTGATGTCCATGATGTGGGGAGTTACGGCAGTGCTGACCGTACCCGTATCTTAGAGCCGGGTATGGTATTGACGGTCGAACCTGGTTTATATATTGCGCCAGATGCGAAAGTCCCCGAACGCTACCGTGGTATAGGGATCCGTATTGAGGACGATATCGTGATCACTGAGTCAGGGCATGAAAACTTAACGGAGCAGGTGGTCAAAGACCCCGATGCGATTGAACAGTTGATGCAATCGGCTCAGGCAAGACGTCTAGGTGAAAATAAGCCACTATGAGCGTAATTATTGTCGGAGGCGGGATGGCTGGCGCAACGCTTGCGCTCGCATTATCCACCTTATCTCAAGGTAAAATTTCTGTCACCTTAGTTGAGGGGAGTTCCCCGCATGAGGCTGCACATCCTGGTTTTGATAGCCGGGCCATCGCATTGGCTGCGGGAACCTGTCAGCAACTTGCGCGTATTGGTGTCTGGTCGGCGCTTAAGCCTTTTGCGACGCCTATCACCGATATCCATGTTTCCGATCGAGGCCATCTTGGTCAGGTCGAACTCTGTCGGGAAGATTACCATTTACCCGCCCTTGGCAATGTTATTGAACTGCATGCTGCGGGAAAAGTGCTTTTTCAGCGGCTGCACCAGGCACCCGGTGTGACGCTGCGCTGTCCGGAAAAAGTGGTAAACTTGACGCGATCGGCGCAGCAGGTATCGGTGACGCTTGAAAGCGGTCAAACGCTTGATGCGCAGACCTTAGTGATTGCCAGTGGTAGCCGTTCAGCCCTCGCAACCCAAGCAGGCTTTGTATGGCAGCGTGATGACTATCATCAAGTTGCCATTATCGCTAATGTGAGCACATCAATGCCACATAATGGTCGAGCCTACGAACGCTTTACTCAGTATGGTCCCATCGCCCTATTACCGATGTCGGAAAACCGGTTATCCTTAGTGTGGTGCGTGTCAGCCTCCACCAGTGAACAACTCCTGGTGGCAGATAACGCGTTATTTTTACAGCAGTTACAACGTGAATTTGGCTGGCGACTTGGCCAATTTACTGAAGTTGGTCAGCGTGAGTCCTATCCGCTGAGCTTGCATCAAGCGCAGTCGTTGATTACACACCGTAGCGTAGTGATTGGTAATGCGGCTCAATCTCTTCATCCTATCGCGGGCCAAGGCTTTAACCTTGGACTTAGGGATGTCATGAGTTTGGCTGAAAGCTTAGCGGAGGCTTATAGCCAGCAACAGGATATAGGCCATTTTAGCGTACTGAATCGCTACCAGCAGCGAAGAGCACAAGACCGCGCGACGACCATCTCGATCACTGATGGCTTAGTCCGACTTTTTGCGAATGATAATTTACCTTTAATCATTGGCCGTAATCTGGGATTACTCGCTATGGAAAGAGTCACCGGGTTGAAACACCACCTCGCTAGCCGTACTTTAGGCTGGGTTAAACGTTAAATTAAGAGAATATGCATGCAAAGCTACGATATTATTATTGCTGGTGGTGGAATGGTCGGGCTCGCAGTGGCGTGTGGACTGAAAGATTCAGGGCTGAGTGTTGCCGTCCTCGAACAAGGGGCTGCCCCCAGCTTTAGTCCCCAGGATCCTCTATCGGTACGTGTCTCAGCAATTAATCGCGCTAGCCAACGCTTGTTAGATAAATTGGGAGTTTGGCAGGATATCCTCCAGATGCGGGCCAGCTGTTACCACGGTATGAAAGTGTGGGAAAAAGACAGCTTCGGCCAAATAGCCTTTGATGATGGCGATATGGGTGGCCATGGCTTGGGCTATATTATAGAAAATACCGTGCTGCACTCAGCTTTGTGGCGCCAAGCAGAAAAACTGTCTCATATTACCCTTATCCCTAATGCAGCCCTTCAACAGACGGCTTTCGGTGATAACGAAACCTTTGTCAGTCTACAAGATGGTAGCATGATGACTGCACGTTTAATGGTGGCGGCAGATGGCGCGCACTCTTGGCTGCGGGGTAAAGCGGATATCCCACTAACGTTTTGGGATTATAAGCATCATGCCTTGGTCGCAAATATCCGTACTGAACAGCCCCATCAAGGTATTGCGCGGCAGGTATTCCATGGCGAAGGGATTTTAGCCTTTCTGCCTTTCGAAGATCCGCACAGTTGCTCTATCGTCTGGTCGACTGAACCCCAAACGGCGAAAAAGCTCAGCTTAATGGATGACTCGCTATTTTGTCAGCAGCTTGCAGTCACCTTCGACATGCAACTGGGGCCTTGTACCCTAAATAGTGAACGTAAAAACTTCCCGCTGACAGCGCGTTATGCGCGTCAATTTGCCAGCCATCGGCTTGTGTTAGTCGGGGATGCGGCACATACCATCCATCCACTGGCTGGGCAGGGGGTTAATTTAGGCTTTATGGATGCGGCTGAACTAATAGGACAACTTATCCGGCTGCAGCAAGAAGGCAAAGATATTGGTCAACACCTTTATCTCCGCCGTTATGAACGTCTTCGCAAGCTCAGTGCGGCAAAAATGTTGGCAAGTATGCAAAGCTTCCAAGATCTCTTCGCTGGACACCATCCACTGAAAAAAATGGTTCGTGATATTGGGCTAACGCTTGCGGATAAGCTACCCGGTATTAAACCACAGCTGATCAAACAGGCTCTGGGTGAACACGATCTCCCTGAATGGTTACGTAAGTAGAAGGCATCCGTGAATGGGTCAACGCACATTGGAAATAGATAAAAGCACTGCACTCTTGGTTGTCGATGTTCAAAACGACTTTCTCCCTCATGGCGCCCTAGCGGTCCCTCGGGGGGATGAAGTAATCCCTGTGATTAATCGCGTTGCACCCTTATTTCAGCATGTGGTTATTACCCAAGATTGGCATCCTGCTGGCCATCTCTCCTTCAGCTCCTCCCATCCAGGATGTGAAGATTACCAACAGATTAACATGCCTTATGGGCCACAATGTTTGTGGCCTGACCACTGCGTACAAGGCAGTGAGGGGGCTGAGCTGTCAGACGCTTTAACTCTTCCACATGCCAGATTGATTCTTCGTAAAGGTATCCACCAAGCCATCGATAGTTACTCTGCTTTTCTTGAGGCGGATCGTAGCACCTCAACCGGACTCCTCGCATGGCTGCAAGCACAGGGTATTAAGCAAGTCGTCATAACGGGACTTGCCACTGACTTTTGTGTGGCCTGGACGGCTATTGATGCCGCTGAGTCGGGGTTAATGACCTGGGTCATAGAGGATGCTTGTCGAGCGATTGATATCGAAGGCTCACTCCATCGTGCTAAAGCGGCAATGCAGGATGCTGGTGTGAGTTTCCTCACATCTTGTCAATTGCACCAGCGTTGTGAAAGTTGATTTATTCTAATTGTTGATCGCATTTACCCTTAGATAAACTAATCTGAATCGAAATAATTTGGAGCCATGTGGTAAGGGCAGCTCAGCCAGTTTTTTTATCCAAAGAGACAAATAGCGACATTTGTCGTCATTTGTCTCTTTAATTTCACATTATCACGCCAATCATCTTCGTCAACAAAGTGTGCGCTATTTCAGTGCAACCCATTTTCGTCCCTATTTCACCTTATAGCTAACTGCTGCAATGAGTGATAACGTGCCGGAAGGATAACGTTTGCGTATCTCGATCCCGACTTCAGACCTAAGTAAGCTAACTCACCGCGAACCTTACGCGGCAGAAGGAGTGTTATGAGTCAACAAACCCCTCTCTTTGCACAACACCAAGCCTGCGGTGCTCGCATGGTCGACTTTCATGGTTGGTTAATGCCATTGCATTATGGCTCACAGCTCGATGAGCACCATGCCGTCCGTCGTTCGGCAGGAATGTTTGATGTGTCCCATATGACCATTGTCGATCTCACTGGCGCACGTACGCGTGAGTTTTTACGCTATCTATTGGCGAATGATGTGGCGAAATTAAACCTCCCTGGTAAGGCCTTGTACAGCGCTATGCTCAATGCTTCAGGGGGCGTTATTGACGACTTAATTGTCTATTTTCTCGATGAACAACACTTCCGATTAGTGGTCAACTCTGCAACACGCGAAAACGATCTGGCTTGGATCTCAGAACAGTCCAAGGATTATGGTATTCAGATTGAAGAACGGCGAGATTTAGCCCTTATTGCGGTGCAAGGGCCTGACGCAATGGATAAAGCCCAGGCGGTAATGAGCGCTGAACAGCGCCAAGCTGTGGCGGGACTTAAGCCTTTTTTCTCAGTTAACAGTAACGGTTGGTTTATCGCCACAACAGGCTATACCGGTGAGCGCGGCTATGAAATTGCGCTACCTGCCACACAAGCCGCCTCATTATGGCAAGCCCTGTTAGAAGTTGGCGTAAAACCCGCAGGATTGGGGGCACGTGACACCTTACGCTTGGAGGCTGGGTTAAATCTTTATGGGCAAGAAATGGATGAATCCATCACTCCGCTTGCCTCAAATATGGCATGGACGGTGGCATGGCAACCGGAAGATCGAGAGTTTATGGGGCGAAGGGCCCTTGAACGTCAACAAGAACAGGGGGCTGAAAAACTGGTGGGTTTGATACTGCATGAGAAAGGCGTCCTCCGTAATGAACTACCGGTCTCTTTTACCGACATCAACGGTAATCCTCAGCAGGGCGTTATCACCAGTGGATCCTTCTCACCAACTCTGGGCTGTAGCATCGCGC
The DNA here is from genome assembly GCF_018494065.1 of Rosenbergiella gaditana. GTDB lineage: Bacteria > Pseudomonadota > Gammaproteobacteria > Enterobacterales > Enterobacteriaceae > Rosenbergiella > Rosenbergiella gaditana. Next base: position 134,597 of record NZ_JABBFR010000003.1, on the reverse strand, counting down.
TTGCTCGGGTTCCCGCATCGATCGGTGACAAGGCTGTGGTACTTATTCGCCAACGCGAACTTCCGGTTTGTGTAACGCAACCCTGCTTTGTTCGCGCCGGAAAATCTTTGATTTAATAATGGAGAATAAAATGAGCAATGTTCCACAACAATTAAAATATCGCGATAGCCACGAGTGGGTGCGTCAAGAAAATGATGGTTCTGTCACCGTGGGGATTACCGAACATGCGCAAAGCCTATTAGGCGATATGGTCTTTGTGGATTTACCTGAGATAGGTCGTGAAGTCACCTTGGGCGATGACTGTGCTGTCGCGGAGTCGGTTAAAGCGGCATCCGACATTTATGCTCCACTAAGCGGTGAAATCATTGCGATTAACGACGAACTCAATGACAGTCCTGAGTTGGTGAACACATCACCCTACGAGGCCGGCTGGTTATTTAAGATTAAGGTCAATAACGAAAACGAACTCGACCAATTACTCGATGCCAATGCCTACCAAACCTTAATTAATAAGTGAGCAATACGATGACGCAAACACTTAGCCAGTTAGAACATCCAGATGCCTTCATTCGCCGCCATATCGGTCCTGATACCGACCAACAACAGCAGATGTTACAGCAGATTGGCGCGCCTGACTTGCCGAGGCTGATTGCGTCTATCGTGCCTGAAAATATTCAACTCTCCACTTCGCCACTGCAGCTCTCATCCGCTAGCGAGCATCAGGCGCTGGCAGAATTAAAAGCCATCGCGGCGAAAAATCTTCGTTACAAATCGTGGATCGGCATGGGGTACAGTGCAGTACACACCCCACCCGTTATCCTGCGAAATTTACTTGAGAACCCCGGATGGTATACGGCCTATACCCCTTACCAACCAGAGGTCTCTCAAGGACGGCTTGAAGCGTTGCTCAACTTTCAGCAGGTCACTTTAGATCTCACAGGGATGGATGTTGCCTCCGCGTCGTTACTTGATGAAGCGACGGCCGCGGCAGAAGCCATGGCCATGGCAAAGCGGGTGAGTAAACGCAAACATGCCAATAAATTTTTTGTGGCAGAAGACATTCACCCACAAACTCTCGCTGTACTAAAAACGCGTGCCGAGACCTTTGGCTTCGAGCTGGTTATCGATAGTGCTGAGAGGGCGGTAGACTACCAAGATCTTTTTGGCATCTGCTTACAGTATTGTGGCTCGCAGGGGGCGTTGCATGATTATCGTCAACTTATTGCATCGTTATCACAGCAGGGCGTTATTGTTGCTGTCGCAGCCGAATTTATGGCATTAGTGCTTCTCGAATCGCCGGGGGAATTAGGGGCCGATATCGTTTTTGGCTCTTCACAGCGCTTTGGCGTGCCTATGGGATACGGTGGTCCTCATGCTGCGTTCTTCGCGACCAAAGAGACCTTCAAGCGGGCGATGCCGGGACGAATTATAGGTGTATCGCGTGATGTGCAAGGAAATATCGCACTGCGTATGGCAATGCAAACTCGAGAACAGCATATACGTCGCGAAAAAGCGAATTCGAATATCTGCACCTCACAGGTGCTATTAGCTAATATCGCTGGAATGTACGCGGTATGGCATGGTCCTGAAGGTCTAGCACGCATCGCGCAGCGTATTCATCGTTATACGAAAATTCTCGCAAAGGTGTTGCAAGATAATGGATTAATTCTCCGTTACTCACAGTGGTTCGATACTTTAACGGTCGAGGTTGCCGATAAAGCGCAGGTACTACAGCGAGCAAAACAGCAGCATATTAATTTGCGCAGCGATCTTCATCATGCAATCGGGATTACGCTGGATGAAACCACGCAACGGCAAGATATTATTGTTTTGCTGGAGGTACTGCTTGGACGCGCGATAACAGTCGATATCGACCAAGAGGATCGCAATGTCAGTCAGCAACGCATAATTCCTCAAGCCTTAATGCGACAACGTGCCATTCTGACGCACCCGGTATTTAATCAGTATCACAGTGAAACCGAGATGCTGCGCTACCTGCACAAACTTGAGCGTAAGGATTTGGCGCTTAACCAGGCGATGATCCCCTTAGGTTCCTGTACGATGAAGCTCAATGCCGTCGCAGAAATGTTACCGATCACTTGGCCGGAATTTGCCGACCTCCATCCTTTTTGTCCCACTCACCAAGCTGCCGGCTATTTACAGATGATCGAACAGCTTTCCGAGTGGCTGATTACCCTGACCGGTTACGATGCGTTATGTATGCAACCAAACTCAGGGGCGCAAGGAGAATATGCCGGTTTACTTGCCATTCGCCGCTACCATGAAAGCCGTTATCAAGGGCAGCGTCATATTTGCCTCATTCCAGCCTCCGCTCACGGCACCAATCCGGCATCAGCGCAAATGGCAGGTATGGAAGTGGTCGTCGTGGCCTGTGATAAGCAAGGTAATATTGATGTAGAGGATCTTCGTGCTAAGGCCAGCCAAGCCGGGGACAACCTCTCCTGCATTATGGTCACCTATCCCTCGACCCATGGTGTTTACGAGCAGACTATCCGCGAAGTCTGTGAGATTGTTCATCAGCACGGTGGGCAAGTGTATCTGGATGGTGCCAATATGAATGCGCAAGTGGGTATTACGACACCAGGACATATCGGGGCGGACGTCTCTCACCTTAATCTGCATAAAACATTTTGTATTCCGCATGGTGGCGGTGGCCCAGGAATGGGCCCAATAGGGGTTAAATCACACCTTGCCCCATTTATTCCTGGGCACAGTATTGTGCAGTCGACGCTGTTGACCGAGCAAGGTGCGGTCAGCGCCGCACCGTTTGGCAGTGCGTCGATTCTTCCCATTAGTTGGATGTATATCAGAATGATGGGTGGAGAGGGGTTGAAGCAAGCCAGTACCATTGCGATTCTTAATGCGAACTATATTGCGAGCCGCTTATCATCAGACTACGATATTCTGTATACCGGCCCTGAAGGGCGAGTAGCCCACGAATGCATCCTTGATATTCGCCCCATAAAGGAACGCACCGGTATTAGTGAAATGGATATCGCCAAGCGACTGATCGACTATGGTTTTCATGCACCCACCATGTCTTTCCCCGTAGCAGGTACTTTGATGGTTGAGCCTACGGAGTCAGAGAGCCTCATTGAACTCGATCGATTTATTAACGCGATGCTGGCTATTCGCCATGAAATCGAGCAAGTCGCTCAAGGAGAGTGGCCATTGGATGATAACCCACTGGTCAATGCACCCCATATTCAGCAAGAACTGGTCAATGACTGGACTCATGCCTATTCCCGTGAAATAGCGGTCTTTCCTGCGGGAGTCGAGAATAAATACTGGCCAACGGTCAAAAGAGTTGATGATGTCTACGGCGACCGTAATCTATCTTGCTCATGTGTACCGATTGCTGACTATCAATAAACCCTCTTATACCGCCCTCTGCCGATAGGGGGCTGTAACACCTCCTCACAGTTTTATTTAAGCTTACAAGTGTACTCTGAATTTATTCTAAGTTAGTCTAGTTATTCAGTCACTGGTTGATAAAGGAGTTAACACAGCTGTTATGGCCAAGACAAATACTCATTCTCCCGGATATTCATTGGCGGAAGAAATAGCAAACAGTGTAAGCCATGGCCTAGGTTGTCTTTTTGGTGTCGTAGGCTTAGTCCTGCTACTTGTCCAAGCGCTAGAACGTGGTGCAGATATCATCACCCTTGTCAGCTACAGCTTATACGGTGGCAGCATGATCGTGCTGTTTCTTGCCTCGACCCTCTATCATGCTATCCCTAATCAAAACGCCAAGCCTTGGTTAAAGAAAGTCGACCACTGTGCAATTTATCTGCTTATCGCAGGCACCTACACACCTTTTTTATTAGTTGGGCTACGCTCGCCTTTGGCGGAAGGCTTAATGGTGGTGATATGGTCACTGGCACTTTTGGGCATTATTTTTAAGCTAGTCTTTGCCCATCGATTTAAGGTGCTATCGGTGGTGACTTACCTGCTAATGGGCTGGTTATCGCTAGTGGTGATTTATCAAATGGCGACTAAACTCTCCGCAGCCAGCGTATGGCTACTGGCAATTGGCGGAATAGTTTACTCTTTAGGCGTGATTTTTTATGTTAACCGGCGGATACCTTTTAATCACGCGATATGGCACGCCTTTGTTTTAGGCGGTGCAATATGCCATTTTTGCGCAATCTATTTCTATATCAAGTAAAGGTTAACACTGGTACAAGAACTCTTCTGGAGCCAGCGTCGTAGTTAGCCCTAAACAGCTTCCCCCTCTAAGTCGTTTTCTTATCGTTGAGGGGGAGGAGGCGTGGAAACTACGCGTCGTCTAATGAGTAAGGCAATGGCTGAATACGTAATTCACTGTCAGATTCGCCTTCCACACGGAACCGATCATTAGTCCCTAGGTCGTTATTCAAGACAACTTGTACCCACAGCGTATTGGGCTCCACCATTACCGAGCAGAGAACCGTACCGGTTTTACGCCAATTTTCGCCCATTTGCAGTTCAATCGCGCTACCGGCGGCAATCGCGTGTTTGGCTGTGCCAGCCAGCCAATAGAGTGCTCGTTTGTTGGCCCCACGATATTTGGCACGGGCGACCATCTCTTGACCGCTATAACAACCTTTCTTAAAGCTAATGGCATTGAGTGCCTGTAAGTTTGTCGCTTGCGGAATAAACTGCGCAGTGTTGGCTGCCTCAATCACCGGAATGCCTGCGGCAATATCGGCGGCCAGCCACCGCTGTTGTTCACAGACCGCGGCGGACTCCTGGGTAAGTAACGCTTCGGCGTTAGCCGGTTCAGTTATTACAATATAGCGATTTTCTGGGGTGGCTAGCCACAAAAGCAGCGTGGATCCTTCACTCACCCGTGGTTGGGAGGCATCAGGTAATTGAGAAAAATGTTGGCTAAGGAAATCAGCAGCTTGCGTTCCCATCACTCCAAGTACTGAACGACTATCGTCGGCAATCAAGGTAATTTTAGAAAACACCGCATATTTTTTTATTTCAGTAAGCTGTTGTTCACGCACGTCACGTCGTAATAGATAGCTGTAACCTTCGCCGTCGTGGCAAATACGCAAGTTACTCCACATCTTACCTTTTGCATCGCAATGTGCGGCAAGTTGGTGGTCATTCTCTGCTAATTGACTCAGATCTGCGGTGAGTTGGCCTTGTAAATAAGCTGTCGCATCGGCACCTTGAGCTGAAACCAGCGCCCAATCAGTAAGCGAACAAATGGCTAGCTCGGTGTAAGACGTAGCAATTGCGGGTTGAGAATTCATGACATCTCCTGTCGTACAACAGTGAAGGTGAAAGCGACGCGGGCCGCTTTACGAAATTGGTCTCATTATTCATTAAAGCGTAAAGCCTGAAAAGAGATTAGCCAACACAAAAGTGCGAGTTATGCCGAAGATAGGGTGATTTACACTGCCGTTCAAACTGGCTCTGCGGTACACTCTCTTCCTCTGGTTGAGGGTATAATTAAGGAATAACGTGTGGAAACAGCAGAAATAGGTATTGAAGACACTTCTCGTATTCACTGGGCATGCCGTCGAGGTATGTTAGAACTGGACATAGCAGTCCGTCCTTTTTTCGAACACGAATACCATACCTTAACCGATGCACAAAAGCGTACGTTCATTGCCCTATTGAAGGCAGATGATCCTGATTTATTTAATTGGTTGATGGGGCATGGGCAGCCGGCGAGTGACGAACTCAAAGGAATGGTCGAACTTATTCGGACGCGCAATAGTGCACGCGGACCTGTGGCAAACTGAGATCCGTCCCTCGCGTTATGCCGTGAGGGCGGTTAACGGCTGGGTACTCTTTACTCTAGCCGTAATCTTGCTTTCGCCGTGGTTTGGTTTGTTTTACCTACTTAAGCCTTTAGCCATTGTAGCGGTTATCATCGAAAGGTCACGGTCGCTGAAAAGACTTTCATTAAGGGTTGGCCCCCTAGGGATTGATAATCAAGAGACATGGTACTGGCAGCACCAACAGTGGCGACTTAGCGCGCCACTCTGTTGGCTACCTTGGGGAGTGATGATCAGTTGGCGTTCGGCACAACACACTCAGTATTTCTGGTTAATGGCGGATACCATGTCTGAAGAGGCTTGGCGTAACTTACGCTTCTACTGGTTAAAAGGTCGTAATCGACAATGGAAGTAATCGCTACAGTAGCGCAGCGACTTCATCGAGAACCTGTTCGCACCAATTTGCAATGCGCTCATCCGTCTCTTCAAACTGATTCACATCATCTAAGGCCAGTCCTACAAAGTGATGTCCATCGGCAGTGAGCGGTTTTTGACTGATAAATTCATACCCCGTAATCGGCCAATAGCCGACAAACGCGACATCTTTTGGTTGTAACAAGTCGTGCAGCATACCGAGTGCATCTAAAAACCATTCGCTGTAACCCGCCTGATCCCCCATTCCATAGAGGGCGATAATTTTTCCAGAGAGATCGAGTTCAGCCAGCGTTTGCCATTGTGCCTCCCAATCCTCCTGCAATTCGCCGAAGTCCCATGTTGGCATACCTAAGATCAACAAATCGTACTCGGCCATTGCAGAGAGGGCATAGTCCTTAACATTGTGTAAGGTCACCAAATCATGGCCGATAAACGCTTGAATCTTCTCTGCGGCCATCTCGGTATAACAGGTACTTGAACCGTAAAATAACCCTATTTTCATGCTTAATTGACTCGTAGGTTCCCATTCTGGGTTGAGTGTATCAGAAAGCATACAGGGAGGCGTAGTTGATGCATAATAGTGACCGTTTAGCTCAAGTAACCGGAAAAAGAATCAATGAAGAAATCGACGTCAACACCGTCAATGGATCCCCTTCTTGAAGGCTTTATTGACCAATTGTGGATTGAGCGCAACTTAGCAGAGAATACTTTAGAAGCCTATCGTCGCGATCTTAAACAGCTGGTGGAGTGGCTTGAGGCGCACCAATTAGCGCTACTCACCGTGAGTGCGCCCGAGTTACAAGGTTTTTTGGCTGAGAAGCTAGAAGGGGGTTATCGCGTAACCAGTTCAGCACGTCAGCTCAGTGCGATGCGCCAGCTTTTCCAATATCTTTATCGTGAGCAGATACGCCCCGATGATCCGAGCGCATTACTTTCCTCCCCTAAATTGCCGCAACGGTTACCGAAGGATCTGAGTGAAGCACAAGTCGCTCGCCTACTTGAAGCCCCTTCCACCGAAATTCCGCTAGAGCTGCGTGATAAAGCGATGATCGAGCTGCTTTACGCCACCGGATTACGGGTGTCGGAATTAACGGGACTCACCCTCAGTGATCTCAGCTTACGTCAGGGAGTGGTAAGAATTTTGGGGAAAGGTAATAAGGAGCGATTAGTGCCGCTGGGGGAAGAGGCGATTTATTGGCTAGAAAATTATCTAGAACATGGCCGACCTTGGCTGATTAATGGCGCAAAAATTGATATAATCTTCCCCAGTAACCGTGGGCAGCAAATGACTCGGCAAACATTTTGGCATCGTATTAAACACTATGCGTTAATCGCGGGTATTGATAGCGCTAAGCTCTCGCCCCATGTGCTGCGTCACGCCTTTGCAACCCATTTGCTCAATCACGGTGCCGATTTGCGCGTCGTACAAATGCTACTCGGTCACAGCGACCTTTCGACAACACAAATTTATACGCATGTTGCCAACGAACGACTCCGTCAACTGCATCAACAGCATCACCCACGCGCCTAGCGGGGTGAAAATAAGGATAAGACAATGCTGAAAAAAACGTTAATCCCAATGGTCGCATTATTCGCGACATTTTCCAGCGCCAGCTATGCCAATAACGCAGCGATCATCCAATCGTTGACCAAGTTAGGCGTAAACATCAGTGATATCCAGCCTTCGCCGTTATCAGGTATTAGCACAGTATTAACGGATAACGGAGTGCTTTATGTCACTGACGACGGTAAACAGATGATCCAAGGCCCACTGTACGATATCAGCGGCAAAAACGCGGTTAATGTCACTTTCCAAACCTTAGACAAGAAAGTGGAAGCCCTAGCACCGGAGATGATTGTCTATAAAGCGCCTAAAGAGCAATATGTGGTCACCGTGTTTACCGATATCACTTGTGGTTACTGTCGTAAGTTACACCAACAGATCTCAGATTATAATGCGTTAGGGATCACTATCCGTTATCTCGCGTTCCCACGTCAAGGTATGCAGGGCGATGTGGCTAAAGCGATGAAAAATGTATGGTGTGCCAAAGATCGTAAAGCAGCCTTTGATGCCGCAATGGCCGGTAAAACTCCTGCTGCTGGCAGCTGTAACGTCGATATTGGTAAACAGTATCAATTAGGTCTGCTGTATGGCATTCAAGGGACACCAGCGATGCTCACCAAAAACGGTGTCATGATCCCCGGTTATCAAGGACCTAATGAGTTAAAACAGTATCTGGATCGTATCAACGCAGGATAATCCCTTGTCTTCACGCGCTATACCAGAACTACAACGACGTCAGCCACAGGCTGACGTCGAGCTTTCGGCTACGCTTCCTCCTCTATTGCAACAATTGTATCGGCAGCGGGGTATCACTGATGCGGCACAATTGGAGCGGGGCGCGAATTATCTTTTATCCCCTCAGGGATTAACCGGCATTGATCGGGCCGTGCAGTTATTACACCAGGCCATGCGTGATAATCTGCATATCATGGTGGTGGGTGACTTTGACGCGGATGGCGCAACCAGTACGGCACTCTCTGTCTTAGCGTTGCAACAGTTTGGCGCTCAACGGGTCAGTTATCTGGTGCCTAACCGGTTCGAGCAAGGCTATGGGCTCAGCCCTGAGGTCGTCGACCTGGCCCACGCCCGGCAAGCGCAGCTTATTTTTACCGTCGATAACGGCATTTCTTCAATTAGCGGGGTCGAGCACGCCACGCAGTTAGGCATCCCCGTTATTATTACCGATCACCATCTTCCCGGTGAGGTGTTACCCGCGGCGGCGGCGATGGTTAACCCCAATCTGCCGGAGGCAACCTTTCCTTCGAAAAATTTAGCCGGGGTCGGCGTGGCATTTTATGTGATGCTCGCACTGCGCGCTTACTTGCGAGAGCAAGGGTGGTTTACTGGGACGATCCCCAATCTGGCCGATCTGTTAGATCTAGTTGCGCTTGGTACCGTAGCCGATGTGGTGCCACTCGACGCGAATAACCGGATTTTGGTGTGGCAAGGTCTGCAGCGTATTCGTGCCGGCAAGTGCCGTCCAGGAATTCGGGCATTACTTGAGGTGAGTCAACGGCAAGCTTCACGTCTGAACGCCAGTGATCTCGGTTTTGCACTAGGTCCAAGACTTAATGCGGCGGGGCGGCTCGATGATATGTCCCATGGCGTCGAATTACTGATTACCGAGAGCGAGCCACAAGCTCGGATGTTAGCGACTGAACTTGACGCCCTCAACCAGACCCGCAAAGAGATTGAGCAGGGGATGCAACAAGAGGCTTTACTGATTTGTGAGCAGCTTGAAAAACAGCAACATCTTCCCAGGGGCTTAGCCTTCTACCATCCAGAATGGCACCAAGGGGTAGTTGGTATTGTCGCGTCACGCTTAAAAGAGCGTTTCCATCGACCGGTTATTGCTTTTGCTCCCGCAGGGGAGGGCACCTTAAAAGGATCGGGCCGCTCAATTGCTGGCCTGCATCTACGAGATGTTCTCGAACGCCTAGATAGCCAACATCCCGGATTAATTCTTAAGTTCGGTGGCCATGCGATGGCGGCAGGGCTAAGTTTAACGGAAGAGCAATTCCCACGCTTTCGTGATTATTTTGCGCAATTGGTCACAGAGTGGCTGGATCATGATGTGCTACAAGGCGTGATCTGGTCTGACGGTGAATTACCCGCACAGCAATTGAACGTTGAAACGGCTGAGATGTTACGCAACGCGGGGCCATGGGGGCAGAGTTTTCCCGAGCCACTGTTCGATGGTGAATTCAAACTATTGCAACAACGGTTAGTGGGGCAAAAACATTTGAAGCTACTTCTCGAACCGGTGAATGGCGGTCCGCTCATTGATGGCATTGCCTTTAATATCGACTTACGCCAATGGCCCGATCCCAGCATTCAACGCGCGACTTTGGCGTATAAATTGGATGTGAATGAGTATCGCGGACAACGTAGCGCCCAATTATTAGTCGAATACCTCTGGCCGAAAGCCTAAAAAGAGGTTACACGCTGAGGGGAGTTTCGGGTAGAATCTCCACCCTCTGTTTTACTTTTTTATCTTCAACTTAAGACAACAAACTATGTTTGAAATCAATCCGATAAAAAATCGTATTCAAGACCTCACCGAGCGCAGCGATGTTCTTCGGGGGTACCTTTGACTATGATGCAAAAAATGAGCGTTTAGAAGAAGTTAACGCTGAACTTGAACAATCTGATGTCTGGAACGAACCTGACCGTGCGCAAGCGCTAGGAAAAGAGCGTTCCTCCTTAGAAGCGATTGTCGAAACCTTCGATCAGTTAGCGCAAGGGCTCGAAGATGTCAGTGGGTTAGTCGAACTCGCGATCGAAGCCGATGACGAAGAAACCTTTAATGAAGCGGTTGTCGAGCTGGATACCCTCGATAAAAAACTGGCTGAATTAGAGTTCCGTCGTATGTTTTCCGGCGAATACGACAGTGCCGATTGTTATATCGATCTCCAAGCAGGTTCAGGCGGAACTGAGGCTCAGGATTGGGCAAACATGTTGTTACGGATGTACCTACGCTGGGCGGAAGCGAAAGGCTTCAAAACCGAAATCATCGAAGTTTCCGACGGCGATGTGGCAGGGATTAAATCCGCGACGTTGAAAATTATCGGTGACTATGCTTTTGGTTGGTTAAGAACCGAAACCGGTGTTCACCGTCTAGTCCGTAAAAGTCCGTTTGACTCAGGGGGACGTCGTCATACCTCCTTTAGCTCTGCCTTTATCTATCCAGAAGTGGACGATGATATTGATATTGAGATCAATCCAGCAGATCTGCGGATTGATGTCTATCGTGCCTCCGGGGCAGGGGGACAGCACGTCAACCGCACCGAATCCGCGGTACGTATTACTCACCTTCCTAGCGGTATCGTCACCCAGTGTCAGAACGATCGCTCTCAGCATAAAAATAAAGACCAAGCGATGAAGCAGATGAAAGCGAAGCTGTACGAGCTGGAAATGCAGAAGAAAAATGCTGAAAAGCAGGTGATGGAAGATAACAAATCTGACATTGGATGGGGCAGTCAAATCCGTTCTTACGTTCTCGATGACTCGCGGATCAAAGACCTTCGCACCAGTGTTGAAACTCGAAATACGCAGGCCGTCCTTGATGGCGATCTAGACCGATTTATTGAAGCTAGCCTGAAAGCTGGCCTATAAGGAACCTTTATGTCAGAACAAACTCCCGCGCCGGCGGATCTCGCCCAAGAACTGAATAATGAACTGAGCGCCCGCCGTGAAAAGCTAGACGTCCTGCGTGCAAAGGGTAATCCGTTCCCAAATGATTTTCGTCCAACCGACCACTCTGATGCTCTGCACCAGCGTTACGATGAGCAGAGCCAAGAAGCGTTGGAAGATCTCGGGATCGAAGTGACCGTCGCCGGCCGTATGATGACGCGTCGTATCATGGGGAAAGCCTCTTTTGCGACGCTGCAAGATGTCGGTGGACGTATTCAGCTTTATGTTTCCCGTGATGACCTGCCAGAAGGTTATTACAACGAACAATTTAAAAAATGGGACCTCGGCGATATTCTCGGTGCCCGCGGCAAGCTATTCAAAACCAAAACCGGTGAGCTTTCTATCCACTGTAGTGAGCTGCGTTTACTGACTAAAGCGCTCCGTCCATTGCCTGATAAGTTCCATGGCCTCGCGGACCAAGAGACGCGCTATCGTCAGCGTTACTTAGACTTGATTGCCAACGAAGAGTCGCGCCACACCTTCCAAATCCGCTCGAAGATTATGGCGGGGGTGCGTCAATTTATGGTTGATCGTCAATTTATGGAAGTGGAAACGCCGATGATGCAAGTCATCCCAGGCGGTGCCTCCGCCCGTCCATTTATCACCCATCACAATGCGCTGGATATCGATATGTATCTGCGTATTGCGCCAGAGCTTTACCTCAAGCGCTTAGTCGTGGGCGGCTTCGACCGCGTTTTCGAGATTAACCGTAACTTCCGTAACGAAGGGATCTCGCCTCGTCATAACCCAGAGTTCACCATGATGGAACTCTATATGGCCTACGCGGATTACCGTGATCTGATTGAGTTAACCGAAAGCCTATTCCGCACCTTGGCACAAGATGTGTTAGGCACTACAGAAGTGGCTTATGGCGAGCAAACCTTTGATTTCGGTAAGCCATTCGATAAGTTAACCATGCGTGAAGCAATCAAAAAATATCGCCCAGAGACAGAGTTGGCTGATCTGGATGATTTCGACAAAGCGGTAGCTATCGCTCAGGCTATCGGTATTAAAGTAGAGAAAAGCTGGGGCCTAGGCCGCGTGGTGACAGAAATCTTTGAAGAGACCGCTGAAGCACAACTGATTCAGCCAACCTTTATCACCGAATACCCGGCAGAAGTCTCGCCATTGGCCCGCCGCAACGACGAGAACCCGGAAATCACTGACCGCTTTGAATTCTTTATCGGCGGACGCGAAATCGGTAATGGCTTCTCCGAGCTGAACGATGCACAAGACCAAGCTGAACGATTCTTACAGCAGGTCAACGCCAAAGATGCCGGTGACGACGAAGCGATGTTCTATGATGAAGATTACGTCACCGCTCTAGAACACGGTTTACCGCCAACCGCAGGACTGGGGATCGGTATTGACCGTATGGTGATGCTCTTCACAAACAGCCATACCATCCGCGATGTGATCCTCTTCCCCGCACTACGTCCAGGCAGCAAATAAGCCCTCGACGCTATGTCAGCAACGCAAACCCGCTTCGGCGGGTTTTTTTTACTCTATTGATAACCAAAATTTCTAAAATAAAGTGTAAATTTTTGGAAATTAGGAATTAATCTGTTTTAATCCCCGCCAACACCCTTTAATGTCATGACAAATTTTGACAAAAATCTACTTTTAACGAAGAATAGGTTGACCTAAATCAAGTTAATTTGTGGGTAAGGTATTGATTGCTGGCTAAAAAGCGTCGTTATCACTCTAAAATCGACTATTAATAGTGATATTACTTAATAATACGCTTTGATTAATATTTTTCATTACCGCAAGTGAAATTGCTTTTTAAGCGATATCGAAAAACTGTTAAGATAAATCTCTAATAGAAACAAAATGTTGTAAAGGTGCTCTGGTTGCCACATGCCAGAGGCGGTAGCGTGCCTAAATTCCTATGCTAAGAAGATACAAGAACTCAGCGTTTTTTTTGTTAAGTTTAGGTTACTTACAGGGTAAACTCCCTCTTCGACAGTGCAATAACAACCCTAATAAAAATAATAAATTAAAAAAATATAATCTTTTCACCTTGGTCACCCGATACCCCCTTCTCTCAGCCGGTTAAGGCAGAGTTGCGGGCTAACTTTATGGATGTTACGGAGAAACAGCAGATGCAGCGAGCGTCAGGTGGTAAACGTTTTAATCGACACTCTTTATTAGCCTTAGTCATTGGGCTTTCCCTCTATCCTTCCCTGAACGCGACTGCCGCTGGCCTGATCTTGCCAGATAGCGATCTACGCTCGGATCTGAGCTGGCTAGCCGACCGTGGCGTGATTAAGTTAAGTTTAAGCACTTGGCCACTTAGCCAAGAGGCGATTGAACATGCGTTGGATAAGGCCCATCCCTCTTACGCTTCCGAACAGCTGGCGGTTGAACGGGTGCAAGAGCGCCTGCAAAGCCTAAAATCGGATGTACGTGTAAACGCCTATGCCGCCACCGATAACAGCGGGCAGCCACGTAGCTTCGCTAACTCACCGATCGCGGATACTAAATTCGCCGTGACGGCCAGTAATAGCGGCGAATGGTGGGACGTTAATTTACAAGGCAATCTGGAAGGGAATCGTCAGATCCAATCCCCTTCCCATGCCAACTTAAATAATAGCTACGGTGCGGTAAAACTGTGGGGACAGTGGCTCTCGTTTGGTGAAACACCACAGTGGTGGGGACCGGGGTATGAAGGCAGCTTAATCCGCTCCGATAACGCTCGGCCACTAACTGGTTTTATGCTGTCACGCTCCAAACAGACCGCCCCCGAAACGTGGTGGCTAAACTGGGTTGGTCCATGGCAATACCAGATTTCTGCCGCCCAAGAGTCACAATATAGCGCCGTCCCCCATACCAAGATTATCGGCATGCGCCTAACGGTATCACCGTTCGATTCCCTAGAACTTGGTGCTAGCCGTATCATGCAATGGGGCGGCAAAGGGCGGCCGCAATCCCTAAGTAATTTCTGGGATGGCTTCTCCGGTAACGATAATACTGGTGCTAACGATCCCAACGAACCCGGTAACCAACTGGCTGGCTTTGACGGTAAGTTAAAACTCGAACCGACCCTAGGGATTCCAATCAGCCTCTATGGTCAGCTGGTTGGCGAAGATGAAGCCGGTAAATTACCTTCTTCTAATATGTATCTGGCGGGAATTGAAGGGCACCACAGCCTTGGTCGCAATGCTCTGAACTGGTATGTCGAAGGTCATGATACCCGTACCGACTTTAAAAATAAAAACTATAGTTATACGCACCACATCTATACCGATGGCTATTACCAACAAGGTTACGCACTTGGGGATACGCTGGGCGGTGACGGCCGGATGCTGGTGGGTAAGACCGAGCTGGTGACCGAAGATAACCAGCGTTGGAGCGCACGCCTATTCTGGGCGAAAGTGAATCCTAATAACCAGAGTTACAATCGCACCTTTCCGCATGCCGATACTTTAAAAGGCGTGACCCTAGGCTGGGGCGGCGATATCTATAAATCAGTACGTCTTAACCTTGTCACTTGGTATACCGATGCGAATCATAATGACAGTGATGACCTCGGGGTCAGTGCCGCAATCGAGATCCCTTTCCAATTATAAAAATAGCGGCTGCTAGCTAACTGGAATCGGTTCTGGCAGCGATTTACCCACTTGACTGAATACATTCTGATGAAAAAATTAGCACTTAAACTCTCTGCAGCCGCAGTGCTGACCGCACTGCTGAGTGGCTGTACTATCGTTCCTGGTCAGGGGCTTAATAGTCTACGCAAGAATACCGTCGAACTGCCAGATAGCGACTACGACTGGGATAAGCTGGTCAATGTTTACCCCATGACCCCAGGGTTAATCGATAAGCTGCGTCCGGCACAGGTAATTTCCCAACCCAATCCACAGCTGGATAAGCAGTTACAAAACTATCAATACCGTATCGGTCCGGGTGATGTGTTAATGGTCACTGTCTATGACCACCCTGAATTAACCAACCCGGCAGGAACCTACCGCTCCGCCAGCGACACCGGTAACTGGGTCGGTGCCGACGGTACTATTTTCTACCCCTATATCGGTAAAGTATATGTTGCCGGAAAAACCATCGCTGAAGTGCGCCAGCAGATTGCGTCGCGTTTAGCGCAGTATGTTGAAAGCCCACAGGTTGATGTGGCCATCGCTGCCTTCCGTTCACAAAAAGCCTATGTCACGGGAGAAGTGAGCAAGTCGGGTCAGCTACCAATCACCAATATTCCCTTAACAGTAGTCGATGCGATTAATGCTGCCGGTGGCTTTGCCGAGAATGCCGACTGGCGCCATGTCGTGTTAACCCATAACGGTAAAGATACCGTACTCTCGATGCAGGCACTGATGCAACGCGGCGATTTGCAACAAAACCGTTTACTGTACCCTGGCGATATTCTATTTGTACCGCGTAATGACGATCAGAAAGTGTTTGTAATGGGTGAAGTCGGCCAACAATCGACGCTGAAGATGGATCGCAGTGGCATGACCTTGGCGGAAGCTTTGGGCAGCGCACAAGGCGTTAGTCAGCAATATGCTGATGCTTCAGGAATCTTTGTAATTCGCCAAATTCCAAAAGATAAAAATGGTCGTATTGCCAATATTTACCAACTGAATGCTAAAGATGCCTCGACCATGGTGATGTCTACAGAGTTTGAGTTACAGCCTTACGATATTGTTTATGTCACCACTGCACCACTGGTGCGTTGGAACCGTGTTATTTCACAAATTGTTCCAACTATAAGCGGGGTCCACGACATAACCGAGACTGTTAATTATTACAAGGATTTGAAATAGTTATGTTTAATTCAATTCTTGTGGTCTGTACCGGTAATATTTGCCGATCACCCACCGGTGAACGACTATTACGCCAACTTCTCCCCAATAAAAAAATTGATTCGGCGGGCACTGGCGCATTAAAGGGCCATGCGGCCGATGCAACGGCATCTCTAGTCGCAGAAAAACATAACCTCGACTTAGCCGATCACCAAGGGCAGCAGTTTACCCGCCACCTGGCACAGCAGTACGACCTGATTTTGGTGATGGAGAAGCACCATCAGGAAGAGGTATCGACTATTGCACCCGAGGCAAGAGGGAAAACCATGTTATTTGCGCATTGGTTGAAAGGAAAACAGATCCCTGACCCCTATCGGCAAAGTCAAGAAGCCTTTGAACATGTCTATCAATTAATCGAGCAAGCGGCACAGGCTTGGGCGACAAAACTGGGTAATAAATAGGAAGCGTTATGTCATCAGTGATTCAACATAAACCCACTAATCCAGATTCCGATGAGATCGATTTAGGACGTTTAATCGGCGAACTGCTCGATCATAAAAAATTAATTATTGCGGTGACTGGCTTATTTACATTTTTAGCCATCCTCTATGCGCTATTTGCTACGCCAATTTACCAAGCCGATGCATTGATACAGGTTGAACAAAAGCAGGGTAACTCGATACTGAGTAATCTTAGCCAGATGTTACCTGACAGCCAACCGGTCTCCGCACCTGAAATTGCCCTGTTACAATCAAGGATGATTATCGGTAAGACAGTTGATGATTTAACGCTACAAGCGCAAGTACAACAAAAATATTTCCCAATTTTTGGTCGTGGTTGGGCACGTTTAACCGGACAGCAGGCGGGGCAGATTTACGTCAGTCGGATTTATGTGGCTAAACAAGAGGGGAAAGTCCCAGAGCTAAAAATAACGGTCGTCGATCAGCAGCATTATTTGGTTGAGGGTGGCGGTTATAAAATTAAAGGAACAATTGGGCAAGCTATAACAGCTAAAGGGCTCTCATTACAGATAGATAAAATTGAGGCGGCCCCTGAAACCCAATTTACGGTTAATTATATTACTCGACTCGATGCCATTACTAACTTGCAGCAAATTTTTGCAGCGGCGGATCAGGGTAAAGATACTGGTATGCTTAATCTTACGCTCACAGATCCTAATCCCCAGTTAGCACAAAGTGAACTACAAAGTATTAGTGAAAATTATTTAGCGCAGAATATTGCCCGCCAAGCGGCACAAGATAGTAAAAGCTTAGACTTCTTAGAAAAACAACTGCCGCAGGTACGCAGCCAGTTAGATGATGCCGAAAACAAATTGAGTTCTTATCGAAAACAAAGTGACTCGGTAGATCTAAATTTGCAGGCACGTTCTGCTTTAGACCAGATTGTAAATGTCGATAATCAATTAAATCAATTAACATTCCGTGAGGCAGAAGTTTCACAACTTTATACTAAAGACCATCCAACCTATATTGCTCTTTTACAAAAGCGTAAAACGTTAGAGCAGGAAAAAGCCAAGCTAAATAAACAAGTTTCTGCCATGCCAGCTACTCAACAACAGGTACTTAAATTAAGTCGTGATGTGGAGTCCGGGCGTGCAGTCTATATGCAGTTACTTAATCGTCAGCAAGAGTTGAGTATCGCGAAAAATAGCGCAATTGGAAATGTGCGTATTATTGACGAAGCTGTAACGGCACCTAAGCCAGTGAAGCCGAAAAAAGTATTAGTGGTTTTAATTGGTACTGTACTTGGTGGGTTTATTTCAGTGGGCTTGGTTTTATTAAGAGTCTTTCTACGTCGCGGTATTGAATCTCCAGAACAACTCGAAGAGTTAGGTATTAATGTTTATGCCAGTGTTCCGGTTTCAGAATGGATGGCTAAACAACAACCGAAAGGCATTAAGTCGAGGAAGAATAAACAAAAAGAGAACCTCAGCTTCTTAGCGGTAGATAACCCGGCAGACTTAGCTATCGAAGCGATACGTAGCCTGCGTACTAGCTTGCACTTCGCGATGATGGAAGCCAGTAATAACGTGTTAATGATCTCCGGTGCTAGCCCCAATGCCGGAAAAACCTTTATTACCACTAACTTGGCAGCAGTCTTAGCGCAGGGTGAACATAAGGTATTGTTTATTGATGCTGATATGCGTAAAGGTTATTCGCATCAGATATTTAATCAATCCTTAGAGCATGGCTTATCCGATATTCTTTCCGGTAAATCCAGTATCGAGCAGGGGATTAAATCAGTTAGCGGAGCAAATTTTGATTTTATTGCCCGTGGTAAGACCCCGCCTAACCCGTCTGAATTACTGATGCATAGCCGCTTTCAACAGCTATTAAATTGGGCGAGCGAACATTACGATATCGTATTAGTTGATACACCTCCGATTCTGGCAGTCACTGATGCAGCAGTAATTGGTCGCTATGTCGGTACCACTCTATTAGTTGCTCGTTTTGAAGAGAATACTGCTAAAGAGATGGAAGTGAGTATTCAGCGTTTCGAGCAGAGCGGCATTGAAGTGAAGGGCTGTATCCTTAACGGCGTAGTGAAAAAAGCCAGCTCTTACTATGGCTACGGGTATAGTCATTACGGTTATAGCTACGACGATAAAAAATAACCCTTCCCTCCCCCTGCTAAAGTGGGGGGTAACTATTTTCGCTACAGCTCTGTGGTGAGGAATTTATGACAAGATTATCCCGAAATCTGCTGGTAAGCGGCGGATTGATACTGTCTGATTTATTCAGTTTAGTAATTAGTCTATATTTAGCAGAAGCTGTTTTTGGCAATGATAGAATTTCTAATGAGAATATAAATAATTGGCATCATCTTCACTGGTTGATATCAATCTGTTGTATCGGCTGGTATGGTATGCGTTTGAGACATTATTTCTATCGCAAAACATTCTGGTTTGAATTAAAGGAAGTTTTAAGAACAATAGTTATATTTTCAGTCTTTGAAATAGCTATTATTGCTTTTACACAATGGAATCTGTCTAGATTTACTTGGGTAATCATGTGGTGCTTGATTGCACTATTAGTGCCAGTCATGCGAGCAGTTACAAAATTTATTCTCAATAAAGCGGGTACTTGGCAACGAGATACCATAATTATTGGCTCAGGCCCTAACGCCCAGGAAGCCTATAAAGCAATTGCTAGCGAAAAAAATCTAGGGTTTAAAACAATACAATTTGTCGGTAAGTCTAACGATAATATTAGCATCATTAATGGAATTCCTGTTAGCCATGAACTTCCACAAGAGTTAACGAAAAAAGTCGATAAGCGTATGCAGTTTATTATTGCGGTGGAAAGCGACGAAAGCGAGTTACGTAATGCTTGGTTACAGCAGTTAATGCTTAATGGTTATCGTTATGTCTCAGTCATTCCCACATTGCGTGGTATGCCACTAGATAATACAGATATGTCCTTTATTTTCAGTCACGAAGTAATGATATTTAGAGTGCATCAAAGCTTAGCCAAATGGCCCTCGAGGATTTTGAAACGTTGCTTTGATATTTTTGCATCGATAATGATAATCCTTATGTTATCACCTATTCTATTATTCATTAGTCGTAAAGTAAAAAAAGATGGTGGTCCAGCAATTTATGGACACGAGCGAATCGGAAAGAATGGTATCCCATTTAAATGTTTAAAGTTTCGTTCTATGGCCGTAAATTCGAAAGAATTATTGGCGGATCTTTTAGCTAACGACCCAGAAGCTAAAGCCGAATGGGACGAAACCTTTAAACTGAAAAATGATCCTCGTATTACAAAAATTGGACATTTATTACGCCGTACCAGTATGGATGAGCTCCCCCAGCTATTTAACGTATTGAAGGGTGAGATGAGCCTAGTTGGACCAAGGCCGATTATCCATGAAGAGTTAGAACGTTATCATGACCAAGTTGATTATTACCTAATGAGTAAACCAGGCATGACAGGTTTGTGGCAGGTTAGCGGACGATCCGACGTAGATTATGAAACCCGCGTATATTTTGACGCTTGGTATGTTAAAAATTGGTCTATGTGGAACGATATCGCTATCTTATTTAAGACAGTATCAGTCGTATTAAAAAGGGATGGAGCATATTAATACATCTATGAAAACTGCTGTTTTAATTCAAACACATAAAAAAATAGATCACTTTTATGATTTATTTAAATATAATGAGAATGTTGTTTTTATTATTCACTTCGACAAAAAATGTGGAATCGTTTACGAAAAAAATTCTTTTGATAACCTTAATAATGTAATTATATTAGATGACCCAGTAAATGTTTATTGGGGAGGCTTCAGTCAGATAGAAGCTACATTGCTTTTGATAAAAAAAGCATATAGTTTCGAAAGTATAAATTTTTTTCATCTAATTAGTGGCGATTGTCTTCCACTTACATCTTTTGTATCAATGGAGAAGTGTTGGGGAGATAATGGAAATGAATTATATTTGGAAATTGGTGATAAAACAGATAGTTATTGGCGACTCAATATCCAAGCACCTCACGTAGATACTAATTTAATTAGAACAATACCTGGAAGAATTATAAATAGAATCTTGAGAGTATTAGGTAATAGATTGAAATTTACAAAATTAGATGTTAAGGACTATGCTTACGGTTCTCAATGGTTTTCATTTACTAGAGCACATACGGAAATTATTCTTGATAATTATGAAAACGGTTTTTTTAATTCATTTAGAAAAATTGCATGTGCTGATGAACATGCTTTTCAGATTTTGTTTAAAAAGTTTAATTATAAATCGACCGATAATAGACGATTTATAAAGTTTATAAAAGGTAAGTCAAGTCCTGAAATGTTATCAATTGAAGAAATATGCAATGCCAAAGAGCGTGGTTTTTGGTTTGCTCGCAAAGTAGATAGTGAGAAATTCAAGGAGTTTTTAAAAAGTGATGTATGAATTTTCAGTACTTATGTCTTTATATGATAGGGAAGATCCTAGCTTTTTAGATAGATGTCTAAGTAGTTTGGCATCACAAACACTACAAGCTACGGAGATTATAGTTGTATACGACGGATTTATAAATCAAGAATTAGATGCAGTAATAAAAAAGTATTCAATATCGCTACCCATAAAAATTATTAAAATTGAAAAAAATGTTGGGCTTGGCGAAGCTTTAAACTACGGTTTAAGATTTTGTAGATATGAGTTAGTTGCTAGAATGGATACGGACGATATTTGTTTCAACGATAGATTTATTAAACAGATTCCCGTGATAGCAAATAACGATATAGATATCCTAGGTTCTTCAGTGATTGAATTCGATGGTTCGAAAAGGCGTAATAAAGACGTTCCAGATACTTATGAAAGTATAATAAGTGCATGTATTTACAAGAACCCTATTAACCATATGAGTGTTGTGTTCAAAAAAGAGAAAATACTCAATATTGGAAGTTATATGCATCATTTATACATGGAAGATTATAACCTGTGGCTAAGGGCAATTGAAAATAAGCTTATAATTCAAAATCTCAAAGAAAGGCTGCTTCTAGTAAGAGTTAATCCTAATATGGTAAAAAGGAGAAGAGGTCTAGAATATATAAAAAGTGAAATTCAACTATTTAAGTTAAAACATCGCATGAGAATCTATCCATTGATCAATTTATTATATTACTCGACAATTAGGTTGAGTACTAGATTACTTCCTTGGAGAATATTATCATTGATCTATAACTTAGATAGAAAATTATTAAGGAAATGAAACTCCTTATTAAGGTGATAGCTTTGATGAATAAAAATCCTTTTGTAATATTTTTTATATTATTTTTATGTATTTTCTTTTTTAATCCTTATTATAGTTCTTTATTCTTGACTATTCTTTTGGCATCTGCTATGCCGTTGATTAAAAGTAGAAGGAAATATATAGTATCTGAGTTTTTTTTTATATCTTCTTTTTTGTTTGTAGCAACAATTTCGGTAGGTACGAAACCAATCTTCGGTGATACCACTGGGAATGATAAGTTCGTTTACTATCAATACATGCTTGAAAATCATTCTAAAAGTTTACTGGATTGGCTTATATCTTATCGTGGATTTGATTTTATTTCATACTTTTCAATGAAATTGTCTTCCGATATTTTTGGAGTGAATAATTCAGCATTTATATTTATATTTTTAATTTATGTATCTGCTCTTTATTTAGGGTTCAAAGTCATAGCCAAGAAATACGCTCCTGTTGCAATTACACTTTTCTTTAGTCAATACATTTTCGCAAGCTTTTATTCAAATACAATCAGGCAGGGTATCTCTTTTACTTTTATAGTATTAGCGCTAGCTTTCTCTTATTCAAAAAGAAAGTATTTATATACATTATTAGCCTGCCTTAGTCACTATTCATCAATAATATATGCTCCTTTTTTATTATTCATAAATAGATTCAATAATTTTACTTTGAAACTATCAGTGTTTTTGTATTCAGTATCATATTTTTTTGGTGCTTATGTATTGCCATTTCTTCTTACTAAGCTCTCAAGTTTAGGAAGTTTCTTTCTAGTAAGGGTTAATTCTTACGGAGGCGACAATTTTGGAGTAGATTATAAAAGTAGGGTGATTATGTCGCTCTTTTTTATATTTATTGTTGAATTAAGCAATCTCATGCAGCCTGAAGATAAGAGAAATGAATATTACATTAAAATAGTAAGGAATATTTTTGTCGTATTTGTTTGTTGTTTCTTTTTTACATCGACATTCGAAGAGATAAGCAATAGATATTCATTTGCTATAGTGCCAATTGGATTATTATTCTTCTCTATATCTTTGAAAAGTATCACCGATAGTAAAGTAAAAGTCATGCTTCTATTTATTATTATGATTGTATCTTGGGTTTTTAATTTATATATTATTTATCATCGAACAGAAATTCTTTATTTTGGTGACTTTACAGCCTCACTCAGTGATAACTTACTTGATGTTATAAGTAAACTACAGAATAGATATTAATTAGAGGTTGTGATGAAAAATAATATTAATTTTTCAGTTATAATTCCGGCGTACAATGCTTCTCAAACAATAATTAGAACGCTGGATAGTTTGATTTTTCAAACTTATAAATTTTTTGAAGTAATAATTGTTGATGATTTATCAAATGACGTTGATAAATTAGAAGATATAGTTTCAATTTATACAAACAAAGGATTGAATATCAATTTTTTTAAATCTGATATTAAGCTTAATGGTGCGGGGGCCAGGAATAAAGGAATAAATATTTCGGTTAATGATTATATCTGTTTTTTAGATGCAGATGATACATGGCTACCTAATAAACTTGAGATTTATAAGAATAATGTTTCAAACTCAGTTGGTTCTAATAATAATATATATTATTCAAAGGTTTCAATTGTGAAAAATAATGAGGTAATAAAGATTATGCCTTTGAGGGAATTCCTCCCAGATAAGGAAACCATGGCTAATTATTTATTTGGTTGTGCTGGATTTATCCAAACTAGTACGCTATTAATCCACAAAAGTATTTTAGAAAAAATAAATTTTAACGAGAAGTTTGTTAGGCATCAGGATTATGATCTTTGTATTAGGTTAAATGCATATGGATGCAAATTTATTATGATACGTGATACATTATCAGAATATCATATCGATGATCGGCCCGTAAGTATTAAGGGAGAGAATATATCATATTCATATTTTTGGCTTTCAGAAATGTCAAGATATTTGGTCAAAAAGGATTATTATGCTTATAAGGCATTTAAGTTGACAAATAAAATGTTCGGATTTAAACGTTTTTATACCTTTTTAAGTAATTTCATATTGTCCACTATCTTGAGTAAGAGAGACTTTATATTTTTAATTTTATCAAAAATGAAGTGAATGAATAATGAAAATAGGAATTGTTAGAGATGATTATCCAGAAAAAAGATGTATTACCACAAATAGAGAATATTCATATGTAAACCTTAACAAGAACAACTACAATGCATATTTAAAAAAATTACCTTTAATCAATAAAATTCAACTTGATTACGTATATAAGCCTATTGTAGATTTTAAGGTCGATTTATATCATACTTTCAATTATATATGCTGTACCAATAAAAATTGGGTCGTAACATTCGAAACTATGCTTCCAAGATTTGTTGGTCTATTCAAAGACCTCAATAATTTAAGTTCAAACAAATTAATTGAAGAATATCTAATAAAAATTGCCGCTAATAATTGCTTGGCTGTATTACCTATCTCTGAATGCACTCGAAAAATTCAGGAGACTATACTTAATCATTATCCAGAAATAAAAGATAAGATTATGGGGAAAACTCATGTTATATTTCCTCCGCAAATTCCATTGGCCGATATTAATTCTATCAGAGAAAGAAGCTCTGATGTTATTAATTTCTTATTTGTTGGTAAAGACTTCTATAGAAAAGGTGGGGCTGAAATAGTTCTAGCCTTCGATAAGTTATTACGTTCTAATGAAATTGATCCGCGAAAAGTATGTCTTACGCTAGTTGGTGACATTAACAGAAAGTATAATTATGCATTAGGGAATTTCCAGTATGATGAGGTTTTTTTTAAACATATAGAATCATTGATCGAAAAATATCAATGTTTAAACGTAATAAATAATCTCAGTAATAGTGGTATTTTGGACTTGATGATGAAATCCCATGTTGGATTATTACCCACATGGGCTGATACTTTTGGATATTCTGTATTAGAGTTTCAGGCCTCTGGTTGCCCTGTTATTACTTCAGATGTACGTGCATTAACTGAAATAAATAATGATGATACCGGGTGGATTATTGAGACAACTAAGGATAATCTAGGAAGTATCAAAATAAAAAATGAAACTGATCGTGATTTGAATCAAGAGTTATTAGTGGCTGGAATAAGAAGGTGTATTCTAGAAGTTATTAATAACAAAACTATTATTCATAACAAAGGGATTTCATCACTTTCGAGAATAAAGAAGTATCACGATCCCTCAATATATAATACCGAGATAAAAAGAATTTATGAAAAGGGCTTAAGTAAACATGTATAAAAAACTTATTTATCCCATTTTTTTTATATTATTTTCATGTTGTTGTGGTGCGGATGATTCAAATATAAATTTAAAAGATGAAAATAATAATTATATAAATGCACATGGTGGTGGTATACTTCAATATAAAAATAAGTATTATTGGTATGGAGAAAACCGTATTAAAGGTAACGAATCTGGTGTCTCTTTATATCAATCCAAAGATTTGAAAAAATGGCGATATCTAGGAGTAATATTTAAATCTAATGAAATAGAACCCAAGAGTCATAGTTTTTTTATCGAAAGGCCAAAAATAGTATATAATAGTTCAACTAATAAGTTCGTCATGTGGTTTCATGTTGAGGAAGTCAGTAGTAACTACAAAACTGCTAAAGTTGGTGTTGCTTCGTCGAATGATATATCTGGGCCGTATAAATTTCTCTATGCTTCTCGTATTAATGCTAGGAGTCACCCAATTAATGGTAATTATGTAGGTAGTAAGTTAGCAAATAAAGTAAATAAAGACCATTCAAACATCGGGCAGATGTCTAGAGATATTACTATCTTTAAGGATCGTAATGACAATGCCTATTTAATATCTTCGAGTGAAGACAATTTGACTTTATCCATATCTTTATTGTCTCAAGACTATACACATACAACGGGAAAATATATTAGAGTACAACCTGGAGGCTATAATGAAGCACCAGTTATGTTTTTTAATGAAGGGAAGTACTATCTTGTAGCTTCAGGAACAACTGGTTGGAAACCTAATAGAGCTAGGTTGTTTACAGCAGACAAAGTCTTTGGTTATTGGAAAAATATTGGGGATTTTGTTAAAGGAACTGATGCGAAAAATATAAATACTACTTTTCAATCACAAGGTTCTAATTATTTTGAGTTCAACGGGGATTGTTATTTTATGGGCGATAAATGGTATCCGAAAGATTTGTCTAATAGTGGCTATTTATTTAAAAAAATAATTTTTTCTAATGACCAGTCCCCATACATAAAATAGGTAATAAAAATGAATATTATAATAACCGGTGGTGCCGGTTTTATCGGTTCAGCAGTAGTTCGTAATATTATTGAAAATACGAAAGATGAAGTGATTGTTATCGACAGCCTAACCTATGCGGGTAACCTAGAATCGTTAAATACAGTCGATAAAGATAGTCGTTATCATTTCGAAAAAGTGGACATCTGTGATCGTGCTAAGTTAGACCGTGTATTTACACACTACCAACCCGATGCTGTTATGCATTTAGCCGCCGAAAGTCATGTAGACCGTTCAATCGACGGCCCGGCGGCATTTATCGAAACCAACATTGTTGGCACCTACACATTGTTAGAGGCGGCGCGCAACTATTGGAACGGTCTTGATTCCGATAAAAAACAGGCTTTCCGTTTCCACCACATCTCTACCGATGAAGTCTATGGTGATCTACATGGTACTGATGATCTATTTACCGAAACTACACCCTATGCACCGAGCAGCCCTTATTCAGCTTCTAAAGCATCAAGTGATCACTTAGTGCGTGCATGGCAACGCACTTATGGTTTACCTACCATAGTTACTAACTGTTCGAACAACTATGGTCCATATCATTTCCCAGAGAAATTAATCCCATTGATTATTCTTAATGCACTATCCGGGAAATCGCTACCTGTTTACGGTGACGGTTCACAAATCCGTGACTGGTTATATGTAGAAGACCACGCACGTGCACTGTACAAAGTCGTTACCGAAGGGGTTGTAGGCGAAACTTACAATATCGGTGGTCACAATGAACGTAAAAATATCGACGTCGTTAAAACGATTTGCCAACTGTTGGAAGAGCTGGTGCCGAATAAACCTAGCGGTCTCAACCAATATGCTGACCTAATTACATATGTTAAAGATCGCCCAGGTCATGATGTACGTTATGCAATTGATGCCAGCAAGATTGCTAAAGAATTAGACTGGACTCCAGCAGAAACCTTCGAGACCGGTATCCGTAAAACAGTCGAATGGTATTTAAATAATGAAACCTGGTGGCAACGTGTACTGGATGGTTCATACGCTGGCGAACGTTTAGGCTCAATCTAATTTAGGGAAAGATTAATAATGAAAGGTATTGTATTAGCCGGTGGGTCCGGAACCCGTTTATATCCCATCACTCAAGGTGTATCGAAGCAGTTAATGCCGATTTACGATAAACCCATGGTTTTTTACCCAATCTCGGTACTGATGATGGCGGGAATCCGCGAAATTTTAATTATATCAACGCCTGACGATATGCCAGGTTTTAAACGCTTACTTGGCAATGGAAGTCAATTTGGGGTTGAATTCAGTTATGCCATCCAACCAAGTCCAGATGGATTAGCTCAAGCATTTATCATTGGCGAAGAGTTCATCAATGGTGATAGCTGTGCATTAGTACTTGGTGACAATATTTACTTCGGTGAAAGCTTCGGTAAGAAACTTGAGAAAGTAGTGCAGCGTACCGAAGGAGCTACCGTTTTCGGATATCAAGTTCTAGATCCTGAGCGTTTTGGCGTAGTCGAGTTCGATGAAAATAATCGTGCAATTTCATTAGAAGAGAAACCTGAGCAGCCTAAATCCAATTGGGCGGTTACTGGTCTTTACTTCTATGACAAAGATGTGGTTGAGATGGCGAAGCAAGTTAAGCCTTCGCATCGTGGTGAACTTGAAATCACCAGCCTGAATGAGATGTATTTAGAAAAAAATAGCCTGCACGTTGAGAAACTCGGCCGCGGCTTTGCCTGGTTAGACACCGGTACCCACGATAGCTTATTAGAAGCCTCTCAGTTTATACACACCATCGAAAAACGCCAAGGCTATAAAGTGGCTTGCTTAGAAGAGATTGCCTATAGAAAGGGATGGCTAACGAAAGAGCAAGTCGTTTCGCAAGCTAAGTTGCTGGCTAAAACCGGTTACGGACAATATTTACAACGTTTAGTGGATACTGAATAAATGCAAATTATCGATACTAAAATTGCTGATGTTAAAATCATACAACCAAAAGTATTTGGCGATGAACGGGGTTTCTTTTTAGAAACCTTTGAAGCTAATCGCTATAAACAAGCACTGAATATTGATCTGGATTTTGTGCAAGATAACCATTCACGCTCATCTAAAGGAGTACTACGTGGATTACATTTTCAAACTAAAAACCCACAAGGCAAATTAGTACGTTGTGTTCGCGGTGAAGTGTTTGATGTGGCAGTTGATATTCGTAAAGATTCGCCGACCTTTGGACAATGGGCAGGTATTATCCTTTCAGAAGAAAATAAGACTCAATTCTGGATCCCACCAGGTCTAGCTCATGGATTTGTTGTACTATCTGATATTGCTGATTTTGAATATAAATGTACAGACTACTACACTCCTGGTTTTGAAGGTTGTTTGGCATGGAATGATCCTAGTGTGGGTATCGAATGGCCAATTAATCATAATCCAATTGTTTCTGAAAAGGATAGTAAAGGTTTGTCTATTATGCATATTAATAAAATTTGAAGGGTTTTTGTAATTATAGGTATAATAAAAACACTTTTTTGCCTATAAAAATTATGTTTTACAAAGTTATAATTTAGGGTCGATAACTGAATTTTTTAATCTAAAGGTGATTGAATTTTTCAAAATTATTTAATAATTATTTAATTTTAATCTGGTGGGAAATGAAAACTGGTATTTTGGTGATATTATATGGTAAAGGTCTTCATGACTCTAAAACTATTAGTAAGCTACTTGAAACAACTATTGATGAATGTTGTTATTTGCATATAGTTAATAATGGACCTGAAGAAATTTCAATCTCCAATAACAACGTCCTAGAATTATTAAAAATTAAATTTAAAAATGTACTTGTTGAGCAATTTTTAGAAAATAGGCCATTGAGCTTTTTATATAATTCATTTCTAAATAACGATTATGATAGATTTGTTTTTTTCGACGATGATTCTGATATCCCGTTAGAATTTTTTCGCAATAGCTTGAATGTATTCAAGTCAGAAGTAGGTATTGATATACAACTTCCTATAATAAAGTCTATTGTAAGTAATAAATATTTTTATCCTGTAGTAAACGATGTTGTAATAAAAAAATCAGGTTTCACTGAAAGTAATGATGAGGTTTTTAGTATTGGTTCAGGGATAATAATATACTCATCTTTAATAAATAAATTTAGAGAATTTAATTTGAATCTTTTTGATAATAGATTTGCTTTATATGGAGTTGACTTTAGCCTTTTTAGAAGAATTCATCTTCTCAAGAAAAAAGGTATAAATGTAGGGATATATATTACCCAGGAATTAAAACATTCACTTTCTAGAGAAAGTGGGTCAATATCAAAATGGAGAGAAAAAGAAAGACTAATAGACTATACTTTAACTTCACTTTTTTATTCAAAAAGTTATATATTAAAGATTTCTAAAATTTCAAAGATTTTCTTCATGCTTTTGTTGCGTAAAGATACTGAATTAGTAAAGGAAATATTAAAAGTTATAGTTAATAAAAAACACCCCAGGTGCTAGTAAATGATTATCAATTTTATTTTCTTTATTTACAAATTATCATGTTTCAAGGTTATTGCTTTAGTTGTTCCTATACGAAATGGTTGACAAATGAATAATATTAAGAATCTATTCTATATATCTACCGTGCAAGTTGTAAATTACCTTTTTCCTATAATTACCGTACCTATTATAGCTCGTACTTTCGGACCGGAAAATGTTGGTATTATAAACTACATCGCTGCTATAGTTGGATACTTCTCCTTATTTGTGAACTATAGTTTTAATTATACCGGTGTACGTTGGTTAAGTAGAAACCCAGCCGATAAAAATGTATTGTTTTGTGGGATTTTTATTGTTCAGTTGGCTATTTTTATCTTTTGTACTATTTTATTCTCAGTTGTAATTTATCTTTTTCAAGATTTGCAAAGATATTCATTACTCTGTTGGGTTTCTTATTTCTCATGTATTGCTAGTCTTTTTACGCAAAATTGGTTTCTTCAATCATTTAGTAATTTTAAGGTTATTGCGATTTTCTCTTTTATTACAAAGCTGATTACATTTATCCTTATTATTCTATTTATTAGTGACAAAAATGATTTAGTGCTATACTCGGCAATATTAAACGTGACTACATTTTTAACATCCTTAACTATTTTTATTTATACGTTTAGGAAATATGAAATTAAGGCCATTATTCCTAGTTTCTTCTTTATTAAATCGCTAATCTCTGATGGTAAATATTTGTTTTTGTCATCTATAGTAACCAATATTTATACGACCACAGGAATTGTTATACTTGGCGTTCTTTCTACAAAATTAGATGTTGGATACTACACATCTGCACAGAAACTGATGGATGTTTCTAAGTCGATTGTTTTACTTCCTATATCTCAAATTATTTTCCCGATCCTAGCTAGAAAGTTTGGTGAG
Organism: Rosenbergiella gaditana; assembly: GCF_018494065.1. GTDB lineage: Bacteria > Pseudomonadota > Gammaproteobacteria > Enterobacterales > Enterobacteriaceae > Rosenbergiella > Rosenbergiella gaditana. The sequence goes on along the minus strand of NZ_JABBFR010000003.1, from coordinate 103,960 downwards.
GGTAAGGAACAGGGGTTAGAAACAGTCAAAAAAGTATTGCCTATATTTATAGTGATTAGTATTATGTTTTTGTTCTTTATAAATATTTTCGATGAATTAATCGTTATGCTACTTTTTGGAAAAGAATTTTTGCCTATCATCTCTTTAGTAAGAATACTTTCTATTGGGCTTTTTGCTGTATTTTTCGGCGTGTTTATTGGTGGTCAGGTCATGCTTAACTTAGGGATGGATAGTGCATTTGTCCGTATACAGATCATAATTGCCATATTAAGCCTTTTTATTAATTGCTTGTTAGTACGTGCTAATGGTGGATTAGTTACTTCAATAGTATGGAGTATATCGGAAGTTGTTATTTCTTTATATCAGGTGGTTTACCTTTATAGAAGGGGAGTCATTATATTTTCATGGGATACTTTATCATACAATTCTATTTTGGGATCTATAAAATATGTACTCAATAAAAAATAGCCTAAAAATTTCAAGTTTCTTAAGGATGATAAAGAAAAAAATAAATATATATTTTATAAGGATGAGGTCAGACAAAAGATATATTGATCCTATATTTTTAGAAATAAATCAGAATTCAAAAAAATCTGATTATGTTTATCCAAAAAAAATCTGGCTGTATTGGGATGATGATAAATATATCCCAGATATAGTGAAAATATCAATTTATAGGTTAAAGAAATTCTGTGCCGATTTTGAGGTGGTCTTATTAAATAGTAAAACAGTATATAAATATGTTAATTTAACTAACTTTAACGCATCTTTACCTCCAGCTATAAAAGCAGATTTCATACGATTAAGTCTACTTAATGATTACGGTGGAGTTTGGATGGATGCATCAATTATATTAAATGAAAACTTAGATTGGATATTCAGTAAGATAAATGGCCAGGATGCTTTTGTTTTTTTCTCTGATGAATGTACGTCTGATATAAAAAGACCTATCACTGAGAATTGGTTTATTATTTCACCATTAGGTAGCCGATTCATTTCTGATTGGCTAGATGAATTTAAGAAGTGTGTTTTTAGTAGTAATCCTATCTCTTATTACAATTCAATTAAATTCGATAAAAGTTTAGTCCAACAATTAACTAGGGTGGATTATTTGCTTTGCTACATTTCTGCAATAGTAGTTACCAATAACAGCCATTACAATATATTATATTCTTCTTCGGCCAGTTCGGGTCACTACTTCAACTATCTGCACCATTTTTCTGGTGACTACGTAGCAGCTGAACTTACTTTAAAAAATAAAAGTAATTTACCCTTCGTCAAGATGGTTAAATTAACTTCTGGTTCTAGATCCTCAGTTCAGAAAAATATTGACAAGGATCTAATTCTTGATAAAAGTTATATAGGGGATATTATAAGAGAGTATGAATCGAGCGAAAAATGAATATTATTTATGCTTATTTTATTATAAGTAATAAATCACCATTAAGTTATTCTTTGATAATTAATGAACTTTACCGATATTATAAATGTAGGGATAAGTTTGGCGGATGTTGCTATTTAAATGAAATTTTCTTAATAAAGATATAATGTCTATGTAGTTGATTTTTGCTTATATGTTTCTAGGGGTTGCTGAATTGCAATATAAAAATAGTTATCTTGTTTTAAAATTTTGGGGCTTAAATATTTATCGTCGATAATTCATTGATATGGGTTTATATAAATTCCATCAAGAATTTCAACCTATCCCAATATATATTTAAGGTGACTATTGATGTGATTTTTTTGTCTTTCCGATAAACTTCAGTACGATAAGTAAATATTTTAAAATACCTGGTTGCCAAGTGATGATCGATATATACTTCAAGAATATTTATTGTTTCCCGGAGGTATCAACAATTGAAGATTAACATAAAACTTGTATGGGAAAAACCGCATGAGGTTTTTTAATAGTTATATAAAAATTTGGCGGAGATTTTCGGGGTAAATATTAGAAATGGATTTTCAAGATACTACCTGTGAACTCAATTAGTATAGATAATTTAAAACCTTCTAGGTTGCTTTCTAGTTAATTTAATATATTTCAATACTTGCGTCTACCGTTAGGCTACTACCGTAATTAGTTATGGCGACAATGATATTTCTTTAACACGCATCACCGACCATAAATATTTTTTTACCTTGAGGATGTGAGGTTTTCATCTATTACTGAGAGTTTACTCTCTTCTATTATCCTAGCAATGTTCCTTACTATTTGATTAGGTAAATGGAGGGCGTAGGTCTTATTTATTATCACGTAACTTTTAGCTACCAAAGAAAATAATACAAGCATTACAGGCTACCTAGCAACTTATCGTTAATCCGATAAATAATTTTTTTTTACTAAAAAGATATGACTTGGAATTTTCTTAAGCCAAAGTAAACTTGTATTGAAATGTCAGTTTTACGGTACATGTACTCTACTATAAATTTTATTTTATCTATAAAAAGTTGAAAAAATGAAAATCCTCCTCACAGGCGCTAACGGCCAGCTTGGCCGTTGTTTACAAGATCTTTTTCCAAAAACGGCTGAAGTATTGGCACTCGGCTCGGCTGAACTGGACATCAGTAACCAATCTGCCGTTAATACTCAAGTTGAACAGTTCCAACCTGCCATTATCATTAATGCCGCCGCCTATACTGAAGTCGACAAGGCTGAATCGGAGCCAGAGCAGGCTGCAGCAGTGAACACCTATGCACCCGCCTATTTAGCCAGTGCGGCTAAAAAAGTCGGTGCTAAGTTTGTTCACGTCTCGACAGACTATGTATTCGAAGGTAATGGTACTCAGCCTTATATAGAGTCAGATGCGGTCTATCCTCTAGGTGTATACGGCAAAACAAAACTCGCAGGCGAGTTACTGGTTCAAAGTATTTTACCTGAGGCCATTATCATTCGTACCGCATGGGTATTTAGCGAATACGGTAATAACTTTGTCAAAACCATGCTGCGTTTAGCCAAAGACCGTCCAGAGTTAGGCATTGTCGGTGATCAACTCGGTTGTCCTACCTACGCAGGGGACATCGCCAAGGTGATTCTCGCTACGTTAGAAAATTCTGCGCCAGGCGGCATCTATCATTTTTGTGGTGATGAGCAAGTGACTTGGGCAGAGTTTGCTTCGGCTATTTTCCAGCAGGCAGAACAGCAAGGTAAATTAGCGAAACAGCCAAAGGTTAATGCAATCACTACCGCCGATTTTCCAACGCCGGCTAAGCGTCCTGCTTACTCGGTGATGTCTACAGCTAAAATCAGCGAATTCACGGCAGCCTCGCCATGGCGTCAATCATTGGCTACAGTCCTTTCGCGTTTAGATTAACTATCCAAAGACCACCTCAGGGTGGTCTCTCTTCAGACTCTCCCCAAACCCCCTCCACCATCCAGAATTCCGCAGATATTCGTCCTACTATTTATCCTTTAAGCTAGTGACCCCACGAATTAGGGGATCAACCATGCCATGAATCTTTCAGCAATCAACGGGCCGTTTATCACACAACCAACAATTTATTGAGCAAGGTTACAGTGGCTTCCCGCCTCATGTTAATCGCCCAGACTCTCAACATATAGTTAATCCGGGCCCTATCCCTATCGGCGATTACTGGTTGGAAGTAGTAACCTCTTCGCGCGGCCCACTTACGATTATGTTACATCCCGCACCACACACTAATATGTTTGGTCGGCACAGCTTTCGTATTCAAACTGGTAGCGTTACTAAGCCAGGTTACTCCTCTCAGGACTGTATTATCTTAAAAGCTCATCCACTCACCATAGATTATTACTGCCCATCATTTCCCCGCAATCACCTCAATACTCTCACTCAACTGTTGAATAACGCGCTGTGCGGCGCGGGAAAGTTGACGTGATGGGGCGACACATAACGCCAAGGTTAATGGCGAAGTAGGATTATTATGCAAAGGCACAAACACTAAATTCTTCTCTTCAACATCAAACTGCACATCAATACGACTGAGCATCGCCACACCGCTGTTTTTAGTCAGAAAGCGGCGAATCAGGGCGATATCGTTACATACAATGGCATTTTCCAGCGATAACGCGGATCGCTGGTAAAGGGCGATAACCCGCTGATGCACCACTAAATCCTCGCCGGGTAAGATATGCCGTTGTCCATGCAGGTCACTGACCCGCAGTGTTTTTTCGGCGGCCAGAGGGTGCTGCGGACAAAGCGCAATACCCACCTCTAGCTCACAGAAACTTCTTACCTCCAAACCGGGGATCTCACCCGGATCGAGCAACAGCCCCACATCGAGATTTGCAGCACGTAACTGCTCGCCGATCGCTTGGCTGCTATCGATCACAATCTCTAACGTTAGCCTGGGATACTGCTCGACTAAGCGTGCCAAACAGTCGGCAATCTCCCCTTGGTTAAGAGCTTGCACCAAACCGATCTTAACCTTACCCCGCTGTAAGCCTTGGATCTCATCGAACCGTTGCCGAGTAACCTCGAATTCCCGCTGCCAGCGCAATAGGTCGGCATAGAGCAGTTCGCCCGCGGTGGTCATCCTTAGCCCTTCGGCCAGCCGCTCGAAGAGTGGCGTACCTAACGACTCCTCTGCCTGCAAAATCTGTCGGTTAATGGCCGACGCAGAGATATGTAACTGCTCTGACGCTTTACGCAGGCTACCGTGGCGGACCACAGCTAAAAAGTATAGGGCGAAGCGCGAAAATGGGCTCATGATAACTGTTCTCTTTTTTGCAACACTCTACTGAATTCTTACTGATGGATTGGAACAGGTAAAAGGTTTATCACTAAACCCATAACAAAAACAGCTTTCCGTACGATTAAGGAATTGATTATGAGCAAAGTCACCCCTCCCGCACACTGTACTTTCGAGCCAGATGATTGGTTGAAATTGGCCGCACAATGGCATCCGGTCACTCGGGCGATGGATATTGAAGGCGCACCCGTTAAAGCCGTGCTACTGGATGAACAGTTGGTGCTGTATCGTATTGCGGGGGAGGTGGTTGCCGCGCGAGATGTCTGCCCACATCGGGGTGTCCCCCTGACCCTCGGCTTTCATGATGAAGCGGGTATCGTCTGTCCTTACCACGGACTCCGTTTTGGCGAAGGCGGTAAATGTAATCGTATCCCATCGAGCCCCGGTCAACCGATCCCCGCCAAGCTTAATCTCTCGACCTTTGCTGTGGAAGAGCGCTACGGGCTGATTTGGGTCTGCCTTGCGCCGGATAGCGAAAAACCGGCCAAGCTACCGGTGATGCCGCACTGGGAGACGGCTGGCTTTCAACAGATCAACTGCCCAGGTTTCGAGGTTAATGGCTTCGCCGGTCGACAAGTTGAAGGCTTTCTCGATGTCGCACACTTCGCGTGGATCCACACTGAAACCTTCGCCGATGCGAATAATCAACAGGTTCCCGATTATCAAGCGGTGGAGCGTGAGTACGGCTTTGATGCGGATTACTGGAGTACCGTTGGTAATTATCCGGCCAGTAGCGAGTTCCGTGCGCCAGAGGGCTTTAAGTGGTTGCGCCATTTTGAAATGCATCTTCCCTTTACGGCCACGTTAACCATCCATTTTCCCGGCGAGGCCCGTTTAGTCATTATGAATGCTGCCTCACCGGTGTCCGCCCGTAAGACACGTATGTTTGCACCGATCGCCCGTAATTTCGATCTCGATATCCCGGTGGAAGAGGTCTATGCCTTTAACCAACGGGTGTTTGAAGAGGATCGGTTAATGGTGGAAACCCAGATGCCGGAACGTCTTCCTCTCGATCTTAGTCTTGAGGCGCACATCCCCGCCGATCGCAGTTCTATTGCTTACCGCCGAGGGTTGAAAAAGATGGGCTTTGGCGATTTCTTCTTAGTGTGAGGTGCCCTATGGAACAGTTATCGGTCATCGTAGAGAGTCTCTGCTTGCAAGGATCGGCAAACTTAGCCGTCAGCTTTGTACCGGATTCAGCGAATACCTTATTACCTGCATGGGAGGCGGGGGCACATATCGATGTGCACCTTGCTCCCGGACTGATACGGCAATATTCATTGACCGGATCTTGCAACGATCGCCGACGCTACGAGATTTGCGTGGCGCATGACGCGGCCTCTCGGGGGGGATCGCGTTATGTGCACCAACAATTACGGCCCGGCGATCGTCTTACCCTCTCTGCGCCACGTAATCTCTTCGCACTGCAGCCCGCGAAGCGGGTACTGCTAATCGCTGCGGGAATCGGTATTACCCCCCTCTATGCGATGGCCCTACAATTGGAGCAGCAAGGTATTGCTTTTAGCTTACACTACTATTGTCGCCATGCTCAGCAGGCTGCTTACCAATCGGTATTGTCTGCACCTTGGCAATATGGGAAATGTCATCTGTGGTTAAGCGAGGAGGGTAACAGTCCTCGACACCATCAGCCCGCTGAATTGGCGCAGCCAGATACCGACACATTGATCTATCTCTGTGGCCCTGAAGCTTTTATGCAGCATCAACGAGAATCCGCGCGGGCTTTAGGCTGGGCTGACGAGGCAATCTATACCGAAGCCTTTAAACCGCCAGTGGCTAGCCGTGAGGTGGGAGATGACGAGACGTTTATCATTACTCTGGCATCGACTGGCCAACAATGGCCAGTGAGTTCACAGCAAACCATCGCCCAAGTCTTATTGGAGCAAGGCGTATCAATACCGCTTTCCTGCGAAATGGGCATGTGTGGGGCCTGTTTAACCAATGTTATTTCGGGAGAAGTTGACCATCGCGATACGGTACAGAGTGAGCAAGAGAAGAGCGGGGCGCAGCAGCAGGTGGCCCTGTGCTGTTCACGCAGTCGCAGTAAAGTGTTGGTCTTGGATCTTTGACAGAGCAGGTCCTATCCAGGGATAGGACCCAGACCCTATCGACTAGGGGGAAATATCGTTTTTTAAATCTTCTGCCCCTTCTTTGGTTTTATCCCAACCCTTTTCAGCAGCCTGCTTGGTGCTGTGCCAGGCCTTTTGCGAGCCTTCAGAAATTTTGCTACCAGTGGAGTTCGCTTTACCCTCAGCCGCATGCTTCGCCTTAAGTTTTTGCTGTGCGCCAGTATTTTGGGCTTCATGCAATTTTTCTTTAGCGGTATCTGCACCTTTATGAGCGGTGGCTAACGTCTCTTCACTCGCCTGTGTTGCGGCAAAAGCGCCAAAAGAGAGGGTTAATGCTGAAGCAAGAATCGCTAATTTTTTCATTGTCATTCTCCAAAAGAAACGTATCGTTTTTAATTATAGTTCAGACTTTATTAAGTGTGGCTTAGGTGAAAGAAAATAGAGACTTCTCTGACAGGTTTTTTTATAAACTGTGATCGAGCTAAAGAATGGTTGCGCCTATCGCTCAGTACAACACCACAAGGCGAGCAATTCTACACGAAATTGAGGAGTAAATAGCCAGCTTGATACACAGCACTTTGCTAAGTTTTCACCCCCTAGTCATAGTGCCTAAGGTATCCATCGCCTTTACCCCCCGCTAAATAGTTCAAATGTTCAATGTCGGGTAAAAAAGCTTCTTTCAATCTGAAAATTAACAGGTTAGGTAATTTATTTTCGCAGAATGAAAATAATACAGGCATACTATCGGCCTAAAAAAATTAAATATATTAATTATTCGACCCCAAATACAGGAAATCAGGTAATGAAGATTGCTATTGCTGGCACTGGTTATGTTGGACTTTCGAACGGCCTCTTACTTGCACAACATAATGAAGTGGTGGCGTTGGATATCGATCAGCAGAAGGTTGAAAAATTAAATAATAAACAATCGCCGATTGTCGATAAAGAGATTGAGTTTTACCTCGCGAATAAGCCGCTCAATTTTACCGCGACAACCGACAAATACTTTGCTTATCAGGGTGCTGACTATGTGATCGTAGCGACGCCAACGGACTACGATGTAGAGTCGAACTACTTTAATACACGCAGCGTCGAATCGGTAATAAACGATGTATTAGCGATAAACCCGCAGGCAACCATTATCATTAAATCGACCATTCCGGTAGGATTCACTCGCGCATTGAAAGAGAAACTCGGTGTTGAAAACATTATTTTCTCACCTGAGTTTTTACGTGAAGGTAAGGCCCTGTATGACAACTTGCATCCTTCCCGCATTGTGGTTGGCAGCCAAAGCGACGCGGCAAAGCAATTTGCACAGTTATTAGCGGATGGGGCAGAGAAACAAGATATTCCTGTACTCTTTACGGATGATACCGAAGCTGAAGCCATCAAACTCTTTGCCAATACCTACCTTGCACTGCGCATTGCCTATTTTAATGAACTCGATAGCTATGCTGAGCACCATGGTCTTGATGCTCGACAAATCATTGAAGGGGTAAGCCACGACCCGCGTATCGGTAACCATTATAATAATCCGTCATTTGGTTACGGCGGGTATTGTCTGCCTAAAGATACGAAACAGCTTAGGGCTAATTACCAACAGGTGCCGAATAATATTATTAATGCCATTGTGGATGCGAATCGCACTCGTAAAGATTTTATTGCCGAAAGTATTCTGAAAAAGCAGCCGAAACGTGTGGGCATTTACCGCTTAGTGATGAAGGCGGGGTCTGATAACTTCCGTGCTTCGGCTATTCAGGGCATTATGAAACGGTTAAAAGCGAAAGGGATTGAGGTGATGGTTTATGAGCCAGTCTTAAACGAAGAGACGTTCTTTAACTCACCTGTCACCCACGATCTGCAACAGCTAAAACAGCAATGTGATGTGATTATTGCGAACCGTCTGGTTGAAGAATTGCAAGATGTTAGGGATAAAGTCTATACCCGTGATCTGTTTGGCAGCGACTAATTTTTCAGACGAAATAAGGCTGACTTTTGTCATAATGCCGATCAGTTAAGGATTGGTGGAACGATCCTGTAGCTGTGTAAGAATCCGTAATCTATCCAAGGATTACGGATTTTTTTATGCTACTCAGTCAGGCACTAGATTCCGTTCACAAATTTATGCCACAGGAGTTCTCTGCGCTTGCAGATCTGTTCTCTCCTGAACTTGTCAATGAATGCCTCGCAGACACGGGCACAGGCAATCTGCAATATGGCCCAGTGGGAGCGAAGCTGGAAAACGCGACGTTTTACAAATCGAGCGGGTTCGGAAATTGGAAGTATAAAAAAGATCTCAAGAGGATCCTTTTTAAATTAACCAATGCATCATCATTTCAGCGCTGAATAAATCACAATCCCTTAGGGAGTCGTCCAACAATCAGTAGCGGGTTAATGTTCAGATTAATTCATTATTGGCGAGTGTAATGATACAAGATCCTTCCATAAAAAAATAAAGCCAGAAAAAATCTGGCTTTAGCATTCACGATAATAACACTATTAACGCTTTTTCTTGGTTCCCTGAACCGCTTTAAAACGAGGATTACTTTTACAAATAACAAATACCCGACCGTGGCGACGCACGATCTTGCAATCAGGGTGACGCTGTTTGGCTGATTTCAGTGAGCTGAGAACTTTCATACTTTATCCTTTTTGGGGTGATCAAAAAAGCGGCCAAAGCGTTGTGCAAAGCGCGCGGCGCTCCCTTCTTTGGCAAACTCTTTTTGCTTACCGGTATAGAAAGGGTGAGAGTGGGCAGAGACATCCAAGGTGACATAGGGATAAACCTCCCCTTGGTACTCGACGGTCCGGTCCGTGTTAATCGTCGATCCGATGACCATATAGTGATCGGCACCCAGATCGTGGAACACGACTTGACGATAGGTGGGATGAATGGAAGGTTTCATAATCGCTCCTAAATGTTATGTTATAATATAACGATAAAGGATTGGCATGACGGGTGCAAGTCTCTTTGATCAAAATAGTCGCGTTATCAGGTTAATGCTTGCTCAATACGCTGTAGCAGGCTGGCACTCGTCATGCCTAAATAGCGGCTAAACGTGATGCGGGCGGCAGAATCTGCGCGGTGCCGAGGGGTAACAACGTTTACCGTAAACGGTACCGAGTGGCTAAACCGGCGCATCACAACATTATGAGCCAAGTAATCGACAGCGGTCAGTGGATTGATGATTGACACGCCACAGCCTTGTCCGACCATGGCACATACCGAGGCCGCACTATGGGTTTCGAGGGCCAGCCGCCGAGAAATACCCTCAGCGTGAAACAGTTGATCGAGTAATTGCCGATAACTGTCGGTGCGTGAAAGGCTGATAAAAGGCAGCTCGCTAAAGTCTTGTGGACAGAGCACCTTGCGTGAGGCCAATGGATGGTCGCGAGGAAGCACACAGACTTCATCCACGGTAAGCAGGTTATTGCTTTCACAGCCTTCAGGCACCGATTGAGTTTCGGTAATCCCGAGGTCGAAGCGTTGTGCCGTTAACCACTCTTCAAGCAATGGCGACTCTTGCGGGGTGATGGTCATGCTCGCCGCAGGGTAGTCACTCAAATAGGCCGCGCAGGCATGGGGGAGAAGGGATTGTGAAAAAGCCGGTAAACAGGCAATAGTCATTTCTGCTTGGTCGAACTGTGCTAAACCGGCGGCGGTCTCTTGAATGCGTTCTCGACCATACCAGCTACGTTGTACCTCCTCAAATAATCGAAATCCTTGCTGTGTCGGGTGTAAACGGCCTTGGCTACGCCGAAATAAGGGCACAGTTAACTGTTGCTCAAGACGCGCTAATTCACGGCTCAAGGTGGGTTGTGACGTGCGTAATAGGGTTGCTGCACTGGTCAAGGTGCCTTGGGTCATGACCGCATGGAAGATTTCAATCTGTCGCCAGCTTAACGGAGCCATCACTCTTCTCGCTAAAAGTATATCCTAGATGAATAGAGTATCGATTAAATGATATTTTTCAATATACAAAGAGTATGGCTTACTGTGGATATTGCTTAAGGAGATAATTATGCCCACCCTGATCACTGACCCCGCAACCGCCTTACATCACAGCCAGTTGCTGGCCCTTGCTAAGCATTACCAAGGGCCTTTTTGGGCTTATGATGCGCAGATCATTCGTCAGCAAATCGCCAAACTACGCCAGTTTGATGTGATCCGTTTTGCCCAAAAGTCATGCTCAAATACCCATATTCTTCGTTTAATGCGCGAGGAAGGGGTCAAAGTCGACTCGGTGTCAGTGGGGGAATTAACCCGCGCTTTACAGGCAGGATATCAGCCAGAAGGCGACGACATTGTCTTTACGGCGGACCTGCTCGATCGGGAGGGGCTGGCTCGGGTGGTCGAATTAAATGTCGCGGTCAATACCGGGTCAATCGATATGCTGAAACAGCTCGCTGCGCTATCGCCGGGGCATCGTGTGTGGTTACGGATCAATCCTGGCTTTGGTCATGGTCACAGCCAGAAAACCAATACCGGTGGCGAGAACAGCAAGCACGGCATTTGGTATCAGCAGCTACCGGATGCGCTGGCGGTGATTCAACACGCTGGCTTGCAGTTAGAAGGCTTACATATGCATATCGGATCAGGGGTGGATTATCAACATCTCCAACAGGTCTGCGACGCAATGGTTGAGCAAGTACTTACCAGCGGCTGTGATCTACACGCCATCTCAGCAGGGGGGGGCTTATCGACCCCTTATACCTTTGAAGAGCAAGAGATCGATCCTGCGCACTATTTCTCCTTGTGGGACCGAGCGCGTCAGCGTATTGCCGAGCATCTTGGGCATAAGATTACACTCGAAATAGAGCCGGGACGTTTTCTCGTCGCACAATCAGGGGTGTTGGTCAGTGAAGTACGGGGCACCAAATGGATGGGTAACCGCCACTTCACTTTGGTCGATGCGGGATTCAGTGATTTAATGCGACCGGCGATGTATGGCAGTTATCATCATATTTCGGTCATGCCTGCTGACAGCAGTGATGCCACCGTTCGGCCCAGTCAAGAGACGTTAGTCGCAGGGCCGCTGTGTGAGTCGGGGGATGTGTTTACTCAATTGGCGGGCGGTGAAGTTGAACCCCGTGCGCTCCCCCAGCCTCAGGTCGGGGATTACCTGGTCTTTCACGATACCGGCGCTTATGGGGCCTCGATGTCTTCGAACTACAATAGTCGTCCCTTAATTCCCGAAGTGTTGTTGGACCAAGGTCGTGCCATCGAGATCCGTCGTCGGCAAACCCTGGATGAACTCTTAGCTTTAGAAAGCGCTCAGCCTCTAGCTTGCTAAGTATCCTAGACTAAAGTTCTTCTAAGCGCGCCACCGAGTGGCGAATGACCAAGGTCGGTTGAAAGAGATGCGTCACCGGCGGTGGCGCTAAACCGTTACCCAAGGCCAAGGCTAAATGTGCCGCCTGCTGCGCCATGGCGACCACAGGGTAGCGAATGGTAGTTAGGCGTGGGCGAACATAGCGGGAGACATGCACATCATCAAAACCAATGATGGAGATCTGTTCAGGTACCTTTAAGCCATTATCGATTAAGGCGGCGAGGGCGCCTGCCGCCATCGAATCGTTATAGCAAGCGATGGCGGTAAAGTGTCGACCTTGTGCCAATAATGAAACCATCGCTTGCTCACCACCTGTCTCATCCGGTTGACCATAAGCGATAAATTCGGTTTGCGGCGATAATCCATGATCACGGAGCGCATCGTGATAACCGGCAAGACGTTCTTTCGCATCGGAAATGGAATGGGTGGAGCAGATATAGGCAATTTTTTGATGACCTTGACTGATCAAATGACGCGTGGCTAACCAGCTACCATATCGGTTGTCTAAGGCGATACAGCGTGACTCGAAGCCTTTTACCACGCGATTATTGAGCACCATTCCTGGCACCTGTTGCATAAGAGTGTGCAGGTCGTCGTCGCTGATCATTTTGGCATGCACCACTAGGCTTTGACATTGATGGCGAATAAGCTGTTCGATGGCCAATTTTTCTTGCGACGCGCGGTGATAACCGTTACCGATCAATAAGAAGTTCCCGGTCTGAATGGCGACTTGATCCACCGCTTTGACCATCGCACCAAAAAAGGGGTCCGACACATCATTAACCAGTAATCCTAAGGTCGCTGTCGATTGTTGAGCGAGCGCACGGGCGTTGGCATTGGGAATATAGTTAAGCTGCGCCATCGCCTCGGTCACCACTTTTTGTGAGTGAGCACTAGCTTTAGGGGATTGGTTAAGAACCCGTGAGACAGTTGCCACGGAAACTCCCGCCAGCCGGGCGACATCCTTGATAGTAGCCATAATAAAAACTTCCAGAGTAAACGTTTACACTCCGTTATGGTACGTCAATCATTAGGCTATGTAACCCTGATAAGTGCCGCGTAGCTCTCAGTTTTGGTCTAAATTCGCGGTAATTAGCGTGAAAACGTAACGATGCTTAAAGTTAGTTACATTTTGCGGGGGTCTGTTGCGTTTTAAGGCTGGCTGCTTCTCTTCTATTTTCAGTAAAGTAATTCTCCCAGAGGTATTAATCGGTGAACATCTATCCATGGATTACACCAGCCTGCGCAGTAGCGCAGGTTTTTTTTTATCTAACAATTCGCTTATCAATTATTTTTCAATACCTTATCGGGTGTTGAACGCGCCAATTACGAACTGAAACACAGTTTTCGGACCTGATAATGTCTTTTTAATGTAAACTATAGATAAATTTATATGTACTTTAAACCTATCGGACTGCTATGCCCCGGATAAAAAAAATTTTAGGTAAAGACCAAATCAAATCGCCGTTTAACTCATTTCGATTTCGTCTGATCTGCCTCGGGGTGGTGGGCTGCTTAGTGTTGTTACTGTTACGAGTCGGCGACTTACAATTGGTCGACCATCCGATGCTGGAGCATGAAGCCGATCAGCGCTCCTTGCGTACGGTTACTCTACCGACCAATCGCGGGACCTTATTAGACCGCAACGGAGAAACCGTTGCCTTAAGCGTCCCTTCACGCGATATCATCGCTGACCCCCTAAAAATCCTAGAAGCTAACCCTAATTTTTATAGCCCTAAATGGGCCTATCTGGCCAATGCCTTAAATATGCGTCCCGAACAGTTAGCTAACCTGATTATGGCTAATGCGAAAAAACGGTTTCTCTATCTCGGTCGCAAGGTCGAATTGGGGATCGCTAAGGATATCTCTAGTTTACATTTACAAGGTCTTACCTCGGTCTATGATGACAGCCGTTATTATCCGATGGCTGAGGCTGCCGCACCGCTAATTGGTATTGTTGGCGCAGATAATAAAGGGCTAAACGGGTTAGAACATAGTTTTGATACGCTGCTACAAGGCGTACCAGGTAAAGAGAAATACCGTCAAGATCGTCACGGTAACATCATTGCCATGCTGAGCTATCAGCCCCCAACGCAGCCGCCTACTGTCCAACTGAGTATTGATAAGTTTATTCAATACACCATGTTTTCTAAACTACGTGATGGCGTATTGCTCAATAAGGCAGACTCTGGCGCGGCAGTCATGGTGCGTGTGGATACCGGGGAAGTGTTAGGGATGGCTTCTTATCCCTCTTACAACCCGAATAATTACGAAGGCGCCAATGCCGCACAAATGCGTAATGTGGCGATTAACGACAGTTTTGAGCCGGGTTCTACCGTAAAACCCTTAGTGGTGATGGAAGGGTTGCAGCGCCATCTGGTTCGCCCTGATTCTGTCTTAGATACAACACCGTATCGTGTTAATGGCCATTTGATTCGCGATGTCGGTCACTGGCCCCGTCTGACGATGACGGGGATATTGCAAAAATCGAGTGATATCGGGGTGTCTCATATCGCGCTCGCAATGCCGGCTGATGTGTTGGTGAATACTTACCGTTCGTTCGGTTTAGGGCGTCCAACCGGATTAGGGCTGACAGGGGAAAGTGTGGGTTACTTCCCGCTGCACCGTCAACGCTGGGCGGATATTGAACGTGCCACTTTCTCATTCGGCTATGGGCTACGGGTAACGCCGTTACAGATTGCTCGCGAATATGCCACACTCGGCTCTTTTGGTCTTTATCGTCCTCTCTCTATCACCAAAGTGACACCGCCGGTTGTCGGCACTCGTGTGGCGGATGAAGATGTCGTGCGCAGTGTGGTTCACATGATGGAAAGTGATGCCTTACCCGGTGGGTCAGGGGTCCGCGCAGCAGTGCCGGGTTATCGCTTGGCCATTAAGACAGGGACCGCAGAGAAGATGGGCAGTAATGGTAAATATGATGGCGGTTATATCAACTATACCGCAGGGGTTGCCCCAGCAAGCCATCCCGTGGTGGCATTGGTGATTATGATTAACCACCCAACGGCAGGTGACCACTTCGGCGGAAGCGTCGCCGCACCGGTATTCGGTAATATTATTGGTCCTGTGCTGAAGCATATGAATATCGCGCCAGATGCCATCTATACCCCGCAAGATCCGCAAGCGCATCACTAAGCGTTTCCCGCTTTTTTAGGACGGTCAGATGGCCGTCCTGTCTTCGTGCTACCGCCATGTTTACGCTGACAGAAATAATTTAACACCTTCCTTACTAATTTATACTGGCAACTCAGCGCCAGCTTGCTAATAATGAAAGCCACTTTGACCTCACTGTTAGCCTCTGCGCGACAGAAGGTTGTTTATGTCTCCTGATGACTAAGAAGAACCATGACCAATACTTCTCAGCGACTGACGCGTCGTGCTTGGCTCAAAAAACTGGCCGTTATTCTTATTATTATTGTGCTGGCAGTGATTGCTTGGCGTCTATTCTTTACGCACTCTTCGCCTTCAGCAGGCGGTGCGCCATCGGGCAGACATGCGATGAGCAAAGGAATGGGAAGAGAGAGGGCCACCATCGTTCATGCCGTCAGTGCCCAACAAGCGGATGTTCCCGTTTACGTTTCGGCACCTGGCACAGTCATTCCTAATGCCAGCGTCACGGTGACCAGCCGGATCACTGGGCAGCTGGATAAGGTCTTATTTACTGAAGGCCAAAAGGTGACGGCAGGGCAGTTATTGGCGCAGATCGATGACCGCGATTATCAAGCGACCTTAGCCCAATACCAAGGGGCATTAGCTGAAAACCAAGCACTGCTAAAAAATGCCGAGTTGACCTTAGCCCGCTACCGCAAGCTTTACGCGCAGGATTCCCTCTCTAAGCAAGATCTTGAAAGCCAAATCGCCACGGTCGGCCAATATCGTGGTACCGTGCAACAAGATCTTGCGCAGATTAATAACGCGAAGGTGAGTATCAGTTATGCACGGATCACCGCACCCGTCACCGGACGTGTTGGCTTGCGCCTAGTGGATGCCGGGAACTTGGTGCAGAGTGGCGATAGCACTGGCATTGTCACCATCACCCAAATGCAACCTGCAGCAGTCACCTTCAGTGTTCCGCAAAGTTATGTCGGTCAACTCGCCAGTAAATTGCATCAAGGCCAGGCGCTACCGGCGACTGCGCTCGATCAAGATGGCGCAACGGTGCTGGCCCAAGGCGATGTTCGCTTTATCAGCAACACTATTGATACCAGCACGGGGAGCATAGCGCTTAAAGCGACGTTCGCTAACCAAAATGAGGCGCTGTTTGCGAATCAGTTCGTCAACTTACGTCTACAAATTGATCGCTTAAAGCAGGCGACTGTCGTCTCAACGCAGGCGATTCAGCTTAGCAGTGATGGCAGCTTTGTATTCATTATCCAACCGGATCACACGGTAGTGCGCCAAGCTGTGAAAACAGGGCCGCTATTTGGTAATGATCAACAAGTGATTCTGTCGGGGGTAAAGCCTGGCGATAAAGTCGTCTCTGACGGTATTGATCGGCTGACAACCGGCAGCAAGGTGACGGTTGTCGATGCACAACAGATCCAGTCTGCAGAAAACAAGGCTGAGTAATGAATCCATCTCGTCTCTTTATCCAACGGCCGGTCGCCACCGTACTGTTAATGGTGGCCGTCTTATTATCGGGGATCTTCGCCTATCGCTTCTTATCGGTTTCGGCCTTACCCCAAGTCGATTATCCGACAATTCAGGTGACGACGCTCTACTCTGGCGCGAGTCCAGAAGTGATATCCACCTCAGTCACCGCGCCACTGGAAAGAGAATTAGGGGAGATGAGTGGCCTCAGTGCAATGGCCTCAAGTTCCTCTTCTGGTTCTTCATTGATCACATTACGATTCGGGCTCACCACCTCGCTGGATGTGGCAGAGCAAGAAGTGCAGGCAGCGATCAACTCGGCAAATAGCTTACTGCCTAACGATCTGCCCAATCCGCCGACCTATAAAAAAGTGAATCCCGCCGATACACCGGTGGTGACGATTGCGGCAACCTCAGACACTTTACCGCTAACCCGTGTGCAAGACCTGTTAAATACGCGTGTAGCATTGAAGTTATCGCAAATTTCTGGCGTCGGGCTGGTCAGTTTAGACGGCGGGAACAAACCGGCGATTCGTATCCAGTTGAACCCCACGGCTTTAGCCGCACATCAGCTCACGTTAGAAGCCGTGAATACCCTGGTAGGTAACAGTAACGTTAATGGTTCGAAGGGGGGCTTTGATGGGAAATACCACTCTGTCACCATCGATGCCAACGACCAACTGCGCACACCGCAAGAGTACGGTAATCTGATTATTACCTGGCAGAATGGGGCTGCACTCCGCTTGAAGGATATCGCCACTATTTCGCAAGGCGCCGAAAATACATTCCAATCGGCCTGGGCAGATAACCATCCGGCGATTATCATGAACGTGCAGCGACAACCCGGTGCTAACGTTATTCAAGTGGTCGATGATATTAAGGCGCAGCTACCGAAACTGCAGCAAACGTTACCCGATGGCGTAACACTACAGATTGTCGCGGATCGTACCCAGACCATCCGCGCCTCAATCAGTGATGTGCAGTTTGAGATGGTGCTATCGATTGCATTGGTCGTGATGGTGACCTTCCTCTTTTTGCGGAACATTGCGGCGACGCTTATCCCAAGTGTGGCGGTACCCCTCTCGCTGATTGGTACCTTCGGGGTGATGTATCTGCTGGGATTCAGTCTTAATAACCTCTCTTTGATGGCGTTAACCATTGCCACCGGATTCGTTATCGATGATGCCATTGTGGTGGTGGAGAATATTTCTCGTCGTCTCGAAGAGGGCGAGTCACCGATGCAAGCGGCCTTAAAAGGGTCGAAACAGATCGGTTTTACCATTATCTCGCTCACTTTTTCGTTAATCGCCGTGTTAATCCCGCTACTGTTTATGGGCGATGTTGTCGGACGTTTATTCCGCGAGTTTGCAATTACCCTTGCGGTATCGATATTGGTGTCGATGTTTGTCTCATTAACCTTGACGCCGATGCTTTGTGCTTACTTACTGAAGTATACTCCGCCCGAACAGCAGTCGCGATTTGCGCAGACAGGCGAGCGATGGTTTGAGAGAATCATTCAGGGTTACGACAAACTGCTGACCCGTGTCTTAGCTCATCAGAAGCTGACGCTGCTGGTGGCGGTAGGAACTTTCGTATTAACGGCGTTACTCTATGTCGTGGTGCCAAAAGGCTTCTTCCCTCAACAAGATACCGGCATGATCCAAGGGATAACTATTGCTTCGCAGGACGTTTCGTTTCAAGAGATGGCAAAACGGCAAAAGCAGTTAGCGGCGATCATGCTCAAGAACGAAAACGTTGAGGCATTGACCTCGACCATAGGTATTGACGGCACCAATACCAGCCTCAATAGTGGGCACTTACAAATTACGCTGAAATCGTTTGAGGACCGCAGCGAGCGGGCGGATACGGTGATTACCGAATTAAAACAGGCGGCCAAACAGGTGCCGGGTATTCAACTTTACTTACAGTCCTCACAAGATTTAACCGTAAACGACCAAGTTACGCCAAACCAATACCAATTTACGCTTACGGATTTAAGCAGCGAAAATTTGGTGAAGTGGACACCGCAACTAATCGCGGCGCTTGCCAAACGGCCAGAATTTAGCGATGTGGTGAGCAACCTGCAAGATCAAGGACGCATTGCCTATGTCGATCTGGACCGTGATAAAGCCTCGCGTCTTGGCATCACCGCCTCGGATGTTGACACCGCGCTTTATAATGCCTTTGGTCAGCGTTTAATCTCGACGATTTTTACCCAGTCCAATCAGTATCGGGTGGTACTTGAAGTGGCACCAAACTATCAGCAAACACCCGCCTCACTGGATGATATTTGGCTAAAAAGCTCGGTCACCTCAAGCAGTACGTCAAGCAGTTCCACGTCGAGCACTTCAAGCTCAAGCGCTCGTTCAAGTGCTACGTCGATCGACAGTGGTATGGTCAAACTTACCGCAGTGGCGACTGTTCACCAACGCTTGGGGTCCTTGATGAATATGCGTCTGAACCAATATCCAGCGGTGATGGTGTCCTTTAACTTGGCTGAGGGGTACTCGATTGAAGCGGCTCAGCAGGCAATAACTGAGGTGAGCCAACAGCTCTCGTTACCAGACAGTATCTCCTTACAGTACCAAGGTGAGGCATCCTCCTTCCAGAGCGCGACCAGTAATACACTCTGGCTGATTTTAGCGGCACTGCTCACCATGTATTTAGTGCTGGGGATCCTCTATGAAAGCTTTATCCATCCGGTCACTATTCTCTCGACGCTGCCGTCTGCAGCGATCGGTGCGTTGTTGGCGTTACTATTAAGCGGCAGCGAGTTTAGTTTGATTGCGCTGATTGGAGTCATTTTGCTAATCGGCATAGTGAAGAAAAATGCGATTATGATGATCGATTTCGCTTTGCAGGCTGAGCAGGAACATCATCTGTCACCGCGTGAAGCGATCCATCAAGCTTGCTTACTGCGTTTTCGCCCGATCCTTATGACCACTATGGCCGCGTTGTTAGGGGCGCTACCCTTAATGTTAGCCAGTGGTTCGGGAGCCGAACTGCGCCAACCTTTGGGATTAGTGATAGTCGGTGGGTTGATAGTCAGCCAAGTCTTAACGCTGTTCTCGACGCCCGTCATCTATCTCTGGTTCGATCACTGGTCTGAACGTGGACGCCGTTTCATTGCAAGGAAACAGCAACGTCGTCGGGATGAACGATGAATATTACACGCTTATTTATTTTCCGCCCGGTCGCCACCTTATTGTTGACCACGGCGTTAGTCCTGCTGGGCTGCTTAGGCTATCGACTGTTACCGGTTGCGCCGTTGCCGCAAGTCGATTTTCCAACCATCATGGTCTCGGCAAGCTTACCGGGTGCTAGCCCTGAAACGATGGCGGCGACGGTCGCCACTCCCTTGGAACGAGCGTTAGGGCAAATTGCTGGGGTGTCAGAAATGACTTCCAGTAGCTCACAAAGCTCCACCCGAGTTGTGTTGCAGTTTGATCTTGACCGCGATATTAATGGCGCCGCACGCGATGTGCAGGCGGCGATTAATGCGTCGCGAAGTTTACTCCCCAGTAGCATGCCCTCATTGCCAACCTATCGGAAAGCCAACCCTTCCGATGCCCCGATTGTGTTACTGGCGCTTACCTCGAAAACCCGTACCGCCGGCCAGTTGTACGATATTGCTGAGAGTAAAATTGAGCAAGTGTTGGCACAGGTCAGTGGGGTCGGTGACGTTTCACTGATGGGCAGCGCCTTACCGGCAGTACGGATCGATTTACAACCGAATAAGCTTACCCAGTACGGTGTCTCGCTGGACGAAGTACGTAAAGCAGTTGCGAACAGTACCTCGAATTTACCTAAGGGAATCATTCAGGGACCCCATCTTTCTTGGGCGATTGACGGCAACAGTCAGTTAGATAAAGCCCCGCTCTATCAAGATCTCATCATCCGTTATCAAGATGGCAAGGCGTTACGATTAAAGGATGTGGCGACCATCTATGATGGCGTTCAAGATAAGTATGTCTCCGGTGCACTCAATGGTAACCCCGCGGTAATGCTGGGGGTAACCCGTCAAGCAGGGGCTAATATGTTGGTCACTATTGATGAGATCAAAGCGAAGCTACCGCAGCTGAGAGAACAGTTACCGGCAGATACCTCGTTACAGCTAGTGTTGGACCGCTCGCCGAATGTGCGATCTTCCTTATACGAGACGGAAGAGACACTACTGGTTGCCGTGATGTTGGTGGTCGCGGTGGTCTTTATCTTCTTACGGGATTGGCGGTCGGTATTGATCCCCGCGTTAGCCTTGCCGGTATCGCTGATCGGTACCTGTATTTTCATGTATCTGCTTGGTTATAGTCTCGATAACCTGTCGTTGATGGCCCTGATTATTGCCACCGGCTTTGTGGTCGACGATGCGATTGTGGTGTTAGAAAATATCATTCGGCATATTGAAGAGGGGTTAAGCCCGGTTCGTGCGGCGATCCGCGGGGCGAAAGAGGTTAGCTTTACGGTGCTCTCAATGACCGCATCGTTAATCGCCGTCTTTATTCCTATTCTGCTGATGGGCAGTATCGTTGGGCGGCTATTTAGAGAATTTGCGGTGACGCTATCGATTTCGTTAGTGATTTCGATGTTTGTCTCGCTAAGTCTTACGCCGATGCTCTGTGCTCGCTTGCTAAAGCGTCGTCCTCCCGTCACTCAACGCCCGCATCCCGTCTTTCAGTGGATTGAACGTCAACTGACAGCCTTACTGAACTGCTATAGCCGTGGACTAAAGTGGGTACTCGCTCATCAAAAGTTAACGATGCTAGGACTGCTCGCGACGGTACTCCTGAATTTCTATCTGTTTACAGTGGTGCAAAAAGGCTTTTTCCCTGATCAAGATACCGGGATGATGATGGGCATGGTACGGGCAGATCAGAGTGTCTCGTTCGAAGCGATGACACCGAAAGTTAACCAGTTCACACAATTAATCTTAAACGATCCTGATGTGGATTCGGTAATGTCGTCGCGCGGGGGCGGAATGTTTGGATCGCGCAGCTCAGCGATCTTTTTTGTGAAATTAAAGTCACTCGATCAGCGTAAAGCCTCGGCCACCGCAATTGCTAACCGCCTCAGTATCAAAGGCAGTCAAATCGCCGGCGCAGAGATGTTCTTGATGGCGGCGCAAGATTTACGGGTAGGAGGACGGAGTGCTAACGCCGCGTATCAATACAGTCTACAAGCGGATGATCTCGCGCTATTACGGGAATGGACGCCTAAAGTTCAAAAGGCGTTCAGCGCGCTGCCACAATTAACCAGTGTTGATTCTGATTCGCAAACCGGAGGCCAGGAGGTGATGATCACCATTGACCGTGACGCGGCCATGCGGCTTGGAGTGGACGTCAACATGCTGGATACAATGCTGAATAACGCTTTTAGTCAGCGGCAGATTGCGACCATCTATAAAACATTAAACCAGTATAAAGTGGTGATGATGTTGCAAAGTAGTGATACCCAACAGGCTGATGAGCTATCGAAGATCTATGTGCTCAACGATAAGGGTGATCGTATTCCCCTTTCCGCTATTGCGCAGTTCAGTGGGGCGAATGCTCCCCTGTCTGTGTCGCACCAAGGTCAATCCGCAACCAGTACGATTGCGTTTAACTTAGCGGATGGCGTTTCATTGGAACAGGCACAGGCGTTAATCAAGCAGACTATGGCGAAAATTGGCGTTCCCGATACCATTGCCGCAAGTTTCCAAGGCACCGCACAAGCCTTCAGCCAGTTAACGGCGACCTTGCCCTGGTTAATTTTGGCCGCGCTGGCTGCGGTCTATATCGTATTGGGCATGCTTTATGAGAGCTATATCCATCCGCTAACGATCTTGTCGACGCTACCTTCCGCCGGTGTTGGTGCGTTGTTGTTATTGATATTAACCAAAACGCAGCTAACGGTAATCGCCTTAATTGGCATTATCTTATTGATTGGTATTGTGAAAAAGAACGCCATTATGTTGATTGATTTTGCCCTGGAAGCGGAGCGCCGCGGCATGACGTCACAACAAGCGATAACCGAAGCCTGCTTAAAGCGTTTTCGCCCGATTATGATGACTACCCTAGCGGCTTTTTTTGGTGCGCTCCCTATGGCACTCGGCAGTGGAGGCGATGCTGATTTACGCAGTCCACTGGGGATTGCGATCGCAGGCGGGCTTGCGCTCAGTCAGTTGTTAACGCTCTTTACGACACCGGTAGTCTATTTATGGTTAGACAGATTGAGTCAAGCGACTCGGCAGCGCTGGCACCGTTATCGTCATTCAGGAAATCAGTCATGAAAATACCTTGTAAAATCTCGACCCTAAGTTTGATGCTGCTGTTGACGGGGTGTATGGTTGGCCCTGATTATCATCGCCCCACGCAATCGCTGCCTTTAGCGTTTAAAGAAGCGAAAGGCTGGCAGCAAGCACAACCGCAAGATGCCGAGCAAAAGGGGGCGTGGTGGCAGGTGTATCAGGATCCACAGCTCAATCAGTTACTCTCGCAAGTGGCGATCGCTAACCAGAATGTCGCGATGTATGCCGCTCAGTATCGTCAAGCGCTGGCGTTGACCGATCAAGCGACGGCCAATCTCTATCCAACGGTCACGGGTGATGTAAAATCGACGCGCAGTGGCAGCGCGAGCTCAGGACAACGTACCACCAGTAATAGTCATTCTGCACAACTTAGCGCGAGCTGGGAGTTGGACTTATGGGGGAAATTGCGCCGTCAAGCCGCCGAGGACCGCGCGAGTGCCCAATCCAGTCAAGCCGATCTGGCCAATGCCACGCTCAGTGCTCAATCTACGTTAGCGCAAGACTATTTCCAATTACGCATTTTGGACCAGCGTATCGCGCTTTATCAGAAAAGTATTGATGCCTACCAAGGCTACTTACGGATCATCAATAATAAATATCAAGCGGGCAGCGAAAACCGCGCAACGGTTGCTCAGGCGCAGATGCAATTACAGGGTGCACGGTCAACCTTGCTAGGGATGACTTGGCAACGGGCGCAATATGAACACGCTATTGCCGTGCTATTGGGCAAAACGCCGGCAGAATTTTCGCTAGCCCCTGCATCGCTAGCCGCCACCTTACCGAAAATACCGGTAATGGTGCCTTCAGGGTTATTACAGCGCCGTCCTGATATTGCGGTAGCTGAACGCTCGATGGCCGCCGCGAATGAAGCGATTGGCGTGGCCATCACGGGCTATTTCCCCGATTTAACCTTGAGTGCGTCGGGAGGAACCCGTGCCAGCGCATTACATAACCTCTTCTCGCTGCCTTACCGGGTATGGTCCCTCGGGCCTGAACTGAGTGGGACTATTTTAGATTTCGGTGCGACCAAAGCATCAGTTGCCCAAGCGCGTGCTGCCTATGATGCGCAAGTGGCGAATTATCGGCAAACAGTGTTAACCGCGATGCAGGAGGTCGAAGATAATCTGGTCGAATTGAATACGCTAGGCGATGAGATTTCGGCTCAGCAAGCCTCTGCACAGGCGGCGATAACCTCGGCGCAAGTGACGCGTAACCAATATGAGGCCGGGATGATCGATTACCTCGATGTGGCGACGACAGAGAATAGCAGCCTTAGCGAGCAGCAGTCTTTACTGCAACTCCGGAGTCAGCAGTGGGTCAGTAGCGTCGCGTTAATTGCCGCCTTAGGCGGCGGTTGGCATGTCCCCGAACAGTGATGCTCTCAGTAAGCGATTAAATGAGTTAACCAATATTTAACGACAAAATTTGTCAGCAGGGCGTTAAACGTGTTTAATCGAAGGTATCAAACTCTGATACCTTCGATCTTACTAGGGAAAATATGTTGCTCAAATTTCTGCGGTGGGTGTGCCAAATAGTGTGGCGAGTTGAAGTGCAAGGAGAGACTTCCAGCTTTGCCTCGTCAAAAGTGATTATTACCCCCAATCACGTCTCCTTTCTTGATGGTATTCTCCTCGCACTCTTTTTACCGGTCAAACCGGTCTTTGCCATTACCGCAGCCTATGCCGATCACTGGGCGCTGCGGCGAGTAAAACAATGGGCCGATGTCGTCCCCTTGGATCCGGCAAGGCCAATGACGATGAAGCGCTTGATTAAAGCGGTGAATAGTGGCCGACCCGTGGTGATTTTCCCCGAAGGACGTATTTCAGTGACCGGCGCGTTGATGAAGGTCTATAGCGGTGCCGGATTCATCGCCGCAAAAACCGATGCGACGGTTATCCCTATTCGAATTGAGGGGGCGGAATATACCCCTTTTAGCCGTTTACCGGCTAAACGCCACTTGTTTCCTAAAATTCGTCTCTTTATCTTGCCCGCAACAAATATTCCCATGCCGCAAGCCGCGAAAGCCCGTCAGAGACGAGTTTTAGCCGGAGAGCATTTAGCGCATATTATGCAAGAAGCACGGATGGCTGTCCGCCCACGAGAAACTTTGTATGAAGCCTTTATCCATGCTGCTCAGCGTTATGGATGGTCACATGGCTGTGTGGATGATATTAATTTTTCAGTCAATAGCTACCGCCAACTGCTCAAGAAAGTGTTGGGTGTCGCCTGCATTCTTGAAAAAGAGACTCAGCCGGGACAAAGTATAGGCTTGCTGTTACCCAATAGCGTGGTGAGCGTAGCGACGCTATTAGCGGCGACGGCACGTGGACGTGTTCCCGCCATGTTGAACTATTCGGCAGGTAATAGCGGTCTTCATGCGGCAATAACGGCCGCCGAAATCACCACTATTTTTACCTCGCGCCAGTTTCTCGATAAAGGAAAATTACATTATTTGGTCGAGAATGCGCCCCATGTCCGTTGGCGCTACCTTGAAGACTTAAAAGAGACCATTACCCGTGAAGATAAGTGGTGGGTGGCTAAGCATCTCTTCTTCCCTAAAGCCGCACAAGTTGTGCAGCAGCCAGAAGATGCCGCAGTGATCCTGTTCACTTCAGGTTCAGAGGGCGTGCCCAAAGGCGTGGTTCATAGTCATAAAAGTTTATTAGCCAATGTTGAACAGATTCGGACCGTCGCCGACTTTTTACCGCGAGACTGCTTCCTTTCCGCCATGCCGTTGTTTCATGCTTTTGGCCTGACAGTGGGGTTGCTGTTACCACTGTCTACCGGAGCTAAAGCCTTCCTCTATCCCAGCCCACTGCATTATCGAGTGATCCCCGAACTGGTTTATGACCAAAACTGTACTGTACTGTTCGGTACCTCGACATTCTTAAATTATTATGGACGCTTTGCAGACGGCTATGACCTTGCACGTCTACGCTACGTTGTCGCGGGTGCGGAGAAATTACAAGAGAATGTGCGTCAGCTTTATGCCGAGAAATTTGGTATTCGTATTTTAGAAGGGTATGGGGCAACAGAATGCGCCCCAGTCCTATCGATAAATCTGCCCATGGCGGCTAAGATTAATACCGTTGGTCGTTTACTGCCAGCCATGGACTTTCGTCTGATCTCAGTGCCAGGCATTGAGCAAGGCGGACGTTTACAAGTACGTGGCCCGAATATTATGAAAGGGTATTTACGCGTCGATAACCCGGGTCAAATCGAGTCACCGGCCGCGGATAATGGCGAAGGGCAACTCGATGCGGGTTGGTATGATACCGGCGATATCGTCAGTTTTGATGATGAGGGCTTTTGCCGTATTCAAGGGCGAGTGAAACGTTTTGCTAAACTGGCCGGTGAGATGGTCTCACTTGAAACAGTCGAATCGTTGGTGATGGCGGTCTCTTTGGATAAACAGCACGCGGTGTCGATAAAAGATGACCCGCAAAAAGGGGAGGCGTTAGTGCTTTTCACCACCGACGCACAGCTGCAACGTGACTCGCTACTTAATGAAGCCAAGGCAAAGGGATACAGCGAATTACTGGTGCCGCGTGATATCCGCGTGGTAGACACACTACCGGTATTAGGCAGTGGTAAACCCGACTATGTCTCTCTTAAAGCGATGGCAGCAGAGCCAGCGCGTTCACATTCTCACAATGGGTAACAATGAAATTATCTGCAGAATCACCCCTTAACGTACCGGGGATCCGCCCGGTTTTATTGGCGCAATTTTTCTCCGCCTTCGCGGATAATGCGCTGCTCTTTGCGACCTTGGCCCTGCTCAAGAATGCCGAGTATCCTGATTGGAGTCAGCCCATCCTGCAAATGGTGTTTGTGATGGCCTATATCCTGTTGGCTCCTTTCGTTGGACATTTTGCGGATCGTTTTTCAAAAGGGCGGGTGATGATGATCGCTAACAGTATTAAGCTGCTTGGCGTGATTGCAATCGGCCTGAATATAAGTCCTTTCCTTGGTTACAGTTTAGTCGGGATTGGTGCGGCGGCCTATTCACCGGCGAAATATGGCATATTGGGTGAATTACTGCCGGCCAAACAGTTAGTCAAAGGGAATGGCTTAATGGAAGCCTCCACCATTGCCGCCATTTTGCTTGGATCAGTCAGTGGGGGGATACTTGCAGATTGGCATGTTTCTACCGCATTACTGGTCTGCGCCATTATCTATGCGTTAGCAGTGATGGCCAATGTGATGATCCCTAAATTAGAGGCGGCGAGGCCTGAGGGCAATTATCATCCGAAACGTTTAGTGCAACAATTTTTCCAAGCCTGTCAGACATTGTGGCAAGACAAAACCTGCCGTTTTTCGCTGATCGGCACCAGTCTGTTTTGGGGCGCAGGGGTGACCTTACGCTTCTTACTCGTGGTCTGGGTACCGGTTGCACTAGGCATTCAAGACAACACTACACCGACCACGTTAAATGCGATGGTGGCGATCGGCATTGTTGTCGGCGCCTTTTTGGCGGCTAAATGGGTGTCGTTGCAGCATGCAGGCAAAGCCTTACCTGCGGGGATTGCGGTGGGGGTATTAGTGGCGGTGTTTGCGTTAGAAACCCACCTCCTTCCTGCCTATGGCTTGCTAGTAATGGTAGGCATCTTCGGCGGTTTTTTTGTTGTTCCGCTGAATGCCTTGCTTCAAGAGCGTGGGCAGCAAACGGTGGGCACGGGCAGTGCGATTGCCGTGCAAAATTTGGGTGAAAATGGCGTAATGCTGGCGATGCTAGTGCTTTACAGTGTGGCAATATGGCTAGGGGTTTCTGCCGTGGTCACAGGTGTAGCCTTCGGCATTCTTTTTGCGTTGGCTATCACCTGTTTATGGTTTTGGCAGCTAAAACGTAGTGCCTAAAATAGAATTATCAGGGAGCAGGATTAGGAAAGCGGCGATGGATCGCCTCAATACCGGCTAACACCTCTTCACTCAACGTCACCTCGACACTATCAATATTTTGCTCAAGTTGCTCTAATGTGGTGGCCCCCAACAGTGTGCTGGCAACAAAAGGCTGTTGACGAACATAGGCTAGCGCCATTTGTGAGGGATCCAACTGATGGGCTTGGGCGAGTGCCACATACTCAGCAATCGCTTGTTCAGTATATTCACCATTGTAACGGGTAAAGCGACTAAATAGCGTATTACGGGCCTTTTCTGGGCGCTTCCCGTCTAAGTACTTACCACTCAGCGTGCCGAATGCCAGCGAGGAGTAGGCCAGTAGTTCTATCCCTTCAAATTGACTGATTTCTGATAACCCAATTTCGAAGCTGCGATTAACCAAACTATAGGGGTTTTGAATCGATACGATGCGGGGTAGGTCATGTTTTTCCGCCAGGTGTAGATAGCGCATGACGCCCCATGGCGTCTCATTCGATACACCGATATAACGGATTTTCCCGGCGCGTACATGGTCAGAGAGTGCTTCAAGCGTATCCAGTAAGGTTACCGGGACATTTTCTTCACTGTACTGATAACCCAACTTACCGAAACAGTTGGTCGGGCGTTGAGGCCAATGCAACTGATAGAGATCGAGATAGTCGGTATTAAGGCGTTTAAGGCTCGCTTCCAGTGCTTGACGGATATTTTTTCTATCTAACGCCTGTTGTGGACGAATCGACGCATCGTTACCGCGAACGGGGCCCGCGACTTTACTGGCCAGTATGATCTTGTCACGCTGACCGCTTTTCTTTAACCAACTTCCAATATAACGCTCTGTTAATCCCTGGGTTTCAGGGCGTGGTGGCACAGGATACATTTCGGCAGTATCAATCAGATTGATGCCACGTTCGCGCGCGTAGTCAAGTTGTTGATGGGCATCCGCTTCGCTGTTCTGCTCACCGAAGGTCATGGTACCCAAGCCTAGTTGACTGATCTCAAGACTACTATGGGGAATACGGTGATAATGCATGCTTCAATCCTTATTATTTTTTAATAATACTGGAGATATCGTCGCTATTTATTTGCGTAGTATGGCCCTGTTGATCGGTATATTCGACTAGCCCAGTCTCCTTGTCGATAATTGGTTTCCCTTCGGTCAATAGCATTTTTCCATCTTTAGTCGCCATCACGTAATCACTCGAACACCCACTAAGCAAAAGGCTACCGGTTACGCCGACTAATAGTAAAACAGCTTTGATCATCTCTTTTCGTCCTCTTTTCGTTAGCGCAACAGTTAAACGATGATAACGGTTAGCATAAACCAGAATCGTCTGTATTCCTCTGAGTCGCAGGAGCATGACATCAACGACGGTAATAAAAGATTACTAATAAGAGGATAGTAATCACTTAAAAAATTGAAATATAAGCAAAAAAAATTATTGGGCACTGATAGGTAGTACACGAGATAAAAACGTAAAGCGATATGTCTTACTGTCGGACAGTCGTGTCGGTTAGAAAGAGATTTATTACGCTGACTCTTCAGTAAGCTAAAGCCTATTGCCCCATTTGG
The DNA here is from genome assembly GCF_018494065.1 of Rosenbergiella gaditana. Lineage (GTDB taxonomy): Bacteria > Pseudomonadota > Gammaproteobacteria > Enterobacterales > Enterobacteriaceae > Rosenbergiella > Rosenbergiella gaditana. Next base: position 74,473 of record NZ_JABBFR010000003.1, on the reverse strand, counting down.
CAAGCCAGCGTCAAAGACGGGCCTTTAACCAAAATGGTGAGCCAGTAACGGTGCAGTGAAGCGTTTTTTCAAATAGAAGCCGCGTGGCAGCGTTAAAATTCTATTACCGGAAGGCCCTATGGCTTCGGTTAACGCTCGGTTATTGGCGGCTTTTGGGCGAATTTGCAAATATTCACCTTGGCGGGCAGTGATCGCTTCGACACGTCCCAGTGCAATCATCTCCATTAATTCTTCCCAATCTGCCTGTAATTGATGCTCTTCTTCTTCGGAGGGCTGCCACAGGAGTGGTGCCCCAATTCGGCGCTCTGCAAGGGGAATTTGACGCTCGCCTTCGATCGGGACCCACAACACTTTGGCGAGTTTTTGACGAACATGGCTTTGTTGCCACGTTACGCCAATATTACCGGTTAAGGGCGCAACACAGACAAAAGTGGTTTCAAGTGGCTCGCCCTTGGCATTGATGGGGATAGTCTTTAATTCAATACCGAGGTGGGCAAAATCTTGCTCGGCTTTACTGCCAGCTTGAGCCCCCAAGGCTAACTCAATTAAATTCCCTACCCACCCTTTGTTACGTTGCAGGTTTGCCGGTACTTTTATTTGCCGTTCAGCTGCCACGTCGGCAAAGGTTTTTCCGGCAATCAGTTGTGCGCGGCGCATCAGTTCGGCTTCCGATTCTGGGGGCGCAAGGTAAGCAATAGACATCGTTTACTCTTTGTATAAAAAATGACCAGGTTTCGATTGGGCTGAACGTTCGAATTTCCTCAACAGACAGATTGCGAATAATAGCATGAAAAACCATGGTTTTTTAGGCTAACCCGCCAGATAATTCAGCGGCTTTTTCGGGGTTATCCCAGTTTTAAGGTATTCATAAACAGGTTTGTCACCCTACTTATCCACAGAAAAACTGGATAACTCCTTTAATTTGAGAGTACTGTTTCTATTTACAGCCTTGACACGGCACTTTGTTCAGTTTCTTTTCGACTTATGCGTAACATTCAGGCATGTTCTGTGGATAATTTGCAAAATGACTATTTTTTAACCAATGCGATAAGTGTTAAAGAGTCAATGCGAGAAAAACCTGATAAAATGTTGTTTATAAAGCTGATAACTTCATGTAATTTAAGGTCTTTATAAAATTAATTTAAAGAGCGAAAAGAGGGGTTTAAAAATGATTATTCAACCGAATCCCATCTTTTTCACAAAGCTATCCACAGAAAAGGTGAATAAAATAGGTTAACTTCGTGGTAATTTGTTTATAACTTTAGTTTTACCCCTAAGTTATCCCATTGAGCCTTCTCATCTTGGCGTAAGGCAATGGTTTACCGCCCGAGTGGAGTGTGAAACAATCAGGTTATCTAAAAAGAATATCGAGGTAGTCCAGTGATCGATGATGATGGCTACCGCCCTAACGTGGGTATCGTAATTTGTAATCGTCAAGGGCAGGTGCTTTGGGCTCGACGATTCGGTCAGCACTCTTGGCAATTCCCGCAAGGCGGAATTAATCCGGGAGAGACGGCAGAGCAGGCGATGTACCGTGAGTTATTTGAAGAAGTGGGTTTGCATCGTAAAGATGTTCGTATCCTGGCTTCGACACGTAATTGGTTGCGCTACAAATTACCCAAACGTTTAGTGCGATGGGATACACGACCAGTCTGTATTGGCCAAAAGCAGAAGTGGTTTCTGCTGCAACTTCAGTGTCAAGATGGTGCCGTCAATGTCCAACGGAGCAGTACCCCGGAATTTGATGGTTGGCGTTGGGTCAGTTTTTGGTATCCGGTCCGTCAAGTGGTCTCTTTTAAACGGGATGTCTATCGACGGGTAATGAAGGAATTTGCAACATCGTTAATGGCCCAACCGGAAGGGGGGGGGCAGCGTTCGAATTACTCAGGGCGGCGTAAAAGGGGATGATCGATGGCACTGAAGCTCACACAGTTACGAGATATTGTTGAAAAAGTCGCGAGTGCGCCGCGGCTGAAGGATGCACTTGAGATTCTCGTGAATGAGATTTGTCATACGATGGAAACAGAAGTCTGTTCTATCTATTTGGCCGATCATGAGCGTGGCTGCTATTACTTGATGGCAACGCGAGGACTCAAAAAACCTCGCGGAAAAAATATCACCCTCGCGCTTGATGAAGGGATCGTAGGTTTAGTGGGGCGCCTCGCTGAGCCGATTAACTTAGCCGACGCCCCTTCACATCCTAGTTTTAAATATATTCCCTCCGTCAACGAGGAGCACTATCGTGCTTTTCTAGGTGCGCCGATTGTTTCTCGTCGAACGGTATTAGGTGTGCTGGTGGTGCAGCAGCGTGAGACGCGCCAGTATGATGAGAGCGAAGAGTCTTTTCTGGTTACCTTGGCCACGCAGGTCGCTACGCTTCTTTCACCCTCACAATTACGGCAGCTGTTTGGCTTGTATCGTCAAAGTCGTCTGCAGGGGATTGCGGCCTCACCCGGGGTAGCCATTGCGCCAGGGTGGGTCGATCAGGTGCAACCGCTACTGGAACAGGTGACTCGTGCTTCAGCACTAGATACTGAGCAGGAGCGAGACCGTCTGCTGCTAGCGATGTCTGAAGCGGGAGAAGAATTTCGACGTTATAGCAAACGCTTTTCAGGCAGCGCGCAAAAAGAGAGTGCGGAGATTTTTAATCTTTACTCACACTTACTCAGCGAACCACGTTTGAAAAAAAGCCTACTCGCCGAAATCGACCAAGGCATTGTGGCAGAGTGGGCAGTGAAAGTTGTTATCGAAAAATTCGCCGCGCAGTTTTCGGAGCTCAAAGATAATTATTTACGCGACCGAGGCAACGATTTACGCGAATTAGGCCAACGTTTACTCTTCCACCTCGACGACTCCTTACAGGGCAGCAACAGCTGGCCAGAACGTTTTGTCTTAATCGCCGATGAATTAACGGCCACTTCCCTAGCGGAGATCCCACAGGACCGTCTGGCCGGAATAGTGGTGCGTGATGGCGCGGCAAACTCGCATGCGGCAATCTTGACGCGGGCCATGGGCATTCCAACCGTTATGGGCGTTGATATCCGTCCAGAACAACTCGATAAACGACAGCTGATTGTTGATGGCTATCGTGGCGAAGTACTGATTGAGCCTGAGCCGATACTAATCAAAGAGTATCAGCGACTGCTCAAAGAAGAGAATGCGCTAAGTAAGACCGCGGAAACGGCGGCTGAATTACCTGGTGAATTAAAGAGCGGCGAGCATATCGCCATTATGCTTAATGCCGGTTTAAGTGCTGACCTGGAACTCGATCAAGATAACTGGGTTGAGGGGATTGGCCTCTATCGCACCGAAGTTCCTTTTATGCTGCAAAGTGGCTTTCCTTCGGAAGACGAGCAAGTTGCACAATATCAGGGGATGTTGCAGTTATTTCATCAAAAGCCAGTCACCTTAAGAACCCTTGATATCGGTGCGGATAAGCAACTTCCTTATATGCCAATCAGTGAAGAAAATCCGGCCTTAGGCTGGCGTGGAATTCGCCTGACCTTAGATCAACCTGAAATCTTTTTGGTACAGATCCGTGCGATGTTACGAGCTAATGCGGCGTCGGGTAATTTACGGATCCTGCTGCCCATGATCACTAGCATTGAAGAGATCGACGATGCGCGTCACCTGATTGATCGCGCCATTTATGAGGTCGAGGAATTACTCGGTTATGAGATCCCCACGCCGCAAGTAGGAATTATGCTTGAAGTGCCTTCGATGATCTTTTTGATCCCACAATTGGCACGAAAGGTCGATTTTATTTCGGTGGGGACGAACGATTTGACGCAATACCTGTTAGCGGTGGATCGCAATAATACGCGAGTCGCTAATCTGTATAGCGCTCTGCACCCGGCAGTATTACAAGCGCTCTATCGAATTATGACCTTAGCCACTCGTGTCAATTTACCCGTGAGTTTATGTGGTGAAATGGCGGGAGATCCAACTTGTATACCGTTGCTGGTGGGCATGGGCTATCGTCATCTCAGTATGAATGGCAAAAATATTCCACGGGTCAAATACCTGCTACGGCATCTTGAATGTAACGAGACCGAACAATTAGCGGCACAGGTTTTACAGTCAAGTACCACCAGCGAGGTTCGCTACCAAATCTCTGTATTTATGGAAAGACGTGGACTTGGCGGATTAATCCGAGGGGGTCGTTAATACTCAGCTACATTTACTGGCCCGCAATATTGCGGGCTTATGCTATGATTTCGCCCAACGTATTTGTTCACCCCCTTAATAATGAGGCGCGTGTGACTGTTTTAATAACCAATGGTGCAAGATGACTGCGAGCTATCTTAAATTTCCACAATTTGATCCGGTAATTTTCTCTATCGGTCCAATCTCCCTCCACTGGTACGGCTTGATGTATTTAGTTGGCTTTATTTTTGCGATGTGGCTGGCGACGCGTCGTGCCAATAAGCCCGGCAGTGGTTGGACTAAAAACGAAGTTGAAAACTTACTCTATGCCGGCTTTTTGGGGGTCTTTTTAGGCGGACGTATCGGTTATGTTTTATTCTATAATCTACCGCTTTTCCTCGAAAACCCTCTCTATCTGTTCAAGGTATGGGATGGTGGAATGTCGTTTCACGGCGGCTTGATAGGTGTGATTGTGGTGATGTTAGTCTTTGCCCGCAAAACCCAACGCAATTTTTTCCAAGTCTCTGATTTTATAGCCCCCTTAATACCCTTTGGCTTAGGGGCAGGTCGCTTAGGTAACTTTATCAATGGAGAGCTGTGGGGACGTGTTGACCCGAACAGTTCTTGGGCGATGCTATTTCCAGGCTCGCGTGATGAAGATTTAGCCTTAATTCCTACTCATCCTCAATGGCAATCGCTGCTAGATACCTTTGGGGTGTTGCCTCGTCATCCATCGCAGCTCTATGAATTAGCACTAGAAGGGGTGATTCTATTTATTATCCTGAATATGTTTATTCGCAAACCGCGACCAATGGGCAGTGTTTCGGGTCTATTTCTGATAGGCTATGGCGCTTTCCGTATTATTGTCGAGTTTTTCCGTCAGCCTGATGCGCAGTTAGGTCTATTTGGCGGGGTAATCAGCATGGGGCAGATTTTGTCTATCCCGATGATTGTCGCTGGATTGATAATGATGATTTGGGCGTATCAACGCCAGTCGAAGACTGTAACGAGTGAAGTAAAATGAATCAATATTTGCAACTGATGCAGAAAGTCCTCTCTGAAGGCGCGGTGAAAGATGATCGTACCGGTACCGGAACCTTATCAATTTTCGGTCACCAAATGCGCTTCGATCTGCAACAGGGGTTCCCCTTAGTCACCACTAAAAAGTGCCATCTGCGTTCAATCATTCATGAACTACTGTGGTTTTTAAAGGGAGACACCAATATTGCTTACCTGAAAGAGAATAAGGTAACCATTTGGGATGAGTGGGCAGATGAGCAGGGTAATTTAGGGCCAGTTTATGGTCAACAATGGCGCAGCTGGCCTGCGGCTGATGGTCGCCATATCGACCAAATCAGTGAAGTTATCCGTCAAATTAAACAGGATCCCGATTCACGCCGCATTATAGTGTCTGCGTGGAATGTGGGTGAGTTAGATAAAATGGCGTTGGCGCCTTGCCATGCTTTTTTCCAATTCTACGTGGTGAATGGGAAATTAAGCTGCCAGCTTTATCAACGCTCCTGTGATATTTTTTTAGGCCTTCCCTTCAATATTGCGAGCTACGCGTTACTCGTTCATATGATCGCCCAGCAGTGTGATCTCGAAGTCGGAGATTTTGTCTGGACAGGAGGCGATACTCACCTCTATTCCAATCACTTAGAACAAGCACAGTTACAATTAACACGTGAGCCACGTGCGCTGCCTAAGTTGGTGATTAAACGCAAACCCGAGACAATTTTCGATTACTGTTTCGATGATTTCGAGATTGAAGGCTACGATCCGCATCCAGCCATCAAAGCCCCGGTAGCGATATAAGCACAACCCGTTACCGTGACCAGTAATGACGCAATAAGTTAGTCATGCTAAACAGTAAAAATCCGTAGCCTTTTTCAGGTTACGGATTTTTTATGTCTAGGGATAGGTGACCATAAAAACATACTTAGCGTACAGTTTCGTTCCATTGGGCTTCACACCCCATCACTGCCCGTTCAATTTCAGAAAAGTAAAAGCGACCAAAGAAATAATTAAAATTAAAACAATTGGTACGCCGATAGCTAATTTTAAATAGCGAATGAATGCTTTTTTTAATGCTTTTTCAATAACATTCTGAATGATTTTTTCCAATTCTTCAGGTGATATATTCAATTTTTAATTTCCTTTATAAAAATTTGGTCTTGGCTTTTCCCAGTCGTGAACAGGTTTCAAGTCTGGTACCCTTAACGAACGTTGGGCCACCACATCGTCGGTTTGTACCATCGCTAGGCGCTGTAGGGCGCGAGATGCGGATCAGGATTAGTGCGCGGAGTTAATTAATTGAAAAACCGAGTATTTTTGTTCGTGTTTTCCAGCCTTTCTTTTCCATACACTTATTTATTTCTTTTTCTCTAGAGAATTTATTTACATCGATAATTTCACTTTCAGTTTTTGTATTATTTATTACACAAACTGTGTTTTTTTTCTCTTTGCATGAATTTGGACCTACACTGTAATCTTTGGTAGAAGAGTACGATATTTCATTTTTTACTGGGAATTTTCCTTCCGCATATTCATAACATTGATCTTCTGCTTCAGAAGCAGGAATTGTTGGCGTTCCCTTACTTACCCAATAACTTGAGCAAGCAGTCAACGTAAATATCATCGATATTAGTGAAATTATTTTTTTGTTCATATTACACCTAAAATTAAATATTTTGTTGGCGATTTATTTATTGCCAATTAAACAGCGAACGGGGGGAGAATGAACATCAGACCGGAGTGTTACCATGCTATTGTTATTTCGCCGACGGTGTCTTGGGAATGGGGCTTATTACTTTCTCTCCCAGAATTACATTGACGCCTTTTTTGAGTACTTTCTTGTAGTTGCTTACCGTTCCTTTACAGCCTGAGCTCGCTACAGCTGTTGGCGTCAATTTTACAGGAGCCTGGGTTAGGCTGCAGAGCCTGTATGCGCTGCTACATATGATACTGGCTTGATAATCCAGAATAAATGGCTGATTAGTTTCAGCATGCCCAAATTCCGGGTAATAATAAACCGGATAGTTAACGCGCTCGGCAAACTGTTTTATCACATACCGGTAAAGTGATTGTTCTCCCTCGCTGGCATTCAGGCCGTAAAACTGACCAAAAATAACACCGCGTGGGTGGAATTTTCGGCTGTACGCTATTTGATGCAGGGTCCGATCAAGCTGTTTAGCCGTCACTCCCGTATCTTCCAGCATCATAATTTTGTCTGAATAGCTGCCCTCATAGACAGTGGAAAATAGAGACTGAACCAGGGTCAGGTTCCCGCCATCCAGTTTACCACTCACTGTTTTTACCGCCTTACGGTTCATCGGCTCAATGCCGGTGTAATTAATTCCGTGAGACAGGGCCTCAAAGACTTCATTCAGACTGTTGTTCATGCTGAGTTTTTTACTGTTATTAATCTCATGCATTTCTTTGTTATAAGACGCCAACACGCCATGCACGCTCGGCCAGTTCAGCTCATGACCAACAAAGCTGTGAATGGCTGTTACGTCACTGAAGCCGACGAGGATTTTCGGCGTTGAGGCCGAAATACGCTGCCGGCTTGCGCACAGAGCAGGGTAAAGGTTGAGTGCTCCCGAGCCACCCCTGACAAACCAAAGATAGTGCACATTGCGGTCACTGAGAGCATTAATGAGGGTTTTTGCCCGCTTTTCATCCGTGTTCACGTAACCCAGCCGGGTAGGCTTTTGGTCAAGATATCGCTTGTCCACTGCGTAGCACTGGTGGGAAAACGCCGTCTCAATCTCCGGGATGACGTTCTCGTCATATTGCGACGAGCTTGCAATCAGGAATACTGTCCCTTTTTGACCGGAACAGACTTTTCGTTCAGGCGCCTCAGACAGGAGAGTAGTTTTCTTTACCATGGCCGGTGAGGTGGTAGTGCATCCGGATAGGGAAAGCACAAGAACGAGGAGCGCTTTTTTTTTAAATAGCCTGCTTTTTGTCTGAATCATACTTATCTTCCTTAACAATATATTCGCCGCTGTTTTTGTTACGCTGGTACTTGCTGCGTGGCGGACGGTCATTACTTTTTTAGGCTTGAAAAATGCTCTCGAACGGGCCGCTGGCTTTTTTATTTACACCGCTGTTAAGCGGCAGTGGTGGCGGGTTTACTGAACGTTTACCAGCTTCCGGCACAGCCTCGGTACTCAGGAGTTCTGTGCCGAAACCCGGACCTGGAGTCTACCCGTTAATCAGACTGTACCCCGTGAAATCGAATGTCTCACCATACCTGACGAATATAATGACATCCCCGTTACCGACCGTTGTGGTATCAACATACTCATTGCTGATCAATGCATTCCCTCCGGTAGTGGCATTTCCTTTCGCGTTTTTCACCTTCAGCTTCAGTCCATTACCCTGAGTTCCCACGTCAGTGTGAATGATAAGCTCCCCTCCGACCACATCGCTGGCAACAAGCCGGAGCACATTGCCATCAAAGCCGACTGATTTAAAAGGAAACTCCTTACTTGCCTCAATGCCGTAGTCACTGAGGGTTTTGCTTGACGCAAAATCATAATCAACGGATGTGAAGTTCATACTTACTCCTTTGTTTGTGGAAAATGCCTATCAACTAGGGCATAAAGAACGGCCGCCGTTTCTGCATCAATGACGCCGTCGTAGTTACTTTGTCGTTTAACGCGCTCAGCGTCATTCCGGATAGTGAGTGAAGATGCAGAAGGCCACTCTAGATTAATTACGCTGGATACCTAGCCCGCATTTTTTCTTCAGGTGGAGTCCATCCATTAAATTCCTGCATGAGTAAACAAAAGAGAAACGAAATATCTTTAAGGGATAGTGTTATTGATTTTTGTGAGCGTTCTCTGGTTGTAAGATGCCGCAAAGCGGCAGGAAGGTGCTTGCTGATACTAAATATGGCACTGTAAGTGAGTGGCGGTGTAGTCGGTTGATTGATAGAGGATTGCTATTAACCCTTCACCATGAAGTCATTTCAGAAAAACATTTAATATCAATTTAATACATATTAAAAAACAGGGTGAAAATAGAAAAAAGAATGCCAATTTTGCATAAAGACAGCCTGTGGCGACTCAGATAAAACTGCCTGAATGGCATCGATCACGGCCTTATCTTTTACCCGCCAGTCAGTGCTGCGCCGATACAAAGAGGCTAGGGATAAAAAGTCAGTTTACAAGCCATAATAACCGACAACCCCGACGCTGTTAATAATCCAGCACAGGACTTTTTGTCGGTTATTAGCAACCCTTTTTTGCAAAGAGTTCCTTCATGGCATGACTCTCAAAGCTGACTTCAGCAAACAATTTTTTAAGCCGAGTATTTTCCTCTTCAAGCTCTTTTAATCGTTTAACATTATCGGCTTTCATCCCACTATACTTAGACTTCCAATTATAGTAAGTGGCACGACTAATACCGTTCTGACGGCAAATTTCTTCAACTTTCATACCTTAAAAAACTCTCGTCGCGATGTGTAACCACACTCCCACTGGATAATCTCCAGATTCAGCTTATCTGCGAAGTTGATGAAATGTGGTCACTTGTTGGCAATAAGAAGCAACAACGCTGGCGGTGGTATGCAGGGGAGCCTCGTCTCAAACTCATTATTGCCCATGCTGTTGGGAACCGGAGTAAAAAGACGCTGTGTAAATTAGTGGGGTGACTGTCGGGCTTCAATGTTGCCTTCTGGTGTACAGATAACGTCAGCGCTTATGAACTGTTGCCGGGTAAAAATCACATCACAGGCAAGCTTTACACGCAACGCATTGAGCGAGAAAACCTGAATCTTCGTAACCGGTTAACACGAATCAATCGCAAGAGTCTCGGGTACTCAAAATCAGCAGAAAGGCACGATAAGGTCATCGGTACGTTCGTCGAGCGTGAGCATTACGTACAATAACCGGATCTACATATTGAATACATGACCCTCTTGTCAAACCTTGTATATCGGTCTTTTCGCACTGTGTTAGCGATCGGCTATCGTACTCCCCTTATCAACCGCCCTAGTGGCCGGAGTATACAGAAGAGAGTTAATCTTCTTTTTATAATCGGTTTCTCAAAGAGGGGAGAGGTATTGAGAACAGAGTGCATTATGATTCAAACCACCTCTCAAAATGCTTAGGCTAGGGCTGCTTAATACGGTTGACCAAGCGTAATCTTTGCCAATGCGATCAACTTCTTGTTCTTCACACGCGGGATTTACCCTACTGGAGATGCTTATTGTGCTGGCGATCACCGCGATATTAACGGGGTTGGGCAGCCAGTCTCTCACGCAGTGGCAGCAACGCCAGCAGGTTAAGGCCAGTGCGAGTGATTTAACGCACTTTTTGAATCGCCTGCGTCAGCAGGCCACTGGCTATAACTTAACGATTTCTTTCACGGAACAGTTATCCGCCGGAGAATCGGGGGTGAGGGCAGAAAGCGAGCCACGGGCTGGGTTAGCGCATCAATGGACGTGGACCCCTCTCTCCCCAGAGGTCAAGATTTTGGCGATAGTCGGTGAACCTCGCTTTTTTGGTAAGCATGGTACCGCTTGGCCGGGGAGTTTTGAGGTGGGTAATGGGGTCACGCGGTGGCGAGTCATTATCTCTACTCATGGCCGAGTTCGCTACTGCCAGAGTCATGAAAGGGGGTGTCAATGAGGCATGTAACCAATAGCCAAGCAGGTTTTAGCCTAATTGAATTGCTGATTGCCCTGACACTGGGAGCAATACTTTTACTCAGCGTTGAGCGATTACTGCCGCAGTTATGGCAGCAAGTGAACGCCATTGAACATCGGCAATTGGTGCGTGAAGAGGTGCACCGCTTACTTTTATTATTCGATAAGGCAATTCGCCGAGCAGGCTTTTGTTATGGTGAGAACTGTGTAGGAGTGAGTATGGAGATAAGGGACGGGGGTAAGTGTTTACTTATACGCTGGGACGATAATGCAAATGGTCAGTGGGAGGGACCGACAAGTCAGGATAGCGATTATTTTGGTTATCGACATCGAGGGTTAGCGATGGAAAGCGCTAGGGGGGTAGCTGATTGCACGTCGGGTCAGTGGTCACGATTAAATCAGCCCTTACAGGTACAAATTCTCGATTTTCGCGTTGAGGCTGTTGCCCAGCACGTTAAAATTCAACTGACGGCTAAAGCAGGTAAGTACACACTTAACCGGCAACACAGGGTTAATCGAGAGAACGGCTAGATGAACCGCCTACCTTCACCGTCAACACAGCAAGGTAATGTCACCTTGTTAACCGTTTTATTTATGATGATGCTGGCCAGTGGTATTTTACGTTTAACCAGCGATTCACTTCATCACGGGGCTCAGCAGGTCAATGATGAAAAAAATTATCTTCGCGCATTCTATCAAGCGCAGTCTGCTCTGGCTTGGGGGCGCACTTACTCGTGGTCAAACACTGAAGGCTGGCAATGCCCCTCATCGCCCTCCGTTACCTTCTCTGTCTGTTTATGGCGTGCATCAGAAACGGATGGCTGGTTACGAGGAAGTTCGGAAAAAAGTGAGTGGTTACTATGGCAGAGGGTCATCTTCAGCAATACAACGCCCTTGCGGGCACAACGTCATCCTCGAGGATGGATCGATCACTGCCCGCTATCAGCCGAGCAGTGTCGCGCGCAGTTGTCTAGGAATGAGTCTGGTTGAATTGCTTATTGCCTTAACACTGTTGTCGATCAGTAGTTTGCTGATTTTACATTATATCGGTAGCTTGCAGGTCAGTGAACAGACTCAGTGGCAACGTCGCGAAGTGTGGCGTCAATTGGCGCAAAAGCTAGAGGGCAGTGAGGATCACGCCAATACCCTTAGTGAGCAACAGATTGCTGCCGCGAATGGCTGTTACTGGCAGCGAGTGGAATGGCAATCACCGAATCATTCGCCACGCTATTTGGAGCGTTTACGTTGCCCATAGGAATTGTATCAGTAGGTCGTGATAATGGTCGAGGCAAGGTATACTGCTGGGCTAGGGTGTAGGAAAAGAGGTCCACTATGTTTCGTGTTTGGCATTCAAATCGTCTTGATTTATTGAAAGATCTGGTTACCTCGATAATGGAGAAGGATCCATTGCCTGACCCGCTTGAGCAGGAAGTGGTGTTGGTGCAAAGCCCAGGCATGGCACAGTGGTTACAAATGGAATTAGCCTTAGGCTTTCACTCGCGTATTGCCGCGAATATCCACTTTCCGCTTCCTGCAACCTTTATTTGGCAGATGTTTGTCGCGGTGTTACCTAATATTCCGGCGGAGAGTGCCTTCACCAAAAGTGCGATGAGCTGGAAACTCATGCATCTTTTGCCTTCCTTACGCGACGAGCCAGCGTTTCAGGTACTTAGTGATTATCTTGCACAGGATAGTGACCAACGTAAGTTATATCAACTCTGCGCCCAAGTCGCAGACCTGTTTGATCACTACTTGGTCTATCGGCCCGACTGGTTGGCATTATGGCAACAGGGGGAGCGTGTTCTCGAATTAGGCAGTGCCCAAGAGTGGCAAGCACCGCTTTGGCAAGCGTTGGTCGATTATACGGCGCAAATTGGTCAACCTGAATGGCATCGTGCCAATCTCTATCAACGCTTTATTGAACGTCTGGCCGACGACAGTATTGGCACTTCCCTACCTAAGCGAGTGTTTATCTGTGGGATCTCCTCTTTGCCGCCGATCTATTTACAGGCCCTTGAGGCCCTTGGCCGCCACAGTGATATCCACCTGCTCTTTACCAATCCCTGTCAACATTATTGGGGCGATATCCAAGACCGAGCTTTCCTCGCACGGCTACTGACTCGGCGGCGTAAGGTTTATGCACTTAAGCAGCAACAGTGGCAGGAGACAGGGGAGCAGCGTGGATTATTTAAAGCCCCCGAAATAGCCCCACAGCTGTTTAGTGAAGAGGGTGAACAGTCACTCCCCAATCCTTTGCTCGCCTCTTGGGGACGACAGGGACGCGATAATCTCTATCTGCTTGCACAGATGGAAAGCGTCAATGATGAGATCCATGCATTTGTTGAGAGTGAACCCACCCATCTGCTCTCACAACTGCAACACGATATTTTGATGCTGGAAGATCACTCAGTTGTAGGCCTCAATGAAAAACAGTTTACTACCAGCGCCACTAAGCGGCCATTGGCCCTTGATGATCGCTCGGTAACGGTCAGCAGTTGCCATAATGCGCAACGTGAAGTGGAGGTTCTGCGGGACTATCTGCTCACGCTACTTGATCAAGATGCTGATCTTAGCCCGCGAGATATTATTGTAATGGTGGCCGATATTGATCTCTATACCCCCTCTATTCAAGCGGCTTTCTCTCGGGCTAATAACGAAGCCTATTTACCTTTTTCCATCTCGGATCGCAGTGCCAGTTATGCTCATCCGGTGATTCAGGCTTTTATTCAGCTACTAATGCTACCGGATAGCCGATTCACCTCAGAACAAGTCTTGGCCCTCCTTGACGTTCCGGCTTTGGCGGAGCGCTTTGCTATTAGCGAAGAGCAGCTACAGCGGTTACGCCATTGGGTCGAAGAGTCAGGTATTCGATGGGGATTAGATGATGAAAGCGTCGCTAATCTTGCGCTTCCTGTAACGGGCCAACATACCTGGCAGTTTGGGATCCAACGTATGTTGCTTGGTGTTGCCATGGACAGTTCGCTCGGAGATTGGCAAGGCATATTGCCGTTCGATGAAAGCGCCGGATTAATGGGGGAATTAGCAGGTCAATTAGCCGAATTTCTTGCTGCACTCAGCGAGTGGCGTGAGCGACTCACGCAATCCTACACTCTAGAGGAGTGGTTACCTTACTGTCGCCAATTAACCGAACGCTTTTTTATCGGCGATGCAGAAAGTCAAGCAGCCTTAGAAGTGATCCACGAACAGTGGCGAAAGGTGATACAAGAAGGGATAACGGCGCACTATGCGCAGGAAATACCCATGACTCTTTTACGTGATGAACTTCGTACTCGGCTTGAGCAACAGCGTATTAGCCAACGGTTTTTGGCCGGGCAGGTAAATTTTTGTACCTTGATGCCCATGCGATCGATTCCCTTCAAGGTCGTCTGTCTCCTGGGTATGAATGATGGGGTGTATCCACGAACGTTACTGCCTTCTGGCTTTGATCTGATGCCAAAACAACCGAGGAAAGGGGATAGAAATCGTCGAGATGATGACCGCTACCTGTTCCTAGAAGCCTTGACCTCAGCACAGCACTATTTTTATGTCAGCTATGTCGGGCGGTCTATACAAGATAATCAGCCACGTTTAGCATCGGTACTGGTCACTGAGTTGCTGGAGTATATCGGACAAAGTTTTTATCTTGAAGGAGATGCGCAGTGCAATATTGATGAGAGTGCGCGGCGCGTTCAACAACATCTGGTTTTAGCGCAGGCTCGAACCCCGTTTGCGGCTGAAAACTTTAGTGTGCAGAATCCTTGGCACTCATTTGCTCGACAATGGACGGCAGCTGCGAACCGCGAGGGCGTGGCACAACAGGCATTTACCCAGCCACTCTCGCCCTTTAAGCCTGAAGAGCTTTCCATCAATGCCTTTGCGAGTTTTTGGCGCCATCCAATCCGAGCGTGGTTTACGCGTCGTTTAGGCGTCTATTTCCAACGTGAAGCGGTAGGGCTTCCTGAGAGCGAACCTTTTATTCACGATAATCTGACCCGTTATCAAATTAATCAACGGTTGTTAAATAGCCTGATCGAACAACAGCCTGCGGAAAAGCTTTATCGCCATTATCGTTTATCAGGACAATTACCTTATGGTGCTTATGGGCGGCTACTTTGGCAGCGTCAATGCACGGAGATGGAAAAAATTGCGCAAACGGTAATGACCCAACGTCATGCTACACAAAGTCTGGAAGTTGATCTTATGCTATTGGATACCCGGATCATTGGATGGCTACCGCAGGTACAGGCGGATGGCCTTCTACGTTGGCGGCCCGGCAAGCTCAATCTGACCGACGGTTTATTGTTATGGATTGAACATCTGCTCTATTGTGCGATGGGGGGGCAAGGCATTAGCCGATTATATGGCCGGGAAGAGACCTGTTGGCGTTTTTTACCGCTATCAGCCGGGGAGGCGGTCGCACAACTGGAGAGAATGATGCAGGGTTATTACCAAGGTATGGTCGAGCCGCTTTGGTTATTGAAAGAGAGTGGCGGCAGTTGGTTACAGGCTGCGCTACTCAAAAATAGTCAGCCTCCGGCGATTGATTGGCAAGAGAGCACGCAGAGTAGCGCCTTACAACGACTTCATAACGCATGGCATGAAGGATACTTAATGGATGGCGAAGGGAGCGATCCTTACCTACAACGTTTAGCACCACAATTAACATCGGAACAGGTGACAGCAATTTGCCAGCAAGCAGAATTATGGTATTTACCTGTTTTACAAGCACATAGCCCCGAGACATCGGAGACCCTATCATGAGCCATCAATCGTCTTCGATCACGTTGGATCCCTTTACGCTCCCTCTGCAAGGACAGCGACTGATTGAGGCGTCAGCCGGAACCGGGAAAACCTTTACGCTTGCCATTCTTTATCTACGGTTGCTATTAGGGCTAGGTAAGGAGAATGCCTGGTCACGGTTGTTATCGGTGGAAGAAATTTTAGTCGTAACCTTTACCGAAGCGGCTACTGAAGAACTCCGGGGTCGTATTCGTGACAATATTCATCAACTGCGTATTGCTTGCATTCGTGGTTATTCCGACCATCCGGTGATGAGCCATTTATTGACTGAAATTGACGACAAGGCACAAGCGTCGATAATCCTGCTGCTGGCCGAAAGGCAGATGGATGAATCTGCCATCTACACTATTCATGGTTTTTGTCAGCGAATGCTTAACCTCAATGCCTTTGAATCGGGAATGTTGTTCCAACAACAGTTATTGGAAGATGAACAACAACTGTTACGCCAAGCGGCAGAAGATTTTTGGCGACGCTACTGTTATCCATTGGATGAGGCGATCGCGCGCGAGGTAATGGCACTTTTCAGCGGCCCTGAGCATCTCCTGCACTCAGTTAAGGGGTGGTTACAAGGCGATGTCCCACAGCTTAAACATCCGCTCCCGATTCAGGACTTAAGTGCGTGCCACAATGAAAACTGCCGCCGTATCCTTGAGATGAAACAGCAATGGCGCGACGTCTCTGCCGATGTTTATCAATGGGTCATGAACTCAGATGTCGATAAACGTAGTTATTCTACATTGCATGTTCGCAATTGGATCAATGCGATAACCCTGTGGGCGGAGAGTGAAGAAACCAGTTACCAGCTTCCGCGAAAAGAGCTGGAAAAATTTGGCCAAGCGCAATTAATAGCAAAAACTAAAAAAGGGCAAGCGCCCCACTACGCGATTTTTGAGGCGATAGATCACTTTCTCTCCACGCCAATCTCATTATACGAACCACTAGTGGCCTTAGCGCTACAAGATATTCGTGCGAATCTACGCCAAGAAAAAGAACGCCACGCACTACTCAGTTTTGATGATCTATTAACGACGCTTGATCGTGGATTACAGCCACCGCAAGGTGAGGCGCTGGCTGAAGCGATCCGACAGCGCTATCCGGTTGCCATGGTAGATGAATTCCAAGACACCGACCCGACCCAATACCGTATTTTTAGTCGTATTTACGCGCAACCCTCCGAGACCGCTTTGTTGCTTATTGGCGATCCTAAACAGGCGATCTATGCATTTCGGGGCGCCGATATTTTTACTTATATCAAAGCGCGTGATGAGGTTACGGATCACTATTCACTGCATACAAACTGGCGATCCTCCCCAGGAATGGTGGAAAGTGTTAATCGTCTTTTTCAACAAGTTGAACATCCTTTTCTGTTTGCCGATATCCCCTTCTTACCGGTAGCGTCGGCACCGAGTAACCAGTCACTAAGCTTATGGCGAGAGGGTAAACAACAGCCGGCGATGCGCTGGTGGTTAAAGGAGGGAGAAGGGTGCAATGTTACCGATTATCAACAGACCATGGCGCAATATTGTGCCAATGATATTGCACAATGGCTGACAGCTGGACAGCAGCAGCAGGCATGGTTGGTGAAAGGGGAGACACGCCGCAGCGTCAGTGCCGCGGATATTACCGTATTAGTGCGTAGCCGTCGTGAAGCGAGTTTGATCCGTGATGCGCTGCAACAGCAGGGTATAGCTTCAGTCTATCTATCGAGTCGCGATAGCGTCTATCAGACAGTCGAAGCGCAAGAGTTGCTATGGTTGCTAGACGCAATCTTGCATCCACAACAAGAGTCGTTATTACGTACCGCGCTTGCCACCCAGCTACTCGGCTACTCGGCGACACACATTGAGGCCCTTAACCAAGATAGCGGGCAATGGGATGCGTTGACCGATCAATTCACTGGCTGGCAACAACAGTGGCGGACATTTGGTTTTCTGCCGATGTTTCGTCAGGTGTTGCACGACTATTCGCTAGCGGAAAATTTATTATCGAGCGAACGTGGGGAGCGGCGGCTTACCGATTTAATGCATGTTAGTGAGCTATTACAAGCGGCGTCATCGGAACATGATACGCCCCACGCGTTGTTACGTTTCTTTGCTCAGCAAGTGGATCAACCGGATGACAATGCCCGTCATCAGCAATTGCGTTTAGAGAGCGATCGCGATCTGGTGCAGATCGTCACGATCCATAAATCTAAGGGATTAGAGTATCCATTAGTATGGCTTCCCTTTATTGCAAGCTATCGAGAAACGAAACAACCGCTCTACCACGATCGTCAGCATTTTTCAGCAGTGCTCGATCTGCAAGCCGATGAAGAAAGCCTATCCTTAGCGGAAGAAGAGCGGCTCGCGGAGGATTTACGCTTACTTTACGTTGCCTTAACGCGTGCAATTTGGCACTGCAGTATAGGCATTGCTCCGCTCTTTTATCGTAAACGTAAATATCAAGGTCCTACTGAATTGGAGCACAGCGCAGTAGGGTATTTGGTGCAGCAAGGTGAGACGGCGACTGCCGCACAGCTTGCTGAGGCATTGGCAAAGATGGCCGATACCGAGTGCGAGGTCGTGATCGCTAGTGAGGGGCCGTCAACACACTATCAGACCGAGTTAGCCGAATCGGCAGAGGTTACGGCAAAGGTATTACAGCGGTCGCTACAAGATCATTGGCGTGTCACCAGTTATTCCGCCCTCACTCATCATGCCAGCAGTCGACAACTGTTTGTGCCAGGGTTCGACGCTGAGGTTGTTGTCGAGCGCACCGATGAACAGCCTCAGCTTTCTACCGTGCATCAGTTCCCCAAAGGGGCAGCGCCTGGTACCTTTTTACACCACCTCTTCGAACATCTTGATTTTACCGCTGCACCCGAGGTGCAGTGGGTGACAGAGCAGTTGTTGGCTTGGGGCTACGAAGACGTGTGGACCCCTGTAGTGCATGGCTGGATCCATCGAGTCTTGTTGCAACACTTACCGGGAGCGGAAACGTCGCTCTCTCATATCAGCAATAGCGATCGCTTAATCGAAATGGAGTTTTGGATCCCGATTGAGAAGCCGCTCAATGCCGCTGCACTGGATCACTGCATTAAGCGTTACGATCCCTTGTCCGCGCAAGCTGCAAGCTTAGTATTCTCTCAAGTGCAGGGGATGTTGAAAGGCTTTATCGATCTTGTTTTTCGTTGGCAGGGAAAATATTACATTGCAGATTATAAGTCGAATTGGTTGGGAACTGATAGTCAGGCTTATACGCAGGCGGCAATGGAAGGGGCAATGGTCGAACACCGTTACGATTTTCAGTATCAATTATATACCCTAGCCCTACACCGCTATTTACGTCATCGTCTCCCTGATTACGATTATGAACAGCATGTCGGAGGTGTCTATTACCTCTTTTTGCGGGGAATGGCTGATTTCCTTCCAGGAAATGGAATCTATTACACGCGGCCTCCTGTTGCCTTGATTGAGCAGCTGGATCGTTTATTTAGCCGAGAGGAGGAAACCGATGAACCTCATTGATCAGGTTATTGCTTATGCTCACTCTACACAGCTTTTTCGTTCAGTGGATCTGCAATTTGCTCGGTTATTATGTGAGGACGATCGAGCTGATTATCTCCTTGCTGCAGCCTGTGTCAGTGCCAGCGCAGGAGAGGGGCATGTTTGCCTCGCCTTAGAAACATTGAGCCCGGAAGCCTTGTGGACGGGGCAACAGCGAATCGCTGCTGAGGATCTATGGCAATTGTGTCAAGCTCCTGAGGACGCAGAGGGATGGCAAAGTCGGTTAGCCGGTTGGTCAGCGCTCTCCTCGGCTAACCAGATTGGCCCATTATGCTTAGTCGATCAACAGCTTTATCTACAGCGTGCTTGGTATCAGGAGCAACAGGTTGCTACGTTCTTCAATTCGCTTCCTGAACAGCGGTTGGATGATGAATCACAGGCACGTCACATCCTCGACCAATTATTTGGTGAATCTGTCCATAACGACCAAAAAGTGGCGGCGGCGGTGGCGTTGACCGCTCGTCACGCGATCATCTCGGGGGGACCGGGAACCGGAAAAACGACAACGGTAGCGAAGCTGCTGGCGGCCATGATCCAACTAAGTCAGACAAGGTTGCGGATCCAAATGGCGGCACCGACCGGCAAAGCAGCGGCTCGGTTAACCGAATCACTGGGTAAAGCACTGCTTGCTTTAGACGTTGACGAAACGATCCGCCAACGTTTCCCACGGGAAGCCACGACACTACACCGTTTGCTGGGGGCGCAAGCGACTACGCGTCAACTGCGCTACCATGCGCACAATCCACTGCATCTGGATATTTTGATTGTCGATGAGGCCTCAATGGTTGATTTAACCATGATGGCGAATCTAATCGCCGCGCTACCTGCTCAGGCGCGAGTTATTTTTCTGGGCGACCGCGATCAACTGGCTTCAGTCGAGGCGGGTGCAGTACTGGGCGATATTTGTCGCAGTGCTGAATATGGCTACAGTGCGGCACGGGCAGCGCAATTGTCGCGTCTTACCGGTTGTGATGTTGAGGGCTTCGAACAACCCCAGGCACCGCAACTCCGGGATACTATTTGTCTACTGAAACACAGCTATCGGTTCGATGATAAATCGGGGATTGGCCAGTTGGCAAGGGCGGTAAATCAAGGCCAAACTCAACAGGCGCATGCGTTGTTAACCAGCGAGCTTCCTGATATCCACTGGCGTGGATTAGCCGATGAGGCCGACTGGCGCACTCTACTGCAAGAAGTATGTAAGGGCTACCAGCCGTTTTTAGCCTCGGTTGCGCGGGGTGAATCGCCTCGGCAGATCGTCGCTCAGTTTTCTCACTACCAGCTACTATGCGCGTTACGTGAAGGTGCTTTCGGTGTGAAGGGGCTGAATCAGAGTATTGAAACGGCCTTACGTCAACGTGGTTTACTTTCATCCTCCTCGACCCTGCAGCAAGATTATGTGGGCCGGCCGATTATGATCACGCGTAACGATAGCGGGTTGGGGCTCTTTAATGGTGATGTCGGCATCACATTATTAGACAGCGATCAACAGCTGAAAGTGTACTTTCAGCTACCCGATGGTGAGCTAAGGGCCGTTCAGCCTTCACGATTACCCGAACACGAAACGGCTTGGGTCATGACGGTACACAAGTCACAGGGGTCTGAGTTTACGCATACTGCACTGGTGTTACCGCGCCAGTTTAGTCCTGTGCTTTCTCGTGAGCTTATTTATACCGCTATCACACGAGCGAAATCGCAGTTAACGCTTTATAGCGAAGCGGCTATCCTTAACCGCGCGATCAATAATCAAACCTCGCGCCGTAGTGGATTAACTGCCGCTTTACGCTAAAGCGAGCTTGGGGAAGTCTCGCTAATTTAAGGTGAGCATCAGGATTTTCGAACGTCGTTGATAGTTATAGAGTTTCTGTTTACTTTCTGGCAGAAACTCAATATCGACAGGTTGGAAGCCGCGCTCTTGGAACCAGTGAATACTGCGAGTGGTCAGTACAAAGAGCTTTTCTAAGCCCATCTGTCTCGCTTGTTGGCTAACTTGCTGGAGCAACATATCTCCCCGTGAAGAGCTACGGTAATCAGGGTGAACCGCCACGCAGGCCATCTCGCCAAGTTTTTCTTCAGCAAAAGGGTAGAGGGCCGCACAGGCA
The DNA here is from genome assembly GCF_018494065.1 of Rosenbergiella gaditana. GTDB lineage: Bacteria > Pseudomonadota > Gammaproteobacteria > Enterobacterales > Enterobacteriaceae > Rosenbergiella > Rosenbergiella gaditana. The sequence goes on along the minus strand of NZ_JABBFR010000003.1, from coordinate 53,222 downwards.
ATCGTTAATTGATCGCGTACGACAACCGTAAACTTATCGATCTCCATTTCTAATTGTTCGCGGGAACGTCTCACTAAAATACCTTGCTGTTCAAGTGGACGGATTAGATCTAAAATCCCGCCAATATCGTCAATCGTCGCCTTACGGACTTGTTCGGCGGACGCCATAACGACTTGCGTACCTATCCCTTCGCGAGAAAAAAGCTCTTGAAGCAGAGCTCCATCCTCCAAATAGCTAATCAGATGGCTACCCGGTACGCCGCTTTTACAGGCTTGCATAGCACCCCGTAAGAAACGCACGGTGCCTGACAGATAATCACCTGCAGATTCGTATTGTTCAATCCGTTGTTGTGCTTGGTCAGGGAACATCTCAGAGATAATATTACCTTCTTCATCTGGAACGCCTTGTTCTGAGCAAAAGCCAATCATTTTCGCGGCATTAAGTTTTATGGCCACTTGTGTAGCGATTTCTTCAGACGTTAGGTTAAAGCTTTCACCTGTTACCGAGACGGCTACCGGACCAATCAGTACGATTGCTCCGGTGTCCAGTTGCTGGTTAATTGCTTGATAATCGATACGACGGATACGGCCAGAGTGACAATAATCGACACCGTCATCTACCCCTAAAGGTTGAGCAATAATAAAGTTACCGCTGACCACATTGATATGCGCGTTTTGCAGTGGCGTATTGCCAAGGCTCATGGATAGCCGCGCAGTAATATCTAATTGCAATCGGCCCGCTGCTTGTTTGACTAATTCCAAAGATTGCGCGTCAGTAACCCGAGTATATTTATGATAAGTTGGCTCAATATTATGCTCGAGTAAATTCGCATCGATTTGAGGGCGCGCGCCATACACGACGACGAGACGAATACCTAAACTGTGTAACAGGCCAATGTCGCTCACAATACTGAGGAAGTTTTCATGGCAGATAGCCTCACCACCGAGCATGATGACAAAGGTTTTATTACGATGAGTATTGATATAGGGGGCGGTGTGCCGAAAACCTCTTACCAGTTCAGTGCTGCGTTCTGTCACAGGAGCTCCAAATGAATTTTTATTCGTTATAAGTGTATTTTTATGCTTAAGAGGCATAAATTGCAAGTCGAGATTGTGATAAATCACAATCTTATCTTTAGGGAAAAGGATATGTTGTTTCAAAAAGGAGCCGTCGGTTACCAACACTGGCTGCAGGACCTTGCTGTGCTAATTTGGCTAATCAGTATCATGTCGTCAGCGCACGCCGCAGTGGGGCCTCAATTTAGTGCTATCCGTTTATGGCCTTCTACGCTTTATACCCGCCTGACTTTCGAGTCGGCAACCTTACCCCACTACCGCTATTTTATTTTGAAGTCGCCGCGCGGTTGGTGATTGATATTAATGACTTTAGGCTAAGTCCGGTGCTGCATAAACTTAGTCAGCAAGTTAAGAGGGCAGATCCCTTTATTCGCGGGATTCGTGTGGCGAAATTTGATGTGAAAACATTACGTGTAGTGATTGATTTAAAACAACCCGTCCGACAGGATATTTTTTATCTATACCCCGTGGCGAACTTCCAGCATCGATTATTGGTGATGCAAGTGTCCGTACTCTGCGCTTTCTTGGTCATAACGTGACGAAAGTTAACCATATTGGCGACTGGGGTACGCAATTCGGTATGTTGATTGCACACTTAGAGGAGGGGGATCGTAGTGATCAGTTTTCGCTCTCCGACCTTGAAGGTTTCTATCGCGAAGCAAAAAAACGCTACGACCAGGATAGTGCTTTTGCCCAACGTGCTAGACAGTATGTCGTTAAGCTACAGCAAGGGGATGACTATTGCCGCTCGATGTGGCGGCCGTTGGTTGAAATTTCTATGCAGCAGAACCAGCAGAACTATGATCTGTTAGGTGTCTCTCTCACCCCCGCCGATATTCGTGGTGAAAGTGCCTACAATGAGATGCTTGCCGAGATTATCGATGACTTGTTGGAACGTAATATTGCCCAAGAAGAGAAGGAGTCGGTTGTCGTCTATCTCAATGCTTATAAAAACAAGCAGGGAGAGGCGATGGGCGTCGTTATCCGTAAGCAGGATGGAGGCTATCTTTATACCACCACGGATATTGCTTGTGCGAAATATCGTTATGAAACCCTCAAAGTAGACCGCGTGCTCTATTATATCGATGCTCGTCAACACCAACACCTTATGATGGCCTGGGCAATTGTGCGCAAAGCGGGTTATGTGCCACAAGAGGTCGCCTTAGAACACCATAAGTTTGGCATGATGCTGGATAAACAAGGGCAGCCTTTTAAAACCCGTGAAGGGGGAACGATAAAATTATCGGCGCTTTTGGCAGAGGCCGTCAGTCGAGCGAAGCAGATAATCGAGCAGAAATCGCCACATATTACTGGCGAAGAGTTAGATGAGTTAGCGACCATTATTGGTATTGGTGCTGTTAAGTATGCTGATCTATCGAAAAATAGAACCACCGATTATATTTTTGACTGGGACAGTATGCTGAGTTTTGAAGGCAATACTGCACCCTATATCCAGTATGCTGGGGCACGTATTCATTCTCTACTCGAAAAAGCTCAGCAGCAAGGCTTGAGCTGGCAGGATGGTCAGGGACTTCGCGTGACCACCCCAGAAGAGCGCGCCATTGCGTTGGCCATCTTACAGCTTGAAGAAAGATTGAACTTGGTAGCGAGAGAAGGGATGCCAAATATGATGTGTCAATATCTCTTTGAGTTGGCGTCATTGTTCTCACGGTTTTATGCCAATACGCCGATTTTAGCCGAGGAGAGTGCCGAACAAAGGAAAAATCGTCTTTACCTGACTCAGTTGACGGGAGAGGTCTTAGGCTTATCTACCCTGGGGATTCGTGTACCAGAAAGGATGTAAAAAAATCTTATCAAGTTTACTTGATAAGCTTTCTCATATTGGTTGCGGGGGCCGGATTTGAACCGACGACCTTCGGGTTATGAGCCCGACGAGCTACCAGGCTGCTCCACCCCGCGTCCGTGGAAGCGCACTATACGGATTACACCGATCTTTGCAACCCTAAATTTTAGATATATCGAAAAAAAGTTAATTTTCGGTGCAAAATCACTCGATAAGTCCTTTTTGTAAGCATTTTTTGCGGGGATCTCGCTTTACAGTTTTAATCTTTTAGGGGCTCTGCTATCTTCGCCAATAGACATTGAGCGATAAGAGAAACTCATGAAATTCCCATTACTGAAACTAGCTGTCACTGGCTCACTGGTCGCGATGTTGCTGGCGGGGTGCTCTTCGAAACCCACGGATCGAGGCCAACAATATAAAGATGGTAAAATCACATCGCAATTTGCCCTGCGTAATCAGCCTAACGCTATCGGAGCACCGGTTAACGGTGGCGACTTCGTTAATCAGGTTCAACAGGTACAAGGCGCATCTTCGCGCATGTATCAGCGTCAGCAAAGTACCTTTAATGCCATTCAGAGTTGGTTGAATGCAGGGGGCGATACACGTCAGCTGCGCAATTACGGTATTGAAGCCTGGCAAATGGAAGGCGCAGATGATTACGGTAACGTCCAGTTCACCGGCTACTATACCCCGGTGATCCATGCGCGCTACACCCGTCAAGGTGAATTCCAATATCCTATCTATCGAATGCCACCAAAACATGGTCGCTATAAGCTGCCGAGACGAGCAGATATTTATAATGGAGCTATCGATTCGCGTTTCGTGATCGCGTGGAGTAATTCATTAATCGATAACTTTATGATGGATGTACAAGGGAGTGGCTATGTCGATTATGGCGACGGCCGTCCATTTACCTTCTTTGGATATGGCGGTAAAAATGGCTGGGCTTACCACAGTATTGGTAAAGAGTTGATCGACCGCGGTGAAGTGAAGCGTGAAGACATGTCGATGCAGGCGATTCGTGATTGGGCGGATAACCACTCCTATGCTGAAGTTCGTCAAATGTTAGAGAGCAACGACTCATTTGTCTTCTTCAAGCCAGAGCCTTTCACTCCAGTGCGTGGTGCGAGTGCTATACCATTGGTGGCTAAAGCCTCGGTGGCTGCCGATCGGTCGCTGATCCCACCCGGTTCAGTCCTGCTGGCAGAAGTGCCACAGCTTAATGAAAAAGGGAAATTTAACGGTAAATATCAAATGCGCTTGATGGTTGCATTAGATGTTGGGGGCGCAATTAAAGGCCAACACTTCGATATTTACCAGGGTATCGGTCAAGAAGCTGCACATTTAGCCGGGTTCTATAACCACTACGGAAGAGTGTGGATCTTAAAATCAGCACCAGGCGCTGGTGTGTTTTCGGCTAATCCGGTATTTAGCCAATAACCCAGTGTAGCGTTTTATATTAAGAGTAGAATGACGATGACAGAATCATGGCAGCAGCGTTTTTCCGGTATTACACGACTTTACGGTCAACAGGCTGCACAATTTTTCCCACACGCTCATTTTTGTGTGATTGGAATAGGGGGCGTTGGATCTTGGGCGGCCGAGGCCCTTGCCCGGACGGGGATTGGTCATATTACGCTGGTCGATATGGATGATGTCTGTGTCACGAATACTAATCGTCAGCTTCACGCCCTTAAACAAACGGTGGGTGATCAGAAGATTGAGGTAATGGCTGCGCGGATTCGCGAGATCAATCCTGAATGTCAGGTCAGTTGTATTGACGATTTTATCAGCCCGGAAAATGTTGCGGATTACCTTAATCACTCTTTCGATTATGTGATTGATGCGATCGATGCGATCCGCCCCAAGGCTGCGCTGTTGGCTTATTGTCGTCGAAATAAAATTCCGGTGATCACGGTAGGCGGTGCCGGTGGGCAGATCGATCCCACGCAAATTGCTGTGGTGGATCTGGCTAAAACGATTCAAGATCCTTTAGCGGCTAAATTACGTGAGCGCTTAAAAAGCGATTTTTCTATCGTGAAAAATAGCAAAGGTAAGTTGGGTATCGACTGCGTATTCTCAACCGAGGCCTTACGCTACCCCCAAGCGGATGGATCCGTTTGTCATGCTCGTGCAACCGCCGAGGGGCCAAAGCGTATGGACTGCGCTTCAGGCTTTGGAGCAGTGACCATGGTCACTGCTTCCTTTGGCTTCGTTGCAGTCTCTCATGCGTTGAAAAAGTTTATCGCCCGTAAGCTTCGCGAGTCACTGAACTAAGAGTGATCCAATGCGGCGTGAGCCGCATTTTTTATCGCTTGCGCGACAGCCGTCAATCCGCTATTGCGGGTAGCCGAAAGGTGGTGTGCTAACCCTAATCGGTTAAATAGCGCTAAAAGGTCTTTATCGACCAGTGCTTGTGGCAAGTCGCCCTCACACTGACTCAGTAATACCGATAATAATCCTTTTACGATGCGGCTTTCACTCTCCAACACAAAGTGGAATTGGCCTTGAGCCGTGAGCTCATAGGCTACCCACACTCGGTTCTCACAACCAAAAACCTCATTTTCGGGCGTTTGATACGCTTGTGGTAGAGTAGGCATTTGACGACTCAAGCGGATTAACTCACGGTAGCGGTCTTCCCAATGTGGGCTTTTTTGTAATCGTTCAGCGATATCTTCAGCTGTGATAGCAGTACCAAAAGGATGGGTGGGGAGTGGCATAAATTCGGGCCTTACTCTTCTTCAGTTAATAGTTGATAAGCAAAGGTGACGGCGCGCACTAATTTCTCGACATCATCGTAGGTATTGTAAGCGGCGAATGAAGCTCTTAAGGTACCCTGAACCCCTAATGCCTGCATTAAGGGTTGGGCGCAGTGTTGTCCCACCCGTAATGCCACATTGTGTTCGCTAATTAAGGTGAACAGATCGGCACTGTGCAGTGACTCAAAAACAAATGAGATGATCGGAGAACCTGCTGCACGGAACAGGGTTATTCCCGGTAATGCCGCCAACTGTTCTGCGGCGTAGTCGGCGAGCTGACAGGTCCAGGCTTCTGCCGCTTGCCAATCAACGCTCTGATGGAAACCAAGGGCACTCGCCAGCCCGATAACACCTGCAATATTCGGCGTGCCAGGCTCAAAGCACCAAGGGGCAGAGAGCAGGCGATAACCGTCAAAATCTACATGGCTAATTATTTTGCCGCCGCCTTGAGTGGGGCGCATCTCGGCCAAACGATCTTTGCGGGCGTAAAGTACACCGATACCTGTAGGACCGTACAATTTATGTGCGGAAAAAACGTAAAAATCGGCATCCCATCGCTGCACATCGGTCGGTTGATGAACAATACCTTGTGCGCCATCAACCAATACTGGGACGCCAGCCTGATGTGCTAACGCGATAATTTCTGCCATTGGCGGCACATACCCGGTGACATTAGACATTTGGGTAACGGCCAGTAAACGAGTGCGGGCGGTGAGTCGCAATGCTAACTCATCGACCTCCAGTTCGCCTTGTGGGCTAAGGGGCCAACGAACAACCTTAGCGCCCGTTTGTTCAGCCAGCATTAACCAAGGCAATAGGTTGGCATGGTGTTCTGCTTCACTGACAAGGATTTCGTCGCCGGGTTGGAGCTGATGAGCTAACCAAGCCTGAGCCACTAAGTTAATTGACTCAGTACTCCCTCGCGTCCAGATAATCTGGTTGGCCTCGGCGGCATTAATTAATTGTGCAACTTGCTGGCGGCAAGCTTCGTAGCGTTCGGTTGCCTCTTTCGCCTGTGAATAGTGGCTGCGGTGAACCGTTCCTCCGTTTTGATAGTAGGCTTGTGTCGCCTCAATCATCACCTGTGGGCGCAGGCTGGTGGCTGCACTGTCCAGATAACAGTACGGCTTGTGGAGTGCTGGAAACTGCTGACGAAACCAATCAGGAGAGAATTTTCTCATACTGTGCGTGACAACCTTTTTTTTGATCGTAAACCATAGCAATTTTTCTAACTTAGCCTATGGTAAGTATAAGAACTGAAAAAATCAGATCTATAATGACTGAAGATATTCGATATGGAGATAATAAATGAAAAAGCATCTTTTAGCTGTATTGGCTGTTTCAGGCTTAGCTTTTACTCTTGCAGGGTGTTCGAGTAATTACGTTATGCACACCAATGATGGAAAAACTATCGTCACCCAAGGTAAACCTTCGGTAGATGAAGACACAGGTCTTATTCTTTATAAAGATGGCGCAGGTGTCAAACAACAGATTAACCGTTTAGAAGTTAAAGATTTGACTGAAGTTGGTCAATAGTCCCGCCTTAAGACTGGTAGCATCCACTGCCAGTCTTCTCTCCGTATTAACTCTTTTAGCATGAATTAAATCTATCCATCGCCAACGCAAACGATTGGTATTCGAGAGCACCGATTTTTTTATCATCGCGCTGTCGCTGTGTCGTTTGGGCAAAAAAAAAACACCGCCTAGGCGGTGTTATAAATAATATACTATGGACAGACAGGGTGTATATCACAGGAAATAGTGGACTTGAACCTTCCAAGTCAAATGCAAACACAACATCAGCACCTAAAGCTTCTTTCGATAAACTCTCAAGCTTATCGCAATACCACCTTCGGAAGTGGGCGCAACTATAGGTATTTAGTGGAAGTTACTCAATGGACAATTTATAATGCTTCACATTATAAAAACTAATATTGCTATAGCGGCCCGCTATCGATAAATGAGTACCCATAGGTTATGTCAAAACGTCTTCCACCTCTCAATGCTCTAAAAGTCTTTGATGCTGCCGCGCGACACCTAAGCTTCACCCGTGCAGCCGAAGAGCTATTTGTTACCCAAGCTGCAGTGAGTCATCAAATTAAAGCGTTAGAGGATTTTCTTGGATTGAAGTTGTTTCGCCGGCGTAATCGCTCATTGTTATTGACGGAAGAGGGGCAAAGTTACTACCTCGACATTAAAGAAATTTTCTCCGCGCTCAATGATGCCACTCGTAAACTGCAAGCGCGTAGCGCGAAAGGAGCATTAACGGTCAGTTTACTGCCCAGTTTTGCTATCCAATGGTTGGTTCCCCGCTTAACGAGCTTCAATCAACAACACCCTGGCATTGATGTTCGTATTCAAGCCGTTGATCGAGAAGAAGATAAATTGGCGGATGACGTCGACATTGCCATTTTTTACGGTAGGGGAAACTGGCCGGGCTTACGGGTTGAGAAATTATACGCAGAATATTTATTGCCAGTGTGTGCTCCCGTGTTGCTAACTGGCGAACGTCCGTTACAATCCCCCGCAGATTTACAACATGTCACGTTACTGCACGATGCTTCGCGTCGTGATTGGCAGAGTTGGGTGAGGCAAGTCGGTTTACCTCATATCAACGTGCAACAAGGTCCTATTTTTAGTCACAGTGCTATGGTGCTTCAGGCTGCCATTCACGGGCAAGGTATCGCGTTAGCGAATAATGTGATGGTACAGAGTGAGCTGAGTTCGGGGCGTTTGGTTTGTCCTTTTAACGAAGTGCTCTCCAGTAAAAATGCTTTTTATCTGGTTTACCATGACAGCCAAGCAGAACTCGGTAAAATAGCGGCCTTTCGACAATGGATTATTGATACAGCCGCACGCGAGCAAGACAGTATAAAAGCTTGACGCCCTGCGCGGTTAAGACCAACGAGGGTTTAAAATGAATAGTCGAATGATCTATATTTTTGTCGCCATCAGTGGTTTTCTACTGGTGGCATTGGGTGCTTTTGGCGCCCATGTGTTGAGTCATCTATTAGGCAGCGAACAGCTGGCATGGATTCACACCGGGTTACAATACCAAGCGTGGCATACATTGGCGATACTCGGGCTCGGTAGCGCAATGCAGACTCGACGCAATATTTGGTTTTATTGGAGTGCGGCCAGTATGGCCTTAGGAGTGGTGCTATTCAGCGGTAGTTTATACAGCTTGGCACTGTCGCACCTCCGTTTTCTTGTTTTTGTTACGCCAATTGGAGGACTTTTCTTTCTGATTGGGTGGTTATTGATGTTAATTGGCGCACTGCGTCTGAGAAATAGGGCGAGTTGCCATGAATAAAGTATTACTGTATTGCCGACAAGGCTTTGAAAAAGAGTGTGCGGCGGAAATCACCGCGAAAGCGACTGAGCTTAACTTATTTGGTTTCGCACGTGTTAAAGAGAACTCGGGTTACGTTTTATATGAATGTTATCAGTATGAAGATGCCGATCGCTTAATCCGCGAAATCGCTTTTGAAACCCTTATTTTCGCACGCCAGATGTGTGTGGTAGGGGAGTTACTTAAAAATTTACCACCGGAAGATAGAGTAACCCCTATCGTTGGCATGCTGACCGGTGTGGTCGAAAAAGCCGGAGAGCTTCGGGTCGAGGTACCTGATACTAACGAGGCCAAAGAGTTATTAAAATTCTGCCGTAAGCTCACCGTGCCGCTTCGCGCTGCACTACGTCAAGAGAACCTGCTTCTTAATTACGAAAGCGCTAAACGGCCTGTAGTACATGTCTTCTTTATTGCGCCGGGGACCTGCTATGTCGGTTACTCTTACTCTAATAATAACTCTGCGCTTTTTATGGGGATCCCTCGTTTAAGATTCCCTTCAGATGCACCGAGCCGTTCAACATTAAAATTGGAAGAAGCTTTTCATGTCTTCGTCCCTGCAGACGAATGGGAAGAGCGTTTAGCCAGTGGGATGTATGCGGTTGATTTGGGTGCCTGTCCAGGAGGTTGGACTTACCAGTTGGTGAAGCGCTCAATGATGGTCTTTGCGGTTGATAACGGTCCGATGGCCCCTTCATTGATGGATACTGGACAGGTAACGCATCTGCAAGAAGATGGTTTCCGTTTTCAACCGCCGCGCAATAATATCAGCTGGTTAGTCTGCGATATGGTTGAAAAACCGATTAAGGTTGCGCATTTAATGATGCGTTGGATCGCAAATGGCTGGTGCCGTGAAGCGATTTTTAACCTCAAGTTACCGATGAAAAAGCGTTACGAAGAGGTCACGCAAATTCTGGCGATGATGGAGACTTCGCTGGCTGAACAAGGACTTAATGTCCAAATTCGCGCCCGTCATTTGTATCATGACCGTGAGGAGGTCACCGTCCATATTCGTCGCATTTGGAGTGCTTGGCCTGGACGGATAGACGAGCGCTAAAATTAGGCAGGCCTATAGCGTAGCTGACGTAGGTTACCGCTCAGGGTTAAATCGGTACGGAGTTGCGCTAATTGACGACTGATAAAGGCATTATCTTGCCCCGCCTTGAGTTTGGTTTGCCACGTAGTCGGTATCTCTTCAAGCTGTTGATAGACCTGCTCTAAAGAGCCAAAACGCGTGATTAAGGTTTGGGCGCTCTTCGGACCAATCCCCGGCACGCCGGGGATTTTACTGCTCGATATCCCACATAATCCCCAGTAATCGGCAAGCTGCGATGCTTGTACGCCATACTCTTTCTCGATAAAAGCGACGTCTAACCAGCGTTTTTGGAAATAATCACGTATCTGAATTTGTGCAGAGAGTAGCTGACAATAGCCTTTATCGGTCGATACCAGGGTCACTTGATGTCCGGCTTGACGCATTTTGATCGCTAAAGTGGCGGCCAGATCGTCCGCTTCATCCTCCGGTGAGGTCCAGCTGGTGATACCCAGCTCGGCGAACGCTTTTTCGATGGAAGGTAGCTGTAGCGCGAGGTCCTCGGGCATTGCATTACGTCCCGCTTTATAGTCGGGGTACAGTTGATGTCGCCAACCCTTTTTGCGCAGTGGGTGGTCGAAGACCGCGACAACATGTGTCGGCTGGCTATGGTGGAGAAGCTGTTTTGCTGCAGAGAGGCAGCCCAGTAAGCAGTTGCTACCCTGCACGGTATGGATGCGGCGAATTAAATTCAACGCATCAATAATCAATAAGTGATAAGTCATCAGTGTGAATCTCTCTGAGGCTGCGCAGGCTCAGCGCAGCCTTTTGAGTTAGCGGATAATTTTGTAACAGGGGACGTAAGCGCTACCGGGTAATTTCATCCGCTGCTGTGCAACGAACCCCTGTAGCATTTCATCCATCCTCGCCATAATGTCGCCGTCACCATGAATTAAGTAAGGGCCATGTTTCGCAATTTCTTGAATACCGATCTCTTTAACGTTACCGGCTACAATACCGGAAAACATCCGGCGTAAATCGGCGGCTAATTTCTCTACCGGTTGATCTTTGAACAGTTTAAGGCTCGCCATATTTTCATGCGAAGGGTAGAAAGGGTGCTGCAGTTCGCTGTCGATGTGTAATGACCAGTTGAAACTGTAAGCGTCACCGGTATCACGGCGATAGTGTTTCACAGCAGGCATGGCTTCTTTCATGACTCGGGCCACTTCCGCCGCATCACCTATAATAATACGGTAATGTTGAGTTGCCGCCTCGCCAAGTGTATGACGAATAAACTCATCAAGCATTGTGAAGTAGTCTTCACTCTCTTTCGGACCGGTCAGCACCAAAGGGAGAACTTGTTGCTGATTATTCGGATGCATCATGATACCTAACAGGTAAAGAAGCTCTTCTGCGGTGCCTACTCCCCCGGGGAAAATAATGATTCCGTGGGCGATACGCACAAAGGCTTCGAGCCGCTTCTCAATATCTGGCATGATAATCAGTTCGTTGACCAGCGGGTTCGGTGGCTCGGCAGCAATAATTGAAGGCTCAGTCATACCGATAAAGCGGCTATCGTGGTAACGTTGCTGAGCATGACCCACTGCCGCGCCTTTCATAGGGGCTTCCATCGCACCTGGACCGCATCCAGTACAGACATTCAGCTCACGAAGACCTAATTGTTTCCCTACTTCACGACAATATTGATATTCAATAGGATTGATAGAGTGCCCGCCCCAGCAGACCACCATATTGGGAAGCTCACCAACGTGCAAGGCCCGTGCATTACGCAGTAATGAGAACACCATATTGGTGATATACACCGAATCGGTCGGTGCACGCTGTTTGACGCGTTTATCGGTATTCAGTTGTGCAGTCACGAAAACAATATCCCGTAACACAGCAAAGAGATTAGCTTGTAGCGAGCGAATGATATGGCCATCGACAAAGGCGGCTGGTGGCGGGTTAATTAATTCGAGTTTTACTCCACGCTCACGGCGCAACACATTGATTTCAAAATCTTTATAAAGAGAAAGAATCGCTTCACTACTGTCGGTTTGACTGCCGGTGTTCAATACTGCCAGTGAACAATTACGAAACAGCTGGTAGAGATCGCTGCTCGCCGTATCTTTGAGCATATCGACTTCAAGCTGCGAAAGCAGATCCATCGCTCCTAACGGACTAACATGTGTTATCAAGTGAGCTCCTTAGTATTTATCCAGAAAGTGGAGGTGAGTACCTTCCACTTTCTGTGAGTGACTTCCAGGCTACGGCGTGAGGCTAACGGCCAGCAACCCTGTTAAGTATAGCGTTATTATTGTCGCGCTAAACGGCGGTTATGTGGGGTAAAGTGCTGATTAGTCCGCCATGGATTAATATCTAAGCCGCCTCGTCGTGTGTAGCGGGCATAGACGGTTAACGCTTGTGGCTTACATAGCGCCATAATGTCCATATAGATCCGTTCAACACATTGTTCATGAAACTCATTATGTTGGCGGAAGGAGAGTAGGTAGCGTAATAGCGCTTCACGATTAATTTTTGGACCCTTATAGTGGATCATCACTGATCCCCAATCCGGTTGCTGGGTAATTAAACAGTTAGACTTTAATAAATGGCTGACCAAGGTCTCTTCAACTAACTCATCCGAGGTCGCCTCGCGCAGGTAGTCACGATTAAATTGATAATCATCGACCATGATCGCCTGCTCATCGATCAATTCTCCGGCAAAATCATCAATCGGTTGAGCGGTAAAGTCGTGTAAGCGATGTAATGTGACACGTACCTCGCCCTGCGCGCAGTGGCTCAGGTCGCGCGCTAAGGTTTGTTCGACGCTTTGCCAATCGCTGAAGCGAGTTTGGTTGAAACTGTTCAGATAAAGCTTAAAACTTTTGGATTCAATCAGATTCTTGCTGCTGGCAGGCAGTGCTACATCACCGATTGCGACTTGTGGTATGCCGTGGTCGTTAAGCCAAGAGAGTTCGTAAAGGGTCCAAAAGTCCTCACCGTGGAAGGGAAGTTGGCTTTCCTCAAGCTGCAAACTATCGCGATTTAAGCTTCTTGGCACTGCTTGTAAGAGGCTCGGTTGATAATTCGAAATATAAGCGGTGGATTTACCCAACGTCAGGTCTGATAAGGTGGGATGGTTTTCGTAGTCGGCCATTGCATCTGTGCCCAAGTAAATGGATGATGGGAGGATTGTAACTGATTCAGAGTAATAAATAGAATGTTAGATGAGACCTCTCAGCAACTCAGAGACTTCACCCTGCGTTACTGCCGACGCTGGCAACAGGATCGCCAAAGCGCCCCGGTAAACGAGCAGCTAATTGGTGTTGATTCCCCTTGTTTATTAACTACCAATGAAAACGGTATCACTTGGCAACCACAGCCTTTTACCTTAGCGAAGAATTTGGATGCCGTGTCGAAAGGTGTCGATTTAGTGTTGCAACCCTCAGTCGTTGCATTTTATACGACACAATTTGCAGCAGAAATGACAGCAATCTTCGAAGGGATGCCGCTTACGTTACTGCAGGCATGGAACGAGGAAGACTTTACTCTTCTTCAACAAAATCTAGTGGGGCATCTTGTGATGAAACGGCGTTTAAAGCATAGCCCGACGCTATTTATTGCCACAACCGAAGAGGACTCAACAATTATTGCTGTGGATAATCTTGCTGGTAACGTTATTCTTGAAGTCCTTGGTAAGAACCAAAATAAGATTTTAGCGCCTTCATTGAGCGATTTTCTTCAAGCATTACACCCTCAGGTTTGATTTTTTATTGGCCTCGATGTAAATGAGATTGATCCTATAAACTTGACTTAGATCATGAAATAACACAATTAATCAACAAACTCTTTTATGAAATATATTTTGAATCAATTGGTTAAGTTTTTAACAATCAATAATTCAAGATTATTAAGAAACATAGTGAAATAATCTGGTTGTTTATCGTCATAACTTTGAGAAAATAGACGGGTCAGAAGGATGTAAATTAGTTCTAAGGATGGGGCCCAAGGACGGAACCGCTTTACAGTGAGTGAAGCCTGGAAATAGTTGATTAGGATGATGCGCTGTTTCCTAAACATTAGGGAATCTTCTGCAGAAGGGTAAGCTACAAAGGAAATGTAGCTGAATTCATAGGATTATGTAGTCAGGGAAACACATCCTTCTGGATTGTCGAATCCTATGAATTAGCAGGACGCAGACAGCGGTAGGATACCGCCCTAAATTAGGGAGTGCCGAGTTTTCGGTACTCCCTTTTTTTCTTTTATCTGCCTGTACATGTTATTATCTTTCACTATTTATCACCTATTGGGTAAGCGTTTTAGCCATTTTACAACCTGTATCAAGAATACCTCCTCTAATGCATAAAATGACGTGTTTTTGACTTCATCGGGTAAGTGCTCGGGAGAAAGTTTCCAGGAAAGGGATGGCTGAAGTGAGTACCCTGTTGAGAGTTAGGGTTATCTGTGCTTGAGATTATTTATCAAGACGAGTGGATCATTGCCGTCAATAAGCCGGCTAATATGCTGGTACATCGCAGTTGGTTAGCTCGCCATGAAACGCAATTTGTGATGCAAACCTTACGAGACCAGATTGGTCAGCATGTTTTCACCGTACATCGTTTAGACCGTCCAACCTCCGGCGTACTACTGTTTGGCCTATCAAGTGATGCTGGGCGCGAGCTCTCACAGCTTTTTGAACAACATAAGATGAAAAAAACGTATCACGCTATTGTTCGAGGTTGGATCGAGGGTGAGGGGGTGATCGACTACCCTTTACGAGAAGAGCATGACAAAATTGCGGACAAATTTGCAACGGGTGAACCCGTTACACAATCCGCCATCACCGAGTACAAAACTTTAGCTCAAGTTGAAATGCCTTATCCAGTAGGGCGCTATGACTGCTGCCGGTATAGCTGGATAGAATTGAAACCGCAGACAGGACGTAAGCATCAACTCCGTCGGCACATGTCCCATCTGCGTCACCCGATTATTGGTGATACCGCGCACGGCGACCTTAAACAGAATCGTGGAGCGGCTGAACACTTCGGTTGTCAGCGATTAATGTTGCACGCTTCAATGCTCTCTTTTATCCATCCCTTCACTCAGCGGTCAATCACCCTAGAAGCTGGGATGGATGAAACCTGGCAACAGATGTTACAGCAGTTTAGTTGGGCGCGTTAATAGCCGCTCAGCGCGCAACACTATTTTTTTACCTGTGGGAGCCATCGCGATGGTGCAATTTTATAAAGCTAAAAAGACAACACCTGTCCGTAAAATCTTCCAGCTTTCGGTTAACGGGTTAGATCAATTCGGACAAGGCGTTGGCCATCATCAAGGAAAAGCGTGTTTCGTTGAAGGCTTACTACCGGGAGAAGCCGGTGAGGTCGAAGTCATTGAAAATAAGCGCCAGTATATGCGCGCGAAATTAGTTAAGTTGTCACAATCTAGTCCTGAGCGACGCGAACCTCGCTGTCCACTATACGGGCAATGTGGCGGCTGTCAGCAGCAGCATATTAGTGAGTCGTTACAGCAAACCTCGAAGGCCGCAGCGTTAGTACGATTACTGAAACCAGTGGGTGTGGAGAAAGTTGATGATGTGATCACAGCAGACAGTTGGCATTATCGTCGCCGTACGCGACTCAGCTTGCGCGTCGATAACACCGGTCGGCTGATAATGGGGTTTCGACGAAAAAAAAGTAATGAGATTGTTTCGGTTCAGGACTGTCCTGTTTTAGTGCAACGGCTCAATACATTACTACCGCCGTTGTATCGTTGTTTGTCTCAACTCGAGACCGTCTCACATCTTGGGCATGTCGAGCTGGTGGCTGCGGATAATAACACTGTTACGGTCGTGATCAGGCATTTGCGCACTTTATCGGCGGGTGATATCAAAAACTTGGAACAGTTTTCGCATAATCACTTTGTTTCACTTTTCTTAGCGGATGGACAGCAACAAACTCTGCTGAAAGGGGAAATACCGTGGTATGGTATTAATCAGATAAATTTATATTTTAATCCCCAAGGATTTATTCAAGTCAACGCCAAAATTAATCAACAAATGATTGATAAAGCTATAAAATGGCTTCATATCAAACCCACTGATCGTATTCTTGACCTTTTTTGCGGAGTAGGAAACTTTACACTTCCTTTAGCAAGATTCGCGAGTTCAGTCACAGGTGTTGAGGGTTTAGCAGAATTAGCCGCTAAGGCGGAGTACAATGCCCAGCGAAATAATATTACGAATGTTGCCTTTTACCAGCACAATTTAGAACAAGATGTCTCGCAGCAACCTTGGGCAAAAGACGGCTTCACAAAAGTCTTATTGGATCCCGCCCGCGCAGGTGCGGCAGAGGTCATGCCTTATGTGTGTGCGTTACAACCGGAGTGCATTGTCTACATCTCTTGTAATCCTGCTACTTTGGCCCGGGATAGTCAAATTGCCGAAAAGTTAGGATATCGGGTGGTAAAAGTGACGATGCTAGATATGTTTCCACACACTGAACATCTTGAATCAATGGTGTTGTTTGAACGTCGTTAAGCATTAAGTCAACAGTTATGCGGGAGACATCATGGTTGCAGTAAGAAGTGCACACCTTAATCCGGCGGGAGAATTCGCTGCCGAGCAATGGATTGAGAGTCTACATAATATCTCTGAACCGACAGGTCAAATATTGACAGCCTGTTGGCGCTATTGTCAGGAAAATACCACTGATCACCCCTCGCAGGCAATTTTGCTGAGCCGTGGTATTGAGATGGTAGAGATCTTGACTACGCTGAGTATGGATTGTGACACCTTGTGCGCCGCGCTAATTTTCCCGTTGGCCAATGCTAATGTACTTGATGCTGAACAGATTAAAAGCTCTTACGGTAACAGTATCCTTTTTCTGGTCAATGGCGTACTGGATATGGATGCTATCCGCCAGCTTAAAGCCATCCAAAATGACTCTATGGCCTCAGAACAGGTGGATAATATCCGCCGTATGTTACTGGCGATGGTGGAGGACTTTCGTTGCGTCGTCATTAAGTTAGCAGAGCGTATCGCCTACTTGCGCGAAATGAAGGACGCGCCGGAAGACGAAAGAGTCTTAGCGGCGAAAGAGAGCACCAATATCTACGCCCCTCTAGCAAACCGTCTAGGGATTGGTCAGTTAAAATGGGAGCTAGAAGATTATTGCTTCCGTTATTTACATCCCGAAGAGTACAAGCGAATTGCCAGTCTGCTTCATGAACGTCGTATTGACCGCGAAATATATATTGATAATTTCGTGACGCAGATCCGCGACATGATGGGTAAAGAAGGCGTTCGCGCGGAAGTCTATGGAAGACCTAAGCATATTTATAGTATCTGGCGAAAAATGCAGAAAAAATCTCTGGCTTTCGATGAGTTATTCGATGTTAGAGCAGTACGGATTGTTGCTGAACGCCTGCAAGATTGTTATGGCGCGCTAGGGATCGTACATACACTTTTCCGCCATTTACCCAATGAATTTGATGATTATGTGGCTAATCCTAAACCGAATGGTTATCAATCTATCCACACGGTGGTGCTGGGGCCGAAAGGGCAAACTGTTGAAGTACAGATTCGCACAAAACAGATGCACGAAGACGCTGAGCTAGGCGTGGCCGCACACTGGAAATATAAAGAAGGAAGTACAACGCCAGTAGGAAGAGGGGCGGCCGGCCATGAAGGACGTATCGCTTGGCTACGTAAGCTGATTGCTTGGCAAGAAGAGATGGCGGACAGTGGCGAAATGCTTGAAGAAGTCCGTAGCCAAGTGTTCGACGATAGAGTGTACGTCTATACTCCGAAAGGTGATGTGATTGACCTACCTGCCGGGTCAACTCCACTCGATTTTGCTTACCATATTCATAGTGATATTGGCCATCGCTGCATTGGCGCTAAAATTAGTGGGCGTATCGTTCCCTTCACTTACCACCTGCAAATGGGTGACCAAGTTGAAGTTATTACCCAAAAGCAACCTAACCCGAGCCGTGATTGGCTCAATCCGCATCTTGGTTACATTACGACCAGTCGCGGGCGTGCAAAAGTGCATGCTTGGTTTAAAAAACAAGACCGTGACAAAAATATCCTAGCCGGAAAGCAAATTCTGGATAACGAATTAAACCAACTAAATATTAGTTTGAAAGATGCGGAGAAATACCTTCTACCGCGCTATAACATGACCTCAATGGAAGAGATCTTGGCGGCAATTGGCGGGGGGGATATTCGTCAAAACCAAATGGTTAACTTCTTACAAGCGAAGGTTTATAAACCTAGTGCAGAAGAAGAGGACCAGAAAGCGTTAGAGCAGCTCACGCAGAAATCGGTGAACCATCAATCAGCGCGTAAAGACAGTGGGCGAATTGTGGTTGAGGGGGTGGGCAACCTTATGCACCATATTGCCCGTTGCTGTCAGCCAATCCCAGGTGATGATATAACTGGATTCATTACCCAAGGCCGGGGGATCTCGATCCATCGTGCGGATTGCGAGCAGTTAGCGGAATTGATCAATCATGCTCCAGAGAGGATTGTCGATGCGGTCTGGGGGGAGAACTACTCTAGTGGCTACTCCTTAGTTGTGCGAGTTGTGGCCAATGACCGCAGTGGTTTACTACGCGATATCACCACGATTTTAGCGAATGAAAAAGTGAATGTGTTAGGGGTCTCTAGCCATAGTGATACACGTAAACAACTCGCGACCATCGATATGGAAATCGAAATCTATAATCAACAGGTATTAGGGCGAGTGATCTCTCGGCTGAATCAAATTCCTGATGTCATTGACGCCAAGCGGCTTCATTAATTTTCATTTAAACCACTCCTAGGGGTGGTTTTTTCTTATTAAGAGGTTTTTATGAGTGATTCATCATTGTCGCAGTTACTGTCAGTGATGCAGCGCTTGCGCGATCCTGAGCAAGGTTGTGAGTGGGATAGGCAGCAGACTTTCGACACTATCGCACCTTACACACTAGAGGAATGTTATGAACTCTTGGATGCTATTGCGCGTCGGGATTTTATCGATCTGAAACAAGAGCTTGGTGATCTTCTCTATCAAATTGTTTTTTATGCGCAGATGGCTTCAGAGCAAGGCCGTTTTAACTTTGAGGATATTTGCCAAGCGATTACTCAAAAACTGATTCGTCGTCACCCTGGCGTATTGACCGCGACCACGTCGAAGATGGGCTGGGAGCAGATTAAACAACAAGAGCGGAATGAAAAAAGGCAATATTCGCTGCTTGATGATATTCCCCATGCCATGCCGGCCTTACTTCGCGCGGATAAAATTCAACAACGTTGCCACACGGTGGGTTTTGATTGGGACACGCTAGGTCCGGTGGTAGATAAGGTTAAAGAGGAACTTGATGAAGTGATGGAAGAGGCGACAATGGTGGATCGTAATCCAGAACGCCTTGAAGAAGAGTTGGGAGATTTACTTTTTGCGACCGTTAATCTTACCCGCCACTTAGGGGCTCGTGCGGAAACTGCGCTGCATAAGGCCAACCTGAAATTTGAACGGCGCTTTCGTCAAGTTGAACAAAAAGTCATTGAACAAGGCCTCACACTCGACCAAGCCAGTCTGGAACAGATGGAATTAGCTTGGCAACACGTCAAGCAAGAAGAAAAAAAGTGAGCGCTGAATAGACGGATGATTGCTGATTGAAATCAAAAGAGAGGCGTGGCAGATTAGGTATCATTATTCTGAGTCGAACAGCGAACGAGGGTGAATGAGCAATTGTGACACCACAGAGTTTCGGGTATACTGCTTTCCCGTCCTGGTGCATCCACCGTCTTTAAACCTAAACCTTCAGGTTCTGCATGACAACTAACTATATTTTTGTGACCGGCGGGGTCGTTTCCTCTCTGGGTAAAGGCATTGCCGCAGCCTCTCTGGCAGCCATTCTCGAAGCTCGTGGTCTTAAAGTGACCATTATGAAGCTTGATCCCTATATCAACGTCGATCCTGGGACGATGAGCCCGACTCAACATGGTGAAGTGTTTGTCACGGACGATGGCGCCGAAACCGATCTCGACCTCGGTCACTACGAGCGTTTTATTCGCACCCGCATGAGCCGTCGTAATAACTTTACGACTGGACGCATTTACTCTGAAGTACTTAGAAAAGAGCGTCGTGGCGATTATTTGGGTGCAACTATCCAAGTTATTCCTCATATTACTAATGCCATCAAAGAGCGTATTATCGAAGGTGGCGAAGGCCACGACGTTGTACTGGTTGAAATTGGTGGTACGGTTGGGGATATCGAATCTCTGCCTTTCTTAGAAGCGATTCGTCAAATGGCGGTGGACGTAGGGCGTGAGCATACGCTTTACATGCATTTGACCTTAGTCCCTTACATGGCCGCAGCGGGTGAGGTTAAAACCAAGCCAACGCAACACTCTGTGAAAGAGCTACTTTCTATCGGTATTCAACCGGATATGCTGATTTGCCGTTCAGACCGTGCGGTTCCGGCAAATGAGCGGGCAAAAATTGCGTTGTTTTGTAACGTGCCAGAGAAAGCCGTTATTTCACTGAAAGATGTCGATTCAATCTATAAAATCCCTGGGATGTTAAAATCACAAGGATTGGATGACTATATCTGTAAGCGTTTTAACCTAAACCCTCCGGTCGCTGATCTCTCTGAATGGGAACAAGTCATTTACGAAGAAGCTAATCCAGGTGGTGAAGTAACTATCGGGATGGTCGGTAAATACATTGAGCTACCAGACGCTTATAAATCTGTCATCGAAGCTCTAAAACATGCGGGCCTCAAAAACCGCGTGACAGTGAATATCAAACTGATCGATTCTCAAGATGTCGAAACACGTGGTACTGAAGTCCTCAAAGATCTGGATGCTATCCTGATCCCAGGTGGCTTCGGCTCGCGCGGTATTGAAGGTAAGATCATGACCGCACAATACGCACGTGAAAATAAAATCCCTTATCTAGGCATCTGTTTAGGTATGCAAATTGCGTTAATCGAATTTGCACGTAATGTGGCGGGTATGAAAGGTGCAAACTCAACAGAATTTGATGCTAACTGCCAATCACCTGTTGTTGCGCTAATTACTGAATGGCGTGATGAAGAAGGTAACCTAGAAGTTCGTAATGAGAAAAGCGATCTGGGTGGTACCATGCGTTTAGGTAGCCAACCTTGTCAGTTAACCGATGACAGCATCGTACGTAATCTTTACGGTTCTAGTACTATTGTTGAGCGTCATCGCCATCGTTATGAAGTAAACAATTTCTTATTGAAGCCAATTGAACAAGCCGGTTTACGTATCGCTGGTCGTTCAGGTGATGATCAATTGGTCGAGATTATTGAAAACCCTAACCATCCTTGGTTCGTCGCCTGTCAATTCCACCCAGAATTTACATCGACTCCGCGTGATGGACACCCACTGTTTTCAGGGTTCGTGGGCGCCGCGGTAGATTTTCAAAAGCGGATGGATAAGTAAGCTTTTTGGTGTAGCCAGTGAACCTTTCGCTGGCTGTGTGTCTTAGATTTAAGAACGTTAGCTTAACTAGTACTGAGGAACAACGAATGTCCAAAATCGTAAAAATCATCGGTCGTGAAATTATTGATTCGCGTGGCAATCCGACTGTTGAAGCAGAAGTGCATTTAGAAGGCGGTTTCGTAGGTTTAGCGGCTGCGCCATCAGGCGCGTCAACAGGTTCCCGTGAAGCACTGGAATTACGTGACGGTGATAAATCACGTTTTCTGGGCAAAGGTGTGACAAAGGCTGTCGCTGCCGTTAATGGTCCAATCGCCGATGCACTAACCGGCAAAGATGCGAAAGACCAAGCTAATATCGATAACGTTATGATCGAGTTAGACGGTACTGAGAACAAATCAAAATTTGGTGCTAACGCGATCCTAGCGGTTTCTCTTGCTGCCGCAAAAGCGGCTGCCGCATCAAAAGGCCAACCGCTTTACGAGCACATTGCAGAGCTTAACGGTACCCCAGGAAAATTCTCAATGCCATTACCTATGATGAATATCATCAATGGTGGTGAGCATGCTGACAACAACGTCGACATTCAAGAATTTATGGTGCAGCCTGTTGGTGCATCAAGTTTGAAAGAAGCGGTACGTATTGGGTCAGAGATCTTCCATCACTTAGCTAAAGTGCTGAAAGCTAAAGGCATGAATACTGCGGTCGGAGATGAAGGTGGTTATGCGCCAAACTTAGGCTCGAACGCTGATGCACTAGCCGCGATCGCTGAAGCCGTAAAAGCTGCAGGTTACGAACTTGGTAAAGACGTAACCTTAGCGATGGACTGTGCCGCCTCTGAGTTCTACAACAAAGAGACAGGCAACTATGAGCTGAAAGGTGAAGGCAAAACCTTTACTTCACAAGAGTTCACTCATTACTTAGAAGAGTTGACTAAACAGTACCCAATCGTCTCAATCGAAGATGGTTTAGACGAATCTGATTGGGATGGTTTTGCTTACCAAACCAAAGTACTGGGTGACAAAATTCAGTTAGTCGGTGATGACTTATTCGTTACCAATACCAAAATCCTTAAAGAAGGGATCGAAAAAGGTATTGCTAACTCAATCCTAATCAAATTTAACCAAATTGGTTCACTGACTGAAACCCTAGCAGCAATCAAAATGGCTAAAGATGCAGGGTATACCGCTGTTATCTCGCACCGTTCAGGTGAAACTGAAGATGCAACCATTGCAGACTTAGCAGTCGGTACCGCGGCGGGTCAAATCAAAACAGGTTCTATGAGCCGTTCTGACCGTGTTGCTAAGTACAACCAGCTGATTCGTATTGAAGAAGCACTGGGTGGTAAAGCTGCATTTAATGGTCTTAAAGAAGTGAAAGGCCAAGCATAATCGCTTAATCACGCTATAAAGCCCTCATTTCATAATGAGGGCTTTTTTTTACCCCATCTTGGGTGAAATCGGTTCATGTTGTGGGAATAAGGCGGATAATTTATCGCTCATTTTTTCCAACTCAGTCAGGGTAAAAAAAGAGTATAAGCTGGTCAGCTTGATTAAGGGTTACCTCAGCGATGAAATCGGGAGTTTCACCAATTAGGGAGAATTGGCACATGATAAATCGACTAACTTCTGCGATAATAGCTTTTTTCGAGCTGATATTGAGTGTCCATGCTTTACCCAATTAATGAAATGTTCCAAACCTTGCAAGGTGAAGGATTTTACACTGGCGCGCCCGCCATTTTTATTCGCTTGCAGGGATGTCCTGTGGGGTGTAGCTGGTGTGATACCAAGCATACTTGGGAAAAGTATGCTGATAAACAGCAGTCACTTGCTGATATTGTGCATAAATCGGCTGAAAGTGAGGCTTGGGCGGATGCCAGTGCCGAACAGCTGTTAGCGGTAATGGCTGAACAAGGCTGGACGGCGAAACATATCGTCATCACTGGTGGTGAACCTGCGCTCTATGATTTAACAAGCTTAACCGAGCAGTTTGAACAAAACGGTTTTCAGTGCCAAATCGAAACCAGCGGGACACATCCTATTCGTTGCTCTGCAGCGACTTGGGTGACGGTATCGCCAAAAGTGAATATGCGCGGCGGGTACGATGTACTGAATAGTGCCCTACATAGGGCGAATGAAGTTAAGCATCCGGTAGGACGTCAGCGCGATATTGACGCGCTGGATCTTCTATTAAGCCAGGTTCCGCCTTCTACACAACGCATTATTGCCTTGCAGCCAATTAGCTGTAAGAAGGCTGCTACTGAACTCTGTATTGCGACCTGTATTGCCAGGAATTGGCGTTTTTCAATGCAGACTCACAAATACTTAAATATTGCGTAGTGGTTATTCTCCTCGATAAGTACAGCCTGCTGTACAGGTTTCCTTAATCATCACTCCGCTCAGTAAAGGCAGTTTGGGTTTCATTTGTTGCCAAATCCAGACTGCTAGCACTTCACTCGTCGGGTTCTCTAACCCGTCAATATCGTTTAGATAATGATGATCTAATTGCTCATAGAGTGGCTTAAAAGTGGCTTTCAATTCTGCAAAATCCATTACCCAGCCAGTATAGGCGTCCACTTCACCGGTAATTTCTAATCGAACAAGGAAGGAGTGTCCGTGTAAGCGTCCACATTTGTGTCCTTCTGGAACATGTGGAAGAAAATGAGCGGCTTCAAATTGAAACTCTTTAAATAACGTTGTGACTGCCATAGCGTTGATAAAATTCCGCAGTAGATAAGTGAAAAGTGAGCAGTTTAGCGTAAAAGTCAGGTCTTCTCATCCTTTTCGCCGATAGTGGCTCATATTGTTGCCGTTAATAGGGGTTAACCAGTTTTATCGATAAGCTTTAGTACTAAAACGAGTTAGTGTATTTAGTTATTTAATATGCTCAAGCTGTCTTTATCAGTAATAATCGTACGGTTACTCTACACTCACTGAATTTTTTGCCTCTGGCACTGGAATACGATAAGCAATGACCACTCAACCCCCTCAGCTGCCGCTTAGCGCGGAGCAACTCGCCCGCTTACAAGACGTCACTCAAGATCTGACTTCGCATCAACTCGCGTGGATTTCCGGGTATTGCTGGGGGCGTCTCGCTGATCCCTCAGCCGTATCGAGTCGACCTGCACCGGTAACGCCAGAGGCCGAACAACCCAGCATTACACTGATTTCCGCTTCGCAAACCGGTAATGCACGGCGCTTAGCGGAGCAGTTACGTGATGACTTACTCGGTGCGCAGTTGAAGGTCAATTTGGTCAATGCGGCGGATTTTAAATTTAAGCAGATTGCGGCAGAGAAAATAGTGTTAGTGGTAACCTCCACACAAGGTGAAGGTGAAGCCCCGGAAGAAGCGGTAGCGTTGCATAAATACCTGCATTCCAAAAAAGCACCCGCTTTACCAGAAGTCCGCTTTGCCGTATTCGGTTTGGGGGATTCTTCTTATGAATTTTTCTGTCAAGCGGCGAAAGATTTCGACCAGCAATTTTCTGCATTAGGCGCGGAACGGTTATTGCCGCGTGTCGACGCCGATGTCGACTATACACAGGCAGCAGAACAATGGCGCTCAGAGGTGGTGACAAGACTCAAGGCCTTGGTACCGACCAGTTCACCACAGTCGGTCTCTCAAGTCGCGTTAGGTAATAGCGATACCTTGGATAGCACTCCCTATAGTAAAGAAGCCCCGCTCACCGCAACGCTGGCGGTGAGTCAAAAAATTACTGGCCGCGATTCCGATCGTGATATTCGCCATATCGAAATCGATATCAGCGAATCAGGATTACGCTATCAAGCCGGCGATGCGCTAGGGGTATGGTTTAAAAACGACCCGGCTTTAGTCAGTGAAATTGTTGAATTGTTATGGATCGATGCCAACGAAATGGTCACCATTGATAATGACACCTTAACAATTAGCGAGGCACTGCGTAGCCGGTTAGAGTTAACCGTAAACAGTGCAAAAATTGTTGAGCGTTATGCGCATCACTCTGCTAGCGAAACTCTCCTGGCATTACTGAGCGATAAAAGCGCGTTACAACAGTTTGCGCAGCAATGGCCTATCGTCGATATGATTCGCCATGCACCGACGCCACTCACCGCACAGCAACTAGTCGAGCTTCTGCGCCCGCTGACCCCACGCCTTTACTCAATATCATCCTCGCAAGCTGAAGTGGAAGATGAAGTACATATTACGGTTGGGGTAGTGCGTTACGATATCGAAGGCCGAGCTCGTACCGGAGGAGCCTCGGGTTTTCTTGCCGATCAGCTACAAGAAGACGACGAGATTGATATCTTCATTGAGCATAACGATAACTTCCGTTTACCCGCTGAAGGGGATACACCCGTCATTATGATTGGCCCTGGCACGGGAATCGCGCCATTCCGCTCTTTTATCCAACAACGGGATAACGATGGGGCAGCAGGGCCAAACTGGCTATTCTTTGGTAATCCTCATTTTACTGAAGATTTTCTTTACCAAGTAGAATGGCAAAAATATATTAAACAAGGACTCCTCACGCGAATCGATCTCGCTTGGTCTCGGGATCAAGCAGAGAAAGTTTACGTGCAAGATAAACTGCGTGAACAAGGTGAGGAAGTGTGGCGTTGGATCGAACAAGGCGCCCATATCTATGTCTGTGGCGATGCTACGCGTATGGCAAAAGATGTCGAAAACACCCTATTAGAGATTATTGCTCAATATGGTGCGATGGACAGTGAGTCTGCAGACGAATATTTGAGCGATTTGCGTATTGCTCGCCGCTATCAGAGAGATGTCTACTAATGAGTACAAAATATCCTGGCCCTTTGGTTGTAGAGGGTAAATTATCCGATGCTGAGCGTCTAAAGAAAGAGAGTCAGTTCTTACGTGGGACGATTAAAGAAGATCTTAACGACGGCCTAACGGGCGGCTTCAACGGTGACAACTATCTGTTGATCCGCTTTCATGGCATGTATCAACAAGATGACCGAGACATTCGTGCCGAGCGGACGGAGCAAAAGCTAGAACCGCGTCACGCTATGATGCTTCGTTGCCGTTTACCTGGCGGCATTATTTCGCCTGAGCAATGGTTAGCGATTGATCGCTTCGCGGAAGAGAAAACAATTTACGGCAGTATTCGTTTAACGAATCGCCAAACCTTTCAGTTCCACGGTATTTTGAAGAAGAACGTCAAGCCTGTGCATCAGATGTTACACGAAGTCGGCCTTGATGCCTTGGCGACGGCGAACGACGTCAATCGTAACGTTCTTTGTACGTCGAATCCGGTAGAGTCGGCTCTACACCAAGAAGCTTATGAATGGGCGAAGAAAATCTCTGAGCATCTGTTGCCCCAAACGCAGGCCTATGCGGAAATTTGGTGGGATAAAGAGAAAGTCGCGACCACGGATCAAGAACCGATTCTGGGCGAAACCTATCTTCCGCGGAAGTTTAAAACGACGGTGGTTATCCCCCCGCACAATGATGTGGATTTACATGCTAACGACCTTAACTTTATCGCCATCGCGGAAGAGGGGAAATTAGTTGGCTTCAACCTACTGGTTGGTGGGGGGCTTTCCATCGATCATGGTAATAAAGCGACTTATGCACGGACTGCCACTGAGTTTGGTTTTTTACCACTCGACAAAGTACTGGACGTGGCGCAAGCGGTAGTCACCACGCAACGTGATTGGGGCAATCGAACGGATCGTAAAAATGCTAAAACCAAGTATACCTTAGAGCGTGTTGGGCCTGAGGTATTTAAAGCGGAAGTGGAGAAACGTGCAGGTCTGACTTTTGCACCCATTCGTCCTTACGAATTTACCACCCGTGGCGATCGTTTTGGTTGGATTAAAGGTATTGATGATCACTGGCATTTAACGCTCTTTATCGAAAATGGTCGCTTACTCGATTACCCTGGTCGCCCGCTGAAGAAAGGGATAGCAGAGATAGCCAAAGTCCATCAAGGTGATTTTCGCCTGACCGCAAATCAGAATTTGATTGTTGCTGGGGTGCCTGAAAGCCAAAAAGACGCGATTGAAGCATTAGCGGTTGAGCATGGCTTAATGGAGAAGGTCTCACCACAACGCGAAAACTCAATGGCTTGTGTGGCATTTCCTACCTGTCCACTAGCCATGGCAGAAGCTGAGCGTTTTCTTCCAGGTTTTATCAGTGAGGTTGAATCGCTGATGACGAATCACGGTGTTGCTGAGGAAGCGATTGTGATGCGGGTAACCGGCTGTCCAAATGGCTGCGGTCGCGCGTTATTAGCCGAAGTTGGGCTGGTGGGTAAAGCGCCGGGTCGCTATAACCTCCATCTTGGCGGGAATCGTATCGGTACACGTATCCCCGCGATGTATCGTGAAAATATTCAGGAAGCAGAAATTCTCTCGATCCTCGACGAACTTATTGGGCGTTGGGCGATAGAGCGTGAAGCGCACGAAGGATTTGGTGATTACACCATTCGAGCAGGGATTATTCGGGAAGTTGTCGATCCGGCTCGTGATTTTTGGGCCGCTGTGGAGGCGTAATGGCTAAACTCAATCTAGCAGACTTAGCGTTATTAGATAAAACCGAGCAACAGGTGGCCCTAACGACCGTCAATCAGCAGCTGGAAGCACTGAGCGCTGAAGAGCGGGTGGCTTGGGCGCTCGAACATCTCCCTGGTCAGCATGCGTTGACCAGCAGTTTTGGGATTCAGGCTGCGGTAAGCTTACACTTGGTGACTCAGCAGTCATCCAATATTCCGGTAATTTTGACCGATACCGGTTATTTGTTTCCTGAAACCTATCAGTTTATCGATAGCCTGCAACAACAATTGCAGCTCAACTTACAGGTTTACCGCTCCGCGCTGTCTCCCGCTTGGCAAGAGGCGCGTTACGGTAAATTGTGGGAGCAGGGCGTCGAGGGACTCGAGCGTTATAACCAATTGAATAAAGTGGAGCCACTGACGCATGCCCTCGAAGCGCTACAGGTCAGTACTTGGTTCGCTGGCTTACGTCGAGAGCAATCCGAAAGCCGGGCTCAGCTGCAAGTGTTATCACTTTCGCGAGGGATCTTTAAGTTTTTACCTATCGTCGATTGGGATAACCGTCAAGTGTATCAATACCTGAAAAAACATGGCTTAAGTTACCACCCGCTATGGGAACAAGGGTATTTATCGGTGGGCGATACTCATACCACTCGTAAATGGGAGCCTGGGATGCGCGAAGAAGAGACGCGTTTCTTCGGGTTGAAACGCGAGTGTGGGCTTCACGAAGGTTAATGCTTGGCGGCACGCGTAGGGGTCAGTAAGCCACGCAGCAAAGGCGTGAGAATAGTGACGACCTGGTGACTACGTTGTGCTAAACGTCTGGGATAGTGATGGTTGATGTAGGCTAAGTTATCTTTTGCGGCATCATTACCCAAAACGGGCTTTATCTCTCCGGTAGCGAGTGTCGTCAGTTTAACGGCATTGGATGCCGTTACTCGCATATAAGGTAGTCCCATTTCTTCGTAGACAGTCAGTGTGCGTGAGCGGCTGCTGGCCAGTTGCGCAGTTAATAACGGTATATCGCGTTGCTGCGCAATCCGTTTGGCTTCCCCGGTAGTCTGTTTACGCACTGCCGTGGCGGTTGTATTGCCACTGAGAAACGCGAGGGTTTTCCCCGCGATAATATTCTCAATATCTACCACCAGTAGCGTATTCTTACGTTCGTCCATCGATAAGCTATTCAAGTAATCTGTCATACCTTGATGGGGCGGCTGAGTGCCGCCTAATGCCACAAAACGTAGGCTATAGCCATTATGATGGGAAGCCAAGCGCTTAGCTAATTCCAACATAACGCCTAAACTGGCAGCATTATTATCTACCCCTTGGAAGTTAATGCCGCCGACATTTTGTTGGCGTTGGTGGGCAGTGTCGGCTTGTGGTGTATCAATATGGGCGATGATCAAGATTTCTTGCGGCAATTGACCACGATGTACCGCCACGGCAGAGGTTGCCGCGAGCGGATACGCTACGCCCTGTTTATGACGGATGTGCGCGTGATAGCCTAATTGACTAAACTGCTGCTGTAAGTACTGTGCAGTGAGGAACTCAGCTGGGGTACCCGAGATCCTTCCGGGGAAATAGGTGGCGATATAGCGAGTGTGTTGTTCCGCTACGTTATCAACCTTCGACGTGGAATGGGCATGGCCTGAGAAAGGGGCAAGTAAAAGACCGAAGTAAAGGGCTATTGAGACCGATTTATTATTCAACAAACTTAACATTATTAGAGGGTTCCACACTGTCACTCAGCTAAGATAATAGCATTAGTTTCCATTATCTAAGGCGACAAATAGTCTGAATTAGTACTGATTCAATCTAAAGCAAAAAAATCGCTAAGCTTATTCCATAAAGTTACTGCTCATTCCAAAACAACATTTCATCATTAGGTAATTAAGCTTATATAGTTTAGTCATTGAACGACTAACTTTACTGAGTGTGTGTGGACTACTTACCGCTGTTTGCTGAATTAAAAAACCGCCCGGTACTGGTGATCGGTGGCGGAGAAATCGCATCGCGAAAAATCGATCTACTGCTTCGAGCGCACGCTATCATCCATATCGCCGCGCGCGAACTTTCGGAAGAAGTGAGTGTACTGGTTAAGGAGCAAAAAGCTTCATGGATTGCGTCAGAGTATCATGCTGATCAAATCGATCAGGTTTTTTTTGTTATCGCCGCGACCGACGACTCAGTATTGAATGAGCGGGTGTATCAAGATGCCCAAAGAAAGTTCAAATTGGTTAATGTGGTTGACGACCAAGCCCGCTGTAGTTTTATTTTTCCCTCTATTGTTGACCGTTCTCCGGTTATCGTGGCGATCTCTTCCGCGGGCACGGCACCGGTTCTCGCCCGGTCGTTGCGTGAAAAGATTGAGACCTTACTCCCTGCACGCCTAGGCGACGCCGCACAGCTTGCCGGGCAATGGCGTGATCGGGTTAAACAGCGCTTTCATCGTATGGCCGATCGTCGCCGTTTCTGGGAGCGTCTGTTTAGCAGCGAATATCTGCATCAGGCGACTGCAGGGAATCTCCATCAGGCAGAAAGCATTCTCGCAGAGAGCTTACATCAGCCGATTTCGCAACGCGGTGAAATTTATCTGGTAGGTGGGGGACCGGGAGATCCAGGTTTGCTGACCCTGCGTGGTTTGCAAGTGATGCAGCTGGCCGACGTGGTGCTCTATGACCATTTGGTTAGCGATGAGGTCTTAGACCTGGTCCGTCGTGATGCGCAGCGCATCTGTGTCGGTAAACGTGCCGGTGCACACTCCGTCCCTCAAGATGAAACGAATCAATTACTCGTCACCCTTGCTCTTGAAGGGAAAAAAGTCGTGCGTTTAAAGGGAGGCGATCCCTTTATTTTTGGGCGTGGTGGCGAAGAGCTAGAAGCCGCAGTGGCCGCTAATATCCCTTTTCAAGTCGTCCCCGGGATTACTGCAGCAGCAGGAGCAACCGCTTATGCGGGTATCCCGCTAACCCACCGAGATTATGCGCAAAGTGCGATGTTTATCACCGGACATTGCCGCAAAGATGGCCGTGAACCGGACTGGGCAGCCTTAGCCCTTAGCGACCAAACCCTTGCTATTTATATGGGAACGGTAAAAGCCGCAGAAATTAGCCATCGTCTGATCGAGCATGGACGAGCTGCACACACACCGGTTGCCGTTATTGGACGAGGGACTCGACAGGATCAAAAGGTCCTGACGGGTCGCCTTGATCAACTCTCGGACTTAGCGGCCAAAGCGCCTACGCCAGCATTAGTGGTTATAGGCGAGGTTGTTCACTTACACAAGCATTTAGCCTGGTTTCAGAAGTCATCCGCGTCGATCACTTCCTCCTCAGCGCTTACACCCATTATTTGAGGTATCGTATGGACCAACAACGACTGACTCATCTGCGTCAGCTGGAAGCAGAGAGTATTCACATCCTACGCGAAGTGGCGGCAGAATTTTCCAACCCGGTGATGATGTATTCGATCGGTAAAGACTCTTCGGTCATGTTGCACCTTGCCCGTAAAGCGTTTTATCCTGGCAAGTTACCTTTTCCTCTATTACATGTCGATACGGGCTGGAAATTCAAACAAATGTACGAATTCCGTGACCGTACCGTCAAACAAATCGGTGCTGAACTGATTGTTCACCGCAACCCAGAAGGGGTAGCGATGGGGATTAATCCTTTCGTACATGGCAGTGCCAAGCACACCGATATCATGAAAACCGAAGGCTTAAAGCAAGCATTAAACAAATATGGGTTTGATGCCGCCTTCGGAGGCGCTCGCCGTGATGAAGAGAAATCGCGTGCCAAAGAGCGTATCTATTCGTTCCGTGATCGTTTTCACCGCTGGGATCCGAAAAATCAACGACCAGAGCTGTGGCACAACTACAACGGGCAAATTAATAAAGGCGAAAGTATTCGTGTGTTCCCGCTCTCTAACTGGACCGAGCTGGATATCTGGCAATATATCTTTTTAGAGAATATCGAGATTGTTCCTCTTTACCTGGCCGCTGAGCGACCGGTACTGGAACGAGATGGCATGTTAATGATGATCGACGACGATCGCATCGATTTACAGCCGGGCGAGCAGATTGAGCAGCGAAAGGTTCGCTTCCGTACGTTGGGGTGTTGGCCATTAACCGGAGCAGTAGAGTCCTCTGCCGAGACGTTACCGGAAATTATTGAAGAGATGTTGGTGTCCACTACCAGCGAACGTCAAGGGCGCGTCATTGATCGGGACCAAGCCGGTTCGATGGAAATGAAAAAACGCCAGGGTTACTTCTAAGGATCTGATTATGAATAATGCATTAGCACAACAAATTGCCGATCAAGGTGGCGTAGAAGCCTGGTTGACCGCCCAGCAGCACAAAAGCTTATTACGATTCTTAACGTGCGGTAGTGTCGACGACGGCAAAAGTACCCTAATTGGTCGTCTGCTCCATGACACCCGTCAAATTTATGAAGACCAACTCTCGTCGCTACATAATGACAGTAAGCGTCATGGTACCCAAGGTGAGAAGCTGGATTTGGCATTACTGGTGGATGGCTTACAAGCAGAGCGTGAGCAAGGCATCACCATTGATGTCGCATACCGTTATTTCTCCACCGAGAAACGTAAATTTATCATTGCTGACACCCCGGGGCATGAGCAATATACTCGTAATATGGCAACGGGTGCCTCGACCTGTGACTTAGCTATTCTGCTGATCGATGCGCGTAAAGGTGTACTGGATCAAACTCGGCGCCATAGCTTTATCTCAACCTTATTAGGGATTAAGCACTTGGTTGTTGCGGTGAATAAGATGGATCTGGTTGAGTATGGCGAGGCTACCTTTAATCAGATTGTACAGCAGTACCTCGACTTTGCTGAGCAATTACCTAAAGATCTTGATATCCGCTTCGTCCCAGTTTCGGCCTTAGAGGGTGAGAACATCGCTGCCAATAGTCAGCATATGCCATGGTACACTGGGCCAACGCTGCTTGAAATCCTAGAAACTGTCGAAGTGAAAAAAGTAGTGGAATGGCAGGCTATGCGTTTCCCTGTGCAATATGTTAACCGGCCAAACCTTGATTTCCGAGGCTATGCCGGTACCGTTGCTTCCGGCATCGTGTCAGTAGGACAACAGATCAAAGTCTTGCCGTCCGGTGTCAGCAGCCGTATTGCGAAGATCACGACGTTTGATGGCGACTTACCCCAAGCCGCTGCTGGCGAAGCCGTGACCCTAGTATTGGAAACTGAAATCGATATTTCACGTGGTGACTTGTTGGTTGACGGTGATGCGCAATTAAGTCCGACCCACGCCGCGGAAGTAGACGTGGTATGGATGGGAGAGAATGCCCTACAGCCAGGTCAAAGCTATCAGATTAAAGTGGCGGGTAAGACGGCACGCGCTGTGGTTGATGAGATTATTCACCAAGTGAATATCAATACCTTAGCCACCAGTGATACGCAGACTCTACCGCTTAATGCCATTGGTCGCGTAGCCTTAACTTTTGATGAGCCATTAATGCTTGACCCTTATGCGGAAAACCCCGTGACAGGTGGCTTAATCTTTATTGATCGCCTGAGCAATGTGACCGTTGGGGCAGGAATGGTCTATCAGACGCGAACGCTAGACGCGGCGCAATCGGCTGGACAATTCAGTGCTTTCGAGCTCGAGCTCAATGAGCTGGTGCGTAAGCACTTTCCACATTGGAATGCAATAAACTTACGAGATAGTCTTAAATGAGCCGGCAAGCGGAAAACATTGTTTGGCATCAACATGCCGTGACGCCAGAAATGCGTGAAACCCTGCACCACCATCGTGGTGCAGTCGTTTGGTTTACTGGCCTATCGGGTTCTGGAAAGTCGACCCTCTCAGGGGCCGTGGAGTTGGCGCTCCATCAATTGGGTAGTAGCACTTTTTTGCTTGATGGCGACAATGTCCGACAAGGATTATGTCGAGATCTTGGTTTTAGTGATAATGACCGTAAAGAGAATATTCGTCGTATCAGTGAAGTCGCAAAGTTAATGGCCGATGCCGGGATGATTGTGTTAACGGCCTTTATTTCGCCACACCGCAGTGAGCGACAGCTGGCCCGTGAGCTGATTGGTGAAGAAAGATTTATCGAAATATTTGTCGATACAGCCCCCGAAATTTGCGAAGCTCGGGACCCGAAAGGGCTATACCGGAAAGCAAGAGCGGGTGAAATCAAAGACTTCACAGGGATTGGTTCAGGCTACGAAGCGCCACTCTTACCCGAGCTACGGGTCGATGGCGAACAATTAGTTACAAAACTGAGCGAGCAGATTATCGATCTATTGCGTGATCGCGCTATTATCGCCGCTTAACCCTTTTAGGATAAGTTACGATCGCTATGCCAGAGTTGCCAGATCCCGTTATGACTCGCCCTCCCTTAACCAAGGAGTGGCCCTCAACACTCGTTGCGGGGGGCTGCTTTGGCCTTTTTGCTTATTTCCTCGCGATACTTTCACCCTTCGTGGCTTTCGGGGCCAGTGTCCTGTTCTTTTTCCTCTATACTTGGCCTTTCTTTTTGGCTTTATTGCCCGTCGCGGTATTTTCAGGGATGGCGATTTCAGTCTGGCAACAGCAGAAAATTTTCCTGACTTTCTTGCTGACGCTGCTGCTGGTCAGTAGCAGTTTTTGGGGACTCTTTTATGCCTTTGTTGGATGGTAAAGCGATTACCACTTAAGTGCGCAGGCTAAAACTTGTCAGAAAACGCTGACTTGCGACAGGTTACAGTGGAGTCGAACGCTAACTTGTGGGAAGATTAGCGAGTCTGTTGGGGGGAAGGATGGGAAAACTCACTTTATTGCTACTTATTTTGCTGGGATGGTTACAATACTCATTGTGGCTCGGTAAAAATGGTATCCATGATTACAGTCGCGTCAGCGAAGAAGTTACGCAGCATCAAGATGCTAATGTCAAATTAAAAGCGCGTAATGACCAACTGTTTGCTGAAATTGACGATCTCAATGGAGGTTCTGAAGCCATTGAAGAACGCTCTCGAGATGAACTTGGAATGATTCGTCCTGGTGAAACCTTCTTTCGCTTAGTGCCTGAACAGAATCGTAACGCCGCAAATAATTCGGCGCAAGGACAATAACAACGACGAAAATCAATGATGAAAACCGTTTCAACTACGGGAATTATTGCTGTGGTTCCTGCTGCCGGCATTGGTAGCCGCATGCAATCATCTTGCCCAAAGCAATATCTCTCTATTGGCTCCA
This sequence comes from Rosenbergiella gaditana, assembly GCF_018494065.1. Classification (GTDB taxonomy): domain Bacteria; phylum Pseudomonadota; class Gammaproteobacteria; order Enterobacterales; family Enterobacteriaceae; genus Rosenbergiella; species Rosenbergiella gaditana. The sequence continues at coordinate 18,031 of NZ_JABBFR010000003.1, read as the reverse complement.
AAACTCTTCTTGAACACAGTATCGCGGCGCTTATTGATCACCCCGCAATTTTAGGGGTTATCGTTGCCTTGCATCCTGAGGACGGTCGTTTCCAACAATTGCCCATTGCTCGCGATCCTCGAGTCAGCACGGTAATTGGTGGCACAACCCGTGCGGAATCAGTTTTAGCGGGTCTTGCGGTTATCGACCCACTGGTGACGCAGTGGGTACTGGTGCATGATGCGGCTCGTCCGTGTTTAGTTCCTCAGGATCTTGAGCGGTTAGTAGAGCTGACAACTCACTCTACGGTGGGAGGCTTACTCGCCACACCCGTTAAAGATACGATGAAGCGGGCTTTTGCGGCGGAACAGCGTGTGCAGCGCAGCGTGGAACGTACCGATCTCTGGCATGCCTTAACCCCGCAATTATTTCCGCTATCGCTGTTAAAACAGTGCTTACAGCAAGCACTCGAACAAGGTAAAGAGATCACGGATGAAGCCTCAGCGCTAGAGCTAGGGGGTTATCAGCCAATTTTAGTAGAAGGGCGCAGCGATAATTTAAAAGTAACCCGCCCCGAAGATCTGGCGTTAGCGGAATTCTATCTTTCTCAAAAAAACCAATAGGAGCATTATAATGCGTATTGGGCACGGCTTCGATGTACATGCTTTTGGCGGGGAAGGTCCGCTGATTATTGGAGGGGTACGTATTCCCTTTCCTCAAGGCTTCCTTGCGCATTCCGATGGTGACGTAGCGTTACATGCGCTGACAGATGCCCTGCTCGGTGCGGTGGCGCAGGGCGATATTGGCAAACTCTTCCCTGATACCGATCCAGCCTTTAAAGGTGCCGACAGTCGAGGGCTATTGCGTGAGGCTTGGCGCAGAATTCAAGAAAAAGGCTATACGATAGGTAATGTCGATGTGACGATCATTGCGCAAGCGCCCAAAATGCTCCCACATATTCCTCAGATGCGAATTAATATCGCTGAAGATTTAGGTTGTCACATGGATGACGTTAATGTCAAAGCAACCACCACGGAAAAGCTAGGGTTTACCGGCCGCGGTGAAGGGATTGCCTGCGAAGCGGTAGCGCTACTGGTCAAGGTAGAAGGGTAATGGAGTCGACTCCACTGCAATGGCTACTGGGTAAACCTAGTGCTACCGGAATGATCAAACAGTCTGCTAGTGACTTCCGCGTTATTGAAGATCTTGGCTATACTGCTGATCAGCAAGGTGAACATTTATTAATTCGTCTACGTAAAACGGGGTGTAATACCCGTTTTGTGGCAGATGCTTTGGCGAAATTTTTAAAAATACCGGCTCGCGAAGTCAGTTATGCGGGAATGAAAGACCGTCACGCTGTGACTGAGCAAACCTTTTGCGCGCGTCTTCCTGGTAAAGAGATGCCGAGTTTTGCCAACTTTACCCTTGAAGGTGTTGAGATCCTTGAGGTGGCGCGTCACCAACGCAAAGTGCGTATCGGTGGGTTAGCCGGTAATTACTTCGAACTGATTGTCCGTGACGTCAGTGATGTGCAAAGTGTTGAGCAGCGTTTAGCCGCTGTCGCTGAACAAGGTGTACCGAACTACTTTGGTGAACAGCGTTTTGGACGAGACCGTCATAATCTGACGCTTGCGCAACAGTGGGCGTCTGGAGAGATACGGATTAAAGATCGTGCCAAGCGAAGCTTGCTGCTCTCCGCGATACGGAGTGATATCTTTAACCAAGTCACCAGTGCACGACTCGCGGCACAATCCAATCTTTCGACACTATGGGTGGGCGATTGTGTGCAGCTCACCGGGCGGGGGAGCTGGTTTGTGGTGAGCGAAGAAGAATTTAGCGAGACGCTAACGCGTGTCCAGCAAGGTGAACTGCGTATAACCGCCCCATTAGTCGGTAAGGGGAACACTGTCGTGGCTGGCGTAGCCGCTGAATTCGAGCAACAGCAGTTGGCGACGCAACAGGCATTTATCTCGCTGTTATCTGATGAGCGTGTCGATGCAGCACGCCGCGCGATGCTCGTTTGTCCGCGAGACATGACGTGGACATGGTTAGATGGCCAGCATTTACAACTTAATTTTTGGTTGCCAGCAGGCAGTTTTGCAACCAGTGTCGTTAGAGAACTCGTATTACAGGGAGAAATGATTGAGGATCCTGCTGAGTAACGATGACGGTGTATTAGCACCGGGTATTCAACGGTTGGCCCAAGCACTGCGTTGTGTAGCAGTGGACGTCCAAATTATTGCTCCCGACTGCAACCGTAGTGGGGCATCGAGTGCATTGACCCTAGATATGCCACTGCGCACTTACCACCATGACAATGGTGATATTGCCGTGCAGCAAGGTACTCCGACAGATTGTGTCTACCTTGGTGTGAACTGCCTGATGACACCTGCGCCCGATATTGTTATCTCTGGGATTAATGCTGGCCCAAATCTTGGCGATGATGTGATCTATTCAGGAACGGTTGCCGCGGCCATTGAAGGCCGTCACCTTGGCTTACCGGCACTCGCGGTATCGCTAAATGGCCATACCCATTACGATACCGCTGCCGAGGTTACCTGCCAGCTTCTGAAAATACTGGCGAAACACCCACTGCGGCTAAGTCCGGTATTAAATATTAATGTTCCTAATCTACCTTTAGCGGAGATTAAGGGCTGGAAAGTGACGCGCTGTGGTTATCGTCACCCGGCTAATAAAGTGATTACCCAGTGCGATCCGCGTGGCGAAACCCTTTATTGGATTGGTCCACAAGGTAAGCCGCACGATGCGGGCGAAGGGACTGATTTTGATGCGGTAGAACAAGGCTATGTTTCTATCACTCCCTTAGGTATTGATCTTACTGCATACCATGCAGTATCCCAATTGACAGAATGGTTAGGGAATGTCGAGGGCCAAGTCACATGCTAAGTCGGCGTGTAGAGATGTTACTTGATTACTTACGTCAGCACGGCATTGCTGATGAGTCGATACTACGTGCTATTTCACTGGTGCCGCGTGAGCAATTCGTCGATGAGGCATTTGAGCATAAGGCTTGGGACAATAACGCACTCCCTATCGGCTACGGTCAAACGATTTCTCAACCCTATATGGTAGCGAGAATGACTGAACTACTCGGCCTAACGCCTTTTTCACGTGTGCTGGAAATCGGTACCGGGTCGGGTTACCAAACCGCTATTTTAGCGAATTTAGTTGAGCATGTTTATTCGGTCGAGCGTATCAAAGGGCTACAGTGGGCGGCCAAACGACGACTGAAAAATCTCGATTTGCATAACGTCTCAACACGCCACGGTGATGGATGGCATGGATGGGTCTCTCGTGGCCCTTTCGATGCCATTATTGTCACTGCAGCCGCTCCTCAGATTCCGCTCGAGCTGGTGGCGCAATTAGCCGATGGGGGAGTAATGGTTCTTCCCGTCGGCGAGGAACAGCAATTTTTACAGCGAATCCAACGTATTGGTGAAGAGTTCACCGACGATATGATTGAACCAGTAAGGTTTGTCCCGTTAATTCCAGGTGATCTGGCTTAATGTTTTCCTCACATCGTCTCATAGCCTGTCTTGGCGTTGCCTGCTACTATTGGACGATAATTTCATTTAAGTTGTTTACAGTCCGAACGAGGATCGTAAAACCAATAGCCGTAAGCCTTATGGGGGAATGAATGAGCAAAGGAAGCAAAAGTAGTAATTATCGCCAGATGGCGCTCGCCTCATTGATTGCTGCCAGCTTGGCAGGATGTAGTTCTGATAGTACCGATTCACAAGCCCCGATCACAGCTATTGGTGCGAGTGGCGGAGCGCCAGCGGGCTCCACCCAACGTGCGGTTCAGCAGTATCCGAGGACATCGTCTACTGTTCCAAGTGCGCCACGTTCAATGGCCGCACAACCCGTTCAAGCGCCTCAGCCGGTAATGCCAGTACAATCGACTCAGCCGGTTCAGCCTACTCAGCAAGTGGTCAGTAGCCAGCCAGTGAAGTTGCAAAATGGCAAAATTATCTATAACCGCAATTATGGGAATATTCCGAAGGGTAGTTATAGCGGCAGCACCTACGCTGTTAAGCGCGGTGATACATTATTTTATATCGCATGGATTACAGGTAACGATTTTCGCGATCTTGCACAAAAAAATAGTATCGCAGCCCCTTATAGCTTGAATGCTGGCCAAGTTCTCCAAATTGGTAACGGTGCTGGACAACCTATAACGGGGCCTAATGAAATTAGTAAAGCAGATAACATCTCTTCTAATAACAATAGTGCAAATAATGTTCAGAGAACCGTTCCCAAAGAGGTTGCACAACAGCCAATAGTTAAGTATTCTGAAGATACTGACGAACAAAGCAGCAATAATTCTGCTCAATCGAGCAGTAAATTATTACCGAGCAAAACGGCTGTAACAGGGAGTGCTGCGGCACCTATTGTGGCACCAGCAACCTCTCCAACAGTCAGTAGTACGACCAGCTCGACGCCAATTACGACTTGGCGTTGGCCGACAAAAGGAAACATTATTGATGGTTTCTCGGCGTCGGAAGGTGGAAATAAGGGAATCGATATTGCCGGTTCTCGTGGTCAAGCAGTGGTCTCTACAGCAGCAGGTAGAGTTGTGTATGCAGGTAATGCGTTACGCGGTTACGGTAACCTGATTATCATCAAACATAATGATGATTACCTCAGCGCCTATGCACACAACGACACGATGTTGGTTAGAGAGCAACAAGAAGTCACTGCCGGTCAAAAAATTGCCACCATGGGCAGTACAGGGACGAGTTCGGTAAGATTGCACTTTGAAATTCGTTATAAAGGAAAATCCGTCAATCCGTTGCGTTACTTACCGCAGCGATAGATGCAGGGCCTTCTGGCTCTGCCAGGACCAGGAGGCATCACAATGAGTCAGAATACGCGTAAAGTTGAAGAGTTACATGATGTTGATTATGACGATCATGAGAATGTAGCTTTTGAAGAGCAGAATGCGACCAGCGATTCTAAAGATGATTATGAAATTTCTAGCGCAGAGGAAGATCTCTTTGCGCCGAATTCATCCCAACGGGTTCTGGACGCCACTCAACTCTATTTAGGTGAAATCGGTTTCTCGCCACTGCTTACTGCAGAGGAAGAGATCTATTTTGCTCGTCGTGCGCTACGAGGCGACGTCGCTTCACGCCGCAGAATGATCGAAAGTAACCTCCGTCTGGTGGTGAAGATTTCGCGCCGCTATAACAACCGTGGCCTGCCGCTACTCGATCTGATCGAAGAAGGTAACCTTGGTTTGATCCGTGCGGTTGAGAAGTTTGACCCCGAGAAAGGTTTCCGCTTCTCTACCTATGCGACATGGTGGATCCGTCAAACGATCGAGCGGGCTATCATGAACCAGACGCGTACCATTCGTCTGCCTATCCATATCGTTAAAGAATTAAATGTGTATTTACGTACTGCACGTGAACTGACGCAAGTTCTGGACCACGAGCCAACTGCTGAAGATATTGCACAGAAATTGGATAAGCCAGTCGAGGATGTCAGTCGAATGCTTCGCCTTAATGAACGTATTGCTTCGGTGGATACGCCAATCGGTGGCGACTCGGAAACGTCATTACTGGACATGATTTCCGATGACGATGATAACTCGCCAGAGTACACCAACCAAGATAACGATATGAAGCAAAGTATCGTTAAGTGGTTGTATGAACTGAATGCCAAACAGCGGGAAGTTCTCGCGCGTCGTTTCGGGTTGCTGGGATATGAACCGGCGACACTGGAAGATGTGGGTCAGGAAATCGGTTTAACCCGTGAACGTGTTCGTCAGATTCAAGTTGAGGGTCTGCGTCGTTTACGTGAAATCCTTGAAGATCAAGGTCTCAGCTTAGACGCCCTGTTCCTATAATCGACAGTAATGCATAAGAAGAAAAGCCATCGTTAGATGGCTTTTTTTTATCTACGCGTTAGAGCAGTGTTTTGAGGCGATAAATCCATTCCAGTGCTTGCCGAGGACTGAGGCTATCAGGATCGAGTGTTTCTAACGCTTCGATGGCTGGAGAGGTCTCTTCCACTAACAGTGATAATTGATTAGTCTCTACCCCTGCCGTCGGCGCATGAGTAGGCTGGGCTTCCAGTTCGCGTAATTTTTGCCGGGCGCGTTTTATTACCTCTTTCGGCACGCCGGCTAACGCCGCAACGGCCAAACCATAGCTTTTACTGGCTGCGCCTTCACTCACTGTATGCATAAAGGCGATACTATCGCCATGCTCGCGCGCATCAAGGTGAACATTCTCGACACCCGGAATCTGGTCAGGGAGTGCGGTGAGCTCAAAATAGTGTGTGGCAAATAACGTCAGTGACTGTAATCGGCTGGCAATATTTTCTGCACAGGCCCAAGCCAGTGATAAACCATCATAGGTTGAAGTTCCCCGGCCTATTTCATCCATCAACACCAAACTATTGCAGGTCGCATTATTGAGAATATTCGCCGTTTCGGTCATTTCGACCATAAAGGTTGAACGGCCTGAAGCCAGATCATCGGCTGCGCCAACGCGGGTAAAGATGCGATCAATAGGACCTAGGGTAACGGCTTGTGCAGGAACATAACTGCCGACCCAGCTCAATAGGGCGATGAGCGCTGTTTGGCGCATGTAGGTGCTTTTCCCGCCCATATTCGGGCCGGTGATGATCAGCATCCGGCGTTGCGGCTGCAACGAAACAGGGTTGGCAATAAAAGGCTCTTTCAGTACCTGTTCGACTACCGGATGTCGGCCCTGATTAATCTCGATTCCGGTGTGTTCGGATAATTGAGGACAAACATAGTTTAACGCTTCGGCGCGCTCGGCCAAATTCGCCAAGACGTCGAGTTCTGCTAAGGCTGCTGCGCTCTGCTGTAAGTCGGCAAGATGTGGCAGCAGTTGATCTAATAGCTGATCGTAGAGCGCCTTTTCCAAAGCCAATGCTTTGCCTTTGGACGTTAATACTTTGTCTTCATACTCTTTTAATTCAGGAATGATATAACGCTCGGCATTTTTTAAGGTTTGACGGCGCACATAATTAATCGGTACTAGGTGACTTTGGCCACGGCTAACTTGAATAAAGTAACCGTGTACTGCGTTATAGCCGACTTTTAAGCTATCAATACCTAAACGGTCGCGCTCCCGAATCTCTAAACGGTCCAGATAGTCTGTCGCACCTGCCGCCAACGCTCGCCATTCATCCAATTCTGCATGATACCCTTCGGCGATAACGCCACCATCACGCACTAAAACAGGCGGAGCTTCAACTATCGCTTGATCGAGTAACTCACGTAATGAGGTAAATTCGCCGCTACGTTCTGCCAATAAGGCGAGTGAAGGGCCGGTCGTTTCGGCCAGTAATGTTTGGATATCAGGTAGCTGATGGAAAGCATGACGCATACGCGCTAAGTCACGTGGGCGCGCGGAACGTAAGGCTAATCGCGCCAGAATACGCTCTAAGTCTCCCACCTGATGTAACAAGGGCTGCAGCGACGAAGCTAACGGCTGTAATTCGGTAATCGCCTGCTGACGGGCGGTAATGATGGCGGTATCCCGCAGGGGCGTATGCAGCCAACGTTTCAGCATTCGGCTCCCCATGGGTGTGACGGTACGATCGAGCACTGCGGCAAGAGTGTTATCCGTGCCACCGGCGAGATTTTGGGTAATTTCTAGATTGCGTCGTGTGGCGGCATCCATGATGATGGTATCTTGCTGACGTTCCATCGTGATACTGCGTAAATGGGGCAGAGCGGTACGCTGCGTATCCTTAGCATATTGCAATAGGCAGCCTGCGGCCGGTAGAGCGAGTAAGGCTTGTTCTACGCCAAAACCTTGTAAGTCACGGGTGCCAAACTGCAAGGTTAGTTGTTGACGTGCGGTTGAGAGATCGAACTCCCAAATGGGGCGGCGGCGTAAGCCTCGGCGCTGTTCAATCAAATGAAAGGCGATAAAGCCCTCCGGATAAAGCAATTCTGCAGGGTTGGTGCGTTGTAATTCTGCTGCAAGAGTTTCTTCACTCTGTGCTTCCGTTAATAAAAAGCGGCCTGAGCCAATATCTAACGTAGCGTAGCCAAAGCCTTGTTTCGTTTCATAGACGGCCGCGAGAAGGTTATCTTGGCGTTCATTTAATAACGCTTCGTCGCTGATGGTGCCAGGGGTGACAATACGTAAAACCTTACGTTCCACTGGCCCTTTACTCAGCGCAGGATCGCCGACTTGTTCACAAATCGCCACCGATTCGCCCATCTGTACCAGTTTGGCTAGATAGCCTTCCACCGCATGATAGGGAACGCCGGCCATTGGAATAGGTTGCCCAGCGGAAGAACCCCGTTTGGTTAATGAGATATCGAGCAGTTGAGATGCCCGCCGTGCATCATCAAAAAATAACTCATAAAAGTCACCCATACGATAGAACAGTAAGATATCAGGATGTTCAGCTTTGAGGCCGAGATACTGCTGCATCATCGGGGTGTGGGTGCTAAGGTCCTTCTCGGTAGACTCTTTCATATTGAATTTACTCATTTTTATGGTTTTAGAAGTACTCAAGTGGCCCCATCTGAAACCCTGATAATTCCCTCTAAATCCGAAAATTTGCATGCCAGATGTATGCTAGCTACTCTCTCTCATACACACTTGAACTGCTGATATACATTGATGAAAATGACACTCAATCAGGCGATTATAATCAATAAATTATCTATCAACGTAAAACCAAGTCACGATCATGATGGGCGAGTAGTCTACTTACCCAATCCAGAACGAAAACCGTATCTTATCACTGATAATCACAGGGATTCACCCGTTGGTTTTGGTACACAAAATCAGTGCCACCATAAAGACCTATTTTATCCCGCACCGAGTCTCCTTAGCTGAAAGCCAATCTACTACTGGTGGTAAGTCACGACAAACTGTCATCAGGTCTACTATTGGTAATGTGTCCGAATTTACCAATATTGAACAAGCCCGTGATGTTGCTCGTAATTTGGTGCAGACATTGAAATAGACGAAAACGAACCCTAACACGATTAAAAGGGAGTCCGATGCTTAATATAACTTATTGGACGCCTCACGATTTACGCCGTACAGTACGAACAGGACTCTCCCACCTGCAATGTCCAAATAAAGTCGCAGAGGCTGTACTGGGTTATACGCGCGGCGGCGGCGAAGAGATTTATAATCTGTATCAGTATGGTGCTGAATGTCGGAAGTGGTTGCAAATAAGGGCGGATTATATGGCGAGGACCCATAATCATAGTTTTATGGGATAGAAATCAATAACTATTTTTTGTGTTTTTGAGCACCATTCTTAAAAATATATCTATTGTGTACTTTCTATTACACAGGATCTATTATTTACTCATTAGGATAATATTTATATACATAATGAAGGATTACTTATGGAAACGGAAAATTCTCTACGCCTCCTAACATCAGGGGAAAAAAAATTAGCTCAGACAGTTTTCGGTAGTTCAATTCAATGGAATAAGGTATGGGTTCATTGTGAGAGTTATCTCCCATTTGGTTTGCAAGGAAAGTTTGTTGGGATGACACCAAATGGTGAAATGTATTTCAGAAAAGAAACATATCTCAAGGACTTCTCATTATCTTCAAAATCTAACCAACATTTTTTTATGCATGAAATGACACATGTCTGGCAACATCAGCACGGAATGTGGGTTAGAACAAGAGGTGTATTTAGCTGGGCATCAACTTACAAATATACCATCGATACGAATAAAAGTTTAAGTAAATACAGTATGGAGCAACAAGCTCAGATTATTGCCGATTATTTTCTGTTAGAAAGATATGGTGTAAGTGGTCTGAAAAGTGAAATTGGGCGTCAGGCTGGTTTTCAGGGGGTGTTAGATAATAATACCCTTTCGCTGTATAGAAAAATATTGCCAGCATCAATTTTATAAGAGAGCGATGTGATGAAAAGCATAATTTTATTTATTTCTGTTCTGTTTTTAGCATCCTGCCACCTTAATGATACTCGCCCGGAAAATCATCGGGCTAATGTGAGTGTAGTAGGTGATGGTATTTGTGTTTCACTGCCTGATACTAAAAATGAAAGCATATCTTTATTAAGTATAAATGAAATTGGTAATAGTAAAAATGTGCTGGAGAAACAATTCGCTATTGGAAATGGACCTAAGTTATACTCAAATAAATGCCTCTCTAATTCCGCTTTTTCTTTTGAACCCGGTAAATCATATGTGTTTTCTATTAATGCAATACGTATAAAGGAAGATCACACTACAGAAAATGGGAATAGTTATAGTGTGACTTTTTCCGTTTGGGTAGATAAAGGAGAGTTAAAGGTGAAAGATATAAACTCACTATCCCCCTGATTATTGAAGATGCTTGATTTTTTAAGTGTCATGGGACCATGCTGTCACTCATGTAAATATTCATCATGAACAACAAAAAGCTAAACTTGAAGTCCCTCGCCAGTATTGAGTGACGCGACAGTGTGTTTACCTTTTAACGCAGCAAGCTTTTCAGAGAGTTCAGCAGTAGTTTCGTGGTGAGTTGGCGTTTGGTAAAGAGCTGTTCTTCCGACATATCTACCTCATATTTCTCTCGATGGTATACAACTCACTGATCCGTTTAGGGCTTCACCTGAAACTAAACGATATTTCCAACCTTTTTTCGAGCTTAACTGGACACATAATTCAAAACGTCATGGTATCCAAATGGACAGTACTAAAGTAGAGCTTGCCGGAGCAGAGAATATCGCTGAAATGAAATTGGGGCTTGAAGCCAATCTCTTCCCGCAAGGCAGTATTAGGGTGAATACAGCAGTTCAAATTGGTAATAAAAGCATAACGATAATTGTCTCAATTTAGGCGGTAAAGGGCACTTTTAAATTAAGATAACGGAATGGCCTTGAGGCGGCGATAAACTGCATAGAAAATACTAGGTTAGTGCAGAAAGTTTCCGTCTTTTATATTATGCTAAGACATCAATAATCCTGCTTTCTTATTATGAGAAAGTCGATGTAATAGCTAGTGGAGCTCGCATGCGATTTAACTATCTTATCGTACCTATCATCACTCTTCTCTGTTCTTGCAGTAGCCACTCGCACCGTACAGATAATCAAACAGCCCCTCAAGGCGGGTTTCTATTAAAGCCGGCAATCTTAACCCAAAGTGATCTAACCGGGGACTTTGCAGGTAACCCAAGAGCAGAAAAATTTATCGATATGATGGTTGAAAAGCATGATTTTAACCGTCAGCAACTCATCGCGTGGCTTAGCCAAACCCGCCGTTTGGACTACGTGCTTCGATTAATGGATCGCCAAGCGCCAAACTACACGCCTGCGCCTGGCCCTAACGGCGCATGGATTCGTTACCGTAATAAATTTATAACTGATTCAAATGTACAAAATGGTGTCGCTTTCTGGAACCAATACCGCGATGCACTTTCTCGAGCGGAAGTACAATACGGAGTGCCGGCGGAAATTATTGTTGGAATTATCGGGGTTGAAACTCGCTGGGGCCGTGTTATGGGGAAAACTCGTATCATTGACGGCCTAGCGACTCTTGCCTTTGATTACCCTCGTCGAGCGACCTATTTCAGTAGTGAACTCGAAACCTTTTTATTAATGTCTCAACATGAGCAAGACAACCCATTAACGTTAAGAGGTTCTTTTGCCGGGGCAATGGGGTATGGTCAATTTATGCCCTCTGCCTATAAGCAGTTCGCAGTCGATTTTAATGGTGATGGCCATGTCAACCTTTGGGATCCGGTGGATGCTATTGGTAGTGTTGCGCATTACTTTCAACAAAGTGGTTGGAAAACAGGCCAACCGGTGGCAGTCGTCGGGTCAGGTCAAGCTCCTGGCTTAGAAAACGGGTACTCAACGCGTTACACCGTTAGCCAATTACAAAACAGTGGATTGACTCCACAGCAGCCGCTCTCAGGCTCACAAAAAGTGAGTTTATTACGTTTAGATATGGGTAACAGTTATCAATACTGGTTTGGGTTACCCAATTTTTATGCGATAACGCGTTACAATCACAGTACACAGTACGCGATGGCTGTATGGCAACTTGGTGAGTCAGTCCGCGCTTCTCGACAAAATAATCTGTAATACGATGGATTAATTGAGTATCGAGTAGTAGATCGTATGCCCGATGCGCCATTGTTGACCTAGAATTGTTAAACTATCGACCTGAACCAGGTGGACGGAGATAATGATATGAGCGACGAACTGGCCCAAGTAAGCCAATTACTCGGGCATCATCTTATGCAATCTCGAGCAACGATCACCACTGCAGAATCTTGCACGGGAGGGGGGATCGCTAAAGCGCTCACTGATATCAGTGGCTGCTCCGCTTATTTTGATGGGGGGATAGTCACTTACAGCGAGCAGAGTAAACAGCGTTATTTGGGTGTATTGCCTGACTCGTTGCAGCAGCATGGCGTGGTTAGCGAAGCCGTAGCGAAAGCGATGGCTGAAGGTGCTTGTATAGCCTTCTCAGCTAACTATGCCATCTCGGTAACTGGTTATGCGGGACCGGCGGGGGGAACCGAGAATAAGCCGGTGGGTACCGTCTGCTTTGGGTTTGCAATGGCAGGGGGGACGACGACTAGCCATATATGCCACTTCACAGGTAATCGCGAGTCTATCCGCCAGCAGGCAGTGACCTTTGCCCTAGCGACCGCGTTAGAGACATTTTTCAAAATTAAGCTTGATACTGTATGACTATACAGTATAATTAATCCCGTAAATGCATAAGCATAAAAATCCCCTTGCTGGCGAAACCAGTACGATTAGGAGTTGAAATGGCTATCGATGAAAACAAACAAAAAGCACTTGCAGCTGCGCTAGGACAGATTGAGAAGCAGTTTGGTAAAGGCTCCATCATGCGTCTGGGTGAAGACCGGACGATGGATGTTGAAACCATTTCAACGGGATCATTATCTTTAGATATCGCGTTAGGGGCCGGTGGCCTACCAATGGGACGTATTGTTGAGATTTACGGTCCTGAATCATCCGGTAAGACAACGCTGACATTACAAGTTATCGCTGCTGCGCAACGTAAAGGGAAAACATGTGCCTTTATCGATGCTGAGCATGCACTAGACCCTGTTTATGCTAAGAAATTAGGTGTCGATATTGATAATCTACTTTGTTCTCAGCCTGATACAGGTGAGCAAGCACTTGAAATCTGTGATGCATTAGCACGTTCAGGCGCCGTTGACGTCATTATCGTTGACTCCGTTGCGGCACTGACACCGAAAGCTGAGATCGAAGGCGAGATTGGTGATTCGCATATGGGCCTTGCGGCACGTATGATGAGCCAAGCGATGCGCAAATTAGCAGGTAATTTAAAACAATCTAATACACTCCTTATTTTCATCAACCAAATCCGGATGAAAATTGGTGTAATGTTTGGTAACCCTGAAACTACAACGGGTGGTAACGCATTAAAATTCTACGCCTCGGTTCGTCTTGATATCCGCCGCATTGGTGCGATTAAAGAAGGTGAAAACGTGGTCGGTAGTGAAACCCGTGTGAAAGTTGTAAAAAATAAAATTGCTGCACCTTTCCGCCAAGCAGAATTCCAAATTATGTATGGCGAAGGTATCAACGTCTATGGTGAGTTAGTTGATTTAGGTGTGAAGCATAAATTTATTGAAAAAGCAGGTGCTTGGTACAGCTACCAAGGCGATAAAATTGGTCAAGGTAAGGCTAATGCAGGTAACTACTTACGTGAGAATCCGCAAATTGCTACCGAAATTGAACAGAAACTTCGTGAAACTTTGCTGAATAATCCAAACCATGAAGGTGAAACCTCTCCAGTACATGAAATATCTGGAGAGAACGACGAGCAAGATGAATTTTAACATTACATCGTGACGTTAGTAACGGGAGCCTGCTTATGCGGCTCCCGTTTTTCGTTACAGGTGCTGAGTAAAGAGGACATCGAATGGAGAGTAGCGTCCCGAAGAAAGAGGTAACTTATGCACAGTTGCTACAACGTGCAGTATGGATATTAGGACAGCGAGATCATGGTACAGAAGAGTTACGAGAAAAGTTACGTTTAGGAATCGCAAGGAAGGCTTTGCGCGAGACAGCCTATCATTTTTGGGTAGCAGAAGAGACACTTGAAAGTGTCGTGCAGTGGTGCACAGAACAAGGCTACCTAAATGACGAGCGCTTTTGCCAACAATTTATTCTGCAACGTAGCCGTCGAGGTTATGGACCACAGCGCATTAGCCAAGATTTACAACGAAAATATATAGAGTCGGCAAAAGTACAGCATGCATTGCGTCACACTGAAGTGGATTGGCAGCAGTGTGCGCAAGACGTTGCCGAGAAAAAAGCGGGCCAACGTTGGCCAACGACCTATCCTGAAAAAGTGAAGTTACAACGTTATCTTTACAGCAGAGGTTTTCAAAGCGAAGATATCCGTGCTGTTTTTGAAAATATTTCCTCGTGAATAAGATTGAGATTTTACTTCGCCGTGAAGAAAACTTATCTTATTGAGACTTTGAGTTCCCTATCATAGGTCGACTGTGAACATTCCAGTGACTTAGATGTAACGGAACGTCTGTTAAGCATGATACCAGGACATTTATGAGCAAGAGTACTGCAGAGATTCGCCAGACGTTTCTCGATTTTTTCCAAAGCAAAGGCCACCAAATTGTTGCTAGCAGTTCGCTAGTACCAAACAATGACCCAACGTTACTCTTTACTAACGCAGGGATGAACCAGTTCAAGGATGTGTTCCTTGGTCAAGATAAACGCGATTACTCTCGTGCCACGACCTCTCAACGCTGTGTCCGTGCAGGGGGTAAGCATAACGATCTCGAAAACGTTGGGTATACTGCGCGTCACCATACTTTCTTTGAAATGCTCGGTAACTTCAGTTTCGGTGATTACTTTAAACGTGAAGCTATTTCATTCGCTTGGGAACTGCTTACTAGCGATCAATGGTTTAATTTACCCAAAGAACGTTTATGGGTAACTATTTATGAAACCGATGATGAAGCTTGGGATATCTGGGAAAAAGAGATCGGTGTTCCCGCTGAACGTATTATCCGTATTGGTGATAATAAAGGCAGTGCCTATGCTTCAGATAATTTCTGGCAGATGGGTGATACTGGCCCATGCGGCCCTTGCAGCGAAATTTTCTACGACCATGGCGACCATATTTGGGGAGGGCCTCCAGGATCAGCAGAAGAAGATGGCGACCGCTATATTGAAATCTGGAACATCGTTTTCATGCAGTTCAATCGTCAAGCGGATGGCGCGATGCTTCCTCTTCCTAAACCTTCCGTTGATACGGGAATGGGTCTAGAGCGTATTTCTGCAGTGCTGCAACATGTTAACTCTAACTACGATATCGACTTATTCCAAAAATTGATTACATCTGTGGCACAGGTTACTGGAATACAAGATCTAACCAATAAATCGTTACGTGTTATTGCTGACCATATCCGCTCCTGCGCATTTTTAATTGCCGACGGTGTTGTTCCTTCTAACGAAAACCGGGGTTATGTGCTGCGTCGTATTATTCGTCGTGCAGTCCGCCACGGTAATATGTTAGGCGCACAACAGAGCTTCTTTTATAAATTGGTCCAGCCGCTGATCGAGGTGATGGGCAGTGCAGGCGAAGAATTACGTAAACAACAACAACATGTTGAGAGTGTGCTAAAAGCCGAAGAAGAGCAGTTCGCTAAAACTCTAGAGCGTGGTTTAGCCCTTCTTGATGAAGAACTTGCTGCCTTAAAAGGTGATACCTTACAGGGTGAGATTGTTTTTCGTCTCTACGATACCTTCGGTTTCCCTGCTGACTTAACGGCAGATGTCTGTCGTGAGCGTGATTTAAAAATTGATGAAGCCGGTTTTGAAGCAGCAATGGAAGCACAGCGCCAACGTGCCCGCCAAGCAAGCGGCTTTAGCGCGGATTACAATGCGCAAATTCGGGTAGAGAAAGAGGCCGAATTTAATGGCTATGACCAATTAGCCTTCTCTGCCAAGGTGAGTGAGATTTTTGTCGAAGGACAATCAGTTCAACAACTCTTACCAGGTCAATCGGCCGTTGTGATACTTGATCAGACTCCATTCTATGGCGAGTCCGGTGGACAAGTCGGTGATACCGGTGTTATCTCGACAGAACAGGGTGAATTCGCCGTAGAAGATACACAAAAATATGGTAAAAGTCCGGGGCATTTAGGTCGCTTGGTCACGGGTGAGTTACACGTTGGACAACAGGCCAACGCTCACGTTGATGAAGCAAGACGGGCAAAAATCCGATTAAATCACTCTGCGACGCACCTGTTACATGCAGCATTACGCCAGGTTCTCGGGCCGCATGTCGCACAGAAAGGCTCATTGGTTAACGATAAATATTTGCGTTTTGACTTTTCTCACACGGAAGCTATGAGCGAACAGCAACTTCGCCAAGTGACTGAGATTGTTAACCAACAAATTCGCCTTAATCTTCCCGTCACGACAGATATTATGGACATTGAAGACGCCAAACAGAAAGGGGCTATGGCCTTGTTTGGTGAAAAATATGATCAACAGGTCCGTGTACTGACTATGGGTGACTTCTCGGTTGAACTCTGCGGCGGGACACACGCACAGCGCACCGGAGATATCGGCCTTTTTGTGTTGGATTCAGAGTCTGGCACTGCCGCTGGAGTACGCCGTATCGAAGCCTTTACCGGGGAGCGTGCGCTGGGCACGGTATTCGCGGCCCAAGATCAGCTGACGCAAATAGCACAACTGATCAAAGCAAATAGCACAAATCTTAATGACAAGATTAAAGCGCTAGCCGAACATACTCGTGCGCTAGAAAAACAGGTTCAACAACTCAAAGACCAGCAAGCGGCTCAGAAAAGTGCTTCTTTAGCTGATCAAGTTAGTGAAATTCATGGTGTAAAAGTGCTAGTAAGTGAGTTGCCGTCAATTGATCCTAAACTACTTCGTACCATGGTCGACGACCTGAAAAATCAACTAGGTTCAGCAATTATTGTTTTAGGTACGACGAGCGAAGATAAAGTTTCACTTATTGTTGGTGTGACTAATGATTTGACAGACCGCGTTAAAGCGGGTGAACTGATTGGACTTATTGCACCGAAAGTCGGCGGCAAAGGTGGCGGTCGACCGGATATGGCACAAGCAGGAGGGAATCTACCTGATGCGCTTACGGCAACGTTCGCGCAAGTGCCTGAAATTATTTCCAATAAATTACAATAAGTTAAATTGATTACATTAATAGCCCAACAAATTCTGTTGGGCACATTATAAAATCATTTAATAAATCTCTTGATAATGTCAGGTAAGAACTGTGTATTTCGGCTAAACTATTATCAAGCATGAGTAATCACGGATTGAGTGAATTTTATTAATAAAATACTGTCCTAATTACTTAGTGTTAACGATGGATGTGCCGGGTTGTGCAGAGACCCGACTCTTTTAATCTTTCAAGGAGCAAAGAATGCTTATTCTAACTCGTCGAGTTGGTGAAACCCTCATGATCGGTGATGAGGTTACAGTGACAGTACTCGGTGTCAAAGGGAACCAAGTGAGAATCGGTGTTAATGCACCTAAAGAGGTTTCGGTGCACCGTGAAGAGATTTACCAACGCATCCAAGCTGAAAAAACTCAGGACTCTGAGTATTAATCTATCTGCACTCACCAGGGGCAGGTTACGAAGCGGCTGTGAAACTTAATTATGTTTGCAGCCGTTTTTTTATGCTTTAGAAAAGAAAATCGCCGAGTAAATGTGCTAATTGCTGCGGTTTTGTGCAAACAAATAATCTTCTCGAAAAAGTGTTTGACTTATAAACCGGGGAAAGTAATATGTGCGCCAACGCAGCAACGAACGGTTACGTAAGTTTCCTTTGAAGCTAAGTTAAGAAGTAAATTGGTGAGGTGGCCGAGAGGCTGAAGGCGCTCCCCTGCTAAGGGAGTATGCGGTCAAAAGCTGCATCGAGGGTTCGAATCCCTCCCTCACCGCCATTTACGCATCCGTAGCTCAGCTGGATAGAGTACTCGGCTACGAACCGAGCGGTCGGAGGTTCGAATCCTCCCGGATGCACCA
>NZ_JABBFR010000039.1 GCF_018494065.1 Rosenbergiella gaditana | reverse complement strand
CCTGACGCCGGAAGAGTCAGAGAAGAGATATCATTTTTACTGTAAAACCGTGGCCAATATTACTTGACCACTACACTATGACCCGGATTAATCAACTTACCGTCTATTAGTTCTCTATCCGGTTTCGGGAAGACCGTGATTAAGCCTTTTTGATCCTGCCCTATCATATAATTATAGGCAGCCCGTTGTTCCGGGGTCAGTTGTTCTATTAGATCAGCCTTACCAGACATTGCTACGCTAAAGACATAATCCCGTTCAGATGACGAAAGGTTGTCTAGCGCTGTTTTTGCTGCTCCGATACCCAGTAATGCACCGAGCCCTTTCTCCACGACCATATTTCGACATGTGGCGACTTCAGCACATGCTGTAACGCCGAGTCGTGCCACGGCTGATAAACTGTTGTTCTCAACAACAACTCTTTCCGACGTTTACTTAGCCAGCGTACACCATTTTTCCCTGTGCTTTCCGTGAGTTACAACCCATTTTTCCTGCTGCAGTTACCGAGCCAACTTTTTTGCCCCGACGCGCTTTTTCAGCCCCAGACACGCTACCGCCCTGCCCTGGCATCACGCCTGCACTCGGCCATTTTAACAACATTGCTGCCCCTGTCATTATTCGTTTTTAGCCGCAACCCGTGGGCGCGGCTCAGCTTGCCTGAGCAGGGAACGCGGGTTTTGCCCGTGCGGGCGGCAGAGAGCCCGCTAGCGCCCTTTGGCGCTCTGAGGCACCTCTGCATAACCGGACGTTGAGTGTGCATGACCACGCCACACTGGGGCGGGGGCAGACTGACCGCAGGTCAGAACAGCGCTTGCGCTGGCCCGAAGGGCGAGCCTCAGGAAGAGGCGAGTAACCTGGCGAGGCGGGAACGAGCAAGGAGGAACGACTGCGAGCCGCCGCAGACAGACGCAGCGGGCGGGCATAACGCCCTTAAGTGGAGGCCGAAGGCCGACCTGCCTTATGGCTGTTGGCTGAACACGAGGAAGGGACGGCGGCCGCACCCAGTGCCGAACGCCGGGGCGCAAGACATAATGTGTATTATGCGATACGAGCCGCAGAACGCGGCGAAGAGGAGCTGTGCAGGCGGGCGGCGAGCTTCGCATAATACCCGCACATTATGTTGAATGGCCGAACAGCGGCCACACCTGAACGGGCATATTGCAGATGACTTACGCCGCTGGACGGCCATTTACCCCCGCGCACTCGGTAGGTGATGGCGGCAGGAAGCGGCAAGGACGCCGCGCTCTGCCGGGCACGGGACAGACCCAGCTTACAGAAGGTACCGCTAACTTCTGTTGTAACGGCCTGCTATTTTGCGGGATGTATGCAGCACACGCAGGATACGAACCACGGTTTCTTCTGCAACATAGATGATGATGAACGGGAAGCGGGGAACAACCAGCTTACGCTGTTTCGCAGTTTTCCCGGCCTTAACGCCTGCCTGCGGGTTTTCCCTGAGGATATTAACCATGCTGACAAGCCTGTCATCTGCCGAGCTGGCTACCGACAGCCCGGCTTCCTGATACAGATAACGGAAGATCGCTTCTCTGTCTGCCTTTGCCTGGATCTCCCACTGAACGTCTGATGTCACAGCTTACCTCGCGCAGCCTGCGCTTTCAGTTCAGCCATGTGGCTGTTCATTTCATCATCGCTGATGAACTGGCTTTCACTTTCATCATAGCGACTGAACGCCTGCGTTATCTGCTGTTCCAGCCAGACATCGTACTCACTATCCTGATACTGCCGTTCTTCTGCTGCAAGTTCTTCGGCTCGCTGGCGCATGAGTTCAGTTAGACTCATCTTCTGACGTTCTGCTGCCTGCATCGCTAGGCGCTTCGTTTCATCGTCTATTCTGAAGTGGATTGTGCTCATCCTACACTCCTTTCTGTGGTGTCGTTCGTGGTGTCATTATGACCTTTATTTTTTTACCTGTCAGGCTTTTCTTCTTCACGCTGCTCCGCCGGATGCGTACTCCCATGCACCGCCTGCAACGCCCGGATACTCACCTGCGTATAGATCTGCGTACTCTCCACGCTTCGATGCCCCAGCATCGCCTGGATCCATCTCAGATCTGCGCCGTTCTCCAGCATCTGCGTCGCCATCGCGTGGCGGAACAGGTGACAGCTTCCCTTCTCTATTCCCGCCGCTCTCAGGTAAGGCACGACCGCTAAGGTGATACCGTTCGCCGTTAACCCTGCCAGGCCATCCATCGTCAGGAACAGCGCCCGACAGTCTGGCACGGCTAGGATGTCTGGACGAACCTGCTGCAGATAACGATTCAGCCATCTTAGCGCACGCTCGCCCACCGGGACCACCCGGTCTTCCTTGCCTTTACCTTGCACGATGGTCAGGATTTTTCGGTTGAAGTCCGCACTGTAGATCTCAAGGTTGGCAACCTCGCCACGCCTGATCCCTGTTGACCACAGCAGTTCAAGTAGCGCCCTGTCGCGGATACCCTGCAACGTACTCAAGTCGCACAGATTCACGATCTCCTCTACCTGCTCTACGCTCAGTATCGTGCGCGGCAGGCGTTTTTCCAGTCGCGGTAGCTCAAGGTCGGCCGCTGGGTTTGCCAAGATAATGCCCTGTTTTGCCAGCCAGCTGAACCACACCTGTAGCGGCTGTAACGTGGTGCGCTGGGTGCGGCTGGTCAGCGGCTCACCGTTCAGCTTGCGGTACTGATACAGATAGCGCTGGTAACTTTCCAGTACTGGCCGGGTCACTTCTGCGGCATAGCCGATACCCCGTTCCGTTGCCCAACAGATAAAGCGGTAGCTGTGATGGGTCTGTACTTTTAAGGTGGTTTCTGACCAGTGCCGCTCTCTGCGCCAGCGCACGAACCGCAGCAGCAGCGCGTACAGGCTTTTCGGGTCATGGGCCGGACCGATCGGCTGGCGGTAGATATCATCAACAGTAAGAAGACGGTTTGAACGGGGTTTGCGGTTGGCCATGGTGACACTCCATTGTCAGGGCTGGTGCGGCCTGAAGCAGGCGGCTAGGAAGAGGTGTTAGATAACAAGGGCGAAGGCGATAAGGGCACTTTATTTTTCTTTCTGATTACTGCGTTGTCAGCAACCCCGACCGGGTCCGCCGCGAGGTCTTGTCCGGTCTGCTCTGAAGCGGATTTTCTCCCTCCCGACTGACCGCCGACCGCATCCCGACCAAGGGACGACCATTTGCCATCTTTATCCGACCGTAACGTTTTGCCCTTGCTATCCGTTGCCGCTGTTGTTGTGTCGTCCACATCCAGCAGGCCGCACAGATGCTCCTCTTCACCACTACCGCCGTCCCATAACAACGTATATTCATAGGTTAAGCCGCGCCGGTGCAGCAACAGATATTCCATCTCCAGCAACCTTGCCAGGTGGATTTTCAGCTGGGTATCGCCCCAGCCCAACGAAGCGCGTACATCACGCCGGGTAAAGTGCAACTCGTTCGGCTTCACTGCCTGTCTCTCTGCCCATGTCTTCACCTGATCATGCAGCAGTACCAGTAACTTGCGCGTCTGTGGCGGCATCTCGTCCAGCGTCCGACCCAGCACCTCATGCGCCAGTCGGTTCGCCAATGTAATATCAGACGGCACCACCTCGATATACTCCAGCCACTGCCCCCTGTGCTCGACTCGCTTCACCTCCCGCTGATACTGGTGCAGCAGGGCCACACTTTGTATCAGCGTCAGGTACTTCATATGATCGCGCCGGGTGCGGGTTTTGTCACTCAGGAAGGTAAGTTTTTCTGCGTAAGGATTGACCACCTTTAGCGGCCGCAACAGCCGCTGTGCATTCTGGTGCAGTCGGGTTAGGTAACTTTTTTCCGATGTGGCCAACAGCCCTTGCAGTGTCTGTGCCTTACGCTGCATCGCATGTATTGCCTCGGTCTGCGCTCTGGACTCGTTCACGGTCAGCACCAGGCAGCGGTTGAGTAGCTCTTCGTCCACATCGCTGGCCGTGGTGGTTAACATCAGCATCACCGGTCCCTGAACGCGGTACTCCCGCGTCACCAGTTCGCCGGATGATTCGTCCTTGGCAGTGCTGGCGATTTTCAGTTCCCCGTCCGACTGCAACAACTTCAGCGCATAAGCTGCCTGCCTAACGCCCTCCTCCTCTGCTATCGCTAGGATTTTGTGCTGAAGGGAGGTTTCTCCTAGATAGTACAGGCTCTGCCCGGTCATGGCTGAGTACTGGATACGTTCTTCTTCCGGTATCAGACCCAACACGGCATCCATCAGCGAGGATTTACCCGCCGCGCTGGAAGACTGGATTAACACGGCCAACGGCTTATCCAACTTGCGCGAGGTGGCCGCCAGATAACCCGTCAGTAAGTTCGACGACTCCCCGACTACGCCGCAGGCAGCGAGGTCGGCCACGATGCGCTCTGCTAGGTCGGGGGATTTTAGCAGCGCCAGCGCGACGATTTCTTCGTCACCCGATACCGTCACCACTGCGGAGGCCTGTTCCGCTTCCGCCGCGTTCAGTCGTTCACCCTGCTGCTGTTCCAGCGCCAGCAACACCCGACCACATTCACGTTTTATCACCGATAACTCACAGGCCAGCTCGGTTGCCGCACAGCTCACATACCCTTGCCGCTGCTTCGCGTGATACATATCGAAGCTGTCCACATGCAACGCCCCGGTGGATTCATCCAGCACCTGTACATTGACCTTCATCACCTCACTGATTGGATTCTTCTGCCAGCCCCGCACCCGCCAGACGCGAGGGCCACAGCGCAACAACAGTTCGCCCGATGGCATGATGTCGCAGGCGATGGAAGAGATTACAGCAGGCTGTGAGGCCGGTTGGGCCGCTAAAAAAGAAGGGGGTTCATTGCGGGTCGTCACGGTTTCAGTTGCAACAACAGACTCGCTATTCATTCGAACTGCTTGTTCCAGTGCCAACGCCAAGGCTGATTCAGGGCTGCCGCTTTTCACCGCATAGGCATTCGCATCCAGTCCCTGTGGGAACCGTACCCGCCAGGCCTCGATGCCACAACCGCTAAGTTGTTCAGCCACGGCTTGCGCGCCCCCATCCCCGGCCTCGTCCCGGTCGAAGGCGATCAGCACCCGCTTTACGCCGTGATACTGTAACGCCGCCAGATGACCAGCGGTAAAGCCATTGACCCCGAATGCCGCGATTACATTGCGATACCCGGCACACCAGAAGGTCATGGCGTCGATCAGCGCCTCACACAAGATAACTTCTGAAGACGCTTTCAGGGCGGCTTCGTTCCAGATCCCGGCCAGCGGTAAAGGTAAGTAGAGATGCTTTGCCGATCCCTTGAGGACCAGATGATCGGCCATCGTGCGCCGCCCGTACAGCTGTAACACCCGGCCACGATGTGCCGGATCGACACTTTCAGACCCGCCAACTACTGGCACCACCAGACAGCCACGGAAGTGATCTTGGTGGTTAGATTCGCGTATTACACCCAGCTGTTTTAAGCGGCTGCGTAACGCTTTACCTGTCTTCGAGTACGGTGAAGGGAGCGCACCCGCTACGCCATGTGCCCCGGCGAAGCCCAGCCGGAAGTGGCTAATCAGCTCCGGATGATTTAGGCCGCGCTTCTCCAGCCAGACCAGCGTATCAGGTGAGTTAAGCAGATTTTGGTGATACCAGTTGACGACCTGACTGAGTAACGCCTGGCCGTCGTCGTCTAAATCGGTCAGAGTCTGGCGAGCAGGCGGCGAAGCAGGAACGGCGACAGCTAAAGAAGACGCTGAACCGGCTAACTCTCGCAACCGTTGCAGTGTCTGTGGATAGGTGAGCCGTTCAGTGTGTTGCAGCCAGTCCAGCACCGACCCCGCCGCCCCCGCAACCAAAGCAGTGATAGAGGTTTTTGCCCGGCGAGATAACGCAGGAAGGAGTTTTCTCGGTGTGGAAGGGACAGAGTACAACGAAGTCTTTGCCCTGCTTACGCAGCGTATAGCCTTGTGATTCGGCTAACACCTCTAACGGCACGGTGTGCTTTAGCTGTTCCAGTTCTTTTGAGGCCATCCTTGCCATTACTTCGCTCCTTCAAAAATACGTCAAGGTCTTTATTGACCTATTTTATACAGGTCTATATGATGGTTTCAAGGCGTATTTTTCAGGGAGTCATTTACTATGTGCCATAAACAACTTAACTGGCTTTGTTTATCCATGACTGATTTTGGTAAAAACCTCTCTGCTATTCGTAAGCAGAGGCAGCTTACACAGCTTGAACTCGCTAACTTTCTGGAAGTTCAGCCGCGAATGGTGGGACGCTGGGAACAGGGACAGGCAAAACCCCAGTTTGATTATGTGATTAAACTGGCTCAGATACTTGAGGTCTCTATAGACCAACTGGCATTTGGTGAACAGGGACGAGAAAAAGCTGTATTTGATATTAAAAACAAGAGATTAAAGGAACTTTGTAAACAGGCAGATTCGTTAAAGCCTGAAGACCAAGAAGTAATATGTCGCCTTATGGATATGGCGATTAAGCAGGACAGGTTAAAACAGATTATCAGCTAATAGACTAATTATTGACGCGGGGCTGAGGTGCTCTAACACCCTAGCCCCGCTAACCACAACCAACTAAGCAGGAGTTGATTATGGCTAAGACATATCATAAGCCAGAGACAGGCACACCCACAACTCAATCAAGGCGTTATACCGTGGGATATGTTCGGGATCACATTAAACATCGGCCTTCACCATCGATCACGCTACGGGGTAACTGGATGGGAGAGCTGGGATTTGAGACGGGCAGGAAGGTTGAAGTGAGTTGTCAGCAGGGAGAGTTGATTATTCGGCTGGCTGAGGAGTGATTGGCGGGTAATAAGATCCCGGCTTGATGGCCGGGATTTAAATTTAAATTATTCCGAGAGATTCAGGCAGCTCTCTGACATATTCACTTCTATCACCGGAATATTCTTTAGATATGCTTCTAAAAGTATTAGCCAAATCATTTCTATCCTGCACATCCATGAGCTGAAGTTCAGAAGCCATTTGTTCTAAAGCCTCTACAGCCAGATCGGGATCAAGCATCCCTTCATGTGTGAACTCTAAAAAAACAGCAAGATCTGCAATAACCTTAACGAGTTTAATATTGTTATTCATTGACGACTTTCACCTCAATATTTTTAATACCTAACTCATCGAACATTTTTTGTGCCCGATTGGCTTGAGCTTGGGTAGGAACTTCCCATCGACCTGTCATCCCATTATTTTTAAGAGCTTCTGATTGGCGAATTGCTTGATCTTTAGCTTTTTGAGTAGTAACAACAGATATTTTACGATCAATCATTACATTACCATCAACCCCGTCGAAACGGACTGGTTTATTTAAACCATTAGCATCAACCCGATCAATACTTGGTGCCTGTCCTTTCTGAGTTTCGATATTAGAACGAGCGCCTGAAGCGGAATCATTGTAGTCTCTAGCCCTCTGACTCATGCTTGCATTTTCATCGACCCATTTAACTTTAATCTCATCACTGGCCTTATTGATCAACTTAGACGCTTCAGTCACATCTCCTTTTACCAAAGCTTTTTCTGCCGCTTTAAGCACACCTGAAGCAACACGCTCTCCTGGTATAAGGGATGCGGCCACGTTGAGATAATCCAGTGCTGACTGTGCCTCAGCGGCGCTTTTGATGGTTCCGATAATCGGTAAAAAATCCGCGCCTGTTGACAGAGTATTTTTCAGCGCTTCACGCCGTTCCGTGTACATCTTCACAGAGCAGGCTTCAGCACTCATTCCGCCGCAGTTTGCCTTCTTATAGCGCTCGTTTTCGGCCTCAACGTACTCACCCGCCTTCTGCTCCACCGTCTTGCCTTCAGACTGCGCCTGCGCAATATCACCTAACGAGTTATTCTCAACCGTCACCTTCCCGGTCTGCATCCCCGATACCGCACTCGCCGTATCGCCTCCC
>NZ_JABBFR010000038.1 GCF_018494065.1 Rosenbergiella gaditana | reverse complement strand
GTTTTACACCGATGCAGCATATTCAACGTGTTAACTGATTCTACTTATTACCTCCGTTAAAAATGGGGGGATTACCTATCCTTAGACAAAGGTAAAAAATAACAGTTAATTGTCTAGTTTAGAGTACATATTTTTCATATAAATATTCATATTAATAGAGAATAAATATATCAAAATACCTGCAATTACATTAAATGATATTCAAAAAAGCGTGTTTCTTCTTATTGAAACACGCTCTCTGATTTTTATTAGTAGTTATAATTATCTTGTAATATAGTAATAATTACTCATAAATAAGAGGATTAAATTTCTCTATAAAATCATATAGGAACTATATTGATAATTAAGAATTCACACCAATATTCTCAGCTTTACCTGAACTCCATACTTTTACTAATTCTACTTGCTTGAACTTCCAATCTCCATTCGTATTTTTAATTAATGTGAAGTTATAGTAACCACCTAGCTCTGCAAATTCAGATGGAATACTTACATCAAATAGATGTAATGCATGAACATTTGCTCTAGCCTTGGCGGAATTTAATTCATTGTCGATGTTAATAACGATATCAGTGATTACGTGATACACTTTTGCAAATTTACCTAAATTTGAAGAAGAATGCTTTGTGATTTCAAAACTACTTCTAACAGTTTTAAAAGGTAAAATAAGCACGCCATCTTCTATGAAATTTTTTCCGTGCCGTACAAAATCCCCTTCATCTAGACATCTACCTAAGTCAATAATTAGCTTCGTAATTTTACTCTCTTCTATAATTAGGTCCATATCAGTCATTAAATTCTTCCTCCATCGACATTCATTGTTGAGCCTGTCATGAAAGGCACGCTATCTGATAGAAGGAAATTATAGGCTTTGGCTATTTCTTGAACATTCCCAATACGTTTACACGCACTATTAACGCCTTTCCAATCCTTAAGTTCTATATTTAACCCTTTAGGGATATACTTATGTGCATTTCCTGCTGCCATACCAGTTGCGACAGCGCCCGGCGCAATCGCATTAATTTTTATACCTTTATCACCAAGCTCTAGAGAGGCATTTTTAACAAACGATTCAACAGCAGCTTTACTAGATGCGTATAGCATATGTTCTCTGACCGTCATCTTAGCACTAACTGAAGATGTTAGAACAATTGCCCCTCCTTCATTAATAATATTCGAGAACAACGATGTACACTTAAATTGTCCGAATGTATTGATTCCGAACACGTGATCGAATCGATTTTTACTAATGTCAAACAGCGAACTAAAATCTTCTACGCCAGCGCAGCATGCGAGCTTATCAATTTTACTAACCTTATTTTTGACATATTCATAAGCCGAATTAATGTCATTTTCATTACTAACATCAATCTTGATTATCTCACATTCTCCGCCTTTTTCTAAGATATCTGTTTTAACCTTATTGGCTTCATCTTCACTATTACTATATCCAATAAACACATAATCGCCATTAGAAGCCAATTCACGACAAACAGCAGCTCCGATACCTTTACTACCACCCGTTACAAAAGATACTTTTTTCATATTTTCACCTTAAATATTTATTCGCCAACATTTAATCTATGTATAAACTTAATATAGTTATCAATTAGAAGATCTAAAGATTCCTGCCAAGATTTCACTATTTCACCATCTTTTTTTCTAAACCCACTAACCCTACCCATCCTGTCATGCAGCACGACATTACCCATATGAGAAAGTATTCTTGATAAGTCACTATAAGCACCCCCCCCACCTTTTTCGAAAGGTGTATGAACTACTATGGAAATTATTTTGTTTCTAAGTGCACCAAGATCATGTGGTCTAGAAAGCCAATCTAATAAATTTTTAGTAGACCCTGGTATTGAACTATTATATTCAGGGGTACATATAATAACACCAGTGCTTTCACTTATTTTTTTTTCAATATTAATTATACTGCTAGGTTTTTTATCTCCTTCAAGATCCTCACTAAACAGCGGGATGTCAAAACAAGTTATGATATCTACAATAAATCCTTGATTGGTTAAACTATTTCTGATCCCATTACTTAATAATTCAGATGTTGATTTTTTTCTTGTTGAACCGCTAATTATTGATATTTTATTGGAAATTTTTTTCATCGGGAGTGTCATGACCATCCAAGAATCTAAGTTTAGTTATTTGATGAACATCGTGTTTTTTTCTAAGCGCTTCAATAGACTTACTATCTACTACCGAATTAGAATTCAGAATTTCAATCAACCCTTTGAAATACTCTTCATGATCAGGCGGTGGAGATGCTTGGAAAACCATTCTTGCTGTTTCGTTGGAAATATTTGCAAATGCATGAGGTGTATAATTAGGTACATGGATTAAGGTACCAGCCTCGCAGATAACAGGCCTTTCACCATTAGGCCCTACCCAGTCAAACCAGTTGTCAGTATATTCAACTGGCTCGAACGCCATAAAAAGTAATTTGCCACTCGTAACATAAAAGAGCTCTTCAGTTCTCTTATGAAAGTGAGCACCTACATCAAAACCTACAGGTACCCCTATCTCAAAAGTAGATGCAAACTCGGAATTTACTCCGGAAACCTTGAGTGTAATATCTTGAGATGGGGAGAA
The DNA here is from genome assembly GCF_018494065.1 of Rosenbergiella gaditana. Classification (GTDB taxonomy): domain Bacteria; phylum Pseudomonadota; class Gammaproteobacteria; order Enterobacterales; family Enterobacteriaceae; genus Rosenbergiella; species Rosenbergiella gaditana. The sequence continues at coordinate 6,117 of NZ_JABBFR010000038.1, read as the reverse complement.
TAGCTTTTCACCTTCTGCGTGTTTAAGAATTGAAGCGGTTATAATAGGTTTAATTTCTGGAGTTAGAAAATCATACATTCTTATTATTTTCCTAAAGATAAATTCATTTCAGCAGTAATACCTGGACCAAATCCGGCAATGATCCCTTTATCACCATGTGTTATGTAGTTTTCTTCACACATTCTTCTGTAAGCTTCAAAAACAACAGAGCTAGCTATATTCCCACAGTTGACTAAAGTATCACGGCTGAAGTCGAATTTTTCTGGTTTTACTCTCAAGTATTTACATAAGTCATCTAAGATTCTTGGACCACCTGCATGAATAATGTAGTAATCAAGCTCCTCAATATCCCAGCCATGTCCTTTCGTTAGTTCTCTCATGACGGGGGCCAAGGGCTCCATCGTTCCTGGAACTCGTTTATCCAACCTAAAGTGAAAGCCCGTATCCTTTACATCGTATCTGATCCACTCATCTGTGTCAGGAATTAGATAGCTACTATTCTTTTGTAAATCGATTCCAGAACCACCCTCAGATGTCACTACTGCAGCGGTAATTGCATCACCAAATAATCCATCAGAAAGAAGACTGCCAATATCATTGTCAGTTGGTTGGTAACTTAGAGAGCAGAATTCACAGCTAACAATTAAAACATTCGCTCCAGGATGGGCAAGAATGAAATCGTGCGCTCTATTGATAGCTGCCCCACCTGCGGCACACCCCAATTGTGCAATAGGAATTTGTACAGTATTGTTATTAAATCCCATTTTATTAATTAACCAGGCGGTTAATGAAGGCATCATGAATCCTGAGCATGAGACGTAGATAATTGCTGAGATATCTGAATTTTTAACATGTGCATTTTCTAAAGCTTCAATTACAACAGATGGTACATGTTTTTTAGATTCCAATTCAAAAACACTGTTTCTATATCCAAACCCGGGGTGTTGTAAAGATAACTCGATTGGTTGAATGAGGTGTCTTTTTTTCACACCTGTATTAGTAATTAATTTTAATGCCTTTTCCAAAATAGGATTGTTTTTAAATTCCTTTTTTGCAAAGTCTAAAGTTTCTTCTAAGGTAATAATGTTATCAGGTAAGAATATTGCAGGTTTATGTAAAGTTGGCATATTATTTTTTCTCCACAGTATGATTGTTGATTGCTACATCCATTTTTTCAATAAATGCTTTATGATTTATATTATTCCACCTATCGCTATTTATTTGGGCGGACGTCATATTTGAAAAGTAAGGGATTAACTCTTCAGCAATGTAATTGTATGATTCTTTGATTGATTTAGAATCTGACCAAGTATGTTTAGTACATAAAAATGTCCCAAAACCACCAGATTCAATATGGATTTTATTTATAAATTTTTTTGCATCATTTACAGTACCAATTACTCCAAATCCAGATTTGTTTATTATTTCTACTGCTTCAGAATGTGTAGTCTCTTCATTTATAAGTTTTAGTGTTGTAACTTTTTGAAAGTAATGCAGCCAATCTAGTAAACCAATTTTCGTTTTTTCAATAGCTTCACTCATACTTTCGGCTATGAACATCGGTGCTGCTATTCTCCATTTTTTTCTATTAACATTACTGTCTTCTAAAGAAGAAGCGTTGCAATAAGAATTCCAATGAGGTTTTAGTTTTGCTAAATTTGCTGATGAAATTAGTGAACAATTTAAAGATCCAGCTAATTTTGGTCCCGCATCAGAAGACACTCCTGCGACAGCAATTTCAATACCTTCTTCACTCCATGGTAGTAACTGCAATCGTGCATCATTTAATTCGAAATATTCGTTTTTAATAGTTACTGCGTCGCCATTTAGTAACTTATTGATTACTAATAATGATTCGGTCATTATATCTCTAGATTTGAGAGGATCGACTCCTAGTATATGTGCATCAGAAACTAGTGCTCCAGGTCCAACACCTAAAATCGAACGTCCTTTAGTCAAGTGATCTAATAATACGATCCTATCTGCTACCAATAATGGATTATGGTATGGAAGCGAAATGACACCGGTTCCAAGTTTGATCGTTTTAGTTTTTGCTGCAGCATGAGCTATGAATATTTCAGGTGAACTAATAAGTTCGTATCCCCCAGAATGGTGCTCACCAATCCAAGCTTCTTTAAAACCCTTTTTTTCAAGGAATTTAATAAAGTCCACTTCATCATCAATAGCTACGGTTGGATTCATGTTTGGATGGTAAAATGGGGGTATGAAAGCACCAAATTTGATATTGAAACTCATTTTATAATCTCTTCATTTGTCATTTAATTTTTATTCTAAGGGTAATTCCTTTTTTTTCAAAAAAAATACTATGAGTAATTTCATAGGTATGCAAATTACGAGAATTGTATATGTAAAAAAATATTACAATTTCAATTAATAATTACTGATAAAGCTAATTTCATGAATTAAAATGAATTTTCGCATTTGACGAATACATAAGTTAAGGATATAGATTGCTAGTGGGAAAAAGACTGAAAATACTGAATACAAAGGCGAGATTATTTATGAAGAATTTGCTTGGATGATCGATTTTTAATCAATCGTTCATCTAAGAATATCGCATAAATTTTGGTATAAATTTAACAACTTAATGTCTAACTAAATTATCGTCCTGTGCTTGACTACGGTTATGATAATAAATACTATATCGCCATATATCGCGATAGGGGTTTAAAATGACCATTTACAGAGGTGATGTTTTCAAAATTCTCTTGATTCTACTCGGAAGAAAGCAAATGCATGGGTATCAGCTTATAGAGGAGATATCTTTACATACTGACGGAAGCTGGAAACCAAGTGCTGGTGCTATATATCCGGCTCTGAATAAACTTAAAGATAAAAAGTTCATAACGTTAAAAATTGACGAAGATAATAGAAAAATTGCTTCCATAACAGAGAGTGGTAGGCTTTACTTACTAATGAATGATTTAGATATAAATTTCTTGAATGACAAGTTTATGGATACATACAGAACTAGAATTAAGGATCATTTATCAAAAATCAGAGAGTTTAGCAAGTGTATCTATAAAGAATCTTCAAGTGATAAAAAGGAACAATTGGAAGCAATACTTTGCAACACTGCAAAATTAATTGAGGATTTGTATTATGATGGAAAGTGATATCAAGATCAGCCCCGCTATTTTTTTATTGATTGCAGGAGCTGTGTCACTTATCAGCAGTCTTGGAGCACCATTAATACCTGCTATATCCGTTTTCTATTCAATACCTCCGGAAAAAGCGCAATGGTCTTTATCAGTAACTTTGATGTCTGCAACTATATTCACCCCCATATTAGCAAGCATATCTTCGAGTGGAAATTTTAAAAAAGTTATTTCAATCTCTTTATTTTTAACTACAATAGGCTGTTTTTTATGTTCCTTTTGTAATATCTTTTCTGTTTTTCTGGTAGGCCGCTTCCTTCAAGGAATTGGTATGGCAGTTGTGCCTAGTCTAATGACTGCAGCTAGATACTTGACGAATGATGTAAAAAAGACCGTATCGCTGTTGTCTATCACCACTGCTGTTGGAATCGGTTTAGGGTACCCATTCTCAGGGCTGTTAACCTCTATGTTTGGTATGCATCTAACTTTCTTTTTTGGTGGTTGCATGGTTATTCTTTCACTATTTCTATCCTTTAATTTAAAGGATATAAAAAATGATAGAATGTATAAATTTGATATAGTAGGTTCATTTGCAATGAGTTTCACTATCATTATATTTTTATTACTTTGCGATCAAATAAAAAGCAAGCTTAATTTATTTAATATCTCTATATTATTTTTATTACTTTTATGCTCCATGTTTTTTTGGTACCATTTAAGTAAAAATAATAGTAATTCCATTATAAATATATCTGTTCTTAAAAATACAAGTGTTTATACTGCTAATATAATTGTTATGCTATCTGGTATGATAATGTATGTATTGATATCCGCATCTATGTATAGAATTCAACAGGTAGTTTCACCTGGTTTAAATCTATCCCCTCTAGTTGCTGGGGCTGCACTAACTCCCCTATCAGTTTTTACCATAGTTTCAAGGTACATTAATTTAAATAATCTAAGTGACAAATCAAGACTTTTGCTTGGTTCACTCGGTCTGATTGTGTCTATGGTATTACTTGGTGTTAGTAATACAGTATTTTCTACCGTTTTCAGCCTTGGGATTTGTGGTTATGCTATTGGTATTATATACGGTTCAGCTCCACACATAATAAGCTCTGGCGTGGAAGATCAACAGCTTCATGAGGCATTTGGATTAAATCAAATCTCAAGGTCTATTGGGTACTCAATCGGGAGTGTAGTAACCATGAATATATTGAGTACCTTTTATTCTATACACGGTTCTCCAAGCGTGACGTCTTATCTTCTAATTTCTCTCATTGGGTTGATTTGTAGTATTTTTCTATCTTTGATAATCATTTTATCTTTTAACAAAATTATGAATAATATTAATACTGGTGGCTAAATATGTTTACCTATAATAGGCAATTGACTTCTTATAAAAACCTTGATGATCCAACAATCGATTTTTTTATTAAAAATAAAATAATCGATTTCCCCATAGGTTTAGCTTATGTAAAAGATAGAAATCATAGATATCTTGCTGTAAATAAGAATTTTTGTGATTATGCCGGTATGTCTATCGATAGGATAATTGGTGCCACTGACGACTATATGCCCTGGGCAGATGTAGCTCATATATTCATTTCCAAAGAAATTGAAACAATGAATGAATCTTCGACGACTACTATCGAACAACTAACTGGTGCCAATACGGATTTAATGATTAGTAAGAGAAAAGCAATTTATGACGTAAGTCGTAGTATTAAAGGCGTCATGACTCTTTCATTACCAATATCTGAATTTAATACTGCCAATTTTTTTATTTTAAAAAACATTCCTCATGAGGTTATATGCTACGACTACCCAGTAAAATTCACAAAAAAAGAGTCGGTTGTATTATATTTTCTATCTAATGGACTGAAGAGATCTCGAGTTTCTGAAGTAACTGGTATGTCAACAAACTCTTTTGATTTTCATATAAAAAATATAAAAATTAAAATCAATGCAAAATCTATTCTGGAAGTTATAGATTTTGGAAAAGTTAATAATATGAACAAAAAAATACCATTCATTATGAGCATTTAATAAAATTATTTTTTAGTGTATTAAATTTCATTTTCAATATATTAAATAGGTTGCTATAGAAATTGATATTTAAGTTGCGCGTTAAGTGTAAACTTATCGCGCGATGCTAATATAGTCATATATTAAAAGCCGTATTTTTATTGTTACTTTAATTTCAGCACTGCCAACTCTCAGGTAGCTTGGGTTTTAATTAAATCACCAGCCATACCTACATTGTTGTTCACTGCAAAAGAATAGTAAACAATGGTTAAAGGGTAATAGCCATACTTATCCCCCCTTGGTGTTGGCACTTTTAATATCAACCTTCTGACTGTGTCAGATTAATTTTGCGTAAAGGAACCCTACTTCACCTCTTGTAAACTTATTACGAAAATCGTTGAGGTTCACCCTAAATCCTTTTAAATCATACTTGCTGAGGTATCTGCCCAGGTCAGTACCAGTTACCTTGACAATCCCCGTATAGATGCAATTTTTCTGAACCAGAAAAATGTTTATCCTGCTCACCAAGCCTATCACCTTTAAGATTAATTAATAGAGTATTTGGCAATGGAATGGAGAGAGAGCACGATTCCAAACTGGTTTTTCGAACTTAAAATGATAGGAGATTATTGGTAATAACAGTTTTAAATATCTGCACCTAATAGTGGAACACTTAAAGTGGGTATTTAAATTTACTTGATCGCCCTTTCGCATTTTACTTGGACAGTTATTCGCAAATTACTTGGGCACCTCCAACAGAAGTTCCCATGCTCATTCAATACAAAAACTGTCATCACACAATGAGTTTTGAAACTGAGACATGAATGCCATATTAGGAGGCTGCTTGGAAAATGGAAGTATTCTACTTTGAGCCTGTTTTTAACTGGAATGAGAGGGTAATCCCCCCGAAAAATCGGTGTGTTCATAAGTAGAATTTTCTACTAACCTGAACTCAGGGGAGATTTCTATG
>NZ_JABBFR010000037.1 GCF_018494065.1 Rosenbergiella gaditana | reverse complement strand
GCACAATAGAGCTACATGAAAAAGTCATCGGGGCCTTCATTGAAAAATATATGTTCTACTAATTGGAGTCATTACCCACCAAGTATAACGATCCATTGCTGTAACCTACTCTCACTACGACGTCTTCTGCCTGAACTCAATGTGGAAGAGCGAAGAAGTCTACCCACCAACGACTCTATTAACTTCTACTTTTAATAGAAATAGTGCGTTCTAGCTATAGCTTGTCGAGATATTTATAAAAAAAGTCCTCTACAGAGATTGGTGCGACCTGAACTTTCTTTTTCAATAGTCCTTGCAATACTCGGTCGAGAATATTAACGGCTAGTTTCTGGAGTTCAACCGTATTTATAAGGGTGTAAGAGTCTTGTGATGTTATTGGATACCGACCGTCCCATGGAATAGTGGGGGGAGTAATGACTTCGTTGCTGCTATCACTGTGCTTAAAAACAGCCAAAGTCATATCCTCGGCGACATGGCAGTTGGCAAGGCTACCATCCTTTTGTAAGCATTTTGTTAAGGTATTTAATAATTTGGCTTGGATCGGCGTTAACGAAGTAAAGTTGAGAATGAAGTTTATGAAAGCGTTAGTTGAGCGGAGTTGTTTAAGGGTATACATACTACACAATTCGTTGATCAGCGAAATCACGGTAATCAACATGATAAAATCTTTATCCTTCGAGGGGGAGGTCACTAGTAAGATTTCGTGTAATCCATATAGCCTCGAGTTAACCGAGCAATCCTGAAGTTTAATTGAAGGGCTTGTCGTATTAAGATGGATATAAGCTAATTCATGTAATCCAAGCTCTTTGAGGTTTTTCGCAGCTAGGTAGTTATTCCGTTCAATCGTATTTTTAAGATGGAAAAAGCTCATAGCTTACATGCCCTCTATAATAAAATTTCGTTAGCGGGTAAATGAAATCAATAGTTTTCTCGGTAAACTTTAGTTCACTCTCTCATAATCTAAAAGAGGTGTCCGTTAGGGGACAACACACTAAAGTAAGTCAATTATAGCGCAGAGCATTTCAATTTCTAATTACACGAAAAAATAGATATTGCCGAAGTGTCAGAAAGTAAAAAAATGCGCTTTAGTAAGGCTTATGCAGCAGCGTAAATTTGCTACAAGACTAGTAGAAATAGTCTGCTATATCAACACCAACAGTGATTTAGCATAACATCAATGAAATGTGATCATTAAATGATCAATAATTGTTAGCAAAGCTAATAATCACACTAGGTAAAAGAAAGGCCGAAACTCGGCCTTGGTTATTTTTTAAATGTTTTTTTGTGGAGAAGAACTTCACTGAAATAAGAAATCCCCAGCCAAATTGCGATAATCCCTAGGATAACTCCAAAAACCAATAGTAAAACGTTACTCATGTTGAACCCTTCTTTTAGTGAGGTAAGTGTAAATTTCTCACTGCAAAGAGGGAAGTTGATTAATCCTATTTAGTGTGCGGTGTAGGGAAGGAAAGATAAAATATACCCGCGAAGAGGGGCGAAAACGTGGGTGAGCAACGATAGTCGAGTATAAGTGCTGATTACAGAGACTGATCTGCCAGTTAAGTGATGGGAAAGGTAAAAGCTTCAGAGGAAATGATGTGTCATCCAACGCCCGCGCTAGCATCGACTTCCATTTTGATTGAAATATGATCAACATTAAGAATATTAACAAATTCTCACAATTAACAGGTGATAGATGGCAAAAAATACCGTAAAAAGGCCAGCTATTCGTACATATTAAGATATCCGAGGATTATTTTGAAAAGGCGCGCCACTCTAGTTTTTAGTTCTTTAGTTCTTTATTCTGCGCAGTCGTTTGCGAACGATGATGCATTACCTTTCTCCTTAGCGCCGCCTTCTATTGATGCAGCTTCTTGGGTCCTGATGGATGCTAAAACTGGCCAAATATTGACTGCCGGTAACCCTGATGAGCAGCGCAACCCTGCCAGCTTGACCAAATTGATGACCGGATACGTGGTTGATCGAGCCATCGACCAAAAACGCATAACCCGTGATGATAAAGTCACTGTGGGTCAAGATGCATGGGGTGCCGGTAATCCAGCGTTCAAAGGCTCGTCGCTGATGTTTCTTAAACCGGGTGATGTATTAACCGTCCGCGATCTCAGCCGGGGAGTGATTATTGATTCAGGTAATGATGCTTGTGTCGCTCTGGCGGATTATGTGGCGGGTAGCCAAGAAAACTTTGTTGGGTTGATGAATCAATACGTGGCAAAGTTAGGCTTAAAAAATACTCACTTTGAAACCGTTCACGGCTTAGACGCGCCGGGACAGCACTCAACCGCTCGCGATTTAGCCGTCCTTTCTAAAGCAATCATCGACGGTGAACCTGATTTTTATCAGATGTATAGCGAGAAAACGTTAACGTGGAACGGCATCACACAAAATAACCGCAATGGTTTACTGTGGGATAACAGCTTGCATGTGGATGGATTGAAAACAGGTCATACCGAAACCGCCGGCTTTAATATTATCGCCTCGAATGTCGTCGGTAACCACCGTTTGATTGCCGTCATTATGGGCGGTAAAAGCTCGAAGGGTCGTGAAGAGCAGGCCCGTAAGCTATTAGTCTGGGGACAAAATAATTTTGATACCGTGCAATTGTTCCACGCGGGCCGTGCGATCGGTAATGAAAATGTCTGGTACGGTAATCCGCACACTGTGGAGGTAGGTAGCGATAAAGACCTTTATTTATCATTACCTAAAAATGAGATTAATAATGTCAAAGCGAAGTACATCATTGACAAAAAAGAGCTCGAAGCACCACTGGCTGCCAATCAGAAGATTGGTGAAATTAAAGTGATGGATAAAGATCAAGAGCTCGCGAGTTATCCGCTGGTCGTGCTACAACCTGTGGCTGAGGCGGGTATTTTTACCCGTGCAATTGATTACATTAAACATAAGTTTTAAGTTTATAAGCCTCGTTCGCGAGGCTTTTTTACTTTTATGGTTAAAAAACACCTTGAGTCAGGGTACACTGACTACCATTATCTTCTAACACTTAGCGCGAGCTGTGAAAACCGATAAACCCCTCTCAAAACTCGAATATTGGCTCTATCGACATTATCGCTGGGTGCATGGTGTCCGTATTGCAATAGCGTTTTTAGCCTCCTTTATGCTTATCCGGATCCTTAATATCCCAGAAGGGAGTTGGCCATTGATTACGCTAGTTGTCGTTATCGGGCCGATATCAACGTGGGGTAATGTGTTCCCACGCGCGATTCAACGGATTATTGGGACGGTACTCGGATCGATATCAGGGTTGATTGCTCTCAAACTGGAGATGTTCTCATTACCTCTTATGCTAGGCTGGTGTGGGATTGTCATGTTTTGCTGCGGTTACCTTACCTTAGGTAAACGACCTTATATGGCATTACTGATCGGTATTACCCTTGGTGTTGTGGTGGGCGCACCCGCAGGGGATTTCCTTACCGCATTGTGGCGAGGAGGTGACGTGGTATTGGGCTGTTTGCTCTCGATATTTTTTACCGGTATTTTTACGCAACGCGCCTATGTCTTTTGGCGATTACGTTTAGCCGATGCGTTAGTCGATAGCCGTAAAATTTATCACACTGGCTTATCGTCGAACCTTCTGGAAAAACCGCGTTTAAATAAGCCGTTGCAGAAATTATTGACGTCACTGATCAAGATGCGCAGTTTACTGGAACCCGCATGTAAGGAGACGCGTATTCCGCGCTCAGTGTTTGAAGGGATTCAGACCCTTCAACGCAATATGGTGAATACCATGGAGATGCAAATTAATGCATGGTGGTCATCGCGCGAGAGTCATTTATTGCTGCTCAATGCGCCGACTTTACGTCGAACGCAGGCAACCACAGAACAAATGCTGGACGCTTTAGCCGATATGTTGCGTAATGGCGTAAGTGAAAGTGATCAGCTTGCCTCAAGTCGTGCGGCAATGGATGAAATTACTGGCGAACTTACAGAACTCCTAGCACAAGCCGAACATGCCAAGGCAGAATTAACACCGGTTTATGGCTACGTCTGGTTAAGTCTTGAATTAACCAAACAATTAGAAAGAATGCGAGAGCTTATTCGTTTAGCACTGCGTCGTTAAACGACTTTTAAATCCGAGAAATCTATCCCCTGCTCAGCAGGTTTAACAAAAGGTGTTGTCATGGAAAATGCAAAACAGTCATTCCAGGATGTACTTGAGTTTGTAAGAATGTTTCGTCGTAAAAATAAGCTGCAGCGTGAAATCACTGATAATGAGAAAAAAGTCCGTGATAACCAGAAACGCGTATTACTGCTCGACAACCTCAGCGAATACATCAAGCCAGGGATGAGCGTCGAAGCAATACAAGAGATCATTGTGAGCATGCGCAGTGATTATGAAGATCGCGTTGATGAGTACATCATCAAAAACGCTGAGCTTTCGAAAGAACGCCGCGATATTTCGAAAAAACTAAAAGTATTGGGCGAAAGTAAAGCGCACGAAACCAAATAAACACAAGGCCTGATTATTCAGGCCTTTTTTTTAGGGTATCCACGGTGTGATGACGTTGGAGAGATAAGGACCGAAGCGATGAAAATTTTGGTGGTCGGCGCTGGCGCAACCGGCGGATATTTTGGTGCAAGATTACAGCAAGCAGGACATGAGGTAACGTTCTTAGTACGTACAGGGCGCGCACAACAGTTAGCCGATGAAGGATTAGTGATCAAAGGCTATCAAGGTACCTTCAGCATAAGGCCGAAAACCCTTACCGCCGATGAGCTCAATGATGCCTCATGGTCGCTGATTATCTTAGCCGTTAAACACCCCCATTTAGCACAGGTGATTAAAGAGATTCGTCCTGCGGTAAGCGAGAATACTTATATCTTGCCTATATTGAATGGGATCGATCATATTGCCGCATTACAGCACCATTATGGTGATCGCGTCCTCGGTGGCTTATGTCAAATTTATGCAACGCTTAATGCGAAAAGTGAGATTGAGCAATTAACACCCCTACACCGAGTCAGTTTTGGTGCGCTATCCCCTCAACAACAGGCGGCGGTGACAACTCTGGCTCAGCAGCTTGAAGGGGTCAATTTTACCCTAAATGTAAGTGCTGATATTGCCAGTGAGATGTGGGAGAAATATTTGTTCCTCAGTACTCTTGGCGCAGCGACTTGCCTAGCCCGAGCCGATACCCAGCGCATTCTCTCGACGTCCTATGGCGCACAGTATATTGAAAATCTTTATACCGAAGTGTTGAGTATTCTGAGTGCTGTGGGCTATCGCCAACGGCCAAAAGTGGTTAACCAACTTCTCACTACCTTACTCGATAATAAGACGCCTTTAGTCTCCTCACTGTATCGTGATGTCATGGCCGGTAATGTCTCAGAAAGCCGAGCGATAATTGGTGCGTTAGTTGAGCGGGCAGAAACCCATCAGCTAGCAGTTCCCGTTCTACGCGCTTGTTGGGTGCAACTGCAGTGTGTGAGCGCGTAAGTTGACAGCGTCGAGCCATAGTTAATTTATGGTCAATCAGTAGTTATATACTATTTTATTTATCTCACACCAATGCCTATTCTGAGTTTCTACATGACGAATTAAGGGGCAATAGGGATGAGTGATCAAAAGGTCGATACTGTAGTGATTGGTGCGGGCCAAGCGGGAATTGCGATAAGTCATCACTTAACGGAAAGAGGGATTTCCCATCGAGTATTGGAAAAAAATCGTATCACCGAAGCGTGGCGTACTGGACGCTGGGACTCGTTGGTGGCTAATGGACCGGCTTGGCATGACCGAAACCTTCATGGAAAATATGGTGACCTTTAAATCAGACCTTGTTGAAAATATAAAAAAGGGTAATGAGAGTTATTTAGCCCTGTTGGATGCAGCAGATGTTTGGATTGAACGTAATTAGATAACAAATGATTGAAAATATTGCTCACTTCCATATAGGTAATTCGGTGCGGAGGGTTATTTAACTTTTATATTCACTTCAGTTGGCATAGAACCTGCTTTATCCCTGGTGTCAGTCATTAAAAAAAGAGATAGGGGGTAATGTTTATGGCGAAGGGTGAATTGAAAAAAAGGCTCAGCTTGGTCGATTTATCATTACTCGGCATCGGGTCGATGATAGGTTCGGGCTGGCTGTATGCAGCGTTAAACAGCTCAGGCTATGCAGGAGGAAACACGGGATGGGCGTGGACGTTAGGCGCCGTCATCGTATTATTAATCGGTTTAGTGTCGGCGGAACTCTCTGCGGCGATTCCGCGAGCAGGCGGATTTGTACGTTACCCTAACTATTCACACGGTAACGTTGTCGGTTTTGTTATCGGGGTCAGCTCGTTATTAGCTTATACCAGTACGGCGGGTGTTGAGGTTGAGGCGGTAAGACAATATGCGCTTTACTGGTGGCCAGCGCTCGGTCAGAGCGATGGTAATCCCACTACGCTAGGATTTGCAGTACAGATTGGGCTTCTGGTGATTTTCTTTTTGCTCAATTACTGGAGTGTCAGTGTTTTCGGCCGCGTGAACACCCTGATCACGACCTTCAAGTTTATCGTACCGTCGATTACCATTGTCACATTGTTGCTTTATTTTAACTCTGCCAACTTACAGGTGCCGCCTGCGCCTCCTGGTGGTGCACACGGTGTCTTTACCTCGCTAACCGGCGCGGGTATTGTCTTCGCCTATCTGGGCTTTCGCCAAGCGGTCGATTTCGCCAGCGAGGCGAAAAATCCGCAGCGCAATGTGCCTATCGCAATTTGTATCGCTATCGCGGTGAGCTTTATCATCTATCTCGCCTTGCAATACGCGTTTATGGGGGCAGTGCCCAGTGATGTACTTTCTACTCATGGCTGGGCCGGACTTAAGGCGATTTTTCAATCCCCTTATGCCGATTTAGCGCGCAGCTTAGGCTTAATGTGGTTGATAAACCTGATTTTAGTGGATGCCGTCATCTCTCCTGCGGGCACGGGGAATATTTATCTCGCCAGTGCGGCGCGGGTGCTTTTTGCGTTAGCACGTAATGGGCATTTATGGAAAAGCGCTGGTGAGGTGGATGAAAAATCGGGCGTGCCACGAGGTGCCTTATGGTTAGCCTTAATCTTATCTATTGCCTGGACCTTACCTTCAGAATTTCAAGTGTGGGGAGGGTTAATTGGCGCGGTCACCTCAGCAACGGTCTTTACTTATATGCCAGGTCCTGTGACATTGGCCGCGTTTAGAACACATTTACCGGATTTACAGCGTCCTTTTCGCTTGCCGATGGCCGCAGTGTTAAGCCCGCTCTCTTTCGTTGCCAGCACCTTATTGATTTATTGGAGTGGTTGGTCGGTGAATGAGATTTTGATTCCCATCTTTATTGTGGCTTGGGTCGGTTATGCATTATTGAGTAGAAAGAGTCCTACCTATAAACAAGATATAGCCTGTAGCTGGTGGTTACTGGCTTATTATATTGCGATGCTGATCCTCTCTAAGATCGGTACTTTTGATGGATTGAACCTGCTCAATACACCGTTGGATATGATCATTGTTACCCTGGTTGCGTTGATATGCTATTACTGGGGAGCGAAAACCAGTATCCCGAAACCCATTATTGTTGAAGAGTAAATAAGGGATAAGCCCAGAGAAGACGCTCTCTGGGCTTGTTGTTATGCATGGTTAGGTCAGTAACGTCGCGCCATACTGGAAAACTGTCAATCACAATGGACGGTAGCCAGGTAATGTCCCATGACCACAACTAATGCGGAGCCGTGGCGGTGAAGGTCAGCGGTAGGGCCACCTTATGCGCTATGCCAGCGGCTCGCTGATTGTCGCCATAATAGACGGGGAGTTTGTTGTACGGCTTTATGTGCTAGCTGGTGGATCAGTGCGCCTAGAGCTATGAGACGAGCCAACGAAAGGGCGCATATCATCGGATGATGTGCCATTTGAGGGTGATTGGCCGCAATTTTTCGGGGTTGTGACTAACACACTGACTTACTCTAAATGAAAGGGTTGACTTAACACCTAATGGTGTCTACATTTGTAGACAGGCAATCAATTTGCTCACTCGCTAAATTAAGTTGGCTTAGCTTAAAAATTGAGATCATGCATTGAAGGAGGTTTTAGATTGGCGCTTATCATAAACAAAAAGATGTAAATGATGCTATACAAGATGCCGTCAATGCTGGTTGGCGGTGGGTAGAAAAAGGGAACGGACACACGGTTGGGTATTTATATTGCACACTTCAATCAGTAGGTTCACATCAGTTTTGTGAATGTTACGTTCCTGTTTTTGGATCACCAAAGAATCCTAGCAATCATGCAAAAAAATCAGGCAAGCCTACCAAGGGAAAACCTGTTAATAATTCAAGTTACTTCGTATGAGGTAACTTTTTAAAGATTCGATTTTAGTTTTAAAGCGATCAACTGAGGTAAATATGAAAGAGTATGATTTTTCAATAGTAGCTCACAGCTCACGCGACTTAGACGCTGATTTAGTGACTGAGATTGCGAATAAATTATACGACTTAGGCGCAGACGACTGCACCGTTTCATCACAAAATAACGCTGTAATCGTTAGCTTTGATAGGGAAGCCCATTCCTACAGCGAAGCGGTTATGTCAGCAATCAAACAATTAAAGCAATTTAACTTTTTAACTGTAAAAAGCGTAGACGCTGGCGAGTTTGTAGGCTTGTCTGACGCTGCCGAATTGTCAGAGTTATCACGCTCGGCATTATCCAAATTTAGCAAAGGCGAACGCGGCGGCGGCGGGTTTCCTACACCGTACTTACGCTTATCAGGTAAAGCTCCCCTTTATGATTGGGCTGAGATTGCTGAGTGGCTTGAAGACAAAGGTCTAATAGAACCTGAGCTAGTAGAAAATGCGACTTTTACGCGTCTTATTAATACAGCTCTACGGCTTAAAAGTAACGACGATATGAATAAAGTATCTAGTCTTGTTCACGAGATATCCATCGCATAACGAATAACTATAACTTCAATAATTGATCTCATTCACCCATCGTAAAGGTGGGTTTTTTTTTGGTATAAAGTGCCTAGAAACAGATAAGAGGTATAGCGTGTAGAAGTCGAGCTTTTCTCTAGAAAGTTTAGTGGTACATATCCGATAAGTATCAAGGTAGTTGTGGTAATCCCCCCATTTTTAACGGAGGTAATAAGTAGAATCAGTTAACACGTTGAATATGCTGCATCGGTGTAAAAC
>NZ_JABBFR010000036.1 GCF_018494065.1 Rosenbergiella gaditana | reverse complement strand
TAAAACGTGATTGTTTCATAGAAATCTCCCCTGAGTTCAGGTTAGTAGAAAATTCTACTTATGAACACACCGATTTTGCGGGGGGATTACCTAAATGCTTATTTGTTTTTTAGCAGATCACGAATTTCCGTCAATAAGACTTCTTCCGCACTAGCCTTAGCTACAGGCTTCTCAACTTCTTTCTTCTTATAAAGCTTATTCATCACTTTAATGGCTAAGAAGATAGCGAATGCGATGATGACAAAATCGAAAATGGACTGAATGAAGATACCATACTGTAAAAGTACCGCTGGAGTATCACCAACGGCAGGTTTCAGCGTTACTGCCATATTTTTGAAATCGATACCACCTATCAGTAAGCCTAATGGCGGCATAATGATATTAGCAACGAGCGACGAGACAATCTTCCCGAACGCAGCACCAATAACTACACCGACAGCTAAATCGACAACATTTCCACGCATAGCAAAATCACGAAACTCTTTAAATAAACTCATGCAGGCTATTCCCTTATAAGATGAACAAAATGGTACTTTACTAAAATAAATTTTATATTACTACTTATCCCAGCTAATCAATAACTACGTTAAGCTATAAGAAGAATGGACTCGGTTGGAAAAGTTTCTCTACATCACTCACATATTTCTTATCGGTTAAGAACATGATGACATGATCTGCTTGTTCAATACGGGTGGTATCTTTGGCAATAATCACTTCATCTCCTCTTACTATTGCACCAATAATAGTTCCCGGCGGTAATTTGATTTCTTGAATAGTTCGTCCAACAACTCTCGATGTACTCTCTTCGCCGTGCGCAATGGCTTCTATCGCTTCAGCGATTCCTCTACGTAGTGAATGTACGCTAACGATATCTGCTTTCCTTACATGCCCAAGTAAGGCAGAAATGGTGGCTTGCTGCGGAGAGATGGCGATATCAATAACACTGCCTTGTACTAAATCGACATAGGCGCGTCTTTGTATAAGCACCATTGCTTTTTTTGCACCCATTTTTTTTGCTAACATTGCGGACATAATGTTAGCTTCATCATCATTGGTGACGGCAATAAAGAGATCGACTTGATCGATATTTTCTTCAGCCAACAGCTCTTGATCGGAAGCATCGCCATAAAACACAGTTGTATTGTTAAGTTGTTGAGCTAGTTCAGCTGCACGTTCCTTATTTCGCTCAATGAGCTTAATACTGTATTGTTTCTCAAGTTTCTTAGCTAAGCCGAAGCCAATATTACCACCACCGACAAGCATAATTCTTTTATAGGGTTTTTCAAGGCGCTGCATTTCACTCATGACGGCTCGAATATGTTGATTCGCAGCAATGAAGAAAACTTCGTCACCAGCTTCAATGATGGTCGTGCCTTGGGGCCTAATAGGTCGGTCTTGTCTAAAAATAGCGGAGACTCGGCTTTCAATATGTGGCATATGCTCACGCATGGTCGAAAGTGGATTTCCGACTAATGGGCCACCGTAATAAGCTTTTACTACTGCAAGGCTAACTTTATCATCGGCAAAGTTAACAACCTGCAATGCGCCAGGGTACTCAATCAATCTGAAGATATTGTCGATCACTAATTGTTCCGGCGCGATTAAATGATCAATTGGGATCGCTTCAGGGATAAAAAGCTTATCCATATCATGTAAGTATTCTGATGCACGAATCCGAGCAATACGATTAGGAGTATTAAACAGCGTATAAGCAATCTGACAAGCAATCATGTTAGTTTCATCAGAGCTCGTTACCGCCACTAACATATCAGCATCTTCGGCACCGGCTTCTTCTAGGGTACGAGGGTGCGATCCTGAACCTGTAACAACCCGAAGATCGAACTTATCTTGTAAATCCCGTAAACGCGTTGGGTCAGTGTCCACGACGGTCACATCATTATTCTCGCCTACTAAATTCTCTGCAAGCGTACCACCAACTTGGCCAGCACCCAGGATAATAATTTTCATCGTCGTGACACTCTTATTGTTGCATTAATGTTTTATAAGTTTTGCATAGAAGAACCCGTCACCACCTAATTCAGAAGGCAGCACTTGTAAGCCATTGTCAGTTCCCCCTGGTAAGACTTCATAACTTGCGTCAGAGTGTGATGCAATGAAGGCTGCAATTTGATGACTATTTTCTTCAGGAAGAATTGAGCATGTTGCATACAGCAATGTGCCACCTGATCTAAGACGTGCCCAAGCGGCCTCGAGTATCTCTTTCTGTAGCGTAGCTAAGTCAGAAATATCGTTATCTCTTCTTAGCCATTTAATATCAGGATGTCGGCGTATCACACCGGTTGCAGAGCACGGTGCATCAAGTAAAATACGATCGAAGTATTGATCATCAAGCCATTCATCGGGGTAACGTCCATCACCGCAAATCAATGTAGCGGTTAAATTTAGGCGCTCAAGATTTTCGGCTACTCTTGATAAACGCTGTTCATCAATATCGACCGCCGTCACTTCTGCGCTATTCGCTAACTCCAGTATATGCGTTGTTTTCCCACCCGGTGCGGCACAAATATCGAGAATTTTTTCACCGGGCTGTGGTGCTAAATAAAGGGAACAGCGTTGGGCTGATAAATCTTGTACCGTCACCCATCCATCTTGGAAGCCGGGGAGTAAGGTAACGCCAACGGGTTTTTCAAGGCATAAAGCTTGGGGAGATAGCGGAGTCGTTGAAGCAGAGAAGCCAGCTTTCTGTAATAGATCAAGCCAGTTGTCTCTTGAATGGTGAAGTGTGTTGACTCTTAACCACATCGGCGGGCGACTGTTGTTTGCTTCTAAGATGGAAATCCATTCATCAGGCCAGGCTGCTTTTATTCTATTAATAAACCATGAAGGATGAAGATATCTCACCGAATCAGACACCTGTTCGAAGGCAAAATCTGATTCACGCCTTTGGTAAGTTCTCAAAACCCCATTGATAAGGCCTTTAAAACTTTGACGTTTTAATGATACGGCGGCTTGTACTGTCTCAGCCAGGGCGGCATGAGGGGGGATGCGTGTGTGCCGTAATTGATAGAGACCCACCATTAGTAAATAGTGAATAACCCGTTGCTTCCCTTTCATAGGCTTATCCATTAATTGTAGGATAATATGATCGAGCTGCGGGAGATAGCGAATTACCCCGAAACTAAGTTCCTGCAGTAGCGCACGGTCTTTATCAGTTAACTGTCGTTGTGCCTGTGGCAGAACTGTTGATAAGGATTGCCCTTTATCAATAACCTGCTCAACCAGTTGTGCCGCAATACCGCGCAGGTTAATTGTATTTTTCATTCATTACTCATATGTGACAGGAAAGCCCGAGGCTTTCTAATTTAGAACCGTTCCAGGCGTAAACCACTCTTGTCGAGAATTGAGCAGATCTTGTGCTGGCATAGGTTTTTTACCTGCAGGCTGCATTATTTCAAGATTAAGAATACCTTCACTCGTCGCGACCTTAATACCAGATTTTTCTGCGGCAACAATGGTTCCAGGGATGCTGCTCTCTTCAGATGAGACCACCGAAGCCCGCCAGACTTTAATATTTTGCTCACTCACTACAAAATAGCTGAACGGCCAAGGATTGAAGGCCCTAATACAGCGTTCTAAGGTTACAGCGGGTAATTTCCAATCCAATCTAGCCTCTTCTTTACTCAATTTGTGAGCATAAGTCGCCAGTGTATCGTCCTGTACTTCCGGTACCAACTGACCTTGTGACAGCCTATTTAAGCTATCGAGAAGGGCTTGCGGTCCTAATTCAGCGAGTTTGTCGTAAAGAGACGCGCTGGTATCTTCTGGCATAATAGGACATGAAACTTTTAGCAGCATGTCGCCAGTATCTAAGCCAACATCCATTTGCATAATGGTGATACCAGTCACTTGATCACCAGCCCACAATGCCCGTTGAATAGGTGCTGCGCCACGCCACGCTGGAAGCAACGAACCATGGACATTCAAGCAACCGAATCTAGGCATATCTAAAACCTTGGCGGGTAATATTAGCCCATAAGCTACGACAACCATTACATCCGCATTCAGCTCAGCCACTAATTGCTGTTGTTCAACATTGCGTAGAGATTCAGGTTGAAATACAGGAAGCCCATGGGCTTCAGCGAGTACTTTAACGGGAGACGGCATCAGTTTTTTCCCTCGTCCTGCCGGGCGATCAGGCTGCGTAAAGACCCCGACAACTTGGTAGGGAGAGTTGAGCAAAACTTCCAGATGTTTTGCAGCAAAATCCGGGGTTCCGGCAAAAATTATTTTTAAGGAGTCTGACACTGTACCGTTCTCTACATAATAAGTAATGGATTAACCGCGGCTCTGACGGGCGAGTTTCTCAAGCTTTTGACGAATACGTTGACGCTTTAGTGGTGAGAGGTAATCAATAAAGAGTTTACCCTCTAGGTGGTCAATTTCATGTTGGATACAAATAGCGAGTAAGCCATCAGCATTGAGCTCAAACTGCTCACCTTCACGATTTAATGCACGAACAGCCACTTTTTCAGCACGAGGAACGAGCGCTCGCTGCTCTGGGATCGATAGACAACCTTCCTCAATACCGGTTTCACCACACTTATTGATGATTTCCGGATTGATCAATACCAAACGTTCATTACGTTCTTCGGAGACATCAATAACGATAATCCGTTGATGGATATCCACCTGTGTGGCTGCAAGACCAATACCTTCTTCGGCATACATAGTCTCGAACATATCATCAACAATCTGTTTGATTTTTGCAGTGACTTGAGCAACAGGCTTAGCTACTTTGCGAAGTCGCTCGTCAGGATAATGTAGTACTTGTAACACTGACATAAATTTCCAAATTTCTATTCAAAAAAGGGTTAATTATTTACTCTTATTGTAGCCCTTTCACTGCATGATTGACAGTCCTGATGAGGCAACGGAGTGGTCAATATGCAAACCGAATTGAATGAAATCGAAACCTGGCTACGATGCGTGGCGATAAGAAATATTAAGTATCAGCATCGCCTTCACCTGATCGAAGTCATCCAACAACAAACGGAGATTAGCAATAACCTTCTCCAACATCTTAAGCTAACTGAACGACAAATTAGTCAATATTATGCTTTTCCAGCAGAGGAAATTGCTCGTGCCAAACTGTGGATTACAGGTAAGGATCAGCACTTTATTCATTACCGTCATCCTTGTTATCCAGAATCCCTAAAACAGTGTGTAGCGCCTCCTCTATACCTTTTTGCAACTGGAAATATTGGGTTGTTAGGTAAGCTGCAATTGGCAATAGTGGGAAGCCGCAACTGTACATTCTATGGAAAGTATTGGGCGGAGATTTTTGCTAGTGAGATTGCTCGCCACAATATCGTTGTTACAAGCGGACTTGCTGTGGGGATTGATGCGGTCGCACATCGTGCAGCATTGTCGAGGACAGGGGAGACGATTGCGGTATTAGGAAGCGGATTAGGGCATATCTATCCGCCGGAAAATATTCGCCTCTATGAACAGATCATCACAGAAGGGGGCTTGGTAGTGAGTGAATTTCCTTTAGGTGTGCCACCGAAGGGCGTTCATTTTCCCAGAAGAAATCGAATAATTAGTGGACTAAGTGTAGGCACACTCGTTGTCGAAGCTTCTCAGCGTAGTGGGTCGTTGATTACTGCGCGTTATGCTTTAGAGCAAAATAGGAATGTTTATGCGCTTCCCGGATCTTTGCACAGTCCTTCTTCAGCGGGCTGCCATTGGTTAATTCAACAAGGAGGGTTACTCGTCAGAGAGGCTGCGGATATCATCGAAGATTTACATCTTGCTCATCCTTCTGTGCTGTATCCCCCGCTCAAATCAATAAATTTTGCGGAGAGTGACAAAGTACCATTGCCATTTGCCCATCTCTTGGCTAACGTAGGAGATGAGGTAACATCTGTTGACGTTGTCGCTGAACGTGCCGGCCAACCTGTGCCAGAAACAGTTGTCGCATTACTGGAACTGGAGTTAGCAGGATGGATCGCAGCTGTACCCGGCGGCTATGTCCGATTAAGGAGGGCAAGCCATGTTCGACGTTCTAATGTACTTGTTTGAGACATATATCCACAGTGAAATCGAAACTCAGGTGGATCAGGATAAGTTGACCCATGACCTAACTGATGCAGGTTTTCACCAAGAAGATATATACAATGCTTTGAGCTGGTTAGAAAAGCTTGCGGATTATCAAGATGGTTTGGTCGAACCATTATTGATGCTTAACGACCCACTTTCTGTTCGGATTTATACAGAACAGGAAAGCATGAAATTAGATGCAGAATGTCGGGGCTTCATATTACTGCTTGAACAGATGCAAGTTCTGAATATCGAAACACGTGAGATGGTTATTGAGCGTGTGACTGCTCTCGACACCCAATCATTTGACTTGGATGATCTGAAATGGGTGATATTGATGGTTCTTTTCAATATTCCAGGGTGCGAGAACGCCTACCAACAGATGGAAGATCTGCTATTCGATGTAACGGATAGAGTGATCCACTGAGAATTGCTGTTAACTGTGAATCCATGTCTAAAGTCGAATTATTTACTACAGCGCAACAAGAGCTCTGCCCGCAATGTGGAGCAGAGCTTGTTATACGCTCGGGCCAATATGGCCCATTTTTAGGTTGTTCCACGTTTCCTCAATGCGACTATCTTCGTTCGTTGAGCCCTTCTGCCGATGGACATATTATTAAAGTGTTAGAGGGGCATGCATGTCCAAAATGCGGTGCCGAAAAGGCACTGAGGCAGGGGCGTTACGGAATGTTTATCGGATGTACCGATTATCCACAATGTGATTACTCTGAAGCGATTACGCATGCGGATTCGACCGACGTTCCGTGTCCTGAATGTCAGCACGGAATATTAGTAAAAAGACAGTCGCGCTTTGGTAAAACGTTTTATGCATGCTCACAATATCCCAAATGTCGCTATGCATTGAACTTTCCCCCAGTCAACGGAGTATGCCCCCACTGTGGTTTTAAGCTGCTCTATAATAAGAAGAGCGCAAAAGGTATGAAAAACTTTTGTGCGAATAAACAATGTGGAATGGAAGTTAGTTCTATTTCTGAAGAGTAAACGAATGCCTAACATCACTTATCAAGAGTCATTAACCCGCTGTATTAGTGCACTGAACGACGGAAAAGTTATTGCTTACCCTACTGAGGCGGTATTTGGTCTTGGCTGCGATCCTGATAATCAGCAGGCCGTAGAGAAATTATTACTACTCAAACAGCGGCCGGTGGAAAAAGGGCTTATTCTCATTGCGTCATCATACGAGCAACTACGCCCCTACATAGCGGTTAATGAAATAAGTGAATTACAAGAAAAGAGAATGTTGGGCCATTGGCCTGGTCCTGTCACTTTTGTTGTACCAGCGTCTTCTCGCACTCCGAAATGGATAACAGGAAAATTCGAGAGTATTGCGGTCCGAGTCACTGACCATCCAGTCGCTCGACAACTTTGCGAATCAGTCGGTAAACCATTGGTTTCAACGAGTGCGAATTTATCCGGTCAACCTCCGGCTAGAGTCTGGAGTGAGGTGATCGCTCAGTTTGGTCACGATTTCGATGTGGTCAATGCAGCAACCGGTGGTCGAGAAAATCCTTCTGAGATAAGAAATGCTTTAACTGGCGAACGTATTCGCGAGGGGTAATTGGATGAATAATAATGAATACATTGTAATAGGGAATCCTATCTCTCATAGTAAGTCACCCTTTATCCATCAGCAGTTTGCTAAACAAACGGCAATTCCCCACCATTACGGTAGCTTATTGGTTGAATTAGGTGAGTTTGAAAATGCGGTGCACCAATTTTTTGAACAGGGTGGAAAGGGAGCTAACGTTACCTTACCTTTTAAGCAAGAAGCTTTTAATCTTGCAGACCATCTTACTGAACGTGCGCAATGTGCAGGTGCAGTAAACACTTTAAAGCTTCTCGAAAATGGTGAGATTCTTGGTGATAATACGGATGGTATTGGTCTTGTCTCAGATATTCATCGGCATTTTAGCTTAAAGACAAACGATAAGATTCTTATTCTAGGGGCTGGTGGAGCAGCAAGAGGTGCAATACAACCTCTGATGCATTGTGGTTATCGTCTTTCGATCAGTAATAGAACGCAATCAAAAGCGGAAGCGATGGTGGATGAATTTAAGAAGATAGGTTCTCTCTCTCTACATAAAGAGGGTGATAGCTGTAATGATTATGGTCTCATTATTAATGCCACCTCTAGCGGGGTAAGCGGCCAACTCCCACCGTTGAACGAAAATTGCTTAACGTCGGCAACCTGTTGTTACGATATGTTCTATAAAGTTGGTAACACGTCTTTTATTGAATGGGCGATAAGTCATAACGTGAAAGATACGGCAGATGGCCTAGGTATGTTAGTGGGGCAAGCCGCTCATGCATTTTTTCTTTGGCACGATACTATGCCTGATATCGAACCTGTTATTGCTCAATTACGAAATGAGATGGTTTAATGAATCAAGCGATACAATTTCTGGAAGATGAGTATTTTGATGCGGAGAAGCAGGCAGTTATTTTCTCGGCATTAGAGAGTGGTCATAAATTGACCTGTGCTATTAGTGCAGCAGTGCTAGGCGATCAATTCGGCGAAGGGGATCCATTAAGCCTTTTCGAACAGAACCGTTGGGACATTGAAGAATTGGCTGAGAAGGCAATTACCTCTCAGCTCGACGACATCAATGGATGCTACTGGCTATCTATATAATCTTGTTTCCAGTTTTTATAATTTTCTGCCGATTGTTGTAACCCCCTTATTTCGTCATGTGTTAACGGGCGTATTTGTCTCACTGGATTGCCCATATAGAGATAACCGCTGATCAGTTTTTTATTTGAAGGAATAAGGGTCCCCGCACCAATTAATACGTCATCTTCGATTTCAACGCCATCAAGAATGATACTGCCCATTCCTACAAGAACTCTATTACCGATCAAGCAACCATGCAGCCATGCAGCATCACCTTATGACCGACAGTGACGTCGTCCCCAATAATTAAGGGGTGGCCCAGCGGATTTTGCTCGGAACGATGAGTTACATGCAAAACAGAACCATCTTGTACATTACTACGTGCCCCGATGATGATCTGATTAACGTCCCCTCGAATAACAACTAATGGCCATATGCTTGAATGATCCTTAAGGATCACATCTCCAATAATGATGGCGGATGGATCAATCATTACTTCTTTTCCCACCGTCGGGAAGTACTCCTTAAATCCTCGTAATTGATTCTGCATAACATCTGAGCCTTTTGAATGTGAAATTTAGGTAAGAACTGCCTGTTTATAAGCCAGTATGGCTCCTTTTTATACGGAATGATTTAATAATCACCACTCAGTAAAAAAGTTTAAATAATCCCTTGCGCTCTGAGCGGAACTCCCTATAATG
>NZ_JABBFR010000035.1 GCF_018494065.1 Rosenbergiella gaditana | reverse complement strand
GGTTTTACACCGATGCAGCATATTCAACGTGTTAACTGATTCTACTTATTACCTCCGTTAAAAATGGGGGGATTACCCATTGAAAAATATATGTTCTACTAATTGGAGTCATTACCGGCAAGATATTATTATCAGTTTCTTTTATATAGCAGTTAAAAATTATCATGTGTGTCGTAAAATCCCGACCTTTAAGGCGAGGAGGATGTCAAAGGATGATTACTGATGAGGTAGGTGTTGTGGATAAAAGGGATGAGTGAGAGTGGAAAGAGGATTGATGATCAAGGTACGCCCAGTGACATTCAGTTATGACAACTTACACTCACTGGGCGATAAGGCGTAGGCCTATTGTTTATTTAATAATTCATTACGCACAATCGCGGCACCGGCACTTAAAGCACGCAGCTTCGCATTGGCGACCTCGCGTGATAGAGGTATCATCCCGCAGTTGGTACTGGGGTAAAGCTTATCGGCGTCAACAAACTGCAGCGCTTTACGCAGGGTATCTGCCACTTCCTCCGGGGTCTCGATAGTATTGGTCGCCACATCAATCGCACCGACCATCACTTTTTTACCACGGACCAATTCGATCAAGTCCATCGGCACGCGCGAGTTCTGGCATTCTAAAGAGATAATATCGATATTCGATTGTTGTAACTTTGGAAAAATCTCTTCGTATTGACGCCACTCTTCACCGAGGGTCTTTTTCCAATCGGTATTCGCTTTGATGCCGTAGCCATAGCAAATATGGACTGCAGTCTCACATTTTAATCCTTCGATGGCTTTTTCTAGCGCGGCAATCCCCCACTCGTTAACTTCATCGAAGAACACGTTAAACGCAGGCTCATCAAACTGGATGATATCGATACCCGCCGCTTCCAGCTCTTTCGCTTCTTGGTTCAAGATCTTGGCAAATTCCCATGCCAGTTTTTCGCGGCTTTTGTAATGCCCATCATACAGCGTATCGATCATGGTCATTGGGCCAGGGAGTGCCCATTTAATCGGCTTATCGGTGAGCTGGCGTAAGCGTTTCGCCTCTTCAACAAACACGGATTTAGGACGAGAAACCGCACCCACCACGGAGGGGACGCTCGCTTCATAGCGGTTACGGATTTTGACGATTTCACGCTTCTCAAAATCAACGCCGTCCAAGTGTTCAATAAAGGTGGTGACGAAGTGTTGACGTGTTTGTTCGCCGTCACTGACAATATCAATCCCTGCGCGCACTTGGTCATCTAAGCACAGGCGTAAGGCATCATTTTTACCATCAACCAGCTCTTGGCCTTCTAGCTTCCACGGCGACCATAATTTTTCTGGCTCAGCAATCCAAGACGGTTTTGGTAAGCTGCCCGCTGTGGAGGTAGGTAATAAAATTTTCATAACAGGTGACCTTATCGTTTTAATTTATTAGAGAGCTTGCTGAGCTGACCATTGTTCAAGTTGTGCTTGGTTCGGTTTAATAAAATGTTCTTCGGTAAATTTACCTTGTTCGGTGGCTAACCGCGCGCGTTCTTCACGGTCATATTCGATCACCGTTAATGAGTGATCTTGATGGTTAAGAGCCGGTTGAAAGCGCAATCCTGCCGGTGAATTGGCATTGTAAATTTCTGGGCGATAAATTTTTTGGAAGGTCTCCATGGTGCTAAGAGTACTGATAAGCTCAAAATTGCTGTAATCGCTTAGTAAGTCACCGTGGAAATAGAAGGCCAATGGTGCAACGCTATTGGCAGGCATAAAGTAGCGTACCTTCAGACCCATTTTACCGAAGTAATCATCAGTTAAAGATGGGGTATCTTGTTGGTACTCAATCCCTAATACTGGGTGAATATTACCGGTACGCTGATAGATATTTTTACTGGAGACGCTTAAACAGATAACCGGTTGTTTACTAAAATGCTGCGAATAGGTCTCTGAATTAACAAAAGCTTTAAAAATATTGCCGTGCAGCACACCGTAATTATCAGGAATGGAAAATTGGGCTTTATCTTTATTAAACTCCGGTAGCACTACACTAAAATCGTAATCACGCACATAGGAGGAGAAGTTATTCCCAACAATCCCCTCGATACGCTGCCCGGTTTCGGTATCTACTACCGTGGTTTTTAAAATTTCGATCACCGGGAAACTGTCGTGACTGCTAGCATTAATTTTCATGCCGACCGAAACAATCTCCAGTTCCACCGCATAACGGTCGGAATTCGGGTTATCCCAAGTGACCAAAGAATTAAAACGGTTATTAATCATGGTTAACGCATTACGCAGATTCTGCTGACGTTTCTCACCCCGCGCGAGGTTAGCGAAATTGGTGGTGATACGCGTGCTTTCTGAGGGGTTGTAATGTTCATCTAAGCGAAGGCTTTTAATACTAAAGGAAAATGCGTTATTCATTATTATTGGTATCCTAATTCTGTTGTGATGCCTGATTTGCACGCGGGCTATAATTATTTTCTAAGCGCGTTGAGTTCAGTGAAACATACTGTCTGTCGCCAATGACTTATTTATGCCAGAGTCGACGTGACAGGGGAAGTGACTTAATTTCACTTCTGTATGAGTCATCTTCATGTTGCCGAAGTACTAGGGAACAGAGAGATCTATTACCCTGTAAAATTATTAGCTATCTTATTGTTTCATTGAGTTTTATATCTTTCTCTCAGCGTCATTAACTCGCTCTAAAAAACATGATAATCCGACAACCTGTTAGGATAAGCTCAGGTGTGTCGCTGAATAATTTTCACTAATTCTTCGACAGCTGAGGTAATGTGCTGAGTGTCGGTATTGCCATATCCAATCACTAAACCAGATTGCTGATGTGCGGGCAGATGGAAATAGTGTGAGTAAGCACGCACACCAAGTTGCCGCTGATTAGCGACGAGAGCAATGGCGGCATCGTCGATATGATCAGGTAATCTCAGCGTTAGATGCATGCCTGATTTTCCCCCCAAAATTTCCTCTTCGGGAAAATACCGTTGTAAGGCCTGACGTAAGGCTTGTTGGCGTTGACGATAGAGACGGCGCATACGGGCAAGGTGGCGTCCAAACTCGCCGTTTTCAATAAAATTTGCTAAGGCAATTTGTTGTAAACGATTACTACTTCGAAAAGTCTCATCTAATAATGATTTTGCCTGTTGCATTACCACAGTGGGGAGTATCACAAAACCCAAACGTAGGGTAGGAAAGAGGGTTTTACTGAATGAACCGATGTAAATAACCGGCCCTTCATTGAGAATTCCTTGCATGCTGGCAATCGGTTCACCTTGATGGCGAAACTCTCCATCATAATCATCCTCAATAATCCAGCAGCCGTGTTGCTGTGCTTGCTGTAACAGCGCCAAACGTCGAGATATGGAAAGAACGGCACCAGAAGGATATTGGTGGGCGGGCGTGGTGTAAATCAACGTAGGGGGGCTGCTCTGCCAAGCGCTTTCCGGAATGGAGAGTCCTTCTTGATCCACCGGCAGAGGATGAATGGCGAGGTTACTCGCTCGAAAACTCATGGCCGCGGCGCGATAACCGGGGTCTTCCACCCACACAGTATCTTCCGGTTCAGTAAACAGCATGATACAGAGTTCCAATGCCTGTTTTGCCCCTTTCGTAATAATAATCTGTTCAGGCTGGCATACCACGCCTCGCGCGAGATACAGATGCTGAGCGAGGGCTTGCTGTAGACGTTTTTCGCCAAGAGGGGGTGTAATACCGAGCTGCGAACGTTGCAAGGATTGGCAGGCACACTCTAATGATCGCCGCCATGCAGTGAGGGGGAATTCACTTAATGCCGGCATTCCGGGAGCCAACAACATTTTTGTCGATAACGTCGGGCAGAACCTCAAGGCATGGACGAGGTGTTTAGGGAGGCGGTAGGAGGGCGCGCGATGTGGCTGAACGGGCAATGTAGGAAGATCGAGGCGCGGGGCGACGCGTGTCCCTGTGGGGTCGGCGATAAAATACCCTTCGGCAAGTGAATGTTCATAAGCATTCACCACTGTGTTACGCGATACACCCAACTCTTTAGCCAATCTCCGCGAAGACATTAATAGGGTCCCGGCGGGAAGTTCGTTCTGCAATATAGCGTGTTGTAAACGAGTGATTAACTGTTTTTGCAGCGACACCTTTTTACTTCCTGGCGTTGCAGGTGCTCTATCCAAGGGAAGAGTAATATCGAACATTCAGTGGACCTAAAAAAATCTAACAAACTGGTACTTTAATACATACCACAGGTTTGTCATCTTGTCGTTCTTCCTACTTTAAATTGATCACAACAGAGGTCAGTATGACGCGATATAACATATTCCAGCAACCGATTGGCGAGCCGGTAGCGAATTGGCAAGGGGCACAACTTCCGCGTAAGACGGTGATTACGGGCTGGTATTGTCGACTTGAACCGATTAGCGTAGCCGCACACAGTCAAGACCTCTACCAAGCATTGAATCAAGCCGAGGATGATCGAGATTGGACCTATTTACTTGCGGGCCCTTATAGCCATTTGGCGGAGTATCAAGCCTATCTGGCACAGCTAGAGACGCTCAATGATCCTTTGCATTATGCGATCATCGATCAAAGGACGTAGCAAGCGGTAGGCAGTATTGCGCTGATGCGCATCAATGCTCAGCAAGGTGTGATTGAAATTGGTCATGTTACGTATTCACCGCAGCTTAAACGTACGCGATTAGCGACTGAGGCTGTCAGCCTATTATTACATTATACCTTGGGCGAACTCGGTTACCGGCGCGTAGAGTGGAAATGTAACTCCCTTAACCACCCCTCACGGGCTGTAGCCTTGCGATTGGGTTTTACTTATGAAGGGCTTTTTCGACAAGCGATGGTCGTGCGGGGCCACAGTCGTGATACGACGTGGTATTCAATTATTGATAGCGATTACCCCGCGTTGCAGGCTGCATACCAGCAGTGGCTGGCACCAGAAAATTTTGATATGGCAGGACAGCAACGGCAGAAAATTGGCGAATTGATAGAAAAACAGCGTGCCGCAGTGGTTAATCCGTGACTAAGGCACCGCCATTGGTTTTGCGCGCGTAGCAAATCGCTTCATGATGGCTGTCTGCCCAGTCAACCAGTTGGCGTAAAGGCTGTAGGAAAGATTCACCCAGAACAGTGAGTCGATACTCGACGCGTGTCGGTACTTCTGCAAAGACCGTGCGAGAAATATAGCCGTCAAACTCTAACCTTTTCAAGGTTACCGTCAACATCTGCCGTGAGATATCGCCAATTTCGCGATGTAGCTCGTTAAAACGAAAAGCTTTACTCGCCAAAGACTCCAGGATCAATAAACTCCATTGGTCACCAATACGATCTAACACATCGCGAATCGGGCAGGGGTGCCCATATTCCGCATACTTATTTGCCATAACGTTACCTTCATTTTTATTAGGTGGTCATTTTATCCTGACTTAGGTGCAAGAGGCCAACCTCTTGCAAAGATTTCAGCGGCACAGTAGCATTAAATTAATTGGTCTACAATTAAGACCAAGTCTTCATTTTATTAAGGAGGTTATGATGGTTTCTGTAGCAGTCGTTGGGGCGTCAGGTCAGGTAGGTTCACGTATCCTTAAAGAGTTAGCACAACGGGGCCACAAGGTGACGGCGATCGCGCGTCAGCCTGAGGCTATTCCTGATCTGCCAAATGTCTCGGTAGTAAAAGGGGATATCACTGATACCCAAGCCTTCATTGATACATTAACGGGGCATCAAGTTGTGGTCAGTGCAGTGAAGTTTGCGCAAGTTTCACCTGCAACGCTAATCGATGCGGTGAAAGCCTCAGGCGTGGCGCGTTATCTGGTGGTCGGCGGTGCCGGCAGCCTTGAAGTCGCGCCAGGGCAGTTGCTTATCGACCAACCTAATTTCCCTGAAGCCTATCAGGCGGAAGCACGTGCCGGACTCGATTTTTTGAATCGGTTACGTGAAGAAAAAACATTGGATTGGACTTTTATCTCGCCGTCGGCACTGTTTGAGGCGGGAGAGAGAACGGGAAATTTCCGTCTAGGCCGCGATACATTATTAAGTAATGAACAAGGTAGCCGTATCTCCTACGAAGATTATGCTATCGCCCTAGTCGATGAAATTGAAAATCCTACACATTCACGTCAACGCTTTACTGTCGGTTATTAACCTCGGAGCATAATCATGCATAAGGTCAAAACGTTACTATTAACGGTAGGTGTGCTACTGGCCAGTACGTCATCGATGGCCGCACCGGCCACACAGGCAGCATCGTCATCTGCGGAAACTAATCGCCAGCTTGTTGTGCACTTCTATAACCAATTTTTCAATCAGCATGATACAGATGCGGCAGCGAAAGTGGTTGCTGAAGACTATCGCCAGCACAATCCACAAGTACCAGATGGTAAGAAACCTTTCGTCAGCTACTTTACCGGTTATTTTAAACAACATCCGCAATCGCGAGCCAAAATCATTCGTAGTGCGGTAGACGGTGATTTAGTATGGCTACATATCCATTCGACAGAAAGTGCTAAAGATCGTGGACAGGCGATCGTGGATATTTTCCGTGTTCGCGACGGTAAAATTGTTGAGCATTGGGATGTCATTCAAGGCGTTCCAGAGACTGCCGCTAACAGCAATACTATGTTTTAAGCCAAGGTGAGTCAGTTAGTGGTGTACGGTAAATTTACGCCGCCAGCTTGTCTCTCTCGGTTCAATCAGATACGTTCCCTCATGATCGATTAATGTTGAGGGAACGCCTCTTGCTTTACGTCTACTATTTCTTTCTGTTTGTGATCACAGCCATTGCGGAGATCATTGGTTGTTATTTACCCTGGTTAGTTGTCAAACAGGGTAGACCCCTGATTTTACTTATCCCGGCTGTACTCGCTTTACTCATCTTTAGTGGTCTGCTCACTCTGCATCCCGCGGCGGCGGGACGCACTTATGCGGCTTACGGAGGGATCTATGTTTTGGTGGCCCTAGCTTGGTTACGCTGGGTCGAAGATATTAGCTTAGGCCGTGATGACTATCTTGGCGCATTCATCATTTTTATGGGCGTTTTGGTGATCATGGGACAACCCTTATCTAAATGGCTGAGCAAATAGATAATAGTCCCCACTCCCAAATGATTGAGGGGATGGGGAATGAGTGATCAGGCGCGCTGCAGATCGCGATATAAGCTTACCATATAGAGCAAAATCACTACCGAAAAGGGCAGGCCTGCAACCACTACAGCCGTTTGCATGGCACTAAAGCTGCCCGCATAAAGCAGTCCTGCGCACAGCACAGTGGTGACAATGGCCCAAAAAAGACGTAACCAGATGGGGGCGTCATCTTCAGAGGTCCCTCCTTTACTGGCTAAGTTGGCAATCATTAATGTGCCGGAATCGACGGGGGTAAGGAACAGTACGAAGCTGATTATCACCGTAAACACCGCAGTCACTGTCGGCCAAGGAAGGTACTCTAGCAATTTGTAGACCGCCATCGGTGGGTCAGATAAAGCAACCTGCCCCAGAACCGCTTGTCCTTGCTCAAGCACTAACGAGATCGCCGTGTTACCGAATAGGGATAGCCACGCTAAGGTAAAACCGAGAGGGATCAGCATCACGCCTAAAATTAATTGACGTATGGTTCTGCCGCGAGAGATCCGAGCAATAAATAGCCCGACGAAAGGTGCCCAAGCCACCCACCACGCCCAATAAAAGAGTGTCCAAGCCCCCTGCCATTTTTCTGCCTTGCTATAGAGATACACCTCAAAGCTTTTTGCCACCACACTCGACATATAATCACCGGTATTTTGCAGTAACCCATTTAGTAGGTTGAGGGTGGGACCGGTAATAAAGAGAAAAAGAAGTAATAAGCAGAGAAAGCCGACATTAAGATTAGAGAGGAGGGCGATCCCTTTCTCTATACCAACTACGGTGGCCACTGTCGCCACTACCATCATAATGATAATAAGGGTGAAGAGTAGCTGCGGAGTCTGCGGCAGGCCAAAGAGATAATTTAATCCGGCTTTAACGAGTAACGCCCCAATTCCAAGGTTTGTCACCATCGAGACAACCGTGACCAAAATACCGCAGGTATCAACGGTATGGCCGATCCAGCCGTGGATCTTGTGACGAAACAGGCCGTAGAGTGCCGAACGTAGCGCTAAGGGTTGATCACGACGATAGGCAAACCAGGCCAGAGCCGTGGCAATTAGCGCATACAGTGCCCAGCCATGCAGTCCCCAATGCAGAAAAGTAATCGCCATGGCTTCGCGTGCCGCATGGATAGTGCCCCCTTGCCCCTCTGGCGGCTGCAGAAAGTGAGCCAAGGGTTCATAGGCACCGTAATACACTAGCGCAATCCCAATCCCCGCAGAGAATAGCATTGCCACCCAAGAGAGATAGCTAAATTCTGGGGCTTCATTCTCGTGACCCAACAATTGAGACCCGTGACGCGAGCAGGCGAGCCAGAAGACAAACCCCATCGATAGCACCATCAGCACCATATAATACCACCCAAAAACGGCAGTGACCCACGTTTGTGCCCGAGCTAACCATAATTGGCTCGCGGTAGGGTAGAGGACGGTAACGAGCCCCATTAGTAGGATCAGAAGCGATGAACACAAGAATACAGGGAGATTCACGCGTACGGGGGAGGTCGATTTAACAGGGGGATTGAGTAGCGCCATACATTTTCCTGAGTCAATTTTTAAACAAAAGTGAAACATTAATTTAACTTTCGGCGATTATGGGTTTATTTGATTAATCGTTCAATTAAAAAAATCAGTTTTAAGAGGTCGGTAGCAAGTTTTAGCGGTTCGTTAAAATTCTGACTCAGTCACAGTGTGAAGAATCTTCATCATCGATATCTCGGTTTAGTGCGCTAATCGACAGATTAAAATGGAAATTCCCTATTTGATATCACCCTCATTCATTCTATTAAGGTGGCAAGCATGACGCTGTCTACTCACTCTTGCGTAGTGAAAGGAAAACATGAGGTCGAAGTCATCAGTCAGAGAGTGACTTATCAAGGAGAAGGAACCTTGGTAAAAATTTCGCGTGGTGGAATTTGTGGTTCAGATCTGCACTATTATCAGCATGGAAAGGTCGGTAACTATGCCATTCAGATGCCGATGATCCTTGGCCATGAAGTGATCGGAACGGTAGAGAAAACCGACAGCTCTGTACTTAAGCTTGGACAAAAAGTCGCGATCAATCCGTCAAAAGCCTGTGGTGAATGCCAATACTGTTTAGCCGATGACACGAATCAGTGCCTAGCGATGCGCTTTTTCGGAAGTGCAATGATGTGCCCACATGTCGACGGAGGTTTCACCCAATATAAAATTGTCGACAGCGCGCAGTGTGTTCCCTTCGAGTCTTCGCTCGACGATCGGGTTATGGTTTTTGCTGAACCGTTGGCGGTGTGCCTTCACGTACTGAACCAAGCTGGGGGAGTTACTGATAAGCGTGTTTTTGTATCCGGTGTGGGGCCAATTGGATGTTTACTGGTCGCGGCGGCCAAGGCGAGTGGTGCTAAAGAGATTATCTGCAGCGATATTAGTGCTCGTGCGCTGGCGTTAGCTGAAAATTTGGGGGCATCTGTAACCTTACACGCTGACGATGAGATGATGTTTTATCGTGCTCAAAAAGGGTTCTTCGACGTGAGCTTTGAAGCGTCAGGCCATCCCAGTGCTTTAACTCGCTGTATCGATGTGACCCGGGCAAAAGGTTGTATTGTCCAAGTCGGTATGAGCGGCGATATCCCACTATTTCCGATGATGACCGTTATCGCAAAAGAGTTGCGAATCGTCGGGACCTTTCGTTTTACACATGAATTTACCACGGCAGTCGAATGGCTGGCGAGTGGCACAATTAATCCCCTAGCCCTGTTTAGCGGTGAGTATAGCTATCGAGAGATCGACGAAGCCCTGCAATTCGCCGGGGATAAACAACGCGCATCGAAGGTCCAGTTAGTTTTCTGATGTTAACACCGTGTCGGGACGACTAAAGGCTTAAGCTAAAGGCCATCGCGCCCCCGCATTCCACCAAAATAATAATTTAATAAGGTAGGTTATATGCCTATTACCATCATTGCCCTGGGTGTTTTACTGTTACTCGTATTAATGATTGTCTTTAAGGTGAATGGTTTTCTTGCGTTAATCTTTGTCTCTGCAGTCGTCGGGATCGCTGAAGGGATGACGCCACTGCAAGTCATTGTTTCTATTCAAAAAGGCGTAGGCAGTACCTTGGGTGGATTAGCGATGATTTTAGGCTTCGGCGCCATGCTGGGTAAATTGGTTTCTGACACCGGTGCTGCGCAACGTGTTGCGATGACCTTGATTGATGCTTTTGGTAAACAGCGCGTTCAGTGGGCGATGATGGTGACGGGGCTTATTGTCGGATTAGCGATGTTTTACGAAATAGGGTTCGTTTTATTACTCCCGCTAGTCTACACCGTCGTCGTAGCAGCCGGTATTCCATTACTGTATGTTGGGGTACCGATGGTAGCAGCCTTATCCGTTACGCACTGTTTTTTGCCCCCCCATCCAGGTCCGACTGCGATAGCCACCATTTTCGGTGCTAATCTAGGCACAACGTTACTCTATGGCATAATTTTAACGCTTCCTACCGTCATCATTGCTGGACCGATCTTCTCTAAATTTCTTAAGAAATTTGAAAAGTCACCACCAGAGGGGCTCTATAATACCAAGATATTTACCGATGCTGAGATGCCAGGATTCTGGACCAGTATTTTTGCTGCGGTGATCCCTGTTGTACTTATGGCCTTGGCCGCCGTATTCGAGTTGACGGTGGCTAAAGAGAATCCGGTTCGTCAGTTTTTTGAATTTATTGGAAACCCTGCCGTGGCGTTATTTATCTCGGTCATTATTGCCGTGGTGACACTCGGCCTACGTAATGGACGTAAGATTGACGAGGTGATGGAGATGTGCGGCTCGTCGATTGCGGCGATCGCCATGATCGTATTTATTATCGCGGGGGGTGGGGCATTCAAACAGGTATTGGTCGATAGCGGGGTGGGAGAATATATCGCGCAGATGATGCGAAATTCTTCGCTTTCACCATTACTGATGTGTTGGACCGTCGCGGCTATGTTACGTATTGCTCTGGGATCCGCCACCGTTGCTGCCATTACGACCGCCGGGATTGTGACCCCGATTATTGCGGTGACCCATACCGATCCAGCCTTAATGGTACTTGCGGTAGGTGCTGGCAGCGTTATTGCTTCCCATGTGAATGATCCAGGTTTTTGGCTATTCAAAGGGTACTTTAACCTGAGTGTGGTGGAAACCCTAAAAACGTGGACAGTGATGGAAACTATTATCTCGGTAGTGGGCTTAGCGGGGGTGTTAATTCTTGAGGTAATAGTGGCATAGGGGAAATGGGTGATGTATCCAATTAGTTGAATTGATGTATAATCATCGCTTTGAGGTTTTCTCATGGCCAGCGTTACTGTTCAT
>NZ_JABBFR010000034.1 GCF_018494065.1 Rosenbergiella gaditana | reverse complement strand
TGAAATCGGTAGACACAAGGGATTTAAAATCCCTCGGCTGTAAGGCTGTGCGGGTTCAAGTCCCGCCCTGGGCACCACCGGTTCTAATGTATAAAAATGAGCACTCTGTGCAAATTTGCTTAACCGCCGAAAGGCGGTTTTTCTTTTTATACGGTTTTTAAAACGACTTATTATTCTTTTCTAAAACAAATTTCGTTAACTAAGCGTGTTATATCCGCTGTCTTCATTTCCTATCCGTTTTCAATCCCTTTGTCACTCGACTTACAGCATTCAATCTGTAAACATCTCCCTCCTGCAATAGAGCCTAGCCTCAATTTAGTGCAGCCGCCAAAAAGTATGCATTATTTTTTCTATGGCCGATTGCGCCACAGTTCAGTTCCTTCCTCTCATATTTTTAAGCATTCCAAAAAAACTTTTTTAACGGCATAAAATTTTTTAAGAAGAATTGGCATACATCCTGCTAGATAACGCATAAGAAAGCATTTTTTAGTCTTTTTATCTGTTAATTCACCCCCGCTAATAAGGTGGACGTATGCTAAGTTTTGATCCGGATATTGACCTACCTTTGGGAACCGTGATTGGTACGGTATTTCGGACCTTACCGGTTAAACAAGCGATAGCATTACCCTTTTATACTGAAAGCTTTGCTGTCCGCCCACAGAGGGATGGTGAATATACCGTCTCTGTCTCGGGGCGAGGACGTCTTGAGGCCGGGTTCCAAGGCCTTAAGTATAGCGGTCAATTCTATTCGACTTTTAAGTCCCGACGTAAAAACCTAACGATTGTGCTTTAACTTAAACCCTTTACTAGCGGTACTGAGGCCTTAGCCTATTGGTCTTTTGGGGGCTTCTCACCCTTTGAGAAAATGCGTATTCTCGACCCTGCGGCTGACCACAATATGGTTAAAGAAGGTCTTGCGGCGATGGTGCGTGAGTTTCCTGAATTGCAAGGTGTTCAAGTCGCTCAGTCTTGGGGCGGTATGATTGATAGTACCCCGGATGCGATACCGGTGATCTCTGAAGTCAATAAACTGCCGGGGCTCATCCTGTCTGCAGGTTATAGTGGCCACGGATTTGGGATTGGTCCGGAAGCAGGCCGCCTTGCTGCCGACTTAGCGATGAATGCGAATCCTATAGTTGACCCGACGCCTTATCGATATGCGCGCTTTATCGATGGCAGTGGACTTGATACCCCAGGAATAATGTAAGGAAAGATAATGACGATTCAATTACGCACTATGCAGCCCGATGACCTCCAGCATGGCCATCGTTTAAGTCAGCAGGTAAGTTGGCCGCACCGCCAAGAGGACTGGCGGCAAGCACTAACCCTAGGTCAGGGGCTTGTTGCCGAAACTGAACAAGGGATCGTGGGTTGTGGGGTGATTTGGCCTTGGGGCGAACACTACAGTACCGTAGGATTAGTGATTGTTGATCCGAGTTGTCAGGGACAAGGAATAGGCAAAAAATTGATGGAAGGGCTACTTGAAAAAGTGCCTGAAGGTAATGTTCGCCTACATGCTACAGAGATGGGGAAAGGGCTGTATGAAAAATATGGCTTTAGGGTGCAATGCGCTATTTTCCAACACCAGACAGCACAGCTCCCTGCCATTGAAGCACCCGAATTATCTCCCGATGAAAAGATTCGTCCACTGCGCGAAGAGGAATTACCAACCCTAATCGACAGCGATTACCAGTCACATGGCCTGTCACGTCCCGCGCTGTGGCAGGACCTATTTAACAGCGCAGAGGCACTGTTGGTGCTGGAAAAAAGCGGCACTGTTCATGGCTATATGGCGTTACGTAAATTTGGTCGCGGCTACGTTATCGGCCCAATGTTAGCGCAAGATGTGCACAGTGCTCTGACACTCTTTTGTTATGGTGCTGCGCAGCTAACGGGGCAGTTTGTGCGTATTGATACTTATGGTAATACACCCTTTTCTGATTGGCTGGTGAAGCAGGGACTGCCCTGTATTGATGCACCTATAATGATGGTTCGAGGTACCCCTTGGCAGCGTGCTGATCGGGCAATGCAAGATTTTAGCTTTATGTCACAGGCGATGGGCTGATGAGTCTCGTTTACTGGTCTAGCCCACAGCGCGCGCAGATATGGCCGCCTACATTACCTTTTCCGTGATCAGTCTGCATCGAGGAATGCCAAGATATCTTACACAGCAGCAGCGATGGCTAAAGCATGATGCGATTGCTGCGTCACGCTGTCGTATTGGTATCCTTGGATTCGGTCATTTGGGGCAAGCTTCTGCTCGGGTACTCACCACTCTTGGCTACCCATGTTCCGGTTGGAGTCGCAGTCAAAAACATGTTGAGGCTGTCACCAGTTATTTTGGTGATGATCAATTGGGTGATTTTCTCGCTCGCAGCGATATTCTTGTTTGCCTATTGGCATTGACCGACCTTCCCCGAGGATTGCTGGACCATAATCTTTTCGCACAGTTACCCAAGGGCGCTGGTTTAGTGCATGCAGGGCGTGGCCAGCAACTGAATCATCAAGACCTGATCGATGCGCTTGACACTGGTCAACTCGGCCATGCCATCGTCGATGTTACCGTTCCTGACCCCTTACCGACCGACCATCCTTTCTGGACACATCCATCAGTCTGGTTAACACCCCATATTGCTAGCGAAACCCATGCTGAAAGCTCGGTGAAAGTGCTTCTCGACAATATCCGTCGTCATCAGCAAGGGCGACCAATGAATGGCCTAATTGATATGAAGAGGGGGTATTGATGAGCGTTCAACAGTGGGCGGATATTCGCCATCCTTTACATTAGCATCCTGAAACCGGATTTAACGAACGGCAAACGGCAACGCTTATCGCTGAGTTTCTCATGCAGCTATATCGTGATTAAATCCCCAGTAATGAAAAATAACGTGCCGCTAAAGAGTTTGTTGGACAGAGGCCACCGTGATCGAGACGTTATTCTCTCAGACTGAAAAGCACTGAGTACCAATCATGTAGGTCAATGATACACCGTTTTTCATCGTGGTGAGTAGGGGATTGTCGTATTACAAGCAGGTGAATCCGCTCACCACAATGATATTAATGACTGCTCATTCCCACCATGAATTGCGAACAATTTGAGGAGCTTGATGCGGCTTGAACATGCTTTTCGTCTAACTGGAAAGCATCGCCTGCTGCGGTATTCAATAAATGCTTTTGTGAAGCCTTACCGAGAAAGCGCACCTGATCTTCCGCCACCAACTTATTGTCTACGGCAGCATTAATCACACTGCACGTCGCATTAATCACATTATATTTTCCCACTGTGGCCGAGTTGATAAGCCAGCCAGCGACCCCACCAATAACAATCCACACGCAAGTTGAGGCAAATTTTTTTAAAGACATCGGTATTCCCTTATTTAGCATTAATGAACAGAGGTTAAATCTAGTGAAGATTAAAACGAGTATAAGGCGTAGACATTAAATAGTAATGAAATTTACAATCCTTTATCGCAAGAGTCTTGGCGCGGGATGACAGCACCTTGACGGGTAGGAAGGAGCCCAGCACCAAGGGCTGACTCTAAAAACGGCTAGTGGAAACTTCCGCTAGCCTTGCGTTATGCCTTATTCGTCGCTGATGACCTTAGGCAACTCCATCGGCAAATACCCTTTAATATCTCTACCAGAAGGGCGTTGGAAAATCCCTAGCTGGAAAAAACCTGCAGTCGCATACATAAATTCAAAAATTTGTGATTGGGTCTCTTCATATTCATTCCAGAAAACATTGGAAGTAAAACAGTAAATCTCAATAGGCAGACCCTCTGCGGTCGGACTTAGCTGCCTAACGACCACATACATATTATTACAGATATCTTCTCTCTGCCGTAAATAGCTCAAAATATAGCCACGATAAAGACCTAAATTAGTAATCCCATGATTGACCGAGAGTGCAAGATTTTGCCGAATATAGTCAGCAATTTTATCGCCAATGACTGAGCTTTGTTGCTCCAGATCTTCGGCCAGTGCCTGGGTCGCAAACGCTATACTTGATTGATCGATAAAAAAGCTACGCTTAATGCGTCTTCCCCCCGAGGCGAACATCGGCTGCCAATTGGTGTAGGTCTCGGTAATAAAATTTTTGGTGGGGACTTGTGATAGCGTATTGTCCCAATTACGGATTGTGATGGTGTGCAAGGCAATATCGGTCACCTCTCCACTGATATTCGCCACTGGCATCTCAATCCAATCACCGAGTTGGATCACATGCGAAGAAGAGACTTGTATATTCGCGACGAGCGAGATGAGGGTATGTTGAAAAACCAACATCAATACGGCGGCAATGGCGCCCAAACTCGAAATAATGATGCCGGGTGATTTATTCGACAATGTCGCGATCACCAAGATTGTCGCGATAGAAGAGACGACTATCTTACCAATCTGTACATAGCCC
Source organism: Rosenbergiella gaditana (assembly GCF_018494065.1). Taxonomy (GTDB): domain Bacteria; phylum Pseudomonadota; class Gammaproteobacteria; order Enterobacterales; family Enterobacteriaceae; genus Rosenbergiella; species Rosenbergiella gaditana. The sequence goes on along the minus strand of NZ_JABBFR010000034.1, from coordinate 9,777 downwards.
TTAATCGAGCCGGCTTTGGAACCATGTTTACGGGCATAAACATCTTTAGTGGTATCCAACAGTTCGTTGATCAGCATTGTGATATTAACGATAAACAGCACGCCGCAAAGGGTTCTTATTGCCTCAACCAACCCGTCTGATAAGCCGGGAATGAGTTGTGAAAGAAAATAGACGGTGACGACCGGAATGATATTGGCCAGCCTACGGGTTATCCGTAAATCTTTTTTCTGGGTATCACGCTGGCTATTAGTATGCAGGATAAATCGTCGCACAATACTCAGTAAGAAGAACTTACAGATCACGGATGAGATAAATCCGGCAACCAGCATCAGAGTGACAGCGAGTAAAGAGTAGGTCACTGGGTTGTTGAGCACCCAGTGCCACAGAGATAGAAGATCTTGCATGAAGGCACTCAGTAATTATCGATGTTGAGGCTGATGATCATTAATTTTTTTTTATTTTTTTTCTAGCCTAAAAATGGTTTTGTTATCAATACAGCGTAAAAAACTTAAAGAAATGAGCCTGTACTGCCGTGCAAAGCATCGCTCGGTAGCAACGACAGCATAAAAATGATTGAAAACGTAAATTATGTAAAGGGTAAAAAGGTAGTTTGGACAGGATGTATGTAAACCATGCTGTAACTTTACAGGGTAAGACTGACACTGCAGGGGGTCGATGATAAAGGTAATAAATGAGCTTGGTACCGCTTGATGATCAGAGGGTGATTGAGGCGAACAATTCGCCCGATGATGTCGCTTTTATCCACCCAAGGTACAAAGCGAGAGTAAAAATTACCGCGTATGACGACTCCCTATAGGGTGGTTTACCGGGTGAGGTGACTATCTTGAAAATCATGAAACTAACCTTCCCGATTTTCCCCAGCATCATCGCGACGGGTGATATCAAAACTGGCCATAAAACCGTGCTGCAATACCTGATCAAGTCTTTGAACAAGGCAAGAGAAGCGTTGCGCGAACGGCGATGTCTGCCAGGTCAGGCAAAAGGATTTCCTGACCATAGTTGAAGCTTTTCTGCTTATCTCGATAGTCTTGCTTTAGGTCAAAAAACGCCCATTTTGGCCGGTAGAATGTTGCCTACTTTGATTTTTTGTTATATTTTGACGTAAAATATCACCTTTCTTTACGAATTTTTAATTTCTAGAGTCGAGTATGCAAACAAGGATCAACGACAGCTTCCATTCGGCAAAAGTGATAACGGTCGGTTTGACATTTTTCACTTCATTAGCCCAGGCTGCCCCCTTTATCGATCAGCAACAGCAACATATCCAGACGCAGCAATCGGCGAAAGAAGCACAGCTAACCCCGGCAGCACCTGATATTTCCCTCGATAAGTCGCTACCCAAAAATGTCGAAGGCCCTTTTGTTCAGGAGAGCCCTTGTTTTGTTATAAAAAAAGTAAATCTGACTGGAACCGATCCCTTGCCTGGGTGGTTCAAGGCTCAGGCGATAGCTAATCAGGGGGTGGGGCACTGTCTTGGGGTGCAAGGGATCAATCAATTGATGGGGCGTTTACAAAACCGCTTAATTACCCATGGCTGGGTGACGTCGCGAGTGTTGGTTCCCGCCCAAGACCTGAGTCAGGGTGAATTAACTCTATCGATCGTCGCGGGGACGTTGGGCCAAGTTCGTTACGCGGCAGGGTCTGACCAGCGTGCAGTACTGGGGAGTTCAGTGCCCGCCTCCTCTGGAAAATTATTGGACCTACGTGATATCGAGCAAGGGCTGGAAAACCAACAGCGACTGCCCACTGTTGAGGACACGATGGAAATTGTCCCGGGTGAGAAAGAAGGTGAGAGTGATGTGGTGATTACCCGCCGACAGTCCAAAATATGGCGTGTCAACCTTTGGGCTGACGACTCTGGAACCAAAAGTACCGGCCGCACGCAAGTCGGTGGGATGCTTGCCCTAGATAATCCTTTTGCACTGAGCGATTTACTCTATCTGTCTGCCAGCCATGATATTGGGTTTAAAGGGCATAAACAGAGTAAAAATATCAATGGTCACTACTCGGTCCCGCTGGGCTACTGGTTGTTTGAGGTGACGGGCGGTGAATATGACTATGTCCAAAATATAGCCGGGTATAACGGTGATATTCGCTACTCCGGTAAAAGTAAGAATCTTAATGTTGGCGTAAGTCGCGTTATCCAGCGTAATGCCAGCGGTAAAACCACATTACGCAGTAATTTGCTGCTCCGTGAATTACAAAACTATATCGATCGTAGCGAAATCGAGGTACAACGCCGGCGGACCAGTGCTTGGCAATTAGGCCTTGACCATCGGCATTATTTCGGCCCAATCATCCTTAATGGCAGTGTTAATTATCAACTTGGAACGCGTTGGTTTGGGGCGTTACCGGCCTACGAAGAGCAATATGAAGCGGGATATCGCGCAACCGCGAAAAGTAAAATTTTCACCTGGAATCTCGGGATGGATTGGCCGTTTCAGGTGGCTGATCAGAACTTCCGCTATCAATTGACCTATCTTCGCCAACAGAGTTCGACGCCGTTAACCTCTCCCGATCAATTAGCGATTGGTAACCGTTGGACGGTACGCGGATTTAACGGCGAACGCACGCTAAGCGCCAGCCATGGCTGGTATGTGCAAAATACCTTCGCCTGGCAGACGCCGCTCCCTAATCAAGAACTCTATCTCGGTGCGGACTACGGTGAAGTGGGGGGACGCAGTGATGGTTCTACGCTGATTGGCCGACATTTAGCGGGAAGTGTTATTGGGGTGCGTGGCGCCTTGTCGAGTATGGGCGTGGGGTATGATCTCTTTGCCGGGACGCCACTGGCTAAGCCGAAGGGGTTCAAGACTGACAGCGTGACCTTTGGGTTTAGCCTTAATTGGCAGTATTAATACAGGGATGAATGATGAATAAGCACTGTTATCGGATCATTTTTAACCGTTGTTTGCAGAGATTAGTAGTGGTGTCAGAGTTGGCACGACGTGCGGGTGGCCCGTCGACGGGCTGTCAAGCCGCGCAACGCTCGATAATTGCGACGCTCCGTCCGCTCACCTTGGCGCTGATCATGGCAGGGGGCGCGATCAGCGCCTCCGCTCAGGCCGCAGGAATTGTCGCCGATCCGAATGCCCCGCGGGGTCAGCAACCGACGGTCCAACGAACCGGTAATGGATTGCCTCAAGTGGATATCCGAGCACCTAACAGCCAAGGACTGTCTCACAATACTTATCGTCAATTTGACGTAGACGAACGTGGTGCGATTTTAAACAATAGTCAACATGCGACACCCACTCAGTTAGCGGGACAAATTGCCGGCAACCCGTGGTTGGCGAAGGGCTCGGCCAAAGTGATCCTTAACGAGGTAAATAGTGCCAACCCAAGTCAACTGCGTGGCTTTATCGAGGTGGCGGGACACAAAGCCGATGTGATTATTGCTAACCCGGCGGGGATCAGTTGTAGTGGTTGTGGTTTTATTAATGCGGGACGCAACACCTTAGCCGCTGGGCGAGTTCGGTTAGAGAATGGTCAGATCGCTGGGTATGACGTCGACCGTGGGCGCATTACCATCAGTGGTGCAGGGATGAACGGCACGGGACAAGACTACACTCGGCTTATTGCTCGTGCGGTCGAGGTAAATGGTCGCGTGCAAGCCGGAGACCTAAAGGTCACTACCGGTCATAACCAAACCGATGCCGACGGCAACGTCATTAAGGTTAAGAACGATGATCCCGCTGGGCGACCCACCTTTGCACTCGATACTGCCGCCTTGGCGGGAATGTATGCCAACCGTATTACGCTAGTTGGCACAGAACAAGGGGTGGGGGTACGTAACCGTGGCGAGATTGGCGCGGCACAAGGCCACTTCACCTTGGATGCCAGCGGTAAATTGACCAATACAGGTGTTGTCCAAGCTAAGCAAAACGTCGCCCTACACACGGCAGGAATGGATAACCAAGGGCAGATCGCCGCAGCCGGCAATATTACCGTTGACAGCCAAGGTGATATCACCAATGCCGGGCAAATTCGTGCGCAAGGTGATCTGCAACTCTCCGCGAACGGAAAATTAGACAGTCAATCCAGCTCGACCGCAGTGGCCGGGCGCAACGCGACACTCCAAGCCAACACTATCACAAACCAACGTGGCAGCGCCTTAGGTGCAGGGATCGATGCTCAAGGCCAGGCGACGGCCGTAGGCCAGCTTACCCTTACCGCCGCAAAACAATTACATAGCCAAGGCACCCATCTCAGCCGTGATCAGATCGCCCTAACGGGTAAAGAGGTTGATCTGAGCGATAGCCAAACCCAAGCGAATCAGGTGGTGGTGAAGGCTCAGGAAGGAGATTTAAGGCTTGACCGTGCGCAGCTTACCGCCCAGCAGGCGACGCTGACCACGCCAGGCCAACTGACGAATCGGCAGGGGAAACTGGTGGCACAGGCCCTCGATCTCACCGCGACTAAACGACTGGACAACCAAGGGGGCGCCATTATTTCACAAGGCCCTCAGGCGCTGACGCTGCACAGTCAGCATATCGATAACACGCAAGGCACCCTCGCCAGTGCGAGCGACCTTAGGTTAAGCAGCCAAGATCTCAACAACCGCGGAGGGTTGGTACAAGCCGCAAACAGGCTGTCGATTACGACTCAGTGCGGAACCCTGACTAACGCCGACACCCAAGCGGATAGCTTGGGCCTGAGAGCGGGTGGGGCGCTTGACGTACAGGCGCAAACGGTCGATAACCGCAACGGATTGATGGCTGCCAAAGCGATTACCGCGACAGGAGAGCAGTGGGATAACCGTTTGGGGGAGGTCATTAGCGGACAGGATTTGTCGATTAACGCGGCACAACTCGCTAATCAGCAAGGCTTGCTCAGTGCTCAAACTGGGTCGCTCACTGTGCAGACGACAGAAGATCTGAACAATCAGAACGGTATATTGCAAAGCCAAGGTGCGCTGACACTGAAGGCGGATGCACTGAATAACGATCAAGGAAAGATTCTGGCCGCGCAATCTGGCGTCACCCTCCACGCTAACGGCCACCTCGCCAACCACGCCGGGCAAATTTCGGCCCGAGATCAGGTTAGCCTAAACAGTGCGAGTCTGAGTAACCAGCAGGGGCGTATTACCGCCGTTCAGGGGCCGTTAAGCTTGAGCACGACGGGCATAGTCGATAACCGTCAGGGCATCCTGCAAACGGGCGCTGCATTCGCTGTCACGGCAGGACAATTCACTAATCAAGCGGGTACGCTACAGTCGACGCAAGGCCAAGGGGCTTTACACCTCAACGAGAGCTTAGATAACCAGCAAGGTCTTATCAGTGCCGCCACCGATTTACAGATTGAGAGTGGTCAGCTTAGCAACCAACAGGGTGTGCTGATCGCCAAGACCCTTGATTTGCAGACATTAGCCTTAACGAACCAGGCAGGGCTGATCCAAGGGAGTGATCGACTCGCCATTGATACGCAGGGGCAAACGCTCACCAATCGCGACACAGATGGCTCGAGTCTCGGCCTGCGCTCTGCAGGTCAGCTTATCCTTAACAGTGGCGAGCTAGACAATCATAAAGGGGGGGTCGCGGGCCGCGACCTCTCCATCAGCGCACAACGCCTTGATAATCAACAAGGGTCTCTGCTTGCCAGCGACACCAGCCAGTTAACCCTACAGGGCTTAGAAAACCAGCAAGGGTCAATACAGTCGGGGGGCGATACCTCGGTGAATCTGGGGCAAGGTGAATTCGCGAATCAGCAAGGCCAACTGCTTGCTGGCGGTAGCCTTAACCTGCAAGCGGGGGTGGTGAATAATCAACAAGGGCAACTGCAAGGCGCTCAAGGCCTGTCACTGACCGGCACACAACTCGACAACCAAGGCGGTAAAGTGCTGTCGGGTGCCGACCTCTCTACCTTGGTCGCCCAAGCGATTAACGATCAGGGTACGCTGTATGCCGCGGGCACTGCGCAGGTGACCGCCAGCGAGTCGGTCAGTAATCAGCAGGGGCTGATTAAGGCGGGAGAACAGCTCACGCTGTCCACTCAGCAACTGAATAATCAGCACACACGCGATGCAGGGCAGGGTATCGAAGCTCAGGACCTCGACGTCATCGCGGCGAATCTGAATAACCAACAAGGTAGCTTACGCGCGGGTGACTCGCTGCACGCACAGGTAAGCGAGACCTTGGCTAACCAACAGGGGCTGATTTCCTCGCAGGGGCAGTTAACGGTAGGACAGCCCGGCAGTGGCTTGAGCCTGAATAATGACCAAGGCGATATTGTCGCCAATGGTGATGCCGCGCTAACGCTTGGCCACTTCACACAGGTTGGCCGGGTCACCAGTGGCAATAACCTGAGTGTAGAGGTCGGCAGCGATTTTCAACAAGATGGGCAACTGGCGGCTGGAAACGACCTGCAGCTCAATACCGCGGGCCACCAACTGAACAATAGCGGTAGCTTAACGGCTGGCCAGCATCTGACGTTGACCAGTGATCGGCTCACTAACCAGCAGATGGGCGAGATCAACTCAGGCATCACCACAATCACTAGCCATTACCTAGAGAATCAAGGCTTAATCGATGGTGGGCAGGTATCTCTGCACGCCGATGAGCTTCACAACCGTGGCACGGGAAGAATTTACGGTGATCGATTGGTCATTGATGCCCCGCTATTGACGAATGAGAGTCTCGACAATAAAGCGGCAACCATCGCCGGACGGGAAAGTCTGCTGATCGCCACCGATCACCTCACTAACCAAGATAATAGCCTGATCTACAGTAACGGCGATCTACAGATAGGCGGTGCCTTTGCTGCCGACGGCAGCCTTATGGGTCAGGCAACAGAGGTTGATAACCTCAGTGCGACCATTGAGGCAATGGGAAGCTTAGGGATCACCGCTAAACAGATTGAGAATCGTGACACGCATTTGAAGGTCAGCGATGACCTACAAACGGTGTCGAGCCTTAATGATCTGGTCGAGATTGAGTTTTGTACCGGACGTAAATGGACAGATGCCTGCGGTCGCACCGATGGCGTGCATTATCGGTTTGATGCCACCATCGATAAATCCAAATCTCGCGACTATAAAGTGGTGTTTAACTTCGATGCGCAAGGACGCAGTTATGCGCTGGATGCGCAAGGCAACCGCGTCAAATTTACCATTGATGGCAAAGAGGACTATCTCTATGTCTATCAGGATGCCAGGAATGGCATTATTTATTTCCACCAACCGGGCGTGACGGATGCGGGACGGCGATTTAACGTCTTCAATTTCGATCAGGTCACCAAAGCCCAAACGGTCAGCGATCAACAGAGCGCGATACTGCGTAGCGGTGGCGATTTAGTCTTAAACAGTGACTTGCACAACAAAGACAGCCAAGTGGTGGCGGGGCAGGCGTTAGTCATCAATGGCGCGGTGAATAACGAGGAAACCGAGGTTAAGCAGACCCTCGAGCAGCAAGGTGAACGACTGGCGGGCGGTCGACGTAAACAGCATAAGCAGACGCGTTATGAAGGCCCTGAAGTCTATCAACCGCCGATCAGTGAGTTAACGGTGCCGCTGCATCTCACCGCACAGCTGCAAGGCCAAGGGGTGGGTGCAGGGCAAAGCATCGCGGCACAAGACGCGACCAGCAAGGTCACGGGGGCGTCAGATTTACTGGCCAATGTCGCCTTGGCACAACAAGACCATCAAGCCTTAGTGACCGACGTGACCCTACCGGCATCGGTCGATGCCTCGACACAACTGGCAGCGACCCCCTCTTCGGGGAATTGGGTCATTCGTACCACCAGTGTTCCGGTGAGCTTACCCACGACTAGCCTCTACCAGCTTCATCCTAGTACCGACAGTCAGTATCTGGTCGAAACCGACCCGCAATTTACGCGGGGGAAAACTACGGTGAGTAGCAGTGATATCTATCAAGATCGGCTTATCAAACGGTTGGGTGATGGGTATTACGAGCAGTCGTTGGTGCGTGAGCAGATTGTGAAAGCGACCGGGCAACGGTTCTTAACCGGTTACAGCAATGACGAAGCGCAATATCGTGCGCTGCTCACCAGCGGTAAAGCCTTTACCGAGCGCTTTGGTATCGCTCCAGGGACGGCATTGAGTGCGGAACAGATGGCACAGATGACCAGCGATATGGTGTTGATGGTCAATGAGCGTGTCACCTTGTCCGATGGCACGACCCAACTGGTGGCCGTCCCTAAACTCTATGCCCGAGTCGACAAGGATCAGTTAAGTGGCAAAGGTGCCTTGCTGGCGGGCAATGCCGTTCAGATCACCACTGCACAGGATCTGCTCAATAGCGGTACTATCGCTGGGCGCGGGCTGACCGCGATTTCGGCCAGTAATCTACTCAACCTAGGTGATATTAGCGGCAACACCACCCAGTTATTGGCAAGTAACGATATTATCAATCGTGGCGGCCAGTTGTTAGGCGGCGATCAACTTACCTTACAGGCGGGGCATGACATCCTTAGCCAAACCGAGAGCTTCCAACGGGGGAGTGAGGCATGGACCGGACGCCAAGCCGGCATGGCGGTAACGGGCCAACACGGACAATTAACCTTGCAAGCCGGACACGATATCCAGCTTACTGCCAGCGCACTCAGTAATCAGGGAAGCGACAGCACGACGCGCTTGATCGCCGGTCACGACCTGAACCTTGATACGGTAAAACAGCGCCACGCGACGGATTACACCCGAGGTAAAAAAGATTATGACCGCAGCCTAGAGACCCATGAACAAGGCTCCGTCATTAATGCCGGGGGCAGTTTAGCGATGCAAGCCGGGAACGATATGACCTTGCGCGCCGCAGAAGTGACTGTAGGGGGTGACGCGACACTGACGGCGGGTCACGATTTGACGCTACTCAGTGGTCAGGATAGCTGGGATCAGTCGACCTATATGAAAACCAAAAAACGTCATGGTTTATCCAAAACCACGACGGAGGTGGCTACCAGTACCCATCAAATCAACGCAGTAAGCAGTTCGGTGTCCGGTGATCAGGTGACGCTTCTCGCGGGTCATGATCTGCGCTCAGAAGCCAGTAATATTGTCGGTGATAATGCCGTTAAGCTACTGGCGGGCCATGATGTGGTGATCACGACGGCCGAAGAGTCCGATCTCTCGACCAGTATGACCAAGAAGAAGAAATCGGGGCTAAGTGGCACCGGTGGTATCGGCTTCACTGTCGGTACCTCATCCCAAAAAACGGACCAAGACGACCGCAGTAATGTACAAAAAGGCAGTGTGGTCGGTAGCAGTCAAGGTAACGTTACGGTGACGGCCGGTAATCAGGTGACCCTGCATGGCAGTGATCTGCTGGCGGGCCAAGATATGGCGATAAGCGGCAAGCGTATCGATATCAGCGCGGCAGAAAATAGCCATACCGCCCTCACCAAAACCGAACAGAAGTCGAGTGGATTAACCCTAGCACTAAGCGGCGTGGTGGGAAGCGCCTTAAACACGGCCACTCAGCAGGCCCATTCGGCGACTAAGGAAGATAATGGACGGCTGGCGGCGTTAAAAGCGACCCAATCGGTATTAACGGGTTACAGCGCTAAACAAGCCAGTGATCTCAATGATGCACGGCAAACGCCGCAAGATGCCTTGGGGGTTAACCTCTCCTACGGTAATCAACGCGCCCACTCCGAGCAGAAAGTTGCGCAGCAGACGCACTCGGGTAGCCAGCTAACCGCTGGGCGCGACCTAAGGTTACAGGCTACTCAAGGGGATATCGATATTGCGGGCAGCCAGCTGAAAGCCGGACGTGATACAACGCTGAGCGCCGCGCAGGATATCCT
>NZ_JABBFR010000033.1 GCF_018494065.1 Rosenbergiella gaditana | reverse complement strand
TGACGGCTTACGCTTCGCAATCCGTGAAGGTGGTCGTACTGTAGGTGCAGGTGTTGTTGCTAAAGTTATCGCTTAATTGAGAAAACTTTACAGATAAAAAGAGCGCTTAGGCGCTCTTTTTTTTTGGAAAAATACAGGGCTCGGCTACACCACTCTGGCCACAGTGGTTGGTTAATCTTATACCTTTAACACACTTTATGCGCTTTATTTAGGGAATCATGGTTAATGGCAACAGCATCACATTGATGAACAGTGATCTGTTACATCTAGTGTGCAACATTGGTGATCGGCTATTTTCTAATTACCAAACGTTGAGCTAAAAATATCCTGATGAAAAATATAAGAACAGCATATTCCTGATAATGATAAAAATGTCCCATAGGGGACAATGATAGCGTGCAGAGAGTTCAAATAACGATACTGATAGATACAAAAGGGCAGGGCCGCTAAAGAGGCTGAAAGAACTACTATACAAAGTTGGTGAATGTCGTACCAGCTAGCTAAAGCTGCAAGTAATTTTATATCACCTTGTCCAAGGCCCACTCTATGTCTTAGTAAGTAATAAATGGCTTGCGTAAGCCAAAATATTCCATAACAACCGGCAGACCGTGCGAGTAAATCGATGAGGTTGAAACCAAATAGATAAGTTGATGTCAGCAGTCCAAGTGCTAAGAGTATAAGAACTATAGAGTTAGGAAGGAGTAGATAGAACCAATCTATGCATGCTAAAAGTAGCAAAATTGCGGTGAATAGAGCAAAGACTATCAGGACGAGCGGTAACGAACCCAGTAGTACCTGTATGGTAAGATGAAAGCCAAGGGAAAAAATTAAGCACTTATCTATTCGGCGCAGATAAAAGTGCAGGGCTTTTGAGCAAGAAAGGCTGTTGCAGAGTCGTTGACTACTAGCCAATACAAACCAATTGCTATTGTAGTTTGAAGGGGTGAAGGTGAGTAGGAAGCTTCTTATTGCCTTGAGAAGAAGGAATGTTAGAGCAAATAGATTGATCATAAGCATGATGCACAGCCTCAAGTAAGTGACTTCTTAGGGTGAAGCTATTATTTTGAAGAAGGTGTAGTGGTGTTGCACGATAACGTGATAACGGTGAGAACTAGTACCCAATAAAGCGATATATGTAGGGAAAGATTTAGTTGAGAGTACGTGTTAGGCCGCAATGTGCAAAAAGCAGGCAAGGGTTGCATTGCGACAATTTATAAGTATAATGTGCTGGCTTGCTTTTAATAGAAGCGCGATTCGAGCAGAATCGCAGAGTAGCGATTTGCTACCTCTAATAATACTCCCGATTGGGGAGTTATATGCTGAACGATTACACTCTCCCATCAATCGTAATGGGTGCGAGGAGTAATCATTTTCGTTTATAAAATGTTTGGAGCTCTGGTCTCATGCAGAACCAAAGAATCCGTATTCGTCTTAAAGCGTTTGATCATCGTCTTATCGATCAATCAACCGCGGAAATCGTCGAAACTGCAAAGCGCACTGGTGCGCAAGTACGTGGTCCGATCCCGCTGCCGACTCGTAAAGAGCGCTTTACCGTTCTGATTTCTCCGCACGTTAACAAAGATGCGCGTGATCAGTACGAAATTCGCACTCACAAACGTCTGGTAGACATCGTTGAGCCAACTGAAAAAACCGTTGATGCTCTGATGCGTCTAGACCTGGCTGCAGGTGTTGACGTGCAGATCAGCCTAGGTTAATCAGGACATCGAGCGATTGAGAGGTTGATACAATGATTGGTTTAGTCGGTAAGAAAGTGGGAATGACGCGTATCTTCACTGAAGAAGGCGTTTCTATCCCAGTAACCGTAATCGAAGTTGAAGCAAACCGCGTTACTCAGGTTAAGAGCCTGGAAAACGACGGTTACCAAGCTATTCAGGTCACTACTGGTGCTAAAAAAGCAAACCGTGTAGGTAAACCAGAAGCAGGTCATTTTGCTAAAGCTGGCGTTGAAGCTGGCCGTGGCTTATGGGAATTCCGTGCTGAAAGCGCAGAATACACCGTTGGTCAAAGCATCAGTGTTGAAATTTTCGCTGACGTTAAAAAAGTAGACGTAACTGGCACCTCTAAAGGTAAAGGTTTCGCAGGTACCGTTAAGCGCTGGAACTTCCGTACCCAGGACGCGACTCACGGTAACTCCTTGTCTCACCGTGTTCCGGGTTCTATCGGTCAGAACCAGACTCCGGGCAAAGTGTTCAAAGGCAAGAAAATGGCAGGTCAATTAGGTAATGAGCGCGTAACCGTTCAGAGCTTAGAAGTCGTTCGCGTAGACGCAGAACGCAACCTGCTGCTGGTCAAAGGTGCTGTTCCGGGAGCTACCGGTAGCGACCTGATTGTTAAACCAGCTGTGAAGGCGTAAGGGGATAGCAATGGAATTAGTATTGAAAGACGCGCAGAGCGCGCTGACTGTTTCCGAAACTACCTTCGGTCGTGATTTTAACGAAGCGCTGGTTCACCAGGTTGTTGTTGCTTACGCAGCAGGTGCCCGTCAAGGTACCCGTGCGCAAAAAACTCGTGCCGAAGTCACTGGTTCTGGTAAAAAACCATGGCGTCAAAAAGGTACTGGCCGTGCACGTGCTGGTTCGGCTAAGAGCCCAATCTGGCGTTCTGGTGGAGTTACCTTCGCTGCACGTCCGCAGGACCACAGTCAGAAAGTAAACAAAAAGATGTACCGTGGAGCGCTGAAAAGCATTCTGTCTGAACTGGTACGTCAAGAACGTCTGATCGTTGTCGAGAAGTTCTCTGTTGAAGCACCTAAAACTAAGCTGCTGGCACAGAAACTGAAAGATATGGCATTGGAAGATGTACTGATCATCACTGGTGAATTAGATGAGAATCTGTTCCTAGCAGCGCGTAACCTGTACAAGGTTGATGTGCGTGATGCAGCAGGAATCGATCCAGTTAGCTTGATTGCCTTCGACAAAGTCGTAATGACTGCTGACGCAGTTAAGCAAGTTGAGGAGATGCTGGCATGATTCGTGAAGAACGTCTGCTGAAAGTAGTGCGCGCACCGCACGTTTCTGAAAAAGCGTCTGCCGCGATGGAAAAATCAAATACCATCGTACTCAAAGTTGCAAAAGACGCGACCAAAGCAGAAATCGTAGCTGCCGTAGAAAAGCTGTTCGAAGTTGAAGTTAAAGATGTGAACACTTTACTCGTTAAAGGTAAAGTTAAGCGTCACGGACAGCGTGTTGGTCGTCGTAGCGACTGGAAAAAAGCTTACGTGACCCTGAAAGAAGGCCAGAATCTGGACTTCGTCGGCGGCGCAGAGTAAGTCGGAGGAGAGAAACAATGGCAATTGTTAAATGTAAACCGACATCTCCGGGTCGTCGCCACGTAGTAAAAGTGGTGAACCCAGAGCTGCACAAAGGTAAGCCATACGCCCCACTGCTGGAGAAAAACAGCAAGTCTGGTGGTCGTAACAACAACGGTCGTATCACTACCCGTCATATCGGTGGTGGTCACAAGCGTGCATATCGTATTGTTGACTTCAAACGCAACAAAGATGGTATCCCTGCAGTTGTTGAACGTCTTGAGTATGATCCGAACCGTTCTGCAAATATTGCACTGGTTCTGTACAAAGACGGTGAGCGTCGTTACATCCTGGCCCCTAAAGGCCTGAAAGCTGGTGATCAGATCCAATCTGGTGTTGATGCAGCAATTAAAGCAGGTAATACCCTGCCTATGCGTAACATCCCAGTAGGCTCTACTGTTCATAACGTAGAAATGAAACCAGGCAAAGGCGGCCAATTGGCTCGTTCAGCTGGTGCTTACGTGCAAATTATTGCTCGTGATGGTTCCTACGTTACCCTGCGTCTTCGTTCTGGTGAAATGCGTAAAGTTGAAGCTGACTGCCGCGCAACATTAGGTGAAGTCGGTAACGCAGAGCATATGCTTCGCGTACTAGGTAAAGCAGGTGCAACTCGCTGGCGTGGTGTTCGTCCTACCGTTCGCGGTACTGCAATGAACCCAGTCGATCACCCGCACGGTGGTGGTGAAGGTCGTAACTTTGGTAAGCACCCGGTAACTCCGTGGGGCGTTCAAACCAAAGGTAAGAAGACCCGTAGCAACAAGCGTACTGATAAGTTTATCGTACGTCGCCGTAGCAAAAAATAATATTAGAGGATAAGCCATGCCACGTTCTCTCAAGAAAGGTCCTTTTATTGACCTGCACTTGCTGAAGAAGGTAGAGAAAGCGGTGGAAAGCGGAGACAAGAAGCCTTTGCGCACTTGGTCCCGTCGTTCAACGATCTTTCCTAACATGATCGGTTTGACCATCGCTGTCCATAATGGTCGTCAGCACGTACCTGTTTTTGTTTCCGACGAAATGGTCGGTCACAAGTTAGGTGAATTTGCGCCGACTCGTACTTATCGCGGCCACGCGGCTGATAAGAAAGCTAAGAAACGCTAAGGCAGGAGGAAGAGATGGAAACTATCGCTAAACATCGCCACGCTCGTTCTTCTGCGCAGAAGGTTCGTCTAGTAGCGGATCTAGTACGCGGTAAGAAAGTGTCGCAGGCTCTGGACATTCTAACCTACACCAATAAAAAAGCGGCTGTATTGGTTAAGAAAGTCTTAGAATCTGCCATTGCTAACGCTGAACACAACGATGGCGCTGACATTGATGATCTGAAAGTTACGAAAATTTTCGTAGATGAAGGCCCAAGCATGAAGCGTATTATGCCTCGTGCAAAAGGTCGTGCAGATCGTATCCTGAAGCGCACCAGCCACATTACTGTGGTTGTGTCCGATCGCTGAGACTCTGGAGACTAGCAATGGGTCAGAAAGTACATCCTAATGGTATTCGCCTGGGTATTGTTAAACCCTGGAACTCTACTTGGTTCGCCAATACCAAAGAATTCGCTGACAACCTAGACAGCGATTTTAAAGTACGTCAGTTCTTAACTAAAGAACTGGCTAAAGCGTCTGTATCTCGTATCGTTATCGAGCGTCCAGCGAAAAGCATTCGTGTAACTATTCACACTGCTCGCCCTGGTATCGTTATCGGTAAGAAAGGTGAAGACGTAGAAAAACTGCGTACGGTCGTCGCGAAAATCGCTGGCGTTCCTGCTCAGATCAATATCGCTGAAGTCCGTAAACCGGAACTTGACGCTAAATTGGTTGCTGATAGCATCACTTCACAGCTGGAACGTCGTGTTATGTTCCGTCGTGCTATGAAGCGTGCTGTTCAGAACGCAATGCGTCTTGGCGCTAAAGGAATTAAAGTTGAAGTTAGTGGCCGTTTAGGCGGAGCTGAGATCGCACGTACCGAATGGTACCGTGAAGGTCGTGTTCCACTGCATACTCTGCGTGCAGACATTGACTACAACACTTCTGAAGCGCACACCACTTATGGTGTAATCGGCGTTAAGGTATGGATCTTCAAAGGTGAGATCCTGGGTGGTATGGCTGCTGTTGAACAATCGGAAAAACCGGCTGCTCAACCTAAAAAACAGCAGCGTAAAGGCCGTAAGTAAGGAGAGTCGCTATGTTACAACCAAAGCGTACGAAATTCCGTAAAGTGCACAAAGGCCGTAACCGCGGTCTAGCGCAGGGCACGGATATCAGCTTCGGTACTTTCGGTCTGAAAGCTGTTGGCCGTGGTCGTCTGACTGCTCGTCAGATCGAAGCAGCACGTCGTGCTATGACCCGTGCAGTTAAGCGTCAAGGTAAAATTTGGATCCGTGTATTCCCGGACAAACCAATTACTGAAAAGCCGCTTGAAGTGCGTATGGGTAAAGGTAAGGGTAACGTAGAGTATTGGGTTGCCCTAATCCAGCCTGGCAAAGTCCTTTATGAAATGGACGGCGTACCAGAAGAGCTGGCCCGTGAGGCATTTAAGCTGGCAGCAGCAAAACTGCCTATCAAAACCACCTTTGTAACTAAGACGGTGATGTAATGAAAGCAACTGAGCTGCGTGAAAAAAGTGTTGAAGAACTGAACACTGAGCTGCTTAACCTCCTGCGTGAACAGTTTAACCTGCGCATGCAAGCAGCATCTGGCCAGCTACAGCAGACACATCTGCTGAAACAAGCTCGTCGTGATGTTGCACGCGTTAAGACTTTACTGACTCAAAAGGCGGGTGCGTAATGACCGATAAAATTCGTACTTTGCAAGGTCGTGTAGTTAGTGACAAAATGCAAAAATCTGCAGTTGTCGCTATCGAACGTTTCGTGAAGCACCCGATTTACGGTAAATTCATCAAGCGTACGACTAAGCTTCACATCCACGATGAGAACAATGAGTGTGGAATTGGTGACGTGGTAGAAATCCGCGAATGCCGTCCACTGTCTAAGACTAAGTCTTGGACGCTTGTTCGTGTTGTGGAAAAAGCGGTTCTGTAATAGAATCTCTTTCTGTGAAAACAGATAGACGGCTCGCAAGAGCCGTTTATTTTTTCTACCCATCTGCGAGAAGCGGTGTTATAATGCCGCGCCCTCGGTAATGGGGCTTTTAACCGACCTAGTAATTGTAGGTCCCGAAGTAGTAGTTGACATTAGCGGAGCACTAAAATGATCCAAGAACAGACTATGCTAAACGTCGCCGACAACTCCGGTGCACGTAGCGTAATGTGTATCAAGGTTCTGGGTGGCTCGCACCGTCGCTACGCAGGCGTCGGTGATATCATCAAAGTTACCATCAAGGAAGCAATTCCTCGTGGTAAAGTTAAGAAAGGTGATGTCCTGAAGGCGGTAGTGGTGCGCACCAAGAAGGGTGTTCGTCGCCCCGACGGTTCTGTCATTCGCTTCGATGGTAATGCATGCGTTATTCTAAACAATAACAGCGAGCAACCTATCGGAACGCGTATTTTTGGGCCGGTAACTCGTGAACTTCGTAATGAAAAGTTCATGAAAATTATCTCTCTGGCACCAGAAGTACTCTAAGGAGCGAGCCATGGCAGCTAAAATCCGTTGTAACGACGAAGTTATCGTGTTGACCGGTAAAGATAAAGGTAAACGCGGTAAAGTAAAAAATGTATTGTCTTCCAGCAAGGTTATTGTTGAAGGTATCAATCTGGTTAAAAAACATCAGAAGCCTGTACCGGCTATGAATCAACCAGGCGGCATCGTTGAGAAAGAAGCAGCAATCGAACTTTCTAACCTTGCAATCTTCAATGCGGCTACTGGTAAGGCAGACCGTGTAGGCTTTAGATTCGAAGACGGCAAAAAAGTCCGTTTCTTCAAGTCTAATAGCGAAACTATCAAGTAATTTGGAGTAGTACGATGGCGAAACTGCATGATTACTACAAAGACGAAGTAGTTAAGAAGCTCATGACTGAGTTTAACTACAATTCAGTCATGCAAGTCCCTCGGGTCGAGAAGATTACCCTGAACATGGGTGTTGGTGAAGCGATTGCTGATAAGAAACTGCTGGATAACGCAGCAGCTGATTTAGCATCAATCTCCGGTCAAAAGCCGCTAGTCACCAAAGCACGCAAATCTGTTGCAGGCTTCAAAATCCGTCAGGGCTATCCGATCGGCTGTAAAGTAACCCTGCGTGGCGAACGTATGTGGGAATTCTTTGACCGCCTGATCACTATTGCTGTACCTCGTATTCGTGACTTCCGTGGTTTATCTGCGAAGTCTTTCGATGGACGTGGTAACTACAGCATGGGTGTCCGTGAGCAGATCATCTTCCCAGAAATCGACTACGATAAAGTCGATCGCGTCCGTGGTTTGGATATTACCATTACCACTACTGCGAAATCTGATGATGAAGGCCGTGCTCTGCTGGCAGCCTTTAACTTCCCGTTCCGTAAGTAAGGTAGGGTTACTAATGGCTAAGCAATCAATGAAAGCACGCGAAGTTAAGCGTGTAAAATTAGCAGACAAATTCTTCGCGAAACGCGCTGAACTGAAAGCGATCATCTCTGATGTGAACGCTTCTGACGAAGATCGTTGGAATGCTGTTCTCAAGCTTCAGTCACTGCCGCGTGATTCCAGCCCGTCCCGTCAGCGTAATCGTTGCCGTCAAACAGGCCGTCCACACGGTTATGTAGGTAAGTTCGGGTTGAGCCGTATCAAGTTACGTGAAGCCGCTATGCGCGGTGAAGTACCTGGCTTGAGAAAGGCTAGCTGGTAATTGTCACCAATTGAATCACGGGAGTAGACACTGATGAGCATGCAAGATCCGATCGCGGATATGCTGACCCGTATCCGTAACGGTCAGTCCGCGAACAAAGTTGCGGTCACCATGCCTTCCTCCAAGCTGAAATTGGCAATTGCCAACGTGCTGAAGGAAGAAGGTTATATTGAAGATTTTAAAATTGAAGGCGACATCAAGCCAGAACTAGAAGTGACTCTAAAGTACTTCGAAGGAAAGGCTGTTGTAGAAAGCATTCAGCGAGTAAGCCGCCCAGGCCTGCGCATCTATAAAAGAAAAGATGAGCTGCCAAAAGTTATGGCTGGTTTAGGTATCGCAGTTGTTTCTACATCTAAAGGTGTTATGACTGATCGTGCAGCGCGCCAAGCTGGTCTTGGTGGCGAAATTATCTGCTACGTAGCGTAATCGGAGGGTAAAATGTCTCGTGTTGCTAAAGCACCTGTCGTTGTTCCTGCCGGCGTCGACGTAAAAATCAACGGTCAGGAAGTATCGATTAAAGGTAAAAACGGCGAGCTGTCTCGTACTATCAACAAAGCTGTTGAAGTTAAACATGCAGATAACGCTTTAACTTTCGCACCTCGCGAAGGTTTTGCTGATGCATGGGCGCAAGCAGGTACTGCACGCGCTCTGTTGAACTCAATGGTTATCGGTGTTACCGAAGGCTTCACCAAGAAGCTGCAGTTAGTCGGTGTTGGTTATCGTGCGGCTATTAAAGGTTCTTCAGTGAACCTCTCACTGGGTTTTTCTCACCCGGTTGAGCACAAATTGCCTGCGGGAATCACTGCCGAATGTCCAACTCAAACTGAAATCGTGCTGAAAGGTGCTGATAAGCAGGTAATTGGACAGGTTGCAGCGGACTTGCGCGCCTACCGTCGTCCTGAGCCTTATAAAGGCAAGGGTGTCCGTTACGCCGACGAAGTCGTGCGTATCAAAGAGGCTAAGAAGAAGTAAGGTAACACTATGGATAAGAAATCTGCTCGTATCCGTCGTGCGACCCGTGCGCGTCGCAAGCTCAAAGAGCTGGGTGCTACACGCCTGGTGGTACATCGTACCCCGCGTCATATTTACGCACAGGTAATCGCTCCGAACGGTTCCGAAGTTCTGGTTGCTGCTTCTACTATAGAAAAAGCTATCGCTGAACAACTGAAGTACACTGGTAACAAGGACGCAGCAATCGCAGTAGGTAAAGCTATTGCAGAGCGCGCTATTGAAAAAGGCATCACAGGTGTTTCTTTCGATCGTTCTGGTTTCCAATATCATGGTCGTGTCCAGGCACTGGCAGATGCTGCCCGTGAAGCTGGCCTTCAGTTCTAAGGTAGAGGTCTAAGATGTCACACATCGAGAAACAAGCTGGCGAACTGCAGGAAAAACTGATCGCGGTAAACCGTGTTTCTAAAACTGTTAAAGGTGGTCGTATTTTCTCCTTCACAGCACTGACTGTGGTAGGTGATGGTAATGGTCGCGTTGGTTTTGGTTACGGTAAGGCGCGTGAAGTTCCAGCAGCAATCCAGAAAGCGATGGAAAAAGCCCGTCGCAACATGGTTAATGTCGCGCTGACTAACGGTACCCTGCAACACCCTGTTAAAGGTGTTCATACTGGTTCCCGTGTGTTCATGCAGCCTGCCTCTGAAGGTACAGGTATCATTGCCGGTGGTGCAATGCGTGCAGTACTAGAAGTTGCTGGAGTTCATAACGTTCTTTCTAAAGCATATGGTTCTACTAACCCAATTAACGTGGTTCGTGCAACTATTGATGGTCTGAGCAATATGAAATCTCCAGATATGGTCGCTGCCAAGCGTGGTAAATCCGTTGAAGAAATTCTGGGGTAATTATCATGGCTAAGACTATTAAAATTACTCAAACCCGCAGTGCAATCGGTCGTCTGCCTAAGCATAAGGCAACACTTCTGGGCTTAGGGTTACGTCGTATTGGTCATACTGTTGAACGTGAGGATACTCCTGCGGTTCGTGGTATGGTCAACGCGGTTTCCTACATGGTTAAAGTGGAGGAGTAACAGATGCGTTTAAATACTCTGTCTCCGGCCGAAGGGTCTAAGCACGCCGCTAAGCGTTTAGGTCGTGGTATTGGTTCTGGCGTCGGTAAAACCGGTGGCCGTGGTCACAAAGGTCAGAAGTCTCGTTCTGGCGGTGGCGTACGTCGCGGTTTTGAAGGTGGTCAGATGCCTTTATACCGTCGTTTACCAAAATTTGGTTTCACTTCTCGCAAATCTATGGTTACTACAGAGATCCGTCTGTCTGACCTTGCGAAAGTTGAAGGCGGTATTGTTGACCTGAACACACTGAAAGCAGCCAACATTATTGGTGTACAGATCGAATTCGCGAAAGTGATTCTTTCTGGCGAAGTTACCGCACCAGTAACTATTCGTGGTCTGCGCGTCACCAAAGGTGCTCGTGCTGCAATCGAAGCTGCTGGCGGTAAAATCGAGGAATAATTGAACTGATGGCTAAACAACCGGGATTAGATTTTCAAAGTGCCAAGGGCGGGCTAGGCGAACTAAAACGCAGACTGATGTTTGTAATTGGTGCCCTAATTGTCTTCCGAATTGGTTCTTTTATTCCAATTCCTGGTATTGATGCCACAGTTCTTGCTAAATTGCTCGAACAACAGCGTGGTACCATCATTGACATGTTTAACATGTTCTCTGGTGGTGCTCTGAGCCGTGCTTCTATTTTTGCCTTGGGTATAATGCCGTATATTTCTGCGTCCATTATTATCCAGCTGCTAACCGTGGTTCATCCCGCGCTGGCAGAGATTAAGAAAGAAGGGGAGTCTGGACGTCGTAAGATTAGCCAGTACACCCGTTACGGAACTCTCGTATTGGCTGTGTTCCAAGCAATCGGTATTGCTACCGGATTGCCTAACATGCCAGGTATGCAAGGGTTGGTGATCAACCCTGGTATTGCTTTTTACGTCACCGCTGTTGTAAGCCTTGTCACTGGAACAATGTTCCTAATGTGGTTAGGTGAACAGATTACTGAACGAGGTATCGGTAACGGTATCTCGATCATTATCTTTGCTGGTATTGTTGCGGGTCTTCCTCAGGCTGTTGGCCATACCATCGAGCAAGCACGGCAAGGCGGCCTACACTTCCTCTTATTATTGTTGGTTGCAGTTTTAGTATTTGCAGTGACTTACTTTGTTATTTTCGTCGAGCGTGGACAACGTCGTATCGTTGTTAATTACGCAAAACGTCAACAAGGCCGTCGCGTCTATGCTGCGCAAAGTACACATTTACCACTAAAAGTGAATATGGCGGGTGTTATTCCAGCTATCTTCGCTTCAAGTATCATTCTGTTTCCAGCGACTTTAACCTCCTGGTTCGGCGGAAGTACTGGGTGGTCATGGTTAAGTGCTATTTCGGATAATTTAGCACCAGGTCAGCCACTTTATGTGTTACTATACGCAACTGCTATCATCTTCTTCTGCTTTTTCTACACGGCGTTGGTTTTTAACCCGCGTGAAACTGCAGATAATTTGAAGAAGTCCGGCGCATTTGTACCGGGTATTCGTCCGGGAGAGCAAACGGCGAGGTACATCGATAAAGTGATGACGCGCCTTACTCTTATTGGCGCCCTGTATATTACCTTTATCTGCCTGATCCCGGAGTTCATGCGTGATGCGATGAATGTTCCATTTAGCTTTGGTGGTACATCACTGCTAATTGTCGTCGTTGTTATCATGGACTTTATGGCTCAAGTGCAAACTCTGATGATGTCAAGTCAATATGAGTCTGCATTGAAAAAAGCAAACCTAAAAGGCCAAGGCCGTTAATTTAGGCGCTTGAGAAGTTACGGAGAGTAAAAATGAAAGTTCGTGCTTCCGTCAAGAAAATGTGTCGTAACTGTAAAATTGTTCGTCGCGACGGTGTCGTACGTGTAATTTGCAGCGTAGAACCAAAGCATAAACAGCGTCAAGGCTGATTTATTGCAAATTTTTCTTGCAAAGTCGGGTTGAGCTGGCTAGATTAGCCAGCCAATCTTTTTTATGTAAGTGTATTCTTCATTTGAGTATCCTGAAAACGGGCTTTTCAGCATGAGAATACAGTTAATTAGTAATAGGAGTGCATAGTGGCCCGTATAGCAGGCATTAACATTCCTGATCATAAACACACCGTTATTGCATTAACTGCAATCTTCGGTATCGGTAAGACTCGTTCGAAAGCTATTTGCGCTTCTACGGGTATTGCTGAAGATGTTAAGATCAGTGAGCTGTCTGAAGAACAGATTGAGCAATTGCGTGAAGCAGTTGGCAAATTCGTTGTTGAAGGTGATCTGCGTCGTGAAGTTACCCTGAGCATCAAGCGTCTTATGGACCTTGGTTGCTACCGTGGTTTGCGTCATCGTCGTGGTCTTCCGGTTCGCGGTCAGCGCACCAAGACCAATGCACGTACCCGTAAGGGTCCGCGCAAACCGATCAAGAAATAATCGGGGTGAGTAAATAATGGCAAAGGCACCAGTTCGTGCACGTAAGCGTGTAAGAAAACAAGTCTCAGACGGCGTGGCTCATGTCCATGCGTCTTTTAACAACACCATCGTTACTATTACTGATCGTCAGGGTAACGCACTGGGTTGGGCAACAGCCGGTGGTTCCGGTTTCCGTGGTTCACGTAAATCTACGCCGTTCGCTGCTCAGGTCGCTGCAGAGCGCTGTGCAGAAGCTGTAAAAGATTACGGTATCAAAAACCTGGAAGTTATGGTAAAGGGTCCGGGTCCAGGACGCGAATCAACGATTCGTGCACTGAACGCCGCAGGTTTCCGCATCACGAATATTACTGATGTGACTCCGATCCCTCACAACGGTTGTCGTCCGCCGAAGAAACGCCGCGTATAACGCGCCTGTTTCTAGGTTAGTTGGAGAAAGAAAATGGCAAGATATTTGGGTCCTAAGCTCAAGCTGAGCCGTCGTGAGGGCACCGACTTATTCCTTAAGTCTGGCGTTCGCGCGATTGATTCCAAGTGTAAGATTGAACAAGCTCCTGGTCAACACGGTGCGCGTAAACCGCGTCTGTCTGACTACGGCGTTCAGTTACGTGAAAAACAAAAAGTTCGTCGTATGTACGGTGTTCTTGAGCGTCAATTCCGTAACTATTATCAAGAAGCAGCTCGTCTGAAAGGCAACACCGGTGAAAACCTGTTAGCGTTGCTTGAAGGTCGTCTGGATAACGTTGTTTACCGTATGGGCTTTGGAGCTACTCGCGCTGAATCGCGTCAGTTAGTAAGCCACAAGTCAATCCTGGTAAATGGTCACGTTGTTAACATCGCTTCTTATCAGGTATCTCCGAATGATGTAGTAAGCATCCGTGAGAAAGCCAAAAAGCAAGCTCGCGTTAAGGCGGCTCTTGAGCTGTCAGAACAACGTGAAAAGCCAACCTGGCTGGAAGTTGATGCAGCTAAGATGGAAGGTGTGTTTAAGCGTAAGCCTGAGCGTACTGATCTATCTGCGGACATTAACGAGCACCTGATCGTCGAGCTTTACTCTAAGTAAAGCTTGAGTACCAAAGAGAGGACACAATGCAGGGTTCTGTGACAGAGTTTCTAAAACCGCGCCTGGTAGATATCGAGCAAGTGAGTTCGACGCACGCCAAGGTGACCCTTGAACCATTAGAGCGTGGCTTTGGCCATACTCTAGGTAACGCACTGCGCCGTATTCTGCTTTCATCCATGCCGGGTTGCGCGGTGACCGAGGTTGAAATTGATGGTGTACTTCATGAGTACAGCACCAAAGAAGGGATCCAAGAAGACATTCTCGAAATCCTGCTCAACCTGAAAGGGCTTGCGGTAAGAGTTCAAGGTAAAGATGAAGTTATTCTAACTTTGAATAAATCTGGCATCGGCCCTGTGACTGCAGCCGACATTACCCATGATGGTGATGTCGAAATCGTCAAGCCACAGCATGTGATTTGCCACCTAACTGACGAGAGCGCATCTGTAAATATGCGTATCAAAGTTCAGCGTGGTCGCGGTTATGTGCCGGCTTCTGCCCGAATTCATTCGGAAGAAGATGAGCGCCCAATTGGACGTCTGTTAGTTGATGCTTGCTACAGCCCTGTAGACCGTATTGCCTACAATGTTGAAGCAGCTCGCGTAGAGCAACGTACAGATTTGGACAAGCTAGTCATCGAAATGGAAACTAACGGCACAATCGATCCTGAAGAGGCGATTCGTCGTGCAGCGACCATTCTGGCTGAACAACTTGATGCTTTTGTTGATTTACGTGATGTACGTCAACCTGAAGTTAAAGAAGAGAAACCAGAATTCGATCCGATCTTGCTGCGCCCTGTTGACGATCTGGAATTGACTGTCCGCTCTGCTAACTGCTTGAAAGCAGAAGCTATCCACTACATCGGTGATCTGGTACAACGTACTGAGGTTGAGCTTCTTAAAACGCCTAACCTTGGTAAAAAATCTCTTACTGAGATTAAAGACGTGCTGGCTTCACGTGGACTTTCTCTGGGCATGCGCTTAGAAAATTGGCCACCTGCAAGCATTGCAGATGAGTAACCGGATCACAGGTTAAGGTTTCACTGAGAAGGATAAGGTCATGCGCCATCGTAAGAGTGGTCGTCAACTGAACCGTAACAGCAGCCATCGCCAGGCTATGTTCCGTAACATGGCTGGTTCATTAGTCCGTCACGAAATTATCAAGACGACTTTACCAAAGGCTAAAGAACTGCGTCGCGTTGTTGAGCCGCTGATTACACTTGCTAAGACTGACAATGTTGCAAACCGTCGTTTAGCATTCGCCCGTACTCGTGATAACGAGATCGTGGCAAAATTATTTAATGAGTTAGGCCCGCGTTTCGCGAGCCGCACTGGTGGTTACACTCGTATTCTTAAGTGTGGCTTCCGTGCTGGAGACAACGCCCCGATGGCTTACATCGAGCTCGTTGATCGTCCTGAAGCTCAAGCTGAAGCTGCAGAGTAATCTGCTAGTTGATGCAATTAAAAAACCCGCTTAGGCGGGTTTTTTATTTTCTTGAATATAAAGGGAGATAGTAATGCTATTTCTTGAAGCACTTGTGGAACGTCAAATCCAGGAAGCACAGCAACAAGGTATGTTTGATGACTTACCCGGCTCTGGTAAGCCTCTGATACTAGAGGATGATAGCCAAGTTCCAGAAAATCTACGCATGTCCTACCGTATATTAAAAATGAGTGGTTTTTTACCTGAAGCCTTGCAACTCAGACAAGATGCCCTCAGCTTGAAAACTCTCCTTGCTCAGGCTACTGATGCAGATAAACGCTCAACCTATCATGCTCAACTTGAACTTATTAAATCAAGGTTATCTCATGCAAGTTTATCGGCTGAGTTTCTTTACGATATTCATTATGGAGAAGAAGTAAAAAGGAAGATTATTGGGAAAGGATAATGCATAAAAAAGCCATAACATGGTGCTATGGTAATCCCCCCATTTTTAACGGAGGTAATAAGTAGAATCAGTTAACACGTTGAATATGCTGCATCGGTGTAAAACC
>NZ_JABBFR010000032.1 GCF_018494065.1 Rosenbergiella gaditana | reverse complement strand
GTGTCAGTGGATGCGCATTATAGGGAGTTCCGCTCAGAGCGCAAGGGATTATTTAAACTTTTTTACTGAGTGGTGATTATTAAATCATTCCGACTAAAAACAGAACAAAAAGGCCTGGAAATTCGCATTTCTAGGCCTTTATTAGACAATATCTACTATTGCTGGGCGGTAATCACCCCGTCTACGACACCTAATTTAATTGTCGCCCCCGGTAACAGTTGCCCTGAAAGAATCTGTTGGGCTAGCGGGTTTTCGATTTCTTGCTGTATAGCGCGCTTCAATGGGCGCGCGCCATAGATAGGATCGAAACCGACTTCACCTAATAGTTTCAATGCCTCGTCAGAAATCTCTACCGAATAACCGCGCTCTTCCAACCGTTTATAAAGACGTTGCAACTGAATATCAGCAATTTGCGAAATATGTTCATGACTTAGTGGATGGAACACCACCAGTTCATCAATACGGTTGATAAACTCAGGACGGAAATGGTGTCCTACAACCTCCATCACTACATCTTTCATCTGACCATAGCTGAGCTCACCAAATTTATCTTGAATTAAATCGGAGCCCAAGTTGGACGTCATAATGATTACCGTATTACGGAAATCGACCGTACGCCCTTGTCCATCTGTCAATCGCCCGTCATCAAGAACTTGCAGCAGTATATTAAAGACATCAGGATGGGCTTTCTCAACCTCGTCTAACAAGATTACTGAATAAGGACGTCTACGTACTGCTTCGGTTAAATACCCGCCTTCTTCGTAACCGACATATCCCGGAGGTGCCCCCACCAATCTTGATACCGAATGTTTTTCCATAAACTCTGACATATCGATACGTACCATTGCCTCATCACTGTCGAAAAGAAAATCAGCAAGGGACTTACAGAGTTCTGTCTTCCCAACACCTGTTGGCCCTAAAAAGAGGAAAGAACCAACTGGACGATTAGGATCTGCGAGCCCTGCTCGGCTACGACGTATAGCGTTAGCTACCGCATCGACAGCTTCATCTTGTCCGATTACGCGATGGTGCAACGTCTCTTCCATCCGCAGTAACTTTTCTCTCTCGCCTTCCATCATCCGCGCAACAGGAATTCCGGTCCAACGAGCTAATACATCGGCAATTTCGACGTCAGTGACTCTATTACGTAGCATCTTCATTTGCTGAGTTTCAGATTGCGTTGCTTGCGCAAGTTGTTTCTCTAACTCAGGGATCTTGCCGTATTGCAGTTCAGACATCTGCCCAAGGTCGCCATTACGTCGCGCTTGCTCCATACTAATTCGAGCCTGCTCTAGCGCTGCTTTAATATGTTGTGTGCCAGTGAGTGACGCTTTTTCAGCTTTCCACTCTTCTGCTAACTCCGCATAGCTTTGCTCTTTTTGCTCTAACTCAGTTTCAAGCATCGCTAACCGCTTAACACTGGCATCATCCGTCTCTTTCTTAAGTGCTTGTTGCTCTAGCTTAAGTTGAATGATTCTTCGTTCGAGACGATCCAATGGCTCGGGCTTAGAATCGATTTGCATGCGAATGCTAGATGCCGCTTCATCAATAAGATCGATAGCTTTATCCGGTAACTGACGATCTGCAATATAGCGGTGCGAAAGTTGTGCGGCTGCAACGATTGCCGGGTCAGTAATTTGAACGTGGTGATGTAACTCGTAACGTTCTTTCAGCCCACGTAAAATCGCGATGGTATCTTCCACAGTCGGCTCGGCGACCAAGACTTTTTGGAAGCGACGTTCGAGCGCAGCATCTTTTTCTATATATTGACGGTATTCATCTAAGGTTGTTGCCCCGACGCAATGCAGTTCTCCTCGCGCTAAGGCAGGCTTAAGCATATTACCGGCATCCATCGCACCATCGGCCTTACCCGCGCCGACCATGGTATGGATTTCGTCGATAAAGAGAATGACATTACCGTCCTGTTTCGACAGATCATTCAGCACCGCTTTAAGCCGCTCTTCAAATTCGCCCCGAAACTTGGCACCAGCCACCAGCGCTCCCATATCTAAGGCTAAGACCCGGCGACCTTTAAGGCCTTCTGGAACTTCGCCATTAATAATACGTTGCGCTAAGCCTTCAACGATTGCGGTTTTACCTACCCCTGGCTCACCAATTAACACTGGGTTATTTTTAGTACGGCGTTGAAGTACTTGGATGGTACGTCTAATCTCTTCATCACGACCAATAACCGGGTCGAGTTTGCCTGACTCAGCACGTTCGGTCAGATCAATCGTATATTTTTTTAGTGCTTGACGTTGGTCTTCTGCTCCTTGGTCGTTCACACCCTCTCCTCCACGAAGTTGCTCGATAGCATTGGTGATTTTTTCACTGGTTAAGCCTGCTGATTTCAATAGGTCGCTGACTCCCCCCCGGGAGTCAATAGCCGCGAGGAGAAAAAGCTCAGACGAGATATAACTATCACCTCGTTTTTGTGCCAATTTATCGCAAAGATTTAATACTCGGATGAGTTCCGCCGAGGGCTGAACATCGCCATCACTCCCCTCAACTTTCGCAAGACGCGCCAAGGCCTGAGATAACTGAGCTTGAAGCGAAGAAACCTCTACCCCACAAGAAACGAGTAACGGACGAATCGACCCACCTTCTTGCGTTAATAATGCAGAAAAGAGATGGATCGGTTCGATGAATTGATTATCACTGCCTAGTGCTAATGATTGTGCATCAGCTAAGGCTTGTTGAAATTTATTAGTTAGACGATCTAGACGCATAATTCCTCCACAAAGGTCAACATGCTGTTGACTATAAAATGGAGGTGATTAGGAAGAATTCAAGAGGGCTGAGAGTAAAATTGCTGAAATTTTACTCTCAGCAATAGAGGCTCAAATTATTAATCCGCGATCCAAATGAGCGTGGCCATACGACCTGTTTGACCGTCTCGCCGGTATGAGAAAAAGTGTTCAGCCTCTGAAAAGGTGCAACGCTGGGATTGATATAGGGTGGCAACCCCCGCACGCTGTAAACGCAACTCAGCCAGCTTTGCTAAATCAGCTAAATATTTTTCGCCATGAGTAACAAAACACTGTTCAGCGTCTTGGTGCGAATGAATAAAAGCGTCTCTCACTTCAGCACCTACTTCAAAAGCGTGAGGGCCGATAGCAGGCCCTACCCATGCAATAATCTCTTCTGGACGACAGTCAAACGTGTTGAGTGTATTTTCAAGTACCCCATCACATAAACCTCTCCACCCAGCATGTGCTGCGGCAACCTGAGTACCTTGACGGTTACAGAACAAAACAGGTAAACAATCGGCGGTCATCACGACACATACCTTGCCAGCTTCACGCGTGAAGCTGGCATCCGCATCAGGAGTGCCCGTCCAAGAAGCTGCTGCGTCGACAACACGATGACTATGAGTCTGATTAAGCCAAAACGGTGGAGCGGGTAACTGCGCAACCTCTATGAGGAGATCACGATTGTTATTAACTGCATCAAGGCTATCCCCAACATGACTCCCAAGATTGAAGGAGTTCCAAGGTGCGCCGCTTACACCGCCCACGCGGGTAGTCGATACCGCGTGCACATTTGGTGGCACGCTCCAGTCAGGAATAATCAATGACTCACTCATAACCAGTCCATTTCATCGCGATGAACTGCAGTATCAGCCTTCAATGCCTCAATTAACTCCACCATATCTTGAGGTAATGGCGCATGCCATTCCATTTGAATCCCAGTTATCGGGTGGTAGAGTCGAAGCATGGTCGCATGTAAAGCTTGGCGATCAAAGCTACGCAACGCCTGAATAAAGGATTCACTCGATCCCTTAGGAGGGCGAGGACGACCACCGTAAAGTGGATCTCCCGCCAGCGAGTGACCGATATGCGCCATATGCACACGGATTTGATGTGTTCTACCGGTTTCTAACCGTAAACGAAGACGAGTGTGGGCCCGGAAATGTTCCATGATGCGGTAGTGCGTAACGGCAGGTTTACCCATCGGATGAACAGCCATATGCGTGCGCTTAGTTGAGTGACGAGATATCGCTTCATCCACGGTCCCCCCCGCAGTCATGGTGCCAATCGCTACCGCTTCATATTCACGGGTCATTTCTCGCCGCTGTAAGCAATCAACCAAATGGGTTTGTGCCGGCACGGTCTTGGCAACCACCATTAATCCTGTGGTATCCTTATCGAGGCGATGTACAATACCCGCACGCGGAACATCAGCGATGGCCGGATAGTGATAAAGCAGCGCATTCAGAATGGTTTTATCCGGGTTACCGGCTCCTGGATGAACAACTAAGTCGCGTGGTTTATTGATCACCAGAATATCATCGTCTTCGTAGACGATGTTGAGGGGAATATTTTGAGGTTCCCAACGCGCTTCTTCTTCGATTTCTGCGCTGATTACTATTTTCTCGCCGCCCAATACTTTTTCTTTGGGTTTATCGGCAACCGACCCATTAATGGTGACTCGGCCCTGTAAAATCCATTCTTTTAAACGAGAACGTGAATAATCAGGGAACAATTCAGCCAAAGACTGATCTAAGCGTTGTCCCAATTGTTCTAGGGAGATGGTTGCAGCGAGTTCTACTTGTTGTGCCATATAAGGTTCTTCGTTAACGTTGGGTTTTTCCGGCAAAGCCGTTTAAGATAATGTGCTATCTTAGCTGATAAACAATGGAAGCCGCATATAAATGCTTCCAATAAACTTTTGAGGATAATCAATTCGTCATGATGCGTATGAAATATCTTGTGGCTCTCGCCACGCTTAGCTTAGCTCTGGTCGGATGTTCCGGATCTAAAGATGTAGTTCCTGACAATCCTCCTTCGCAGATTTATGCTACAGCCCAGCAAAAACTGCAAGATGGGAACTTTAGAGGCGCCATCAGTCAGTTAGAAGCGCTGGACAACCGTTATCCTTTTGGTCCGTATTCGCAGCAGGTACAGCTTGATCTGATCTATGCCTATTACAAGAATGACGATATGCCAATGGCACAAGCGACCATTTCACGCTTTATGCGTTTAAATCCGACCCACCCTAACATTGACTATGTCATGTATATGCAAGGGTTAACGGACATGGCACTTGATCAATCTGCCCTACAGCACTTCTTCGGTATCGACCGTTCAGATCGCGACCCTTCGAATGCTCGTCAAGCCTTCAAAGACTTTTCACAACTGGTACAAAGCTATCCAAACAGCCAATATGCACCTGACGCACAAAAACGTTTAGTCGCGCTAAAGGATCGTTTGTCGACGTATCAATTATCTGTTGTGAAATTCTACACTAAACGTGAGGCTTATGTCGCGGTTGTTAATCGTGCCAAAGAGATGTTGAGTGATTATCCAGATACAGCATCAACACGCCAAGCCCTTTCTTACATGGAAAACGCCTACCGTAAACTGCAGCTGAACGCTGAAGCCGATAAAGTGGCGAAATTAATCGCGCTGAACAACGCTAAATAACGACATCGATTCTCCTTAACAATCAGCCGCCGTCGAGCGGCTGTTTTTTTATCTCTTTACATCGCCCTCCCCCAGCCCCCCTATCACTTACCCGATTAAAACAATTGAAAAGGGAATTCCCCCGTAATACTCTCATTCCCATCTCCATAAACGATGGAATCGCATGTCGACGACACTGCCCATTAATTTTGATACACGTCCATTGATTCCCTTCGCACATGATTATTCTCATGGCGAGAGTGAGCCTTGGCATCAACATAGCTGTGCACAATTACTTTACAGCTTAAGTGGCGTGGTCAGCATCCACACCGCGCAAGGAAGTTGGATCATCCCTCCTAGTCGAGGAGTGTGGTTACCTGCAGGAATTGCTCATCAGTTAACGATTACAGGGAAAGTTGCCGCCAGAACATTATTTGTTGATCCTTTCGCCCGAGCTGATTTACCAACAGTATGCCAAGTGGTGCAAGTCTCGCCGCTGCTAAGAGAGCTCATTATCACCGCACTCGACCTCCCAGAACGCTACGCAGCGAATAGCCGAGCAGAGAGAGTATATGAACTTATCCTAGATGAAATACGCGGAATGTCGATACTCCCCTTCAATCTCCCCGAGCCGGTCTCCCCTGCGCTCAAGAACCTATGCGTACTTGTGCGTAACGATTTAGCAAAACCATGGACAACGTCTGAGGCAGCGACTCTGCTTAACCTCAGTGAGCGCACACTATTAAGACATTTTCGTCAGGAAATAGGTTTTTCGTTCAGTGAATGGGTACGACGGGCAAAGTTAATGGAGTCTTTGAAACGTCTTGCGCAGGGCCAATCTGTATTAAGAGTGGCCCTCGATTTAGGCTATGAGAGTCAAAGCGCTTTTAGCACGATGTTTCGCCGACGATTAGGGATGCCCCCTAGCCATTATTTCCATTTATCGTAAAGGTGGGAAGTGAATTAAGCAACGCCTGTAAAGAAGCCCTGGCGATATCACTATCGACACTGACTCCCCAATGGCTCCCCTTCCCTTGGCTCTCGCAAAGGATGTAGGCTGCCGAACGGCTTTCATTTTTCCTTCCCAATGTATGCTCATGATAGTCTTGAATCGTTAACGGTTCCCCCAGATAAGAAGTTAACGCATTAGCCGCTGCAGACAATAGTCCATTTCCCTCTCCTCTTAACATTAGGGTTCGCTTGGGCGTTTTAACCTGAGCATGGAACAGAATTCGGTTATCATTTAAGCTTTCTGTTCGATAATCCAATAACTGATGTGTGGCCTGCTCGTGGGGACCGTAAAGTTGACGAAAGAGTTGCCATACCTGCGCTAAGGTCATTTCACGGCCGCTCTGGTCGGTAATCGTTTGTACATGCCGACTGAAGACTTGCTGTAAAGCTCGGGGGAGCTTTAACCCATGATTCTGTTCTAACATCCATGCCGTACCACTTTTACCCGATTGGCTATTCACACGGATGACAGCCTCATAATTACATCCTATGTCATTAGGGTCGATCAGTAGATAAGGGATTTCCCATAAGAGATTCGTCGCATGCTCACGCGCGGTGAAGCCTTTTTTGATCGCATCTTGATGCGATCCAGAAAAAGCCGTAAACGCCAGTTTTCCCGCATAAGGATGCCGTGGATGAACTGGGAGTTGATTGTATTCCTCTACTTGCTCGACGATATTGGTCATATCACTAAAATCAAGCTGAGGTGAGATCCCTTGGCTATAAAGATTCATCGCTAAGGTCACTAAACAGAGATTCCCCGTTCGCTCCCCATTACCAAAAAGACATCCTTCAACCCTTTCAGCTCCTGCGAGTAAAGCCAGTTCTGCGCTCGCCACGCCGCACCCTTGGTCATTATGAGGATGGACACTGATACATACCGATTCACGGTAGGCAAAATGGCGGCAGAAATGTTCAATCTGATCGGCATAGACATTAGGGGTATTTACCTCAACGGTACTGGGTAAATTAATGATCATTGGTCGTTCGGGTGATGGCTGCCAAACCTTTGCCACGGCTTGACAGATCTCCAGCGCAAAATCTGGCTCGGTAAAGCAGAATGTTTCAGGTGAGTATTGATAGGTCCAATGCGTATCGGGATTAGCCTCACAATAACGACGGATTTGCTCACTTCCCGCGACCGCCAACGCAATAATTTCTTGTTTACTCTGCTGGAAGACTAGGCGTCGGAATAGAGGTGCCGTGGCATTGTAGAGATGAATCGTGGCCCGTTTAGCCCCTTTTAACGCTGCAAATGTCCGCTCGATGAGATCGGCCCTTGCTTGAGTAATCACTTGAATGGTGACATCTTCTGGGATCCGTTGCTCTTCAATCAATTGCCGCACGAATTGAAAGTCGGTATCGGATGCCGCAGGAAAGGCGACTTCGATTTCTTTAAAGCCACAGGCTAAGAGCAATTCCCAAAACTTTAGTTTACGCTCGACACTCATAGGCTCAGCTAACGCTTGGTTACCGTCTCGTAAATCCGTAGATAGCCAGCGTGGAGGTTGCGTTAATTGTTTATTAGGCCAGATTCTATCCGCTAAGGCGATAACGGGAAAGAGCTTATATTTGGTTGAGGGGGCTAACAGCATGATATTTCCTTACTGAGGATAAAAAGACTATCCTAGCGATACCTCTTCCCCTGTGACTCATGCATAAGTGACAACCTCATGCTTGAAACGGACAGCGCAGTGCCTAACACACTAATCTTTTAGCCCGCACTGACTGACAATAATTTCCCCCTCTCAACCAGCAGGTAGCTGAAAATGAGCTGTTTGACTAATTATTTTTTCTCTAGTAATAATGTGATCTACATCACATTATTACTATGCATAGTCGGTATTCTGGATACTCGTACCCTGGCAATGACGAAGAGAGGTAAAATGATGATCAACATCACCAGCAAGCAAATGGATATTACCCCGGCAATCCGTAGTCATATTGAAGAGCGGTTTGCAAAGCTAGAGAAGTGGCAAACCCAGCTGATAAATCCTCACGTAGTCCTCTCTAAAGAACCTAAAGAGTTTGTTGCCGATGCAACACTCAATACGCCCAACGGTACCCTCGTTGCTACCGCGAAACACGACGATATGTATGTCGCGGTAAACGAACTCATTTCTAAACTCGAACGCCAGCTCAATAAGGTTCAGCACAAGGCTGAAGCACGGCGTGCAAACGGTAGTGTTAAAGATATTATTCCTGCCGAATCCTAATGTTATCGCGCACCCATCAGGTGCGCGGTTTTAGGTTGACGCGCCGGATCGCAAACGCTACTCTTTGATTTCAACTCTACCGAGAAAATTAACATGTACTATAACTTGTTCTTCTTTTCATTTTTTTTTAGCTCCCCCTCCCAGGGAAGCCGCTTCGACTAGAATGAATGAAAAGACGAACAAAAGGCCTCCCCTCCGGGAGGCTTTTTTTTTGAAAAAATAAAAAAACAAAAGGACAGACTATGACCCCTTACGCCTCGCTTGACGAATTGCGGCATGATATTAGTGAACTGGATAGCCGCTTACTCACCTTACTTGCTAAACGTCGTGAGCTTGCCGTTGCGGTGGGCAACTATAAGTTACAAAGCCAACGTCCTGTGCGCGATGTGACCCGCGAAAAACAGCTTCTGGAAAAACTGATCGAACAAGGTAAAACGCTCTCTCTCGACAGTCATTATATTACGCGCCTTTTTCAACTGATCATTGAAGACTCGGTACTGATTCAACAAGCTTTACTACAAAAAGCGCTTAATGACTCTCAGCAACAAGCGGTTCGTGTCGCGTTCTTAGGCCCTAAGGGCTCTTATTCTCACCTCGCCGCACGTAGCTACGCTTCACATCATTTTGATCAAATGATCGAAGTCGGCTGCAGCAAATTCCAAGATATCGTTAATCAAGTAGAGAAAGGGTTAGCTGACTATGCCGTGCTTCCCTTAGAGAATACCAGCTCAGGGTCGATTAACGATGTCTACGATTTGCTTCAGAATACTGGGTTACATATTGTAGGAGAAATGACATTACCGATTAATCACTGCCTGTTGGTTTCGGGTGAAACCTCTCTTTCGTCCATCACTACGGTCTATAGCCATCCACAGCCTTTCCAACAATGCAGCCAATATTTGAACCATTATCCGCACTGGAAAATTAACTATACCGAAAGTACTGCCGCAGCAATGGAAACCGTTGCGAGCTTAAATGACCCTTCTGTCGCAGCACTCGGCAGTGAAGCCGGGGGACAACTCTATCAACTGCAAGCAATAGACCGCCAACTCGCGAACCAATCACAAAATATTACCCGTTTTATCGTGCTAGCGCGTAAACCGGTGAAAGTGTCAGAACAAGTTCCCGCGAAGACAACCCTGTTAATGGCAACCGGGCAACAAGCAGGTGCATTAGTCGACGCATTATTGGTCTTAAGACAACATGATATTATGATGACTAAATTAGAATCTCGCCCCATTAACGGTAACCCTTGGGAAGAGATGTTTTACCTCGACGTTCAAGCTAATAGCAGTGATCCGGCTATGCAATCTGCCTTACAACAGCTCACTGAACTTACCCGCTACTTAAAGGTGCTTGGTTGCTATCCGAGCGAAACAGTGACCGCCGTAATACCTTAAAAAAAAGCACCACTGTAAACGTGGTGCTTAACATTAGTAGGTTGGCGAATTACTTGCGATTATCGTTCGCCGACCGGAGTAGAGAGCGACTTTCTGTCATAAATGTCTTGGCATAATCACCAAACCAAGTTTGAACCCCAGCAAAACTTTTTATGAAAGAGGCTTTATCGCCACGTTCGAGTTGTGCCAGCGCCTCGCCAAAGCGAGTGTAATAACGCTTGATTAAGGCAATGTTGTTTGGCGACGACATAATAATATCAGCGTATAATTGTGCATCTTGAGCAAATAGGCGACCTACCATTGCTAATTCTAGTCGGTAGATAGGTGAGGAAAGTGCCAGTAATTGTTTAAGATCGACATTCTCTTCTGACAAATGCAATCCATAGGCGAAGGTCGCAAAGTGTCGGAGTGCTTGGATAAACGCCATATTTTGGTCATGCTCTTCCGCCGTGGCAGAATGTAGCCTTGCCCCCCATACCTCGATTTGCTGCAGAAACCACTGGTAAGCTTCAGGAGAACGGCCATCACACCACACCACCACTTGTTTAGCCAAGCTACCACTATCTGGCCCAAACATCGGGTGCAAACCTAATACAGGTCCATTGTGTGCCGCCATCATTGCTTGTAAGGGCGCTTTTTTGACTGAGCACAAGTCTACTAAAATACAATCATCAGGGAGTGTTGGTAGCTGTCGTATAACCTGTTCGGTTAAGTGAATGGGGACGCTAATAATCACCATCCCCGCATCGCTGACCAATGAAGCAGCTTGGTTCCATTCTTCCTTATCGAGCAAACGGACTTGGTAACCTGAAAGCGTTAACATGCGCTCGAACAAGCGCCCCATTTTCCCTTTACCACCGACGATAACGATAGGTCGCATTGCTGGATTGAGCGTCTTAAACCCTTTATCATTTTCACTGGCGTAAGACTCCCGCATCACTCTACGTAAAACATCTTCGATTAAATCGGCAGGGATCCCGGCAGCTTCCGCTTCCGCACGTCGTGAAGCTAACATCGATGCCTCACGCTCTGGTACATAGATCGGCAACCCATGCTGGCTTTTGACTTCTCCAACTTCCGCCACCAATTGCATACGTTGTGCAAGCAAGGCCAGTAACGCTTTATCTGTTTCATCGATTTTATCGCGTAGTGCGTTCAGTTCTGCAACCATTACCCTATCTACCCTTCCACTGTACTTGAGGTGATCATAGCATTCATTGCGCTCGCCAGTTTCTTTAATAACTGCTCAGTTGACTGCCAGTTAATACAGGCGTCGGTAACGGATACGCCATATTGCATATCAGCTCGCGGCAACTCTGAAGATTGGCTCCCCTCGAATAAGTGACTCTCTAACATAATGCCAGTTATAGAACGGTTTCCGGCTTGCAATTGCTGTAATACGCTATCGGCCACCACCGTTTGACGACGATAATCCTTATTAGAATTACCATGACTGCAATCGATCATTAAAGAAGGACGCAGTCCAGCCTTAGTCATTTCAGCCTCACACTGGGCAATATCTTCAGGATGGTAATTTGGCGACTTACCGCCTCGTAAAATAACATGCCCATCACCATTACCTTGGGTTTGCAGGAGGCAAACTTGGCCTTGTTGATTAATCCCGACAAAACGATGCGGCATTGCTGCGGCACGCATTGCATTGATCGCCGTCCCCAAACTACCATCAGTACCGTTTTTAAAACCGACTGGCATGGATAACCCTGATGCCATCTCACGGTGAGTTTGCGATTCCGTGGTACGAGCGCCGATCGCCGACCAGCTGAATAAGTCACCTAAAAACTGTGGGGAATTTGGATCTAAGGCTTCGGTTGCTAGAGGCAGCCCCATAGAGACTAGTTTAACCAACAATTGACGCGCCAGCTTCAATCCTTGCTCAATATCAAATGAACCATCCATATGCGGGTCGTTAATTAATCCTTTCCACCCCACGGTGGTACGCGGTTTTTCAAAATAAACGCGCATCACTAAGTAAAGAGAATCACTCACCTCTTCAGCCAACTTCTTATAAAGAGCGGCATACTCTAAAGCCGATTGTGGATCATGAATAGAACATGGGCCACAAACGACTAATAGACGAGGATCCCGACCCGCAATGATATTAGCAATGGTTTGACGGGAATGTTGGATTTGCTGCTGCTGAGCGGCAGTCAGTGGGAACATATCTTTCAGTTCTGCTGGAGTCAGCATCACAGACTCATCAGTGATATGGACGTTGTTCAAGGCATCTTTTTGCATAACATTACCTGACTAAAATAATGAGGTCACCGCGACCGATACCCTTACCATATCATAAAAAGTAAACCTTTCAATCCATTAATTAAAATACTGTAAACCAATACTTACAATAATACTTATTAATACGGGTGAATTTGCTTTGTGTAATTAATTTATTACAGAAATGAGTAAGTTGAGTATAAAAAGCCCGCGAGATTCACGGGCGTATTTCGAGTTAATTATTGAGAATAAGGGAAGTGATAACACCAGTGGCAATAGCAATAAGAACGTAATTACCATTAACCTTCGCCCACCGTTGTCCAGATGGGGGCGCACCCAACCCATGTCGGTGCCAGTCGTTGACCCAATACCGATCTTGATAATATCGATGAGGATATCGTCCACCCGGTCTAAAATGGTGTCCGCCGTAGAAGAAATCTCTTCTAGCATAATGCGGTCGATGATGAGAGTGCCTTTCATGATCACGGTAATCACCTCGCCAGTCATGGCGATCATGCCATTGTGGCCCTGAATATCCGTGCCGATCCCAGTGATCATGATGATGGTCATGGGCATAAGCCATAACCATCGGGTTTAAGGTTAACCATACCATCGCTAACACTAGAGGTCTTTTACGCATAACTTCTCGCTTGAGCCAAAAAATTAATTGAATTATGCGTATAACTGTACCGCTTACCATCAAGATTACTCTTGATTCGTATCAGGAGAGTATGTCCAAAGTTATCAGAAACCCTATTTTCTTAACGAAACCTTAGCATTAAGCGCGTAACGTGCTTTGTCCCCAACAGATCCATTTATAGGTAGTGAGCGCTTCTAGCCCCATCGGTCCTCTGGCATGTAATTTCTGCGTACTGACTGCAACCTCGGCCCCAAGACCAAATTGGCCGCCATCGGTAAAGCGTGTACTGGCATTGACATACACAGCGGCCGAATCGACTTGATTTACAAAATCCTGAGCATGCTGGTAATTTTCAGTCAGAATACCATCGGAATGCTGAGTACCATACTCGCGGATATGTTCAATCGCTGCTTGTAAACCTTCTACCGCCTTGATATTAAGATCTAGAGATAGCCATTCATCGCGATAAGACGCTTCGGTGGCTTGTGCGAACCCATTATCCGCTAAGGCGGGATGAGACAACAGTTGTTGATCCACATGCAGGGTAATGCCTTCCTGCACCATACGAGCCACGAACTTGGGGAGAAAGCTATCGAGTTGCGAATGGTGAATTAGTAGCGTCTCTAAGGAATTACAGGCACTTGGGCGCTGTTTCTTAGCGTTGACTATCACATCGAGAGCTTGTTCAGTTTCCATCGTTTCATCAATATAGAGATGGCAAACACCAATGCCACCAGTAATGACGGGGATTGTCGAGTGCTCACGACACAGCTTATGTAAGCTTGCACCGCCACGTGGAATCAACATATCGACATAATTATCTAGCTTCAATAACTGGGTCACCCATTGCCGATCTGGATCGTCTATGGCTTGAACGGCATCAATCGGTAAGCCATGCTGTGCTAGAGCTTTCCGGATCACATTAACCGTTTGCGTATTAGTGCGGTAGGTTTCTTTGCCGCCACGAAGAATCGCCGCATTTCCTGTTTTTAAGCATAGCGTTGCCACATCAATGGTAACATTCGGGCGAGCTTCGTAGATGATAGCGACCACCCCTAACGGTACTCGGCGTCGCTCGATTTTCAAACCGCTGTCTAACTCCCCACCATCGATCACCTGACCAATAGGGTCACCCAACTGACAGACTTTACGCACATCATTGGCGATATCCGCTAATCTTTCAACGGTAAGTGTTAAGCGATCAATTAATGCAGGCGAGAGGCCTTGTTCGACGGCATCTGCTACATCCAGTTGGTTGGCTGCTAAAATATCGCCCGCGTGAGTATTCAATTGATCGGCAATCGTCATCAATAACTGATTTTTTTCTTGCGCGGTAAGCGTAGCAAGTTGGTAAGCTGCAGCCTTAGCACGCTGCCCCATAAGTTCTATATTCATCTCAACTTATCCTACAATCATATCATCACGATGGACGGCAACAGCACCGTACTCATAGCCTAAGATTTCACTAATAGATTGGCTATGTTTCCCAGCAATCATCCGCAAAGCATCACTGTTATAGCGCGAAACGCCATGTGCGATATCGTTACCCTGTGGATCACGAATAGCAATAACTTCGCCACGGGAAAAATTACCGGTAATCTCAGTAATCCCTTTCGGTAGCAACGAACTTCCCCGCTCAAGTAATGCGGTCAATGCACCGCCATCAATTACAGCGGAACCAGCGGGAGGAGCACCAAAAATCCAATGCTTACGGCTTTCGAGTCTATGCTCTTGCGCATGGAACAGGGTTCCCGCTTTCTCGCCTTGTAATAATCGATGAATCACTATGGGCTGGTCGCCTGGGGCGATAATGACATCAATACCGGCACGACAAGCCACTTCTGCCGCCTGCAACTTGGTTGCCATTCCTCCGGTACCCAGTCCCGAAACACTTCCTCCAGCCATCATTTTCAAGGAGTCATCGATCTGATAGACATCCTCAATGAGTGTTGCACTCGGATCATGGCGAGGATCGGCGGTAAAGAGACCTTGTTGATCGGTTAATAGTAATAGTTTATCGGCGTCGGAAAGGATTGCAGCAAGGGCTGACAGATTATCATTGTCCCCTACTTTGATTTCTGCTGTAGCAACCGCATCATTTTCATTAATAACTGGAACTATGCGCTGATCTAATAGAGCATGCAGCATGTCACGGGCATTAAGAAAACGCTCTCTGTCTTCCATGTCCGCACGGGTAATTAGCATTTGGCCAATATGAATACCATAAATGGCAAAGAGCTGTTCCCATAACTGAATCAGTCGACACTGACCAACCGCTGCAAGCAGTTGTTTAGAGGCAATGGTGGGGGGCAGTTCGGGATAATCAAGATGCTCTCTGCCTGCCGCAATAGCACCAGAGGTCACTACGACGATACGATGACCGTCATTCATGGCTTGTGCGCATTGACGCACAATTTCAACCATTCTTGCACGGTTCAATTGACGAGATCCGCCAGTAAGCACACTGGTCCCTAATTTGACCACTAAGGTCTGACTGCCACTCATATTACCTGCCACCTAGATGTTTAAATGAGTTCACAGTTGTATCAGGACAGCTAGAGCTTGCCAATAGCTATCCTTATGCTTCACGCAACTTAATCCAACAAAGGGGTTGGCTTTGTCGATTAAAACGTCAAAGACGGTTCAAAATTACTCGCTGGAATAAGCGGTGCATTTAATTCGTTCATTAATGCTTCGAGGCGTGGGAAGAATTTTTGCAGACTGGCTTCCGCTTCTTGTCGATCGGCATCGCGTTTGATCTCAGCTGGAACCCATTGACCGGCCTTATCATAAAGACCGAAATCGAAACGATAATCAAAGTGGCTCTCGTGAGCTTCCAATACTAGCCACCATCCCCAAAACTCTCTCTTTTCGGGTGCAGGTTTGATATTGGTACAGACGGCTAAACAATCGAAGAAAAAGTGTTGGTCTTGGCATTGGTCCTCACGCAGATAGGGACCTAGCTCATTAAATTTTACGATATAACGGCCTCTGAAGTGGCCTCCGGGTAATACCATCTGACTACACTCCTGTTAGCGATCATTGTTATTAATGTTACTTTTAGCAGACTCACTATTAAATGAAAACGATAAAAAAACAGCACCCTCAGGTTAATGCTGGTCACTTAAGGTGGCCAGCATTGTTTTTTAAGGGATATTTTGACCTTTTCTCTCTTACTTCCCTCGCATATTCCCGTTCTCGCCTGGAGGGCAGTTTTAGCATCGCTGCGTTGCTGTAAAAATGCTTCAGATGACCTGGCATAGCGCCCGGTGATGCCCACGG
>NZ_JABBFR010000031.1 GCF_018494065.1 Rosenbergiella gaditana | reverse complement strand
TTCATAGAAATCTCCCCTGAGTTCAGGTTAGTAGAAAATTCTACTTATGAACACACCGATTTTTCGGGGGGATTACCAATACACTTCCCCGGAAATTACAATCAATGCAATAAAAATGCTTCTGGGGGAACTATTGGTAGAGGTTATGATATGGGACGAAGATTTAAATCTGAGATTTTATCAGATTTAAGAGCATCAGGAGTCCCCCAAAACCAAGCAGAAGAAATATCAAAAATCTCTATATTACAAGGATGCAGAGCCGCTGATTTTGTTAAAAAAAACAAAAGCAAAATAGGTGAGATAACTGAAATACAACAAATTAAACTTTTTTATATAACCTATGATAAATACGTTAAAAGGGCTATTGTTTTTTACAAAAATTCAAAGGAAGTAAATCTTTAGAAGGGAATAGACTAAACAGTAAGATAAGAGATGTTTTGTAGATCTCCTCTACCAAGGCTTGATGACAAAAGATATGGTAAGGTATTTTGAAGAAAACAAAAAAGAAGATGTGATAAATATGATAAGAAGAACAAAAGGAATAATGATGTACGAGAAAAATTGAAGAAGAATACAATACTTAACGAATGGAAATTGATTAAAATTTTTTATAAATAGTCATAAAAAAACCAATAAATGTAGTAAAAATATCTCTATATATTCTTTCTTTTCTCACAGCTACATGGGGTAGTTTTCTTATCTACCCTACTCAGTAAAGCTAATGGGGATAAAGATGCAGCTACTGTGGTTACTGCAATAGGAGCAATAGGAATGTTTTTCGTAACTCAGAGCCTAATGAATAGTTTTATGAGCAACAAAAAAGAAGATGGCACTCAGTAAAAAGATTGGTTACTCTGCTTGTGAAGAGTCGAATGTATACGAGTAGTCGCACTGGCTTTTGCTGGTGGTGTATGAATAGGTACCGCTTCCGTTTTCATCCTCACATAAACGACGCGACAATTATATGAAAGAATTTTTTACAATAAGATCAAAGTAATAACTTGAATACACCTGTGAGATTAAAGCCCCAAAAAGCCCAGCTATTCGCAAGGCTCTTTGTAATAAGGATATTTTTTCCCTTTGATAAAATCTTTTATATCTTTGTCATACCCATAAGAAAAATCACTCTTGGTTATCACTTTACAAATATCTAATTTATCCCCTCAGACGGTTTCAGGAGTGATGGGGTGACGCAGTAATTGGGGTTTGAGGGTCAACCGTGTAAAAAACCACGTAAAGAAGATAATTTGTTGTTTTAAATTGAATTTAATCAACTCCACATACTTTAAGAAAACCCGGCGAGCGCCAGGTTTGTTCTGAGGATTACTTTGCTTGGTTTTGTGCGGTTTCTTGTCTGACTTCGTCAATCGTGTCACGCATATTACTCAAACATTCTGCGGCTGGAGTTCCCGCCTTTTCCAGCACGGGTTCTGCCTTCGCGAAATACTCCTCAACCTGTGTCATTGTGGCATTCGTCATCAGTGGAATGCTGCATATCATTAATGTGCCAAAACGCTGCTGTAGGCGGTCTGGGCTCGTCTTAAACTGATTGGTGACGTCAAGCACCGCTACAGGCTCTTTAATCAGAGCCATGCTTATAGCGGTCGTCAGTTGTTCCGCGTGCTTGTCATCCAAGCTATCACCAATGCTTTTAATCTTCGCGGGCAATGCCTGCATTGTCACTGGGTCAGCGCTGACGACCCGATTAATGTAAGTGTTCCAATTACTTTCTGATGCCATACAGGAGGCCGAAAGAATACAAGTTGCGAGAACGATGCCACGGTGGATCATCTGACAACCTCTAACTTGTTATCACCGGAATGAATAATTTTTCCGCGTACTACCGGTCCCATGATTATGCAGCCCTCAGAGACGAATCCAGCGACTTTCGGCGGCTTCTTCTCGCCGTGGATACGGAACAGGGAGCGCCCGAAACTCTCGCCAGACGTTTGAGTCAGAGTGATTGTCATTGGCCCCTTTGAGTTTGTATAGCCGCCAATGCGATACGTTCCGCGAGGAATGGGCCCCATACCTTTAACGTGTTGCCGATCCGGGTTGTTTTTGTTGGTCAGATTCCCCGAATAGCCTTTACCCATTAACTTACCGTTGTGCCATAGTTCGCCGGTACTCTGGTGGTATATCCATGCCATGTGTTGTTCTCCTATGCCGCGCGGCGCTCTTTCCAGGAATCAGAATGAATAATATTGCCGTCGAGATGACAGATCATCTGTGGGGAGTGATAAGCCGTGAGCCAGTGCGGTTATCTCTATGCTTCCCTCGCGTTGCTGCACATCAACAGATCCTTTGACTGGATTTCTACCATCGGCCTTCAGCCATAAATAAACAGGTATAGCCATCCAACGAACTCCTTTTTCGTGATTAAGGGGGTAATTATCACCTTATGTTCCTTTATGGCGGAAACACTACTTTAGTTTTTATTGATTTAAATCAATAAAATGAGTTGCTGTTGATTTCCGTTTCAGACGGAAATAGGTAGCGCGGGATATACCCGTTTTCTCTGCCACAGTTTTAAATGACAGCCCCTGCCGGATGAGTCCGAGTGCTGACACCGTCGCACTGTGCGGTTTTCTGCCGAACTTCACACCGGACGCCATTGCAGCGACCCGTCCGTCAGGGCTGGCGCAGGCCATCATGGAGGTAGGTCGGGTAAACAAGACGCTGTATCTGCTTAATTATATCGATGATGAGGATTATCGCCGCCGCATCCTGATCCAACTGAATCGGGGAGAGGGGCATCATGCCGTAGCTCCAATCCGGCTTTGTCATTATTTATTCCTTATTCATTATCAATATCGAGCACCTGAATAGAGGCTCTGTATTGTTAACTCGCTGCGGCAGTATCAGTTGATGCTGCTGTATTCGTTACACCTAATGCAGATAGTGGCTCTTTCGACTCTTACACTGCTTTGATGGTGCGGGCTACTACATCTCTCTGTGCATATACGCGACCATATTGCTGAATGAACAGCTTATACTTGAATGTGTCGTTTTGAGTAAATGCCAATGCTTCGGTTACTGCTGCGGTGTCGTAATTGACAGTCTGTAGGAGTTCTAACGGGTTTTGCTGTGCTTCGGTAATACTAGTATCTACCATTGTCTTATCCTGAGGTTGATG
Organism: Rosenbergiella gaditana; assembly: GCF_018494065.1. Taxonomy (GTDB): domain Bacteria; phylum Pseudomonadota; class Gammaproteobacteria; order Enterobacterales; family Enterobacteriaceae; genus Rosenbergiella; species Rosenbergiella gaditana. The sequence continues at coordinate 13,766 of NZ_JABBFR010000031.1, read as the reverse complement.
GCATTAAACAGCACCCGATTTGATGCTCTGTGATGCACAGCTAAACTTTGTCGTACGTGGCGAGGAAAATGTCAGGCTTGCATGGGTAACACTCTCCTTTAACCCCCTTGATGAGGTAATCACCCACTGATGCGTGGTGACCACCTTCGAGGGTTCTAATCGTGAGTCCCGTAACATCACCGTAAGTTGCATCACGTCCTACAAAATTAAAAATTTCACAGCGGTTTTTACCCATCCATTGAATCGCCTCAATGATTACTGGCTTCTTGCGATATTGAGGCATGTTATACGCCCCAGTTTTCTTCGTTCACTAAACTAACTCCCAATCATATGCTAATACTGCAATGGTTGATGGCTTCCACTCAGTAGTCTTATCACTAAACAGCTTGAGGAATTGGGGATCCTGTAGTTGTCGTAATTCTTCCCCTTCTGCGCCTTGCTGGTAATACTCAACGGGTACACCTAGAGCGCGGCCATAAAGGGTTTCACTGTCTTTTGGTAGGAATCCTGCCTCAAGCTTTAAGGATTGCTCTTTAGCCCATACCTGACGGCGTACTGTGCGCCCTTCTATCATCGGGGTTTGAAGCCCAATGGAGCGGAAACGTACGTTAAGACCGTAACTATATGATTTTAATTCTATAAACTCGCTGGGCTATCAGACAGGTTTACGTTGATTTGATTTCCGGGTTTATTAACGCCGGAAGTGCCTGAAACTGCATGGATACTGGCATCAATGATAAGAATAAATAAAACCTACGTTTTCTTTACTCGCCTGTTCTGCTCAAAAAATACACTTAGCGTACGATCTCGTACGGTTGGGCTTCAGACCCCGACTACTACGCCATGTAAGGTAACTATCACTTGAGTCCAACCCTTACAGACACGACTTATCGCCACTGGCGGTAGCCATTGGTAACTGGAACTTTAGAGGAGGAGAGTCTTAATATTCATGGTGTGATAGGGCTACACTTAACGAACAGTTTTGGTAACTGCTAGGAACCAGACTTCGTAATCTAATCCTATCGCCCTAGAATAACCGCAGTCGTTGAAAAGGAAGGTTAGATAAACTCCCCCACCGAGGCTCAGTTGAGCACAAAAAAACAGTGCGGCAAAAAGTGTATAGTCCGGGCCGAAGGCTGAGGGTGTGGAATGGATTGGTTGATATGCCATCATCCCAGCCAGAGTGTGGTGCTGAAAATTAATGCCTAAACCTGATCCCCCGTAAAAATAAATAGCGCAATGGAGATCGTACTTCTCGACACCTAGCACCACTACAGGTGCGTCGCGATCAACCAATCACCGACACCCCCACCACTTCGGTCACCCACTATCCTAACTGTTGAAGATTTTAAGCGACACTTGCGGCGGTTTTGACTGCTTAGATCGAAATTTCGCGAGGCTGACGGAGATCTTTATACCGGGTTTCAAGCTTAGGGAGGATCGCTGGGATCTCAGGGCGTAATACTAGAATGATCAGATCTCTAAATACCTCATCGATAAGAAGCCTTAGATTCTACGCTCACAGCCCAACTAGGATGGAGTACGTTTGGCTCAAAGGGATTATTGAAGCTTAATAAACGGCGATTTAGTACCAAAACCTTAAGGGAATAAGGTAGTAAGACGACGGCCGCCATCCACGCTAGCATGACGGCCAGAAGGGATTAGAAAATCGATAACGGATACTGCGCAATCAGCCGGATTTCATTACCGCCAGCGTTGTAATCTGACGCATCAGAGGAAACACGTAGTACCGAGTAACGAATCCCTAACTGAAGATCTTTAGCAAAACCCGATGGGATCTTGTATTGGACCTGATTAAAGAACTCATGCTCATGGCCATTGCTTGAGGCCGAGGTTTTAATATTATCGCCTCGCACATAGGCCACGTCATAACGTAAGCCTTCGATTCCTAAACCTGCCAGATCCACTGAATACGCGGCTTGCCAAGAGCGTTCATCTTCACCGTTGAAGTCAGACCAATAGGAGTTCGCTAACCAAATAGTGTTACCGCCATCGCCAATACCACCTTTATTACGGTAGCCGCCATACATATAGCCACTGCTTCCAGTATTTTGCTGGTAAGCGATTTTAAGCGTATGAATATCGTAGGTGTAACTCGCCGCTAAGCTCCAAATGGTATTGCTACGTCCGCTACTAATGCTCTCTGCGTAAGACTTATCTAAGCGAGAGTTATAACCATTGAAATCCCACACCATCTTCTGCTTTTCGGTGAAAGGTTGGGTGTAGGTAAACCCTAAATACTGTTTATTGTCGACGTCTTGCACATGTGATGCATAAGCGGATGCCGTAAATTGGTCATTAAAGGCATATTTCACGCCACCAAAGGCAATATTATCCAAGCCAGTGTCGTGGCTTTCAGCACTTTTACGCTGCTCGGCGGTAAAATAGCCACCAGTGATATCAAGCCCGTCGATCTCCTGTGAATCCAGCATAAAACCGGTATAGGTTTCCGCTAAAAGACGAGAACTGTCCGAGGTTAAAATAGGAAGTGTTGGCTGTTGAGTACCGTAACTGAAAACGGTATTTGAAAAACGCATTTTCGCCGTGGCACCCAATTTCGCTAACTCTTTTTTCGCGCGGCCATCACTGTCTTGCGAAAAGTAGTCAATTCCCCCTGCACCACTCCGTCCGCGTCCACCATCAAGACGTACCGCATATTGACCGATAGCATCGACACCAAAGCCTACGGCGCCTTGAGTAAAGCCCGAACGATAAGTCCCAATAAAGGCTTGGCCCCATTCACGGCGCGTGCGCACTCCCTCATCTTTATAATTACGATTAATCATCGCATTTTTAATCAATAGATCGAGGTGGCTATCTTCGATGAAGCCGTTACTTTCCTGTTGAGACGCCGCAAAAGCAGGTTGGGCAACCAATATCGCTAAAAAAGAAAAAGAAAAAACCTTGTTCACTGTGTCTGCCTATAATGTAAATTTATATGAATTTTTATATGGAGATTTTACTTACTTTGACAATCTAGCATCATTAATAACGTTTTAAAAAGTATTAAAATTATTTTTTTATTCTTTTTTTAGATAATTACCATCCTGGAATTGCGCCACCTTTAAACAAGGTTTCTGCGGCCTTCGCCACTTCTGGCGACTGATAAGCCTTCACAAATTCCTGCACGTTTTTGGCCTGGCGATGATCTTCGCGACTGACCACAATGTTGACATAGGGGGAGTTTTTATCTTCGATAAATATGTTATCGCGTAGTGGCGACAACCCCGTTTGTTGAATATAGGTCGTACTGATAATGGCGATAGCAACCTTAGGGTCATCCAGTACGTGCGGTAACTGTGCCCCTTCTAGCTGGAGGATAGTCAGCTGCCGAGGATTTTTCGTAATATCCAGTATTGTGGGTAAAAGTCCTTTGCCCGGCGCTAAGGTTAATAGTCCCTGTTTTTCCAGTAGCAGTAACGCGCGCCCTAAGTTAGTCGGATCATTAGGCACCGCGACCGTGGCATGATCTTGCAGTTGTGCCACCGAATGAATTTTACGTGAGTAAGCCGCAATCGGGAAAACGAAGGTGTTGCCTACCGCGACTAAATGGTAACCGTGGGCAGCGTTATCTTGTGCAAGGAAAGGACGGTGTTGAAAGACATTGGCATCAAGCTCGCCTTGGTTAGTCGCATCATTAGGCAGAATCGACCCACTAAAACTCACCAATTGAACGGTTAAGCCATATTTCTCTTTAGCAACCTGCTTGGCCACTTCGGCGACCTGCTCTTCGGCTCCGGTTATCACGCCAACCTTTATTTGTGACATATCTTCTGGTGCTTTATCACAGGCAGCTAGCAAACAGGTAGCGAGTAGCAATGGCAGTAATCTTATGTGATGCATCATGGATCCTCAAAGTTCATCATCGCGAGTGGTTATTATGGATGTGCGGGCATCTAGACATCCAAATAAATCTACTGAATCTTCGAGACTGATGCAAGAGAAAGTGGGGGTGAAGTGGTTATCGCAATACCGACCAAAACGCCTATGGAAGGCCAGAATGACCCGCTTGGATAGCGCCGTTCTCGTCTTATATCGATTATTGCTAAGCTCTACGCTTATCGTCTTTTAACAAAAAAACCGGTTGCTGCTAGGCTCAACCCCTTCAATCATAATTCGCGATTGCGATAGGTTGGTATGATGTCGTTGGACGCTGAGGAATTTACGACTTACCTGATCAATTTTCGCCAAGAACTTAGCCGTTTTCCGGAGCTTTCAACAGAAGAATTTGAGACCACTCGCCGTATTCGTCATCAACTTGAACACCACCAGATACGCGTTTTGAATTTTCCACTCAACACTGGATGAGTGGCCGAAGTCGGTCCCCAACAAGGCCCGCTCTTCGTTATTCGCTCAGATATTGATGCTCTGTCAATAGAAGAGCAAGCTGATGTCAGTTTCCGGTCAGAACACCCTGGTATCATGCATGCCTGTGGTCACGATTTTTACAGTGCCGCTGCACTGGGTACCGCGATCATTTTAAAGCAACAAGAGGCCCAGCTTTCGGGCCGAGTTCGTATATTGTTTTAAGCCGCCGAAGAGATTGGCGTAGGGGCGCGGGAGATTATCGCGACCGGTGCGCTACGCGGTGCCTTCGCCATCGTCGGTATTCATAACAACCCCTCTTTACCTGCCAGGACTATCGGCTGTAAGGCCGGTCCATTAACCGCTGCCGTGGACCGTTTTGCTATTACCGTTCAAGGTATCGGCAGCCATACTGCGAAACCAGAACAGAGTCTCGATCCTATCGTCATCGCCAGCCAATTAGTCTCTAGCCTACAAACCATCATTAGCCGCAATACGCCGTCAGCGGATAATGCCGTCGTCTCCATTACTGCCTTGTGGCAGCGAAGCTGCAAAATGCGACATCTGACTTTTTTGATCTGGATCGGAGTAAAAGCCACTCACCTGTGAAATGGTTGCCATAGTGATTACCCATTGATGATTCATGGAGTTAGGATGTTGTCACAGGAGCAGGCTTTTGATGACTGGGACGAGCCCTGTTACCGGGGATGACCGATACGGGGCGTTTAGGATTTGCCATTCAACTAAAATTCCGACAGGTATATGCCATTACCCTGAATTATTAAACGGTTTCTCGTCAGGTGTTGTGCATGCTATTGCTGAGCAGATCGGATGCGCTTCTATATACCTTGAAAACGACCCGCTTCAGGGACGACAGGCTCAGCGGCACCGCCAGAATATTAGTCTCTATCTGGGTGTCAGGCTCCCTGATAAGACTGATATAGCAAGGCTCAGCGCCTGCTTAACCGAATTTATTCTCCCGATAAATCCACAGGCTGTACACGGCAGCGAACTTGTTACTGACTGGTGTCAGGAACAGCAGATTGACCGGCCGGCTGCCGAGCACCTGGAGCGGCTTATACGTTCAGCCGTACACCAGTGCGTAACAAAACAACAAAACATCTTATTTACCCGACTTTCACTCGACAGTAAGGTTGCCATCAATCATTTACTATCAGCCGAAGCACCGGGCACTGCCAGAATAAACGAAGTCACCTTCAGTGGCCTCAAAGCTGACCTGGGAAGGCCCGGTCTGGGAATAGCTGTGAGTGCTGTGGCCCGTGAATTTAATACCACCCGACAGACTATTCTCAGGGTAAAGGCCGGAAACTCAACAAATTAAGAAAATCATTTGCTAACACTGTCGTTAAAAGTAGGCCCAGAGGTTTCGACCAGAGATATAAAATCCTATGAGGGCAAGGTAGTTAATTTTTTTTAATAAATCAAAAAGGAAAGGAGATTAAGGATGAGTAAGAGAAATGATATTATTGATGGCCGGCAAAGTCGTCTTAAATATGGCCTTATATATACTGAAGTCCTTGGATGGATTGATCTCGGTCATGCTCAGGGGACTGATATAAGAACGCTGTTGAGAAGTATTGATTCTGGAGAATATGCAGGCAAGGAACGCTACGACGTTACCTATTCTCAGTCTATGATTGATCCGACAAAAACGATGAAAATGGGTAAATTTATTACCTGGCGTATCAAACGCGGTCGTTCGTATTTCGAACGCAGAAGCATTGCGCTGGCAATGATGATGTCACTGGCCAAGAAGTTTGAAGGATTGCAGGCATCATTCCCCATCAATTGCGTTACAGACAGTGGCTTCAGCGGAGAAGATCTGGTGTCAGATTTGTTGGGTTTTTACCGTGTTGTCACCATGGCTAATCCCTTTGAACTTCTGCGTCCAGTTAGCAAAGCAGAGGCGCTAAAAAGATGGGATTATTACGGTAAGATCGGCTCCTGGAAAAATTATTCCTTTTTGCCACTTTTATTCCCCGACCCTGAAAAATTCCCCAATGCGAGGCCTCGCAAAGGTTTACTGCCGAATTTTATGACGACAGTCAGACCGTGGAATGACTTCCATTCGGGGATAGTTGGTATCGTCAACGCTGATGGTTCATATATAGACAAAGCTAAAGGGGGTACATTACCCTATGCGTAAGTCACTTAAGGTATTCGGTGGTGCAATTATCGTTATTGCTATTGCTCTCACCTATGCCTGGCCATGGGTTAAAATGGAGTTTTCCGGCAACGCTCACTATACCGAGCAGGATAAACGGGAGTATGATTTTTATACTCCTGACATACTAAGAAAAATGCCGCGAATTTCCGCCCGTTATTCCTTTGATTTTGCAAACATAACAGGACCTGCGACGCATGTGTATGCAGTGAAATTCTACGATACGAAAGATACCAGTAAAATAGAAGATTATCTGACGTCCATAGGATATAAGCGGGCTGAATGTGACTTTGAGTCAGCGTGTTGGCGTAAAACTGATCCTAAGGAATCTGTTTATGTCGGCGCTTTGAATGGTGAGAAAACCGTAATTGTGCAGGTTGTCTACAATTTCACATAATCATTTTCGACTGGTTATTGCATAATCAGCTGAGGGCATAATAATCAGAGCTACGTCGGCAGCTCTGGCTGTGTAAAACGCGACATTATGATAAAGAGCAAATGTCGCGTTTTGTAGCTTCGCTCCCATCAGGCCATTACCCAATTTCACAGTAGCAGTGCCTGGAACATCATTCCTGATAAGGCATGGTTAGAAGGTACAGTAAGGAGCTTTTCAGCGCAGGCTCGTCAATTAATTGAACAACGCTTTCAACAAATAGTGGCGGGATTTTCTACCGCCTTTGCATTGCAGATCGATTTACGCTGGGAGGCAGGCCCCCCCTCAGTGGTAAACGATCCCCACTGGGCCACATTCGCTTTAGAGCAGGCGACACAAAGCGGATTCACCGCAAAACAGGTCGAGGCGAGTCCTATCGGAGAGGATTTTTCTTATTATCTTCAGCAGACGCCAGGGGCATTCATTATGGTGGGGACGGGTGAGCCCTATGCCTTACATCACCCTGCATTTCGCATTAATGACCAAGTCCTGCTTCCGACTGCTCATTACCTAGCGAAATTGGCTATCGGTGGATTAACACTTGCCCAATAATAATTCAGCCCCCAACTGGGGGCTGATAGCAGATTAATGCGAGACGTCTGCGCCGAAGTATTTCTGAGAGATTTTTTGATAAGTACCGTCTTTCTTCAGTTCAGACAATGCGGTATTGATCGCAGTTTGCAACGAGGCATCATCCTTACGCATTAATACGCCAGAAGCACTCGCGTTATCTTCTGAGGCCACCACTTTCACTGGTGCGTTTGCGCGGTGTTTTTTAAAGTCGAGATAAGAGAGGTTATCGTTGACCGTGGCGTCTGCGCGGCCCTGTACCACTAAGTCGACAGCTTGGTTAAAGCCATCAGTATTCACTAGCTGCGCACCATATTGACGGGCAATTTGTGCATAGTTACTGGTGAGCGATTGCGCGGAGTTCTTTCCTTTAAGATCACTGAATTGATGAATCGTGTCGTTATCACTTTTCACTATGAGTACCGCTTTCGAGGCAATATACGGCGCTGAAAAAGCATATTTTTTCTGACGCTCTGGACTAATCCCGACTTCATTGATCACCACATCGTAGCGTTTCGCATCCAACCCAGCGATAAGACCATCCCATTTACTTTCCACGAAAACAGGCTTTACCTTAAGCTGTTTAGCAATCGCTTCACCGATCTCTACATCAAAGCCAGTGAGATCCCCAGAAATAGTATGAAAAGTGAAAGGCGCATAAGTCCCCTCAGTACCTATCTTTAACTGGCCAGAGGATTTCACATTGGCAAGGGTGTCTGCCATCGCTGTGCTCGCAAATCCTAGAGGAACTAACATGGCTGCTACTGCTAAATAATTCTTTTTCATGACAACTCCAGGTCAAATTAAGTTGGGGTGCCTACAGGGAGGCCTTCCGTTAAGGTGGCAATATACTCTGCCGTACGTGCTTTTTGTGGGGAATGAAAAAGAGTTGCCGAGTCAGCCGTTTCCACGATCTCTCCCGCTTCAAGAAAAATGGTCTGATTCGCGACCGAAGCCGCTAAACGCAGATCGTGCGTCGCCATCAACATCGTTGTCCCCTCATTGGCAAGCTGGCGGAGCACTGAAACTACTTCCGCCGCGAGTTCAGGATCCAATGCTGAAGTTGGCTCATCACATAACAGCACTTGTGGCGAGGGGGCAAGCGCTCGGGCAATAGCAACGCGTTGCTGCTGTCCCCCCGATAATGTTGCAGGCAACACATTTCGTTTATGAATAAGGCCGACTTTCTCAAGCAATGCCTCCGCTCGCGCGATGGCCTCCGCTTTGGGTAGGCGATGAACAACAATTAAGCCTTCTGTAATATTTTCAATCACGGTTTTGTGCGGGAATAAGGCGAAATTTTGAAAGACCATTCCGGTTTGTCGACTGATCTTTTGGATGTCTCGCGTACGGGGTGGTTTTTGACTAAACACCAGTTGCGCGTCACCGAGTTGCATCTGACCGGACTGAGGAATTTCCAGTAAGTTAACACAACGTAATAGGGTGCTTTTTCCGCTTCCTGAAGGGCCAATCAGTGCGGTAACTGAACCTTTGGGCAGCGTTAAACTGATATCCTTCAGCACATGGTTGTCCTGAAAATATTTGTTAATCCCCTGTAATGAAATCATCTCGCTATACTCCTGTCACGGTTTCTCGTGAGAAATGCTTTTCAAGCTTATTTTGTAATACAGATAAAATCGTGCTGAAAAACAGATAGATAAGCGCGGCTTCGATATACAGAATCAACGGTTGGTAGGTTACCGCCGCAATACGTTGCGCGGCTAAAAACATCTCAGGAACCGTAATCACCGAGGCCAACGAGGTATCTTTTACTAACGAAATAAAGGTATTAGAGAGTGGCGGAACGGCAATTCTGGCCGCTTGCGGCAGAATAATCCGTACCAATGCTTGGCGCCAACTCATACCAATAGAGTGCGCGGCTTCCCACTGGCTGACCGGGACAGATTTAATGGTCGCGCGAATGATCTCAGAGGAGTAGGCACCGATATTCAGGGTAAAACCGATCACCGCCGCTGGAAAGGCGGATATCGTGATCCCGACACTGGGTAAGGCGTAGAATATTAAGAATAGCTGCACTAACAGAGGGGTTCCTCGGAACAACCAGACATAAAAGCGCACAAAATATTGTAAAGGCTTTGGCCCATATAGGCGTGCAAGGGCGACCAAAAAACCAAGCGATAAGCCCAGCACAAAGGCCAGTAGCGTTAAGGGTATTGTAAAAGTCAATCCGGCATGTAGCATTGGCCAGAATGATTCCGCGGCAAGATTCAGCCAATCTGGCACAGTCCACCTTCCATTGAAATAGGTTAAAAAATCAAAACTATCATTAGCGATAGCAACTCTCTCTATTTTAAGCAGGAAATGGAAGGAGGGAAATATCATTTAGATATTGATTTAGAACAAGTGTTAACTCTCTATGCTTTTTCTGCCCAAACTGTTGAAAAAGCGGTTTTGTGCACATTTCCCCTAAAAGGGCCCTATCAAGAGTTAAAATCGTTAGCTAACATGCTGTTATGTTTTTAAATCACGCTCCATCTAGACCAGAAATTGCGGCTTGCTCCTTAAAAGAATAATTCCCACATAACATAATAGGGGTCTGACGCTCAATGGAATGAACACTCACGTTAAGCAATATTAACCTCCTCTGTCGCCTCTTTTAATAGCCTCAGAGGCCCTTTTGTCACTTGTACTGCCAGCGTAAAAGTATAATGGTCGAGCATATGGATATGTTCGTAATAACGCGGGGAAAGGCTTGCGCTATCTTCATCATTAACTATTTCGCCTTACGCCCGAAGATGATCCAGCGTAGCCTGCATAGAGAGGGTGTTCTACAGCACTATTGCGTCAGTCACCAGCCCCGGCGCATTAAGCTTATCTTCCTAGCCGTCGCTATATCGCTTGCTTATTTCACCTTTCTGACCATGACAAACTGCTCTGGCAACAGCGTGGTGACTCTCCCCGCTGTTCAGTTAGGTCAGAATGCGGCGGCGATAGACCTCATCATCAATATAATGAGATAAATACAGCGTGTTATTGATTCTCGCCACCTCGATAATTGCCTGCGTAAGTCCGGACGGTCGTTCACTTTTCAGTAATGAGCGAATCAGCACCGATGACTGAACTTTACCCAATTTCAGCGAACCTGCGGTCCGGGTCACTGGTTGAAACGCGGGCATAGCTATAAAGTGTCATGTTGCTAAAAGTGTCTCGTTAGACTTTAGGTTAGGAAACGTAACTTGCAGATGAGACAAAAACAACCCAAATGAGACAGCAAAACTGTCTCACCGGATTGCCTGCTTTGGGTTTACCTATATGAGACGATCATCGTGTCAGATATAATCTCTTAACCTAGTTTAACGCCCCATCATATTTCCAGTATCGCATGGAGTCGTGATCTGAAGCACCTCCCTGACCGGCATATGCTCCCATTTCGGCTGAGTGACCACTGGCCACTACACGCAGACAACGATTATCGTTGCCTGAATCAGCTTTATATTTATTTTTTAACAGAATGTAGCCAGTACCAGAATCGACCACACTCCAATATCCCATGGAGTCGTAATCAGAAGCACCTCCCTGACCAGTACACGCGCCCATTTCAGTCGAGTTACCACTGGCCAATACACGCAGACAGCGATTATCGTTGCCTGAATCACCCTTATATTTATTTTTTATCAGATAATAACCACTGTTTGTCTTACTAAATTGCCACTGTCTCATCGAGGCATAATCACTGCCTTGTCCATTACATCCCCCCATTTCCGCAGAATTATTATTATTAAATACTCTGAGACACCGATTATCATTACCTGAATCCCCCTTATACTTGTTAACAATCGTTGAATACGTAGGTTTAGGAACCGGCTGAGTATCCGTTACTTTTACATCAGTGCTATCAGGAATATTTGAAGCGCTGAACACAGTATTAACGCAGTTGCCAGTTTTAGGAACACTACCCTTTACTGGATTTCCAGAATATTTATTACCGTCAAGGTAACCTGTCACTTCGCCATATGTTGCACTGACTTTTTGTGTACATCCGGCATGAAGATAGGCCTCAATAAATCCGCCATCCTTTATTTTGAATAAACCAGCCCCTGCACTTAATGGTATAGTGAAGCTGCCAATGTGGGCTATTTTCTGATTAGTGCTGTCATCATAGACATCGCCAGAATAGTAATACACATCATTATTTTTGAGGGATACTGATAGTCTGTTGCTATAAAATCGTCCTGGTTCAACCTCAAACTGTATAGAGCAACTGACTCCATCTCCACCGTCTGCACCATAAACACAATTTCCGTCTTCAGTTTTGGCCGCGCGATTAAACGAGCTAAAAACAGACTGGTAAGTATGCTTTCCTGACACTCTCGGAGGCTTGGGCTGGAATCCTGTGTAAGGGCGACTGCCCCCGGTTAACGTAGTGTAGTAAGCAAAATACAATCCGCTCGCATCAGGGGTAAGTGAAAAGGACATCGGGAAGTGAAGCTCGTTAACTCCGGATGAAGGGGCGTCCTTCAGGGACCAACTTATCCGTGGTGTCGAAGCTTAGGAAGTATTTGCAAAAAAATATGCGGCTATGGCAATGGTACATACACTTAACTTTCTCATAACAAACTCCTCCATATAGAGATTATTAAAAAACATAACATTCTGAATTTACTGTAATTTATATGAAAATAGCAGGATAATCCTCCCGAAAAATCGGTGTGTGAATAAGTAGAATTTTCTACTAACCTGAATTAGCGGGATTTCTATGAAAAGATCACGTTTTACTAACAGCCAGATCATCGCCATGCTTAAGCAGGGTGAAGCGGGTACTCCTGTTCCTGAACTATGCCGGGAGCCTGAGCACCAGAGATCACGGCAATGATAACCCTGCACAGAAAGCTTCTTTCACACGCTGAGAGTTCAATGTATTCACGACGAGCGCTTTGTCAGTCGGGAAACCATGCGGGCAACAGTGTTTAATGATATCGAGTGCGATGACAATTGTTGGCGTCGACACGCTGTCTGTGTCGGCCTCAGCCCGGAACAATTTGAAAACCAGACCCTGCCTTAGGACCCTATCCACATTACTCGGGGTAGGAGCATCCCCCCTTACCCATTTTGGGATAAGGGGGGTTAGTTTTTTTACTGGAATTTATTATTACTAGCCATTTTATATTACAACATTAAGGATAAACAATATTTACAACAGCCGTACTGTTCAACGTTCCTTGGGACAATTTTTTCTTATCCCAAACATAATAATAAGCGCCAAGAGGGATACTAAAATGACTGTTTAAGTTATTATTACTTGGAATGGAAAAAATAGATGTGCCGTTTCCCTTAACTGTTTGAGAAGTAGAAAAAATAAGTGGTTTACTCATGTCCTTAATATTGACAACACGAAAGCCAACACCTTTTGCTGAGTTATTACTATTATCGATAAGAGTCATTTGATCTGTAGGGAGTAAAGTGGAGCTTGATAAAAAAATATCGATAGCTCTATCAGTTTTATTATTAGATCCTAAATTATTACAACTAAAATTAAGATTAAATGAGGTAAACCCAGGTGTGGGTTGACTAGCAACCTGCTGAATACTTAATTTCGGAAGGTTTATCGTGATCCCAGAGTTGGTTAAACTACAGGAGGTGGACTTAGGGGCGTAAGTCAATATCATCGGTTGAGAATACATATTTCTTTCATCATAAGGCCAATAGAATCCATTTAGTAGCCAAGTGGCAATTTTGTATAATTGCCTCAAGGGCCACATGATGGTTTCTAAAAAAGAAAGCCCACTAAGATCAGTTAATATGAGTGTGTCGGGTAAGTTTACGACGTTACCGGATGATGACTTTCCCTCTTTATCTATAAGGGAAAATTTAATCGTTAATGGAACATTTAATTGACGTGCATCAATCGTGCGGCTTCCAGAGAGTGTCTTATTATCCATTTTATTGGTTATCTCTGCTAGAACTTTATATTTTCCATTACTGAAACTCACAATGGTTTTATATATGCTTTGGTTAACTAATAATGGTGTATACAAAAAAGTGCTACTCGAGGTTGTGCAAGTAAAAGCGCCATAAAATGTGGTGTTGACAGTGGTTGTCCACGTGGGGGATTGCGCCGACAACTTGTCTGATAGATCTATCGATATCGGTGATGAGTGCTGTAATACATGATTAGTAAAACAGGTAGCATTAGACGTCACACTAAAAAATAATATCAAAAGAAATATTAAGTACTTCATTCTATTTTCTCACTGTGCATAGATTAATACTATTATTCATTTCATATCTTTC
>NZ_JABBFR010000030.1 GCF_018494065.1 Rosenbergiella gaditana | reverse complement strand
ATCAAGTCACCTGTTTTATGTTGTGGTGAGAATATCACCTTTGATCAGGTGGCCAAATTTACTGTGCCACTACAAGAACTGTTTTCAGTATCGAGACCGACCGTTTACCGGACGCTTATACGAGGCAGAGAAAAGCAGTCATCATTTTATTCATACAAGGACGAATTATGGCTCAGGATATTTTTGTAAAATTTGATGGTATCGAAGGTGAATCTCAGGATTCAACCCATAAAGGAGAAATTGAAGTACTTAACTGGAACTGGTCTATTGGTCAGACATCAAATATGCATTCCGGCAGCGGTGGTGGGGCTGGAAAATGTACTGTAGACGATTTGCATTTTGAACACTATGTCGATAAGTCCAGCACCCATTTACTTCAGTATTGTCTGACCGGCAAACATATTCCGGAAGCTGTTCTTACTGTAAGAAAAGCGGGTGGTTCTCCGCTGGAGTATCTGCGTATTACTCTTAGGGAAATTATCATCACCGGAGTGAATCCTGTTTACCTCAATACCATGCGCGTCCCGCGCGAGACAGTAAGCCTCGCGTTCTCCCGGGTAAATATGGATTACGTTTTGCAGAATGCAGAGGGAAATAAATTGGGTACGGTTTCCATGGGATATGACATTAAAGCTAATAAAGCTATTTAAGAGCAAGTGATATAAAGGAATATAACTATGTTATTCATCGATGAAAATGGTTTAGTGGATGCGGAACGCATTATTGTTAAGAGATTCAGTACGATAGAGCGCGGTAAACTGGATAAGGTGAACGGGATTGTTGTACATCAGACGGGTGGTTCTACAGTCAACAGTACTTTTAATAGTTATCAAAATAGTGGTGCTAACGGTGCTCACTTTCTGATAGAAAAAGATGGGACTATCTACCAGACAGCTTCATTGTACAAAATAACTAACCATGTGGGATTTTTGCAATCGCGTTGTTTACTCAAGCAGTCATGCAGCCCTCAAGAGTTAAAAAAAGCAATGGATATGAACAATATTAAAAATATCAGGGAAAAATCAAAAACAGTACACCGTTATGAAATTGGGAAAAAATTTCCAGACAGATTCCCCTATAATGCTGATTCTATTGGAATAGAGATTGTTGGAAAAGCCAAAAGAATAAACAATGATGATATATATGAATCTGTTAATGACAAACAAAACGAATCCTTAAAATGGCTGGTGAAAGAATTATCAGAAACAGTGAGCGTTTCTTTAAGTGAAGTTTATCGCCATCCGGATGTTGGAAGGAAAAATGTAACGGAAGCGAGCACTGCAAAATGGTAAATATAAAAAGATATTTATCATCGCTATTACTGGTTTTTTTAACCGCTGCATGTAGCGAGCAGGGAAAAGTGAAAACACTGACCGATATAGATACGGGCCTGACGGTTTCATGGTTATTGAAAGATGAAAATATTAAAGAAGAGTGTAGTAAATTCCAGCCTACGCGTGAACAGATACTGAAATTCTTTAATAAGGCACAGCGTGTTGAAGGATTCGTTGTAACCAAAGACCGTTACACACCCTGTTTTACTTCCGGCCAAATAACCTGGCGTAATGGTAGCAGTGCCAGCTGGAACCTGTATTCCAGTGGAACAGCCAGTCTTTTGCTGGATAATGGTGAAACAATATACCTGTATCAGCGGGACTATCACTGGTTTGATCCAACGGAATGTACTTATGGTCTGGGTGATGAGGGTGAATGCTAAAAACAAATAGCTAAGGAGAGAACCAGTCAGTAACTGACTGGTTTGGGACCAGTGGGTCGGAGGTTCGAATCCTCTCTCGCCGACCAAATTTAAAGAAACCCCGCTTCGGCGGGGTTTTTTGTTTTTGTCGTACTTAAGCTGTCGGGAGTGTGATTTCTCCACTGATAACGGTAGTTGAGCGCCCGCCAACAAAGATTTTCCCGCCAAGTGTTTTTATCTCTATCTCACCCGCGGCACCTACACAAGCCCCCTGTTGGGCACGATAATGATCGGGCAACTCATTCTTTCCAATAAGCCATTGTGCTAACACGGCATTCAGACTACCGGTCACTGGGTCTTCAGTCGCTTCTGCGCCAATGAAGGCACGTACCACTAAATGATTTCCCTCAGGGTTCACGCTACAAATCCCTAATTTAAGGTCAGGCATGGCCGAGTAATCAGGGGTGATACTGAGTAGCCGTTCAACCGAGTTCACCACGACGCAATGCCAGACTGGACCATTACTCAACACCGCGGTAGCGGCCATCTCTTCAGGCAGCAGGCCGGTTGCGGCAACTAATTGCTGTCGTTCTTCAGTCGAGAAAGGGCGTTGCTCAAGTAAAGGCGGTGCTTGAAAAAATAACTGGTCGTCAATTTGTCGAATCTCAACAATACCGATGGCGGATTGTTGATAGACCACCGCTTGTTCCCGCCCATTCAACCAACTATGGCAAGCTCCTAACGTTGGATGCCCCGCAAAAGGGAGCTCTTCGGTTGGCGTAAAAATACGAATGTGATAGTCAGCCCGTGCATCCTTAGCAGGAGTAATAAAAACGGTTTCACTGAGTTGAGTCCAACGAGCAAAGGCTTGCATCGTCGATACCGAGTACTGATCGGTATCACAGTGCACCACGGCCAAGGGATTGCCTTTTAAAGGATCTGTGGCAAAGACATTAATTTGTTCGAAATGGGATTTCATTACTCTAACGCCAAAAGGTAAGGGAACCTTCATAA
The DNA here is from genome assembly GCF_018494065.1 of Rosenbergiella gaditana. GTDB lineage: Bacteria > Pseudomonadota > Gammaproteobacteria > Enterobacterales > Enterobacteriaceae > Rosenbergiella > Rosenbergiella gaditana. Next base: position 15,213 of record NZ_JABBFR010000030.1, on the reverse strand, counting down.
CATCATGGATTCGCGAGCGTGGCAAGAACAGCGAAGAGAGGGCGGCTGCATGCAGCCGCCGAAGAGAAGGGTTATTGGTCGGGATATTTTTTTAGCGTTAAATGAAGACCTTCGCGACGCATTTTCGCGGCTTCTTCAGGGCGGCGCATTTTATCGTAGACATCTGCTAACCAAGCGTAGTCGAAGCTATCTGGACGTTGTGCTAAGGCTGTCTTAAAAGCCTCGACAGCTTGCTGCCATTCACCCCGCCGCATGAGTAATTGACCCAGAGTACTTTCTAACAATGGCGTCGATCCATGCTGTTTGATTAACTGACGTACTAACTTCTCAGAATCTTCACTATTCGCCGTTTTAATCTTTGGAATAGCCAGGACTAAACTTTCATTGTACTGACGTTTTAGCCCATCCATCGCGATAACCTGTGCCATCTCATGGTCGTCACATTCGATCAAATGCGTCACCATGGCTGCCTGTAAACGTGGATCTTGGCGTGTTTTACGTGCTTGATGGCTCCACCACTGTTTCAAGCCCTCGCTGCCCCCAGACGCCATGGCTTGCTCCATAAGACCTAACCAAGCTTTCTGCGTGAGCGTTTCAGTTTCCTCTTTAGTGGCTAACTGGTCTTTCTCAAGAGAAGGTAATATATCCAGCAAGGCCGACCATGCGCCAGTACGTAAATAAGCGGTTTGCGCCAGACGTAGCACCTCTGGATGGCGCGGGGCGACATCCAGTAGACGGTCGATGGTATGGCGTGCGGCGTGGTTCTCTTCTCGTGCTAAAAGGATACGTGCTCGGGCAATTTCAACAGGAATTTGATTATCAGTACTCAGCTCGGATGCACGCTCAAGATGTTGATTTGCTCGGATCTCATCGCCTCGTTGTTGCGCGGCTTCTGCGGCCAATAAATAGTTGGCAACTGGCGTATCAGAATAGTCGGCATTTTTAGTCATGAGTTTTTCAACTTGCTGGTAATCACCCTCAGCTAACTTAATTAATGCTGTATTAGTGTGTTTCTGCGCTAAACGGTGTTTTCTGCCAGCAAACCAGCGACGTGCACGGGAGCCCGTTCTAAATAAGCGGCGTATAACCCACTCAATCAGCAGAATAACGATTAACGCCACTAAAAGTATAATAACTAATCCTGTGACTGAGGTTTCGATATTCCATTCTGAGGTTTGAATCAGCACGTAGCCTTGCTTTCCAGCGAAGACCGGACCTAATACGATCCCTGCAATCAGTAAAATAAAGAGTGCTAAGACTTTAATCACCTTAACCTCCTTGTTGCGACGTGGTGGTTGGGGTTTGCGCCGGTTGCGGATCGTTGCTACTTGGGCTGCTCAGTAAACCACGCACACGATTTTGCATTAATTTATCGATCAACCCTTGGCTCGAGAGATTATCGGGAAGATCCATAGCAATAGGGGTTTGTGATAATTGATCAATCTGCGCTAAAAACGCCTTAGTCGTTGGATCGTCAGTGTTGTACCACGCCCGCACCCATGTTGAAACTGCTTCGAGTGACTGTTTATAGATATCTTGTTGATGGCGAGGAATGGCTTGCGAGGCGATCAGCAGACGCGAGCGAATGTTCTCACGCAAATAGATGTCTTGATTAGGGGCCAATAGGGGTTGTGCGCTATTATCGCGACGCCGGACAGTGATAAAGTTATCCATGAAGTCATGCCAGCTTGCGATGAGGTTATGGCGCCACTCGGCTAAGGATCCCGAGATATCGTGGCTATCTTTATCCATTGGCGCATCATTATCGCTATCATCTGCCAAACGTAAATTATCAACGTTATTGGCAAGTTGGCTAACTTGTAGAATTATGCCGTCATAATCCACTTGATTAATATTGGCCAGCGTAGAAATATCTTGGTTTAACGCACGTCGTATATCAATAATACTTGGATCGTCCATTTGCGCTAAGCTGCGATCAGCACTTTTCAGCAAGGCAAGCGCAGTGGTGACGTCTTGATCGCTCCATAATTTTCTCCCCGCGAGTTTCACCAGGTAATCCGCCTGTGACACTAACCAAACACTGGCATCGTTACCGGTCAGTGAATTCACTTTATCGCGCAGGCCTTGCAGATCTTTTTCAGTTTCTTGAAGCTGGGACTGAGACTCTTTTAGAGCTTGCTCGGTTTGTGAGAGCTGTTGTGCCAATTGCTGCCGATCATTACCATTCTGTTGCTGAGCTTGAGCAAGTTGGTCGCGCAATGCTTGGGCTGAATTCGATTGTGAGTGATTAATGTGCGTAATGTACCATGCACTCCCTAGGCCTGAAGCTAGCGCAATAACAATCGCGAGGCTCGCCAGTGCTTTACCATTACCTGCAGCGTTAGCAGGCTTCGGAGAAGGAGTTATTGTGTTATCTTCTTTCACTTCATCCGGCATGGCGGAGGGGGCTTTGTGTTCCGTCATAGAGGCTTATCCCATAAGTTTAATTTCAGCGTAATGCGCGCAATAACGCATCGTTATCCGCTCCATCAGCAACAATAATATCTCGCCAACCGAAGTCGGTAGCAATTGTCGCCAAACGTTCACTGACGACAACGAGCCGACAGTGGAGTAACCATTCATTCCGATCAAGAGCAGGAATTAATTCGTAGAGCAGGTTGACCATCTCACCACTTGTCACAATTATGGTTGAGATCCCCTTTTGTCGCCAGCGAAAAGCCTGCTCAGCACCATGATAATTTATGGCGACTCGCTGATAACATTCGAAATAGGTCACGTGAGCGCCGCGTGATTGCAGCGTTTGCCCGAGAAGTTCTCGACCGTTATTTCCACGTAATATCAGACAGTTTTTTCCGGCGATGTTTTCTAACAACGGGAGGTCGAGTAAATGCTCACTCAGTGTCGTCTCAGGAAAATCAACAGCTTGTTGACAATAGCGATGCAGCGCTAATGCGCTATTTTTGCCAATAGCAAAATAATTCACATCGGCTGGCCAAGCCGTGTTTTCAGCTAATAGATAAGGTCCCACATAAGTGAGGACTCGAGCTGAAACCGCGATAATAAGATCGCCGCGGTTTAGGGTGGCAAGCTGTGAAGAGAATTCGGGTAACTGGTGCCCTGGAAGAAAGTCGATCAGGGGGAGATGCCAAGCTTGACGTCCAGTCAATCGTAACCGGTCGACGAGCTGCTGCCCTTCCGGAAAAGGTCGAGTCACCAGAATACTCATCGTACTACTGCCCTTGGTAAACGCTACGTAGGATGTCGCCGGCCCCACGTGCTAATAGCTCGTCGGCTAACGAGGTACCTAACGCTTCGGCTTCTTCAGCGGTGCCATGGCGCTCACCGGCAATGATTAAGTCGCCTTCTGGCGTGCCGACAAGCCCTCGGAGCCACAACTTACCCTCGTTAAGTAGCGCAAAGCTGGCGATAGGGACTTGGCATCCACCCTCCAAGCGCGTATTCATTGCACGTTCTGCTGTCACACAGAGGGCCGTCGGCGAGTGGTTAAGCGGCGCTAATAATTGATGCAGTGCGATGTCATTGTTGCGGCATTCTATTCCTATCGCACCTTGACCGACCGCTGGAAGGGAAACTTCAGGGGGTAGTGAATAACGGATCCTTGATGTTAGTCCTAAGCGGATAAGGCCGGCCGAAGCGAGAATAATGGCATCGTATTCGCCAGCATCGAGTTTAGATAAGCGAGTGCCTACGTTTCCGCGTAATGAACGAATAATAAGATCGGGGCGTAGTGCGCTCAACTGACATTGACGTCGCAGGCTAGAGGTACCGACGATCGCACCTTGTGGCAGCGCATCAAGGCTGTCGTAATGATTGGAGACAAAAGCATCTAAAGGATTTTCACGTGGACAGATGGCCGCAAGGCCCAATCCTTCGGGAAACGCGATGGGGACATCTTTCATTGAATGGACCGCAAGATCGGCACGGCCTTCCAGCATCGCTGATTCGAGCTCCTTCACAAACAATCCCTTCCCGCCCACTTTAGAAAGCGGGCTATCCAGCAATATGTCGCCTTTTGTCACCATGGTGACTAACTCAACACGTAAGCCTGGATGATGAGCGATTAATTGTTGCTGTACATATTCCGCCTGCCATAGGGCTAGCGGGCTTTTACGGGTGGCAATTCTGATTGTTTTGTCAGTCATACTCGTAACCATACTTTTACATTTATCTATTATCCTAACATTTAAACCCGCGATGTGGCACTTTCGGCCAAGGAAAACCATGTAGTTTATTTTTTGACCGTAACACATGGATTGTTCAATGTTGATTAACGAGACATGCTAGGGTGAAGACACTAACACGCTTTACCGGATGGGGTGGCAGTGTTAGATTGACCGGCCGCGGTAGACATTGATGCATAAATAGCGCGGAATCTTTTTATCAACTTCTTGCCATGAGTTCGGGTGTGATGCCTTGTATCTTTATATAGAAACACTGAAACAACGATTGGATGCGATTAATCAGTTACGCACTGATCGTGCCACCGCGGCGATGGGCGCGGCGTTTCGTCACATCTATAGTTTGCTACCAGTGCTTTTGCATTACCACCACCCGGATATGCCAGGCTACCTTTCGCATAATACTCCGCACGGGATTAGTTTCTTCACCCCAGATGAGACCCAGCAGGCGCTTCTAGAGACGTTATTTCCAGACAATGCACACAAACAGCTTATACCACCGCCAGACAATGCTCCCATTTTGGGGCTTTACTCGATGGGAAGTACCTCTTCAATTGGTCAAAGTAGTGACTCTGATCTGGATATCTGGGTTTGTCACCAATCTTGGCTAGATGGAGCGGAACGGCAGGCTCTAAAGAATAAATGTCATCAACTACAGATTTGGTGCAAAAAGCAGGGTGTCGAGATCAGTTTCTTCCTGATTGACGAAAACCGTTTTCGGATGAACGAGAGTGGGGCGTTGGGAAAAGAAGATTGTGGGAGTACCCAACATATTCTCCTGCTGGATGAATTTTATCGAAGCGCCGTACGCTTGGCGGGTAAACATATTCTTTGGAACCTGGTTCCCAGTGAGCAAGAAGCCCATTACGATGAGTATGTCATGGAGCTCTACGCCAAAGGTGCGCTGGTCCCCAATGAATGGATCGACCTCGGTGGATTAGGGACCTTATCGGCAGAAGAGTACTTTGGTGCAAGTTTGTGGCAACTGTATAAAAGCATCGACTCGCCGTATAAAGCCGTATTGAAAACAGTATTGTTGGAAGCTTATAGCTGGGAATATCCGAACACACGGCTGCTGGCGACAGAAATCAAACAGTGCTTACATGAGGGTGACATCATCCATTTTGGTCTTGATCCCTATTGTATGATGCTCGAGCGAGTCACGGCTTATTTAGAAGCAATCAATGACGCCGCCCGACTGGATCTTGTCCGACGCTGTTTCTATTTGAAAGTTTCTGAAAAATTGACTTCAGGAAGCAGTGACGAACCGTCACCCTGGCGACGAGAAATTTTGGCGCAATTGGTCGCTCGCTGGGGATGGGAAAGCGAGCGCTTAACGCAACTTGATGGACGAGCGCACTGGAAAATAGAACAAGTACGTGTCGCCCATAACGAGTTACTCGATGCGATGATGCAAAGCTATCGAAACCTAATTCGCTTTGCACGTCGTAATAATCTGAGTGTGAGCGCCAGTCCCCAAGATATTGGTGTACTGACGCGTAAGCTTTACGCGGCGTTTGAGGCATTACCCGGTAAAGTCGCGCTGCTTAACCCGCAAATCTCCCCGGACCTTTCTGAGGACCACCTCACGTTTATCTATGTTGCCGAAGGGCGAGCTAATCGTCGTGGATGGTATCTTTATAATCAGGCTCCTGAGATGAACGCGATCATTAGTCATCAACCCCTCGAATATAATCGTTATTTGAATAAGTTGGTGGCTTGGGCATGGTTTAACGGCTTACTGACTGAAAAAACGCATCTTCATATCAAGGGGACTAGCCTGTGCGATCTGCCCCGCCTCCAAGAGTTGGTTCAAGATATTGCCACACATTTCCCCATACGCTTGGCTGCGCCAACGCCTAAAGCGCTTTATAGTCCTTGTGAGATCCGACATCTGGCCTTGATGGTGAATATTGAGTCTGATCCGACTCAAGCGTTACGTGATCAAGTCGTGCTGTTTGATTTTCGGAAGATGGATGTGTTTAGCTTTGGGCAACAGCAGCAATGCTTAATAGGCAGTGTCGATCTCCTCTATCGAAATTCGTGGAATGAGGTAAGAACACTACATTTCGAGGGCGAGTCGGCGATGATTGAAGCGCTTAAGACCATATTGGGTAAAATGCATCAAGAAGCGCTACCGCCAGAGTCTGTCGACGTATTTTGCTACAGCCCGCATTTACGTGCATTGATTCGTACCCGAGTCTTGCAACTCGTTTCGGAATGCATTGATTTACGTCTATCCAGCAATCGTCAAGAAACAGGGCGGTTTAAAGCATTGAAATTAGCGAGTGATACCTGGGGACTCTTTTTTGAGCGGATGGGGGTATCGGTTCAAAAACTCAAAAACGCAGTCGAATTTTATGGCGCGATCTCCAACAATAAATTGCAAGGGTTATCTATCCAGATGGACTCTAAACAGGCGAATCTTCCGACTGTGGTCAAAAATTATGCCAGTGAAGGGATTATCCAGTTTTTCTTTGAAGATCATCCGCCTGCGGAAAGCTTTAGCATCTATGTGCTTGACGAACATAATCATGCAGAGGTGTATCAGCACTGTGAAGGGAGTAAAGAGGAACTCATGCGTGACGTTTGTCGATTTTATTCCTCTTCTCACGACCGTTTAACCTTCGGTACGTCATCCATTAATTTTAATTTACCGCAGTTTTATCAAGTCGTGGAACATCAGGGTCGCTCAAAAATCATTAATTTCCACTCCCCGAGCCAAGATGAAGTCACGGAGAGAGTCTCCCCGCAACTCGGTCAAAATATTCTACCGCGATCGCCGTATCGCCCCTAATATCAGAACGATACAGGCTCACCTGCTTGCACCGTACAGGCTTCGGCAAGTAACGCCCAAAATTCATTGCCGGTACGATCACATACCCATTTCTCTTCCTTTAAAGAAAAATGATAACCGCCAGCCTTAGTGGCTAACCAGACTTGATGTAATGGCTCTTGTCGATTAACAATAATCTTGGTGCCATTCTCGAAACTCAGGGTCATGACATTTCCATGGGTCTCGTAATCAATGTCGGCATCGCCATCGTGATCGTCTAAGCGTTCTTCGATAGTTAATAACAGACGGTCTGCTTGTTGATGAAATTCGCTGTCGTTCATGCTCGCTCCTATTTTTGACCAGTATAACGATTGCTTAACGATGGATCATCTGAGATTTACTGAGCAGAGACTCTCCTCCGCCAATTCCACTATTTTCTGTTGCTTTTCCCGTTTCAACTGCGATGATACGCAGAATAGAAAGTTAAGTGAGTGAATAACAATGAAGAATGCTGTGGCTAAATATACCCTTTTTATTGCTGTTATTGCTTTAGCAGGCTGTGGATTAAAAGGCCCGCTCTATTTCCCGAAAGATAGCTCGGGTAAGCAACAGGGCCAAAATACCGGTTACGACCAAGGTATTTTCAAAAAAGCGAATAAAAAATCCGATAACTTATAGTCAGCCGATATGGCAATGGGGTGAAGCATGCAGTTTTCTAAAATGCATGGTCTAGGTAACGATTTCATGGTGGTCGATGCTGTTACTCAGAATGTGTTTTTTTCTCCAGAACTGATTCGACGCTTAGCTGATCGTCATTTAGGGATTGGTTTCGATCAATTATTGGTAGTTGAGCCACCCTATGACCCAGACCTTGATTTCCACTACCGCATCTATAATGCGGACGGAAGTGAAGTGGCACAATGTGGTAATGGGGCGCGTTGTTTTGCACGCTTCGTTCGCCTAAAAGGGCTTACTAATAAGAATAGTATTCGTGTTAGTACACAAGCGGGACAGATGGTCTTAACGGTCAACCGTGATGAGTTAGTTGAGGTCAACATGGGTGAACCAAAGTTTGAACCGTCAGAGGTGCCATTCAGAGCTAACAAGGCGGAAAGTCTCTATCTGCTGCGGGTTGAAGAGCGAACGGTGATGTTTGGCGCGGTTTCCATGGGTAACCCACATTGTGTGATCCAAGTACAAGCGACCGCCACAGCGGAGGTTGAAGTACTGGGGCCTATCTTAGAGAGCCATGACCGTTTTCCTGAACGCGTGAACGTCGGTTTTATGGAAGTGGTTAATCGCGAACACATTCGTTTGCGAGTCTACGAACGTGGCGCAGGCGAAACACAAGCCTGTGGCAGTGGTGCCTGTGCGGCAGTGGCGAGTGGTATCCAACAAGGTTTACTGAGTCAGAATGTTCGGGTTGATCTCCCGGGTGGTACCCTGCATATTGCCTGGCACGGACCGGGAACGCCTCTGTTTATGACCGGGCCAGCCACTCACGTTTATGATGGATTTATTCACCTATGACCACTCGCCAAGAACAGACGCCTTTACCGAATCAGCCACTAGATGATGAGAGCGTGAGCGAATATTTACGCCAGCATCCAGATTTTTTCATTCATAACGCTCGTCAGGTTGAGCAGATGATTGTTCCTCATCCGGTAAAAGGGAGTGTGTCTTTGGTCGAATGGCAGTTGACGCGTCAACGCCAACAGATTGTTAATTTAGAGCAAGAAATCACGTTATTAATGGAACAAGCGCAAGCGAATCAGCATCTGTTTGGTCAGCTACTCCATTTACAATCGCACCTTGCCAGCGCGAGTGATTTAGCGGAACTGCAAAGCCGTTTGCATCATTGGGCAAGAGGGCTTGGACTGGCTGGGGCAACCTTTCGTTTATTTAATGATAGTTGGCAGTTGGCCGTGCCTTCCGGCTTCCATCATCTTGGCTTAGATCGCAATAGCTTTACGCCGCTTCAATTACAGCGATTCAACCAAGACAGCCATTATCTTGGTCGGCTACAGGGTCCAGAACTGTTGTTGTTAATTCCTGAAGCTAAAGCAGTCGGTTCAGTGGCGCTCTCCCTGTTGACTGATAAGGAGCAAGACGTGGGTGTTCTCATCTTCAGCAGTCGCAATAAAGATCATTATCATCAGGGAATGGGCACAGAATTACTGCATTGTATCGCGGGTTTCTTGCCACATTTACTGACACGTTGGATAAGTCGTTCATGACTTCCCAAGGCGCATTACTTTTTCAACGCTGTGAGGAGTATTTACGCTATTTACGGGTCGAGCGTCAGCTCAGTCCGCTTACGATTTCGAATTATCAACGACAGTTACAGGTGATTTGTGACTTTTTTTCTGCGTCGTCCCTGAGCGCTTGGTCGCAGCTCACCCCCGTCTTAATTCGTTCAATGGCTGCCGCCTCGCGACGAGAAGGGTTAAAAGCATCAAGCCTTGCTTTGCGTCTCTCTTCCTTGCGCAGCTTCCTCGATTGGCAAGTTTCGCAGGGACTATTAGTGGCTAATCCTGCCAAAGGGATTGCGACCCCGCGAGCCGGTAGGCCGTTACCGAAGAATATTGATGTGGATTCGGTCAATCAGTTACTCTCAATTAATTTGAACGATCCGCTGTCTGTCCGTGATCGAACCATGCTCGAAGTGATGTATGGAGGAGGTCTGCGTCTTTCCGAATTGGTTAATTTAGATTGCCAACATCTTGAGCTGGAATCCGGTGAAGTGTGGGTCATGGGGAAAGGAAGTAAAGAGCGGCGACTCCCTATCGGAAGTACAGCGGTAGAGTGGTTAGTTCGCTGGCTTGAGATGCGTGAATTATTTCTGCCCGAAGACAATGCTGTCTTTATCTCGCAACAGGGTAAGCGTATTTCTACACGTAACGTCCAAAAACGTTTTGCACAGTGGGGTGTCTTGCAAGGGATCACCACTCATGTCCATCCGCATAAGCTGCGCCATTCTTTTGCCACGCATATGTTAGAATCGAGCGGAGATTTGCGTGCAGTACAGGAGCTATTGGGTCATGCGAACCTCTCGACAACGCAGATCTATACTCACTTAGACTTCCAGCACCTTGCCTCGGTCTATGATGCCGCCCACCCCCGTGCTAAACGAGGTAAAACCTAATGCGATTTTATCGACCGATTAACCGTCCACAGGCAATCACTTTCGACTTGGATGATACGCTTTATGATAATCGGCAAGTGATCCTAACCACCGTTGAAAAAACGCATCAGGCGCTACAAGCATGGCATCCTAGCTTAGCCAATATCACCCTTGACGATTATGATCGTGTACGGCTTGAGGTGGCGCAGCAACATCCCACGATAGTCCATGATGTCACGGCTTGGCGTCAGGTGACCTTGGTAACACTTATCCAGAGCGTAGGGATGAGCCATGATAAGGCACAAGCGGGCGCAGCAGAGGTGATGACCGTTTTTCATCAGTGGCGTAGTGCGGCGTATATTCCAGACATGACACACCAGGTTTTGGCTGAATTGGCAGCCAAAGTCCCTTTAGTCGCAATCACTAATGGCAATGCGGATGCTGAACAGTTGGGAATAGCTCAGTATTTTACGCTGGTGTTGCGTGCCGGGCCTGATGGTCGGGCAAAACCTTTAGGGGATCTTTATCAGATTGCTGCGCAGTACTTGCGCTTAGCCCCTGCCGACATTTTACATGTTGGTGATGACCTGATTACCGACGTACAAGGCGCGCTGGTGGCAGGCTTTCAAGCTTGCTGGATCAACGATCGCCAACAGAACCTGATGACCGCCAGCTTAGCGCGAGTGATCCCCCATCTTGAAATTTCGCGGTTGGATTCATTGACCAGCTTGCTATAATGGCTGTAGATATATACAGCCTCCTCTTACTAATGCAACGGTGCTTATGGACGTTTCTGAACTGCTCGACGGCTTAAATGATAAACAGCGTGAGGCGGTAGCCGCCCCGCGGAGTAACCTATTGGTTCTAGCTGGCGCAGGCAGTGGCAAAACCCGGGTATTAGTTCATCGTATTGCTTGGCTATTAACGGTTGAGCGCTGTTCCCCCTATTCGATTATGGCGGTGACCTTTACCAATAAGGCCGCTGCCGAAATGCGCCATCGTATTGAAGAGGTCGTCGGGACGAGTCAAGGTGGGATGTGGATCGGCACATTCCACGGTTTAGCACATCGCTTACTGCGCGCACATCCATTGGACGCAGGATTACCTGCCGATTTCCAAATTCTCGATAGTGAAGACCAGTTACGTCTGCTTAAGCGGTTGATTAAAGCCCTAAACTTAGACGATAAACAGTGGCCGGCCCGCCAAGCGATGTGGTACATCAATGGCAAAAAAGATGAAGGGTTACGTCCAAAGCATATTGATAGTTATGGAAATCCGGTCGAGAAAACGTGGTTATCAATCTACCAAGCTTATCAAGAAGCCTGTGACCGAGCAGGACTCGTTGATTTTGCTGAGCTTTTACTGCGTGCGCATGAGTTATGGCTTAACAAACCTCATCTACTCAATCATTATCGTGAACGCTTTACCAACCTTCTGGTCGACGAATTCCAAGATACCAACAATATTCAGTATGCCTGGATTCGCATGTTAGCGGGCGATAGCAGTAATGTGATGATTGTCGGGGATGATGACCAATCCATTTATGGATGGCGCGGTGCACAAGTTGAAAACATCCAGCGCTTCCTCAGCGATTTCCCTGGGGCACAGACGATTCGCTTGGAACAAAACTATCGTTCCACGCGTAATATCTTGCAAGCAGCGAATATTCTGATTGCCAACAATTCAGGGCGACTTGGCAAAGAGTTATGGACTGAAGATGATTCGGGTGAGCTCATTTCTCTTTACTGTGCCTTTAACGAACTGGATGAGGCTCGCTTTGTCGTCAATCGTATTCGCCAATGGCACGAGCAAGGAGGCGCGCTTGCCGACTGTGCAATACTCTATCGCAGTAATGCTCAGTCACGGGTATTGGAAGAAGCCTTACTACAAAGTACCTTGCCGTACCGTATTTATGGCGGTATGCGCTTCTTCGAGCGACAAGAAATTAAAGATGCATTAGCCTATCTACGCTTAATGGGGAACCGTAATGATGATGCGGCCTTCGAACGTGTGGTGAATACCCCAACGCGGGGAATTGGCGACCGTACGCTCGACGTTGTTCGCCAATTCGCACGTGACCGACAAATGACGCTTTGGCAAAGTGCGCGTGAACTTCTGCATGAAAAAGTTTTAGCGGGTCGGGCAGCGTCAGCACTGCAGCGTTTTATCGAATTGATTGAATCCCTAGTCTATGAAACCGCAGAAATGCCGCTCCATGTGCAAACGGATCGGGTCATTAAAGACTCTGGCCTTTGGATCATGTACGAGCAGGAGAAAGGGGAAAAAGGCCAAGCCCGGATAGAGAACCTGGAAGAGCTCGTCACGGCAACGCGCCAATTTAGTTATCAAGACGAAAACGAAGACTTAATGCCACTGCAAGCTTTCCTTTCCCATGCCGCGCTCGAAGCGGGTGAAGGGCAAGCGGATAAATGGCAAGACGCTGTACAATTGATGACCCTACACTCGGCAAAAGGCTTAGAATTCAGCCAAGTCTTTATTGTTGGCATGGAAGAGGGGATGTTTCCTAGCCAAATGTCCATTGAAGAGAGTGGTCGCTTGGAGGAGGAGCGTCGTCTTGCCTATGTTGGTGTCACCCGAGCCATGAAAAAACTGACGCTGACCTTCGCGGAAAGCCGGCGCTTGTATGGTAAGGAAGTGAGCCATCGTCCGTCACGCTTTATTGGGGAATTGCCAGAAGAGTGTGTAGAAGAAGTGAGGTCGCGTGCCAATATTACCCGTCCGGTTGATACGAAACGGATGGGCGCACCGGTGATTGCTAATGATAGCGGCTGGACCCTAGGGCAACGTGTGCGTCATACCAAGTTCGGAGAAGGCACTATTATCAATCTTGAGGGCAGTGGCGAACATTGTCGCTTACAAATAGCCTTTCAAGGACAAGGTGTGAAATGGCTTGTTGCTGCTTATGCACGTTTAGAAACAGTGTAATGGTTGGGGTGCTTGACGATATTTTCGTCTCGGCGTAACGAGTCTTGTCCTGAATTGTATGTAGGGGAGCTTACTGTAATAATGATATAGCCCGCGGCATCATTGCCTAGGGCTACTGTTGCGTTAACTCCTGTCAATAATTGAAAATCTTTCTCTGCCATTTCGTATCAGGTCGGTTCGGCTGGTAATTATCAATCGCCGCACGGAGTAAATCGGTGGCCTCAGGCTTAGTTTCTTGAGACAGCGCTTTTGGAGTATTACCCCACGGCCATAGTACGTTTTGCCAAGAACTTGATATATGAATGTACCGAGGGGTTATTTCGTCGATAATGTTTTGGGCGATACTGGCTTTCTTACCATGTAAAACATTATTCGACACCGATAGCGCGTGACGGTAATACCGCTGTAAATCTGCCGGGATTTTGTTTTCATAAGCCATCGCTTGAGCAGAGAAAGGGCACCCTTTAGAAATTGCGGCCTTCAACATTAATATCAGCGCTATATATTGCAAATCCCCTGCTACCCGTTTCTCGCTGACTCCTTGATAATAAGGGGCAGGAAGGTAACCGCCGATAATATCCGTGTCTTTCAACAAAATATTCCATTTACTCTCTTTTCGTAGTGTATCGAGTTCTTCCCTTACTAACTTTTCCGTATTAATAATGATTGGAATGCCATATCTAGCTTGAGTCACTTCTGACTTTTCTATCTCATAATTTTGATAAGAACCACCGATATCTGAATGAGCACCGGGCAACGCTAACTCAAAATAATCGCCCGCTACACTACTCAGAGGAAAATTGTATCGGCATTCATGGCTGGCCGTTAATTGGAAAACAGTCTTCGCTGCATTCTTACCCAGAGCAACCTGCAACCCATTGGTATCGCCGCTATCATGAGGATCTTCCCAAAATGTTCCCAGTCGCCAGATGGATGCTACAGTGTCATAAAGCCCCAGGAATCGCACATCTGGTTTTGTGGTCATCCCATACCCTTTTTCTAAAGCAACTTGTGTTAGAATATCCACTATAGAATGGTCTAAAGAATTAACCATATTGACGAAATGTCTGGCAGTGGCGGCTCCACGGCTGAAACCAAATACATCGAACGTTAACGTTAATTCATCTTCTGCCTGACTTGCTCTCGGCAGTGATGATCTAATTTGCTGAACGATTTGTGAGACACTATTGCTATATTTAGCAAATACACCGTACCCACTGGTTATTAGAGGGATATCTACACCCATGGCCTGGACTAAAGTACTATCGCTTCCTCCATTTATAGTCCCTGCTCCCTCAATGTAAACAGCTAAATTCTTATCATTACCTTTTCCGTAATATTTATAAAGCCGGTAAATATTAGAAAATTTGCATTCATCTTTTTCCTTAGCGGCTAGTAGATTATTTGCATTCTGTCCTGTGCCATCAAAGAAAACGCCAATGTTTAATTTAACCTTTTTTTTCAATTTAACTGTGTCTGTAGTGTTTCCCATAACAATTCCTTTTTTAATTTCAAATAAAATTTTCTATAAAACAGTGGGTATATGGTTTCTTTAAACTCTATTAAATATGGATCTTTTCGTTTCGAGTAGTCAGTGCCTTATATTTGGCGATGTGCATACTGTCATGTGAAAAGAAGACCTGTCAATTAGGTCATAGGTTATTTTCTATTACTTAATCAATCGAGGTGCTCGTTAATTTATAGAGGTCTGGTCGAGCAGAAGTAATATTATTGTTAGTGCGTGGAATATTTTCTTATTAATAGATTTATTTCTCATTCAGGACGTAAGGCGTCGCCACTAAGGCCTAGGGGTAATATCAAGCGCTGTAGCAATGCCTCCAGCATGAAGAATGTTTGGTCGACGTTTTCTGTTAATAAATATAATTAATAAAGTAATGCTTTTTTTACTAGTGTTGCTTTATTTAAATATAAATTCTGATGTTTAATCGAATGGCTAAGTAGAAAAGAAATTGCCTATAAAATAAAGTGGTTGCTACAGAGATTAAGAACATTAAGGTTAGGGATTATTATCTACGATTATTTTGCTAGCAGCACGTGGTGTTTATCATTGCTCTACCATGAAAATAATTTTAGAAAGGATCACTAAACGTTAATCTAGTTACTTTTTTAGGTAATGACTCCAATGAGTAGAACATATATTTTTCAATGAAGGCCCCGATGACTTTTTCATGTCGCTCTATTGTGCG
>NZ_JABBFR010000002.1 GCF_018494065.1 Rosenbergiella gaditana | reverse complement strand
TCATCAAGTCACCTGTTTTATGTTGTGGTGAGAATATCACCTTTGATCAGGTGGCCAAATTTACTGTGCCACTACAAAGGGTAAAATCTTGACACCGATCGATAGCTTTTCCTTAGATGCTACCTATTTTAGACATCAGGGAAAAAACTATTATCTTTGGGCGCAGAAGGATCCCGCGATTGAAGGTAATTCAAATTTATACCTCTCTGAGATGGCGAATCCCTGGACATTAAAAACAGCACCAGTAATGTTAAGTAAACCTGAGTTTCCTTGGGAAACAAGAGGATTCTCGGTCAATGAAGGCCCAGCATTTATCGCCCATGGAAATAGAGTTTTCATCACCTATTCAGCCAGCGCGACAGATGAAAATTACTGTATTGGATTACTTTGGGCTGATAAAGCGAGCAACCTTATAGATCCGGCAAGCTGGCAAAAATTATCACACCCAGTATTTACGACTCATCGACAAAATCAGCAATTTGGGCCCGGACATAATAGTTTTACGCGTAATGAGCAAGATGAAGACGTATTAGTCTACCATGCCCGCAATTATTCAGATATTGAAGGGGATCCCCTTTACGACCCAAATCGACATACACGTATTAAAGTTTTCAATTGGAACGAAGAAGATATGCCGGTCTTTGGCGAGCCTGCAGCGGATAACTGATCGTTGACATTACACTCTTTATAGTAGGTTTTATCCCTATTAAGAGAGTCATGTTGATAGGTATCTAGGCTAAGGGTGAGTTCGAGTACTCTTTTCGCTTATCAAGCAGAGTACAGAGTTAGCGACCAGACTATCCAGATAAACGTAAAGAGCGAAAGCGAATCGCTAGCGTCTCTTTTACGGCTGGCTAAACGGGTTAACCCTCAACAGGTAGGAAGGCTAGGATACTTACTGCCAGCACGAAAAAGGCTCTTCCATGAGCCTATCGTTGATCAATGAAGAGTCTTACATAATGAGCAAATCACCCCATTATGGTGTGAGGAGAACATCACATCTGGACGCTCGTAAGATTGCTGGCAAGCAACACAATGGTACAAGGTACTGACTGGTGCACCAGAATGGTCGTAACGGGGTTCAGCGATCCCGTCATCCATCTGTTTACGGTAATATTTTCCACCAGTGATCAGTGCCATAGTGGGAGTCAACACCGCCGCGACGGCTAAGGCTATTAATGGGGAGTAAGGCATTAAGAAATGGCCGAGAAAACCAAAAAAGGCCGCTATTGATAGCCCTGCGGCAGCTAAAAATGCCACCATCCCCACGGGATTCACATTATAAAGCATCTCTTTACGGTATTCCGGTAACTTAGGCGATAGCTTTAGCAGGTATTTATTCACCGCAATATCTATTGCGACAACCGTCACCCAAGCAATGGCGAAATTGGAGTAGAAACCGAGAATATTCCCCAGCACCGAGAACATATCGCCTTCCATCAGTGCCAAGGCGATGGCAAGATTAATCATCACAAAGACAATTCTCCCCGGATAGTGGCGGCGTACTCGGGTATAGGCACTGGTCCAAGATAACGAACCGGAATAGGCATTGGTGACGTTAATCTTTATTTGCGAAATCACCACTAAAATTACGGCAAGGGTTAAGGCTAACCCTCCAGGTAACATTTGATGGAAGGCCGCGTTAAATTGCTGGACCGGTTCGGTACTATTGATACCCGGCGCTAGGGTAAGTAAATAGAACCCCAGGAAAGCGCCGATAGCTTGTTTTAATGCGCCCAAAATGACCCAACCTGGCCCTGCTGAAATGACGGCTAGCCACCATGAGCGGCTATTTTGGCGGGTTTTCGCTGGCATAAAGCGCAGGTAATCGATCTGTTCGCCAATTTGCATAATCAACGATAAGCAAATTCCGGCACCTAACATCACTGAGGCGAGATCCGCTCTATGTGTTCCATTTTTGCCCTGAAAGCTGAAAAACTGATCAGTTAAGGTCGGTTGTTGCCATACGAGATACAGTACCGGCCCGATCATCAAGACTAACCAAATGGGTGTGGTCCAAATCTGTAAATGACTTAAGGCCTTCATCCCGTAAATCACTAAGGGGATCACCATCAATGTCGAGACGAGATAGCCCAGCCACAAGGGGATATGTAAGCCGAGTTGTAAGCCTTGCGCCATAATCGATCCTTCCAGCGCAAAGAAGATAAAGGTAAAACTGGCAAAAATGAGACTGGTGACCACCGAACCATAATAGCCAAACCCAGCCCCGCGCGAGATCAAATCTAAGTCGATATTGTAACGTGCCGCGTAATAGGCGAGGGGGATACCGGTGAAGAAAATAACAATGGCTGCGAACAGAATCGCGAGTAAGGCATTTGTGGTGCCATAGGTCAGCCCGATACTCGCGCCAATAGAAAAATCGGCTAAGTAAGCAATGCCGCCTAAGGCGGTAATGGCTACCGTGGCGGTTCCCCAACGACGAAAGCTATACGGCGCATAACGTAAGGTGTAATCCTCTAATGTTTCATTGACGGAAAGGGATTTTTTCGAGGGGGATTTTCCCTCTATTACACTGTATTCATTCATTATTCACCTCTTTAAGTTAACTGGGCGCTAGACGCCGTGGAGGAATTGGTAGCAGTGAGTCGCCACTCAGCGAGTGGCTGTTCGCAGTGCCTCCTTTTGAATGCCGGATGTCTGTAAAGTGAGGCGCGCTTGATGCAGGCGATGTAAGGTTATTTTCCGCACCGCCGCTTTACTTTCGGAGATATGCAGGGTGAGCAGGCGCAATGCCTGTTCGCAGCGCTGCGCGAAGAGAGCCTGTAGAATGGCGTGATGTTGCTGATAAGTCGCCTGAATGCGATCATCACGAGTAAAATCAAGACGGCGAATAATGCTCAACTTTTCAGTCAGCTCTGTATGTAACAGCAGGAATTGTCGGTTATTCGTGGCAGACACTAAGGCGCGATGAAAAGCTTCATCGGCTAAGGCTACGGGTTTTCCTTGCGTTAAGGGCGCACTTTCCGACCAAAAGTATTGCTCGGCTGTCAAGGCTATGCGGCAATCCGCAGAAGAGATCGCGCATAATCGACGCACTGCTTCGCATTCCAGCACAATACGTAAATCGTAAAGCTCTTCGAAATAATCAAAATCAAAGGCTTTGACCTGCCAGCCGCTACGGAACAAGACTTCTACATAGCCTTCCCGCTCTAAATTAAAGAGGGCTTGGCGTACTGGCGTACGGCTAACCTGTAATTGTTGTGCAAGTTCGTTTTCGCTAAAGCGTTCGCCGGGTAATAGCTGAAAATCAAAAATAGCCTGTTTGACCGCCTGATAGACCTTTGCCGCAAGCGCTTCACGTCCGGCAGCGGGGGGAGCGTTATGCATGCGCCACTCCTTCTTCCGCCAGCCTCAATAGAATCTGCCCAGGGGTCACTTGCTGGCCCGGTTGCGCGCTCACCTGAGTAATTTTTCCCGCAAGGGTAGCGGTAATCGACAGCTCCATTTTCATGGCCTCGACGATAATTAATGGTTGCCCAACCTCGATGTAATCACCGGCGTTAACCAGGACTTTCCAAATATTGCCACTCAGTTCTGCGCAAATAGGGGTGTCGGTTGAGATTACTGTATCGGCAAGCACAGGTGCTTGAACAAGTGGGCCATGCTGGTCTTGCGACGCCCACAAGCTGACTTCTTGTGAAAAAGCTTGCTGTTGACGCGACCGAAAATCACTGATCGACTGAGCATTGTCGTTGAGGAATTGTTGGTATTCAGCGAAATCAAAAACGCTCTCTTCGATACGGATTGAGGAACGGCCTTCACGAAAAGCGTCTCGTTCTGCGATCAGTTCTTCTTCGGTGACCGGATAAAACCTGACTTGGTCAAAGAAGTGCAGTAGCCACGGTTGATCATCACTAAATTGGCTATTTTTTAAGAACTTATTCCAAATCGGTAATGTTCTGCCGACCAGCTGATATCCCCCTGGGGAGTCCATGCCATAGATACACATATACATTCCGCCAATGCCTACTGTCCCTTCGGCGGTAAAGGTTCGGGCAGGGTTGTATTTTGAGCTAAGCAGTCGGTGCCGCGGATCAAGCGGCACCGCACAAGGCGCGCCAAGGTAGACATCGCCTAACCCCAATACCAGATAGCTGGCAGAAAAGAGGGTATCGCGCACCTCATCTCGATGAGGTAGACCATTAATTCGCTGGATAAACTCCACATTATTGGGTAGCCAAGGCGCTTGGCTGCAGACGGTTTCTTGGTAACGTTCGACCGCCGCCAGGGTTGCACTGTCTTCGAATGCCATCGGTAACCAAATTATCCTTGAGGGAACGGTTAACTGACTGACATCGCCCAACTTATTCTCTATATCGAGCAAGCGTTTAAGTAAAGTACGCTGTGTGAGGCGTAAACTGTTGTAACGGATTTGCAATGAACGCACACCGGGAGAGAGCTCTTCAAGACCTTCAATTGCATGGGCTTCCAGCGCTTCCATCAGTAAATGGACGCGTAAACGTAAGGCGAGGTCGAGGATATTATCGCCGTACTCTATCAAGATATAGTGATCACCGGCTTGTCGGTAATAGACATCTGGGGTGGTCGGAGTGGCTGGACGTACCGCCAGCAGGGTTGCCGAGCCTAACTCTGTCGCGGCTAAGGAGGGGGGAACAACGCTAGGGACTGAACGAGGGCATAAGTCCGTGATAGCAGCCTGTTGTGCCTGTTCTCGTGTCACCGCTTCTTGATGGCTGATGGGGTAAAAACGAATCCTATCACCCGGTTTCAATTGGCCGACTTTCCATAATTCAGCGCTGGCAATAGTGACCGGACAGACAAACCCCCCCAAACTTGGTCCATCGTGGGTGAGAATGACCGGGAAATCGCCAGTGAAGTTGATCGCTCCTAGTGCATATTCGCAATCATGAATATTCGACGGGTGTAGACCCGCTTCACCGCCATCGAGTCGACTCCAGCTCGGGGTAGGGCCCATTAACCTTACACCAAGACGATTCGAGTTATAATGAACCTGCCACTCGCTGGCAAAAAAACGGTCAATACTCTCTTCTGTGAAAAAGTCTGGTGCGCCGTGTGGACCGTATAATACGCCAATTTCCCAGGTTGTACCGTATTGGGGGATCATCGCAGGATCTAGCCCGACAGGATCACTGATCGGGGCGGGTGTCGTGCAGGCTGCAAGCTCCGGTTGTGAGATGGCCAGCATATCGGCGGCGCGTAAGGTACGCCCCGCATGCCCACCAAACTGACCCAACACAAAGGTTGATCGACTGCCCAAATACTCTGGCACATCGAAACCATTACGTAGGGCAAGGTAGGTTCGACACCCCTGTTGTGCCCGGCCCAAGGTGAGTGTTTGACCGGCTTTAATCTGAATGGGCTGCCAATAGTCAATCGGCTTATCATCAAGCAGTGCAGGGCAATCGGCGCCGGTTAAACTGATCACGGTGTCACAATGGAAGCGAAGTGTTGGCCCTTGTAAGGTGAACTCCAATCCTGCCGCATCAGGATGGTTGCCGACAATACGATTGGCCAAACGGAAAGCATAATCATCCATCGGCCCCGAGGGGGGAACGCCAATATGCCAGTAACCCAAACGTCCAGGATAGTCTTGTACGCTACTAAAGGTACCGGGTTGTAGCACTTCGACTACCTTGGCGACAGGGATAAAACTGTCGAGGAAGCGGGTAGAGACTTTTCCCTCACGAAAGACCTCGGTGGCAATGACTTGGCGTAAGTAGTCCAGATTGGTGGTAATACCCTGTAATTGGGTGGCCGCCAAGGCCTGTTGTAATGTATCGATAGCCGCATCACGGCTTTCAGCCTTGACGATTAATTTTGCTATCATCGGGTCATAAAAAGCAGAAACGTCACTGCCTTGTTCAATGCCACTATCAATCCGTACACCTTGAGGGAATTGCACCGCAGTCAGTATCCCTGGGCTGGGCTGGAAGTTTTTTAATGGATCTTCGGCATACAGACGGACCTCTATCGCTGCCCCTCGTGGGGGCTGTTGCAAGCGTTGCCAGTCGAGGGCATCGCCCGCCGCCACGCGTAACATACACTCGACGAAATCGACGCCAGTCACCGCTTCGGTGATCGGATGCTCGACTTGCAGTCGGGTATTCACCTCCAAGAAGTAAAAGGCGTGTTGCAGGGGGTCGTAAATATATTCCACAGTGCCTGCACTTCGATAGTCGACAAGCTCCCCTAAGCGAATCGCTGAAGCGAGTAATGCCTCACGAATGGCGGGGGGGAGGTGTGGCGCAGGGGTCTCCTCAACGACTTTTTGATTTCGACGTTGCAAAGAACAATCTCGCTCACCCAAGGCGATAACCTTACCCTTGCCATCGCCAAAAATTTGTACCTCAATGTGGCGCGCATGTTCGATGTAACGCTCAAGAAAAACCCCAGCATCGCTAAAAAACTGCTCGCCGAGGCGGCGGACACTTTCCCATGCCCCGCAAAGTGCTTTGGCGTCAGGACAGTGAGTTAGTCCAATCCCGCCTCCACCTGCAGTACTTTTAAGCATTATCGGGTAGCCGATGTTTTCGGCAGCAGCTAAGGCTTCGTCTAATGACGTAAGCAGCGCTGTCCCGGGTGTCATCGGGACGCCCGCTTCAGCCGCCAATTCTCTGGCACGATGTTTTAAGCCAAACTCGCCAATTTGTTGTGCTGTGGGGCCAATAAAGACGATTCCTTGTTCTTCACACGCCGAGGCAAAAGTAACACTCTCAGAGAGAAATCCGTAGCCTGGCCAAATGGCCTGCGCGCCGCTCTTTTTGGCGGCGGAGAGAATTTTATCGATACGTAAATAACTGTCGCTGGCTTTATCGCCACCCAGCGCGATGGCGATATCGGCTTCTTTCACGTGACGCGCATTTCGGTCGGCATCGGAATAGACGGCAACGCTAGTGATCCCCAAGCGTTTAAGGGTTTTTATTGCACGGCAAGCAATTTCACCGCGGTTAGCAATCAGTACAGTGGTAAACATAGTCGTGTTCCTCTTAAGCAGTGATCCAATTACGCCAGCCGCCGAATGCAGTGATTTCCAGTGCCGTTTTGAGCACCTCTGGTTCGCAGATAAACCCTTTTACTGTCCGACCATCTAGCAGCGTCAGACTTCCTATACCTAGCGGTGCTGGAATTTCTGCGACAAATTCACCGAAACGTGCCAGGGGGATATCCCACAACTCGACGGTGATCGCTTGCCCCTGTTGATCGCGTAATAATCCGGGTTTCTTGATTGGGCCATCCAGTAAGGCGAAAAGACGATAGTTGGCAGCGGTTTTTGTCTCTTCGATGAATACAGCGTCTCGCGAGGTAAGTTGAAAATTTAACGGCATACCGGTCAGGTGCGCACCCACCACCGCCACCCGGACATGCGTGTTGGATACAGCGAGGGAGAGCGGCGTCGCGGGAAGGGAGCGACCGGTAGCCCCTAAGGGAAGCGCAAGTAATGACTGCCAACGGCAACCAAATTCGGCCAGGGCGCGATCATGCCAAGCGGGGGCTAATAATGTGATACCGGCTGGAAGGCCATCTGCGCGAAACGGCGCGGGGAGAGCTAATGCACTTAAATCAGCAAGATTAGTAAAGTTGGTATAAGTGCCAAGTTGTGAATTTAATGCGATGGGGGATTGCTCAAGGGCTGCTAAGGTATGGATGGTCGGGGTGGTCGGCACCAGCAAGGCATCGACATCCGCGAGAGTTTGCTGAATCGTACGGCTTAATTCGGCACGTAAATACTCCGCTTGATAGGTCTGCACCGCGGTGAAATCCAGACCTTGACGGATCACGTGATAAACGGTGGGATCCATCTCTTCGGGATGGTCAAGTAACGCGCCAACGGCAGCCGTTCTTTCGGCGACCCATGGGCCGGCATACAGTTGCTCGGCTAGTTGCTGAAAGGGGGTGAAATCGATAGGTGTCAGGGTCACGCCACTGTCCTGTAAGGCTGCCAACGAGAGTTGCCATGCGGCTTCAGCCTGCTGGTCACCATAAAAGGTTAGCGTGTCAGGTATGGCAAAGTGGGCGCGTGGTGGAAATTGCGCTGGCGTAGTAGCCGGATGCTGGCGTGAATAGGCCTCTTTTTCATCATAGCCGCTGGCCAGTGAGGCAACGAGATAGGCATCAGCCACCGTTAAGGCAAAGACAGAGGGAGTATCATTTAAGCGACAGGCGGGAATAATGCCCCGTGCCGAGATCCAGCCTTTGGTGGGCTTAAGACCCACAATATTATTAAAGCCGGCGGGGACACGACCCGAACCCGCAGTATCGGTTCCCAAACTAAAGGCGACATATCCCCGTGCTAGCACTGAGGCTGAACCTGAACTCGATCCACCACCGATATAGTCTGGATTAAAGGTGTTACTGACTGCGCCAAAGGGCGAGCGGCTACCGACTAATCCTGTGGCGAATTGATCCAGATTGGTTTTTCCTACCACGATAGCGCCCGCTGCCTTTAAGCGTACAACGGCTTGTGCATCTTGCTCGGCAATATAGCGCGCTGCCGGGCAGGCAGCAGTCGTCGGCCAGCCAGCAACATCTATATTATCTTTCACCGCGAATGGCACACCGAATAACGGCAGGGCATCAAGCGATGTTAGGTCTTGGGCAAAAAGGTCGTCTATTTGTGCGTGGAGTTGCTCAACACTACACAGATAGATCCATGCATTATCCTGAGGATCGAGTGCTTGGAAGTGGGCTATCAATAATGATTTTAGATGGTGCGGGTCCTGTTTCGCCTGCTGTTGCCAATCTTGAAGCGTGTAGCCAAAGGTTGCTGACATAGTTGAATCCCAAGTGGTATACAAGATACGGAATTCTTGAGCAATAACTATGCCAGATGGTTATCTCACTCATTATTAATGATTTTTTTTAATTATTGTTAAGTATGGCGTTAAAAAAACGAGCAATCAGTGCAGTGACGCACTGGTGTGACGCACAGTCTGGCGGGTCATCGGCAGAGAAGCAGAGGCCTAACAAGGGTTAAGCCTCTTTACGTTAACGATCGAACTTTGCGCTTAGAATGTTAGGCTAACCTTCGCCCAATAGCTGCGACCTGGCTCATTAATACGCGTATTGGTGGAATAGCCAAAGCTCCCATTTCCCGCCAAGTTAAGATGCTCGCTATAGGTTTTGTTAAGCAGATTATCAATCCCCACCGTTAAGGCCAGTTTATCCGTAAATTGATAACGGCTGTTAGCAGAGAGCACCAAGAAGCTAGCACTGGGCCCGAAATCTTTCCCCACCACATTACCTTCATTTTTTGCCACCCGATGTTGGGCAGCGACCCACCGTACTAACCCCGTGGTACTCCAAGGACCAGTATGCCAAGTGGCACCAATGCGTGTTTCGAGCGGCGGGATTTGTGGCAGAGGTCGATGTTGCTGGCGGTTGTTGGCTTGGGCATAGCTGATACTGCTTTCCAGTTTCCAGTGGTCAGAGAGTTGATAGCTGGCCCCCATTTCTCCTCCAAAAATCAGCGCATCAACATTGTCGACTTGGCTAATTCGTTTTTGAGTCGGCCGATAGCGAAACAGGATAAAATCATCCACCCATCCCACGTAAGCCGATACCCAAGCATCTAATTGTTTATCTTGGTATTTTGCACCGATATCCAGCTGGGTGGTTTTTTCCGGTTTCGCTTGCGTAAAGGCGGAGTGAACGTTGTCTGGGCCATAAGTCGGCGAGAACAGTTCCCAATAGTCGGGAAATCGTTCGGTATAGCCTAAGCCAGCATAGAGCATGACTGGGGAGTGTTCAGGGTGATGCTCAAGTCGTAAAAATCCCGCGGGCATAACCTTATGACGATGCCTAGAGGAAGTGATGCGTTTATCATGGGCCTGGCTTAGATCGGCTCTGGCCCCACTGATAAGGTGATCATCCTGATTAAGGGCATAGCGCAGCTCACTAAACATCCCATAATCGCTAAAGCTGGCATCTTCCCGCCAATTACCTGAAATTTTACGACGATGACTGTTGTGCTGCATATCGACACCGCTGCGCAGTTCTGTAGAGGTCCATTCCCAAGTGCCCATGACACGACCGCCAAGGGTTTTGCGGCCAACCTCCGAGCGCATTGGCCTCGACATGCCAGCAGTGGGGTGGCGCAGCGAGAAGTTATCCATAACATGATCGGCATTGTTGTAATAGAGATGGCTGGTCAGTTGGGTAAAAGTCTCGCTAATATTCTCTTTCTTAAAGGTCAGCCCGAGGTTTTGGCGCTTAAATTGTGAGCCGTCCATTCCCCGGCCGGCATAACGCGCATTGCCATTACCTTGTCCCGCGGTGAGTTCAAGCAAAGTATCGGCATCTGGGGTCCAGCCAATGGCGATATCACTGTTCCATTTTTTCCATTGCGACGGCACGTTACGCCCATCACCGTCTTGATAATCGTTTGCCCGTCCATGATTACCTGTTAAGCGAATATAGCCTTGCTGATTACCCATGCTGATATCGGCATTTTGGTCATTACGCTGGTTCGAGCCGGTCACTAGGCTGGCATCCCCTTGTATGCCGGGGGCCGAGAAAGAGGGCGGAAGTCGTTCAAACCGCAAGGTCCCTGCTGAGTTCCCCGGCCCCCATAACACAGTCTGCGGCCCCTTGATCAAGGTCATCAGATCAAAATTCTCTGGGGAGAGATAAGAAGAGGGCGAATCCATGCGGCCCCCGCAAGCGCCAAGCATCTCACTGTCATTCATCAGCATACGCAGGCGCGAACCGAACATGCCGCGAAACACGGGTTCACCATTGGTGCCACCGTTTCGAATTTGGGCGAAACCGGGAATGGTTTTTAAGTAGTCGGAGCCATCGCTGGCAGGGAGCGGTTGGCGAGGGGTTTTCGGTGAGCTAACGACCTCCAACGGCGAGTTGACGGGGGCGCTAACAATAATGGTTGAGTCGCTGGCAGCCTTCTCAGACGGTAAAGCGGCTGATACTTGCTGGCTATAGGCCAGCAGTAAAGCCAGGGTAATCGGTGATAACGCTGATGGGTAAGACATAATAACTTCCTTAATGCGCAGGCGTGACAATGCCTAGCGCTAAAAACGCTAAATCGGCCTAGATAACGACTTATCAGGCCACAATAAATAAGGGATGGCGTTTTAGAAGGAAGGGGGAGCGCGAGCTTGGCTTGATGACCAATAGCCGGTCAAGGGTCGGGTGATCGGCGGGAGAATACTGAGGCAGCGCAGCGGGCAATAAACGATGACCAGAGCGAGTAGAATAATCAGCTGAAGAAAGGGGAAATGCACTAATAATTGGCAGTAGCCACAGGCCATATCGTCGAGCATTTTAGTGTCGATGGCAGGGGCGTGAGAGGCGAGCGATGGCGACATCATTGGACAATCGTCGCTTGGTGGGGTATGCATACGCTCCATTGACTGCATGGCAGACGCTGGATGTGTTGAATGTTGTAGGGTCTTAGAGATTATCGGGGCGATAAACAGCATAGCGATTGAAAAAATCGCTAACTGTGCGGCAAAACGGTAAAATTTTGCGAATCGTTGCAAAACGGTAAATCCCCAGTCCTAAGTGCGGCGCTATATTACTCTAAAACTCATTGAGGACCTATAGAAACCTTAATTTTCATAAGGCTATCAGCCAGATAATGAGTATGCTAAAAGGGTAATTTAATGGTAGGGTATTGGCTTTTATTATCGGCTGACACTAAGAAACGACTGACTATGCAACACGCCTTAATTTCGATAGTAACCTTACTGGCGACATTAGCCTGCGGATGGTTTGCGGGGTCGCAATGTTCGTTGAAGACTCGGCAATCGGTGGTAAAATCCTTAAGTACCATTGTCCTACTCTTATTATTCAGTATGGGGCTAGATTTTGCGGAAGTATTGACTCAAGGTGAACTGGGCGGCGCAATCATGCTGCATGCGATGCTGCTTTCGGGATTAATCACGCTATTCACCGCAGTATTATTGCTACGTAAACCCGCTGTACTAACGAATGAAACCCCGCTGCCTTCATTATTCTCGGCCTTCGGTGGCTGTTTTAAGGCGATTGCCGCGTTTATCGCTGGGCTAACATTAGGGTACTTCACTCATTTCAGCCTGAATACGCTTGGCCTCTCCAGTAATGCTGTGCTTTATGTCATGTTATTTTGTGTGGGGGTTGATCTGGTAGGCTTTCGTTTCGGTCGTGTCACCCGTCAATGTGCCAGTGTACCGGTGGCCGCAGTGGTCGGGTATGTCGCTGCTGCAGGGCTATTTAGTCTGCTAACGCCCTTTAGTTGGCAACAATCATTGGTGTTAGGCAGTGGGTTAGGGTGGTTTTCGCTGTCAGGCCCGATGGTCCATCAATTGGCAGGTGCGGAAATGGGCGCAATCGCTTTTATGACCGATTTTTTCCGCGAACTGTTAAGTATTGTCTTTCTCTATTTCCTTGGCCGTCGCCAGCCTCTTGCTGCAGTGGGCTTAAGTGGTGCCGCGGCGATGGACTCCGCACTGCCCTTTATTAAACAAAATTGTGATGCCTACTACATTCCGTATGCCATCTTTAGCGGTCTATTATTGACGCTGGCGGCTCCTTTTCTCATCTCTATTACGGTGGCACTATGCTGAAATCTCTGACAACAAGAAAGATGAAGGGCATTATCACCAGTATGGTGTTACTGGTCTCAATGTCGACGAAGGCCGCACTGGAAGGAATATTGCTTGCGCCGCAATCAGGGCAACCCGCTCAGCGACTGGTGGTACTGTTACACGGTTATGGCAGTAATGAGCAAGATTTGCTGCCGCTGGCCGACTATATCGCTCACGATTATGCCATTGTCAGCTTGCAAGCCCCCATTGCCTTAGGGAACAACCGTTTTGCGTGGTATCGCAACGGTTCAGGAGCGCAGGCTGATATTACCGCGGCACGCCAACAAATCCTTAACCGTATCACTCAATTACAACGACAACTTAAAATCTCACCCAATAAGACGCTACTGGCCGGATTCAGCCAAGGTGCGGTAATGAGTTGGAGCCTAGTCTTAAACTCACCTGAAACCATCGGTGCCGCTGCCATCTTCAGTGGTCGTCTGCCTGAGTCTCAAGGCATTACGGCGACGCGTCAGGGTAAGGTTACCTTACCCGAACTCTTTATTGGACACGGACAGCGCGATCAACGTATTGCGCTAGCATTAGATGAACAGGCCGCCTCCATCGCCCAACAGCGTGGATATTCGCTGACCTTTCATCGTTATGCTGATCTCGTCCATGGTATTAATGAGCAAGAGCTTAATGATTTTAAGCAGTGGGCTGCACGACTTAGCCTTCAAAAACCATCGTCGTAGAGGCGTGTTCACTGCTACGTGGGGCTTTGAGTAAACGGGCAAACTCGACTTCCAGTTTTTCAACCACGATCAGAAACTGTGCGGGGGTATAGTTTTTATCCTGTTTTGAAGCATAAGCAATGGCCAGTTCTTTCGCCGTAAAACGTTGTGTGGAAAACATAAGCGGGCTCCTCTAGTTGATGGAGACAAGTGTAGGCTCGCTACCGTACAAAATAAAATTGGTTTAGATAATTACTGTAATGGGTAAAACTTTGCGATATCTCACACTTTTAAATCGAAGATTTGCTAAATGAAACCCTCTCTTAATCAAAATTTATCGTTGGCAGTTCGGCTATAGTATGCCGTTTGGTGAGATTTAATGGTCTGCGCAGTGCATTTTCTTAATGAGTACATTACGCTTATAACAACATAAGAGGGAAATCAGTGCCCGGCTGATTAATTCTGGAGTAGGTTGATGAGTAAAAAAATCATTTTTACTGTTTTAGTGATGATAGCAATTGTTTCACTGGCTGTTTTCTTTAGAGTACAAAACCAAGATTTATTATTACAAGGTGAAGTCGATGCGCCGGAAGTGATCGTCGCGTCGAAGGCGAAAGGGCGGGTCGTTGAACGACTGATTGAACGCGGTGATGATGTCAAAGCGGGACAAGTCATTATCCGTTTAGACGCCCCAGAATTAATCGCTCAGCTTAAAGCCGCAGAAGCGGCGCGCGATCAAGCGAAATTTACCTTAGAAATGTCACAGAACGGGACGCGTGAAGAAAGTATTCGCCAACTGACCGCAACACTTGCGGGTGCCAGGGCTGACTACCAAACCGCCGAAGCGACCTATCGCCGAAACCAAAGTGTGGCAGCCAAAGGGTATATCTCTGCTGTAGATTTAGATAATGCCCGCAACACCAGAGATACCGCGCTGCACAGTATGCAAAGTGCTCAGGCGAATCTGGATGAGGCTAAACACGGCGATCGTTGGGAGCAACGCGATGTTTATAGCGCACAATTGCAACAAGCCGAACAGCAATTAGCGGAAATTAAAGTCCAGACCGACGATCTCAATGTGAAAGCGCCGGTTGATGGCGAGGTCGGCCCTATCCCGGCTGAAGTCGGCGATTTACTGAGCGCATCGAGTCCTCTAGTGACTCTGGTTCGCTTACCCCAAGCCTATTTTGTGTTTAATTTACGTGAGGATATCTTGGCCCATGTGCGTAAAGGTGATGTGATTCACTTGCGTGTGCCTGCGCTGGATAATCAAGTCATTGAAGCACGAGTCCATTATATCGCCCCGTTAGGTGATTTTTCGACTAAGAGCGCGACGCGGGCAACCGGTGACTTCGATCTCAAAACCTTTGAAGTGCGCCTATGGCCCACCAAACCCGTCACTGGTCTACGTCAGGGGATGAGCGCGTTATGGCAGTGGAAACGTTAAGAACAGGCTTTCGGGCCTTTCGTCGAGCTTTTAATAAAGAGATCCGCATCAGTGCGCGTAAACCGGCTATCCACTGGTTGACCTGGTGTTTTCCACTACTGCTCTTTTGGCTACTGAGCAGTAACTTCTCTGAAGGAACGCTGATGAATTTACCGGTGGCGGTGGTTGACAACGACCATAGCCAATTGTCCCGTGAATTGATCCGCAAGTTGGACGCAAGTCCTCATGCAACCTTGACTGAATGGGAAGGGGGATTGAATGAGGCCCTGCATAAGATGCGCACAGCGCAAGATTATGGCTTGCTCTATATCCCGCCGGACTTCGAAAAACACCTCCTTTCCGCTAAACAACCCAAAGTCGCCTTCTATTACAATGCACTTTATTACGGTGCTGGGTTGTACTCAACCCAAGACTTTTCTGGGCTGGTCACTGCTATAAACAGTGAGTACCGTAGTGCCGTCGAGGCGAAGATAGGTAAAACCGCCCCAACACTACCTTCGGTCTCCTTGGTTTATCGCAGTCTGTTTAATGCTAGTGGAAGCTATATCTATTACCAACAATTTGCCGCCACCATCCACCTTATTCAGCTATTTGTGGTGACCAGCATGATTTATGTATTATCGCGCAGCAAACCGCTGATCTATGCCGACCGTTTTGGTTGGGCATTGTTAGGTAAACTTGCGCCTTATACGTTGGTTTACACCACCATTTTAATGGGGGAAATTGCGCTATTAGTGTGGGTGTTCTCCGCCCGATTTGTTGGCAATCCTTATTATATGTTTTTCGTGGCCTTCTTTTACATCATGGCGGCGCAAAGCCTAGGGTTGATGCTCTTTACTTTCACGCGCACGGCAATCAGTGCTTACACCTTGATGGCCATATTTGTCACCATTGCCTTAGCTTTTTCGGGACTCGGGATGCCAGAATTGTCGATGCCGTTGCCGGCACAATTTATTGCCAATATGGAACCCCTGACTCATGCACTCTACGCGATGTTTGATCTCTTTATTCGCAAAGTCCCAGCTCAACCTGTAATTGGGGTGTGTGCACTGTTGGCCGTCTACCCGATTGTGGTCGGGTTGTTAGTATTTCGGCGTTTACCAAAACGCTTACGCGATCAAGAGGCGATGGTATGAGTAGCTATTGGACCACCTTTAAGAAGGTGCTCGCAGGGATGCTTGAAAAGCCGATGTGGGCGATGCTGCTGTTATCGCTCTGTATTATCAGTATGGTGTATGCCAAAGGTACCGTATGGGAGATGCCTGTGGCGGTGGTCGATCTTGACCACAGCTCGGCCAGTCATTTATTAACCCGTAACCTTGATGCCAGCCCCAAATTAAATGTGGTCACCTACGATCAGCTTGGTCAAGCCGAGCGGGATATGGGGTATCGTAAATTGTTCGCAGTGGTGGAGATCCCGATCGATTTTGAAAAAAAGATGTTATCGGGAAAAAGTGTCTCCATTCCTGTATTTGGTGATGCCACCAATCGCTTACCCAATGGGCAAATCCAGCAGAATGTTGCGGCAGCTTACCAACAGATGCTGAGTCAGTATGAAGTTGAATTGATGATGAAAAGTCAATTCACTCAGTCGGAAGCTAACGTGGTGTTAACCCCGATGACTGGCCTAACATTACCCTTATTTAACCCCGGCATTAGCTTTGCCGCGATTATCTTTCCAGGCTTATTGGTGATGTTATTACAGCACTCCCTGCTTATTGCCAGCGTAAGGGTCTGTTTGATGATGAGCACAGAAGGGCGGCCTAAGCTTCCAGTGGTATTAGGTGCATTATCGGCATTAATCCCTATTTGGCTATTCTTATCGATTGTACTGTTCGCCCTGTGGCCATGGGTATTAGGTTATAAGCAAACGGCATCCATTCCTGAAATTTTACTGCTAACCTTCCCCTTCTTACTCGCGGTATTGGGGCTTGGACGATTATTGACTGAATGTATCCGTCGTGTCGAAATGATCTATTTGACCCTATCGTTTATTACGACACCCGTATTTTATATTTCGGGAACGATCTGGCCCTTACAGGCAATGCCGGATGCGGTGAGGTTTATTTCCAGTCTGTTTCCCTCTACATGGGCGATTAAAGCGATCGCTGGGGTTAATCAGATGGGATTATCGTTGCGAGAAGCCCTGCCGGATATCTGTATGTTGCTGCTGCTGTGTGCGATCTACAGTATCGCCAGCTTTATCTTGACCTTCCTCCGCGACAGACGCCTGATCAATCGGCTGCTCCATCGCGGAAGCCAGCATTAAGGATACGACCCAGCGGTGTGCCAGGCTTGGGAAATCAGCGTGGAGCCACATATCGCTGTTGGCGAGCGGGGTAGAAGCAATTGCCTACCGCCGTGCCGTGATGCCACCTTTTCATCACGCCGACTTTACCGGCGATACCCTGAATCGCCCCAGTCCGGCGCTCGCTAAAGGGGGGGGAGACAATGAGGCTCCCCCCGAGAACCCATCTCATCTTTAGGGTAAGGATTCTCAGCGTCTTATCTTGCTAGAGCCGTTACCTAACCGGCAATTAATGGCGCTTTGTGTTGTGCTAACAGTTGCTGTAAATCTTCTACCACTAACGTAAGTTTTTCCGGTGTCGGTAAACGACTAATTTCCTCTCGGTAACGTTGCAAAAGTGTCTGTAACTGCTCAAAAGCCCGTTCGCGTTGCAGTGCAAGCTTGCTGGTAGAGAGTAGTGTTGCACAGTCACGGATCTCTTGGTGAAACTCGGCTAAGCCCGGAAAATTATGAATCGTGATAGCATTAATTCGCCGATAAATAATGATCAGATTGATCGCTAATTGGTAGCGATGCAGAGATCGACTATCCAAGGTGATCAAGGATAAAAGTTGATCGTAGAGTGCGCTGAGACGATTTTTTTTACGTCGCAGAGGATTGGTGGTTAATGTTTGTAATGCGGTGACCAAGATATTACGAATCAATGTGTTAGCGAGATGTGTTTTATGCAGGTCTGGGATCACCGCAATAATTACCATGGAAATAATCGCCCCCAGGATCTGCCCCAATCCACTGTCGAAGGTATGACTAAAATCAAAGGTTTCGGGGTTGGTGATAGGGATTAAATTAAAAATAAACATTAATGATGCGCCACTCCCCACGATTTTGTACTGCACCGCCAATGACAGAATAAATACCAGAGCCCCTAATGCCACCAATAATAATAAGAAACTCTGCTGGGTAGCGGGCAAAATGAGTAGATAAAACACCATACTGATTGGAATGATGTAGATCATGCCGTAGATAAAATCGAGCCCTAACGCTTTAGGACTTTCTGCGCGCATTGCCAAGGTGGTGACAATACTGGCGATAATTAGAAAGCCACTGATCGCAGTAGGGTCCATCACTAACCAGAGTAAACAGCCTACAGCGGTGGTGACAAAGGTTCGCATTCCATTGATAAAGGCATGTTTACGCTGCGCGGTGGGCGCCGTGGAGAGGGTATAACGCTCTATAATCTCTTTCTCAACCTGGTGCAACGGTTGGTGAGAGTGGAGTCCGCGTAATAAAATCCGTAACTCTTTCATCGCTTTTAGCCAAGCACTTAATGAATACGGGGTTTGCGTGGCAGGCAACTGATGAATGAGATAGGTGAACTGATGTAATTTTTGATTTACCTGTTCAGGGGTGTGACATTCACCTTGAAACAAAAAGTACCAATGGCTGCTACGTTTATCAGGGCGTTGCTGGAAATACTGTTGTGTCTCATAGGTTAAGGTGAGCAGGTGAAAAAGGATGCCGTTGATGCCTTTAAGACGACGATGCATCATTACTGAATAATGGCTGGACTCCATGCGTAGCGTTTGACGCATCGCTTGCAGGGCTTTTGCCTGTGTCAGGCGTTCCCGGAAAATCTCCTCAAATTGCTGGGTATCATCACTGGTAAAGCAGTGTGACAGCAGTTGATAACAGTTATGAGGTAACTCCGCGACCCGCTGGTCGATGGAACGCTTTACCGAACGGGGTAAAAACAGTAAGTCAGAAAATATCAGGCAGAGCAGTCCTAAGGTAATTTCAAAAAAGCGATAGAGCGCAATTTGTAACACATCGTGGGGGGTCTGCCAGGCAGTGACAAGGATAATAAATACCGAGTATCCGGCTAAGCCGAAAGCATAACTGATCTCTTGCTTTACGACGGTAAAGAGCCACGAGAAGAAACCCGCCCAAGTACAACAGGCCAGCAGTAGCAGTATCGGTACCCGGCTAAAACAGGTCATGATTAACACGCCGCCGATACAGCCAACCGCTGTTCCTATCAAGCGTAAAAAACCTCGAAAACGTAATACACCGCTCATCGGTTCCCCGCCACTGGCAAAGGCCGGCGATGCGGCGATGATGGCGACGGTCATCATTGACCATTTAGGGGTGTCTAATTGCAGTATAAAACTTAACGCCAGTGCGAGGAGTAGCGCACAGGTGGTCTTACAGGCAAAACGAAGCCGGTAAATAAGTGAGTTATGCATGGTTTTACGGTCTAAAAAAGGGAGAAAATAGGGTTGATGCCTACTGGCAATACTCGGTAAGAAGAGAAATTAGACAGTTGAAAACATGGTGGCGTTTCCACAAGTTGGCGTGAAAGTTATATTACGCTTTTCGTAAAAAAGTGAAAGTATGATCGATATCAAAAAATGAAGTTTTTTTTGTGGCGATTTATTTTTTTTATCGTGTGCACGAATTATCGGTGAGCTACTCCCACCGATGCGGGGTAGTCAGCCAACTTAATACGGATTACTCTCGGAGCATTGAGCATGGTCGCGCAGAAAAACACTGAGGACATCTTTGGGGGCAACGCCACCGGCCTGAGAAATCAGCCAGCCAACAGCACCACGGTGATAGCTGCTGTGATGCAGAATGTGCTCGACCATCTCCACTGCGCTCATCGAACCTTGCCCGCCGTCGACAAAGGTGAATAAGATTGGGTGGGTAGGGGTTGACCACTGGTCGACATAGGAGAGATACCACTCACTACAGTGATCCATCGCTTGGGAAAGGTCGGTAATCGTTGGGGTGTCAACGGTGTTTAACGCTTGATAACCGTGGTCGATGCCTTGCAGGTTTCCCTTGAAAATTGCATCAACTACATAAATATGATTCATCAATCTAATCATAATTTTTTTTTGTTCAGCATACTGCCGGTCATCTATTGTCGCGATAGCGGCTAAGGTTTGCTGGTCGGCCCAACGTTTGAAGGAGAGTAACGTCGATAAACAAGGGAGTGCCATGGTGTGCTCCATGCATCAGGGATAATCACCGATTATCCAATGCCCGGCACCAAAAAGCGAGGGGCATTTTATCCGCCAGTGCGCAGTTGGTTGAAACTTTTTGTTTCCTGCGGCAGGGTAAGGATTTGAGGAGAAAAGACGATGATTGATGCGTTAGACCACGTGCATGTTTATGTTGAGGATGTCCCTGCGGCAGCAGCGTGGTATCGGCAACTTTTGGGCTTTGAACATGATCCTACTTTTGCCCTGTGGTATCAACAAGGAGGCCCCTTTGTTATCCGCTGTGCGGCCGCTTCGCTCTCTCTCTTTCAACGGCAATCGCCCAAACCCGGTAACACTATTGCGTTCGTGATTCAGGCGATAAAGGTAGCCACACTAGTGGATAGATTACAGAAGTACAAGGTGGCTTATTCTGTGGTCGACCATCACTTGACCTGGTCGATTTACTTCGAAGACCTCTGCGGGAACCCCTTAGAAGTGACTTGTAATGACTACGCGGCTGCGACGCCCATGATGGTCGCAGCGAGCTAAGCGTTGCATAAAAACCAACACTTAGCTGTTCGGCGCAGGGACCAAACATTGTGCATAAGGACCGGTAATGCCTTTGTTGCGGGGAAAATCAAGATCACCCCATTTACTGGTGGTGACGCCTAAATTTAGCAGCGATTCTAATAATGTGACCGCTGCGCCCACGCCATCAATAACCGGTATCTGCAATTCTTCGCTTAGTTGCGTTGCCAGATCAGCCATTCCGCCACAGCCTAAAATAATCGCGCCGACGCTATCGTTATGTTTAGCGTTTAGGCAGTATTCACGGACTTTCTGTTGCGCCAACCCACTTCCATCTTCTAGGCTTAATACCGGCAGATCGATGGCATGAACGGCGGCGCACTGCTCGTTGAAGCCGTAACGATGAAGAAGGTGACGGGCAATGATAACGGTACGCGGCAGGGTAGTGACAATGGAAAAACGCGTCGCCACTAAGCTTGCAACATGCATAGCCGCTTCAGCAATCCCCAGCACTGGGCCTTTCGCCAGCTCACGCGCCGCCAGTAACCCCGGATCGCCAAAGCAGGCGATGATATGGCCGTCCACACCGCGATCTTCGCCAGCACGGATCTGCTGCAAAATGCCCAGTGTTGCTACGGCCTCATCGAAATGCCCCTCAATGGAAGGGACACCTTCTTTAGGGCATACGGCGTCAATATCCAGACGCGATCCCGCAATACTGCGTGCGGTGTTTGCCATTGTCTCTGTCATGGCTTGACTGGTATTAGGGTTAATCAATTGAATACGGTGGCGGCGCATAAAGTCTCCATAGGAAAGGGGGGTTGCACGCTGACTGTGCAGCCCGGGCGTTAGTGCACTCTAATGAATCTTCGGGTGTGACGGCAAGGTGTAATTGATCTCAGCCACTGAATAGAAGAGAGGCCGGAACAGGCCAAGCGTACGGCAGTGAAATTATTGTTTCAAGAAAAAAAGAATTGGTATGTTATTTGCAGCCTAGAGTCATCAGTTCGATTTCGTTCACGAGGATGGCACTATGGCGCAGCAAGATTCGACAACACAGCACAGTTACCCGGCCAGTTACAGCCCAAAATTGACTAACGATGATTTGGCTCCGGTCAAAAACCCGCACTGGTCTTGGTATAATATCTTCTCGTTCTGGATGTCGGATATCCATAGCATGGGCGGTTATGTGGTCGCTGCCAGTTTTTTTGCATTGGGCTTAGCAGGCTGGCAAGTATTGCTCTGCTTACTGGTCGGGATCGGTATTGTGCAGGTGGCCGCTAATTTAATCGCGCGACCTAGCCAACTTACAGGGGTGCCCTATGCCGTAGTTTGCCGTCAAGCCTTCGGCGTATTCGGTGCCAATATCCCTGCTGTCATCCGCGGACTGATTGCTTTCGCTTGGTACGGGATCCAAACCTGGTTAGCCTCCAATGCCTTACTCTTGGTGTTGCTTAAATTTTGGCCAAACCTAACGCCGCTGACTGTGCCGCATTTTGTCGGCTTATCGGCGCTAGGCTGGATCTGTTTCGCGGTAATGTGGTGCTTACAAGCGCTGGTATTCTGGCGCGGAATGCGGACCATTCAAGCCTTTATCGATATTGCAGGTCCTGCGGTGTATATCGTCATGTTGGCCTTAGCGGTATGGATTATTTCGCAAACCGGTTGGAAAGGGATCTCATTAACCTTATCGGATAAAGCACTCAGTACTTCGCAACAGACCTGGCAGATGATCACTGCGGTGTCGCTGGTGGTCTCCTATTTTTCGGGTCCGTTACTTAACTTTGGTGACTTTGCTCGGTACGGTAAGTCAATGAAAGAGGTACGTCGCGGAAATCGTTGGGGGCTACCTTTCAATTTCTTACTGTTCTCGGTCATTACGGTCATTATTGTTTCCGGTACCAAAAGTTTATATGGTCAGATGATTACTGACCCGATTGAGACGGTCGCCCATACAGGAAATGGGGTGGTGATGGCGCTGGCATTATTAACGATGATTACCGCCACTGTGGGTATCAATATTGTCGCGAATTTTGTCTCCCCAGCCTTCGATTTTTCTAACTGCGCCCCGCAAAAAATTAGCTTTCGGATGGGCGGGATGATTGCAGCAGTCGGATCTGTGCTGCTGACACCTTGGAATTTGTTCCAATCTCCAGAATTGATCCACTATAGCTTAGATGTTCTGGGTGCCTTTATCGGGCCGCTATTTGGTATCTTGCTCTGCGATTTTTATCTGATAAAACGCGGTAATATTGATGTTGATGATCTGTTCACTGCCTCAAAACAAGGACGTTATTGGTACCAAGGTGGGGTGAATCTGCGTGCCGTCGCGGCATTGGTGCCAGCGGTAGTCATCGGCTTAGTGATCAGTTTTATTCCGAGCTTACATGCTGTGGCGAATTTTAGTTGGTTTATTGGTGTCGGGATTGCCGGGGGGGCGCATTTTATATTGCATCCGCGTGAAGTCCGCGCCCCACAGTCATCGGCGTTATCAAGTTTAGTCGCAGGTAAAGAATCCTGATTCTTTACGGCGAAGACATAGTGCCTAATCGAAACTGAAGGTATACTGCGCATCCCTTAGGTTGTGGATGTCGCAGTCGATTATGGTTAACTCAAGCGATCTTATTGAGCAGTTATGTGAGCACGGTTGGTACGCCCAACAAAATGTTATTCCGGGCGAATGGGTCACTGCCTTAGCGGATCTCTGTCATAAACGGACGTTCTTACAAGCAGGCATTGGCCAAGGGATAAAAAATATTATCAATGAAGCCATTCGATCAGACAGTATCAGTTGGATTGATTCGCGCGAAACCGACCCGGCTATCGTCTATTACTTATCGTTAGTTGACGAGATACAGCAACTGCTTAACCAAGAATTCTATCTGGGGTTGAATGGGTTTGAGGGGCACTTCTCGCGCTATCCTCAAGGTGCATTCTATAAACCGCATTATGACTGCTTTGCTCAAGATAAACGTCGCGCAGTAACACTCATTTTCTATATTAACCAAAACTGGCGACCTGAAAATGGTGGTCAACTCTGTTTGCACCTTCCTGAAGGTCAGAAGGTGATTGAGCCGGTAGCGGGTAGTATGATCTGTTTCCTCTCCGAACAAATATTGCACGAAGTCCTGCCCACTCATGTTGAACGGATGGCATTGACAGGATGGTTTGTCCGACATCAAGGGCAAGATTATTTTTACAGTTAGTCCAACATAAAATTTTCACCTTAATTTTCAGAAATGTGATCAGCATGCCATACTAGTGGCTTGCTTTTTTTTTATGTGGCAAATCTGCCTAGCTTTTATTCACACAGAAACGTAATGAGGTCGTTGTGTCACAAACGAAAACTGAACATCTCGGATTAGCCCAGCTTGCATTAGCCCTTGGCGGCTTTGCCATTGGTACGGGTGAATTTGTGATAATGGGATTGCTGCCGGACGTGGCGCACGGTTTACACAGTTCAATAACGCGAGCGGGCGATGCAATCAGTAGCTATGCATTGGGTGTAGTAGTGGGTGCACCCCTTATCGCCGTACTCTTCTCACGCGTGTCACGTCAGCGTTTACTGATTGCGTTAATGGGGCTGTTCGCTTTGGGAAATGTGGCCAGCGCACTGGCGCCGGGTTATCTCTCTTTTGTGCTGATGCGTTTTATTACTGGTCTACCTCATGGTGCCTTCTTTGGTGTGGCCTCACTGGTGGCGGCCTCCATGGTGCCCGCGCATCAGCGAGGTAAAGCGATTGGTCGAATGATGTTAGGCTTAACCGTGGCTACGCTACTCGGCGTTCCAGTCGTCTCATGGATTGGTCACCACTTAAGCTGGCAACTGGCTTTTTGGTTTGTCGGGACCTGTGCCTTAGCGTCACTGATCATGATTATCCGTTATGTCCCTTTCAGCGAAGGGGACCGCTCGGCGCACCCTTTACGGGAGTTAACCGCGCTCAAAAAACCACAAGTCTTATTGACCTTACTTATCGGGGCCACAGGATTTGGCGGAATGTTTGCCGTCTTCAGTTATATCACCCCTACCATGATCCACTACGCAGGGATGAGTGAAGCACAAATTCCATGGGTGATGGCCGCATTTGGTTTAGGGATGATTGTCGGCAGTACCTTGGGTGGAAAGTTTGCCGATTGGAGTGTCGGTAAAACTATAGGACTCTCTTTGTTATGGAATATCGCCATCATGGTGCTGTTCTGTTTCCTCTCCAAGTATGTGCTGACCGGCTTCTTAGCCGCTTTTCTTATCGGTACTGCCGGCTTACTTATCCCGTCTTTGCAAATACGGTTGATGGATGTGGCAGGTGAAGCACAAACGCTGGCCGCAGCAATGAACCATTCGGCGCTCAATATGGCCAATGCCTTAGGCGCGTTCCTTGGCGGTGTAGTGATTGATGCAGGCTTGGGGTGGGTCTCAACGGCATGGGTCGGGACGGCATTAGCGGTGATGGGGCTGATTATCTTCTTACTGTCGTTGCGGGTGAAGCAGTAGCATTCGCCTTTTCATCATCCCGGCCCCCTAGGGGGGCCGGGAAAGACGATTAAGACTTATGTTTTTGACGACTCCGCCGTAATCGAATGCCAATTATTAGCAAGATAACGACGACAATTCCCACGGCAATTCCCGGTACAACGTAAGGTTGTGCTGCCGCCAAGAAAGGTAAACGTCCTCCTTTACGCATCCACGCTACATCGCCCGCTTGCACGGTTACCTGCGGATTACCGTAATTATGCAGCACATAATTACTGATATCGGCAATTTGCTGATCGCTCAGTTGATCGACGTAAGTCGGTGAACTGAACGCGGGCATTAAGACATCGTGGTCTTTAGTCGTCCGTCTCACACCAAATAAAATGGCAGAGACCAAGTTATCTGGGTGGATCATTCCAGTAGCCGTATTAT
Organism: Rosenbergiella gaditana; assembly: GCF_018494065.1. Lineage (GTDB taxonomy): Bacteria > Pseudomonadota > Gammaproteobacteria > Enterobacterales > Enterobacteriaceae > Rosenbergiella > Rosenbergiella gaditana. The sequence continues at coordinate 256,464 of NZ_JABBFR010000002.1, read as the reverse complement.
GGAACAACGATGGATAGGCTTGATTTGGACTGCCCGCACCATCCGGCTGGTGACAGCTGGCACAGTTACCACTAAACAGCTTGGCACCATTGTCCAGGGCGTTGTACGCATTATTCGCCGCGTTGCCACGGATTTCCTGCTCGACGCTGACCGGGTGACCATAAGAGTAAGCGGGCGCCGCCTCCCCTTCAGTACGGATCGGTGTCGTGTGTTTAAGGTAGACGGCAATAGCTTTCAAATCGCTATCCGGTAGGTATTGCAAGCTGTGCTCTACGGCTTCTGCCATGCCACCTGCCGCTTGGTTTTTACCTACAGCGCGTCCCGTTTTGAGGTAGCTTACCAGTTCATCTTCTCGCCATCCGCCAATACCACTGATAGGATCTGCGGTAATATTTGGTGCATACCAACTGCCCAAAGGTGCGCCAGCAAGCGGCTGATCCTGTTTCTCCGCCATCATAAAGTTACGCGGGGTATGACAGGTGTCACAGTGTGCAAGGCCATTAACCAGGTAATTACCGCGATTCCATTCATCGCTTTTACTCGGATCAACCTTAAAGCTATCAGTACGACCCAAGACGGCATTCCACATCCCCATACTAAAGCGAAGGTTAAATGGGAAAGTCAGTTGAGTCGGCGTATTCGCCTGATCCACAGGTTTGACGCTATGCATAAAATAAGCATAGAGCGCATGCACGTCTTGGTCGGTCATTAAATGATAGGAAGTATAAGGCATTGCCGGGTAGAGATGTGCGCCGTCTGCCCGAACGCCTTCCCGCACGGCTTTAGCGAACTGTTGTTCACTATACTGACCAATGCCTTGCGCTGACGGGGTAATATTGGTGGCGTAGATAGCTCCCATCGGTGAAGCGATGGCGTAGCCACCGGAAAAAGCAGTTTTACTTCCTGGAGCGGTGTGACAGGCTTGACAGTCTGAGGCGATGGCCACTTTCTCGCCCTGTGCGATCAGCGCTGCGCCGTTATCTTGTGCTACCTGTGCGTAAGTTAACGGACTGATAGCCATTAAGGTCAGTAACCACGCCAATGTTTTATTGAGCCGCATGGTTATACTCCCCCCTTCAAACGCTGAGCCATATCATGGGCGGCTTTTAATCCTAGCGCGGCCATTGTGAGGGTACTGTTTACCACGCTGGCTGAAGGGATTGCGCCGCCACCCGGTAACCAGAGGTTCTCATGGTCGAAGGTGCGACAATTACTGTCTACCACCGCATTCTTCGCTGAATCGCCCATAATGGTGCCACCCATAATGTGGTTATTCGCATTAAGGCTGGTGGTGATGTTGAACTCTTTCGCATTGAACAGTGAACCGATGTGACGTAATTGGTCATGAGCCGCTTCTGCACCTTTACGTACATAATCGCCGACATCGTAGTGAATATCCGGACAGGCTAGGCCGTGTGCATCTTTACGATCAGCACTGAGCGTGAGCCGGTTATCGGGATCGGGTAACGGTTCTAAGCTTATCGATAGGTCGACGCCGTGTGTTGAGCGGTAACGAATCTCTTCATCTAACGCTTTGCCGACTAACCCTTTGGCTAATGCCTGCTTAGTCGCAGGGACTACGCGCGAAATATTGTTAAGGATCATCTTGTTCGCCGAGTAATCACGACGGAAATCACCATCACGAGGCCCCACCATGCAGCTACTCTGTGCCGGTCCACGGCCTAGCCACATGGGCTCCTCGGTAAGGAAGCTACAGTGGAACCCAGAGTGATCCATCATATTACGGCCGACCATGTCGGAGCTATTGGCAATACCAGTAGGGTTAGCCTTGTTGGCGGCTAACAGTAACAGACGCGGAGTTTCAATTCCGTTACACGCAAGGGCGAACATTTTGGCGGTCGCTTTATGTGACGCTTTCTGGTTATCGAGCCAATGTACGGCGGTAATGCGGTTTTGGCTGTCAGTATCGATTTTATAAACGACTGATTCCGACAGTACGACAGCGCCTTGGCGTTCGGCACGTTCCACATGATGAATACCATTATACATTGCGCCAATCGGGCAGATAGGCTGGCAGTTGTTGTTGCCACAGCAGACTGGACGACCTTCCCAAGGGCGCGTGCTACGTCCTTGCGGGATGGGGACTAAGTTATAACCGTGGGGGTTTACCACGCTGGCAAAATAGTTATCGCCATGGGCGAAAGGCACCATATCCATGGGATAAGGGCGACTACGCTCAGAAGGGGATTGCATAGTCGGATCTTGTGGTCCAGCGACGCCAATCTCATATTCTGCTTCACAGTACCAAGGCTCAAATTCGTGATAGGAGATCGGCCAATCTCGTCCTACGTTATATTTACGTTGCATTTCAAAATCGCTGGGGTGGTGACGCCAGCAAGAGGCTGCCCAGTGCCATGTCGTTCCCCCGACTGTGCGCAAATAGCCTTGTTGAAAGCTCCCCGCACTAGGACCGGTGACATTGACGTAGTTGTTCGGTGGAAAATAGAGCGGGGCCGGCGCAAGCGGTGATTGCGGATAAAGCCCTTGGAAATCGGAACCCGCACGATTCGCAAACGGCATATTGCGCCAATTTTCCACCGCTTGGGCGCGGGTAATCCGCAACCCTGCTTCAAGTACCAAGACGGAATAACCCTGTGCGACCAGTCGATCGGCCATCATACCGCCGACAATGCCTGATCCGACGATCACAACATCGGCGCTCACATCGCCGCTTGCAGTAAATTCTGGTTTTTTCATAATCATTAATTTTATTGTTATAGGTTGTACGAATAAGGGATTACAGCGCGTCGATCACGGCCATATTGTTCGCGTCGGGTACCGGGGCGGTCCACCATAGCGGGCCATTACCACAATAGGTTGGAACAACCAATCCATCACTCACCGTGCGATACATCCAAGCTTGCTGGTAACTGACCAAGATGCCGTGGTAATCATCGCCGACTGTACCGGTGTACCACGCGGTCACAATTTGCTGCAGCAGTGTCTGTAGACCTGCACGATGTGCTTGCTCTGCAAAGGCGGTGGCACTCATGCCATCGTTGATGAGCTGCACTAACGGATGCATCTGTTGAGCAAACTCAGGCATTTTTTTGACGAAGGCATTGTAGAAATGTGCCGCGAGTTCGGCATTGATTTGCTTATGCTCAGTAATGGTTTGTGTGACACGTATAAAGGCACGCAAAACATCACCAGAGGAGGAAGTATTCTGCGCAAGTCCGCTAAGAGGCAGTGAGGTGACAAAGCAGCCTGCAGTAACAATAAGCGAGTTTTTCAGGAATCGACGGCGATTGGTATCGGTACCAGTGGCGTCACAATTTGAGTGAGGTAGGTTAGGAGTCATGGTCTTAAAACGGAGTGTGATAAAGTTCACGTAATATAGTGAAATACGTCTTAAATGTAAAAATTTTATATTGATTGAGGATTAACGAAAGCAGCGGTAAGCCAAAGTGACTTACCGCACAGTCTTATTGCCGATGAGTGGAAACGCGTTGATGAATGGCTTCGCTGCGTCCAGCAAGTCCCACCAATGTCACCTGACAACCGTGTCGATGATAGCGATGTTCGATGGAATCAAGCACGCTTACGCTAGAGGCATCCCACACCTGCGCGGCGGAGAGGTCGATAATGACGTGTTTAGGATCGTTAGCGTAATCAAAGTGCTCATAGAGGTCGTTACTGCTGGCGAAGAAAAGGGGTCCCTGTACTTGGTAAGTTACGCGTTGACCATCCTCAGAAAGTGACCGTTTAGCAACGATAATATGACTGATACGTCTTGCAAAAAGTAGGGTCGCAAAGAGCGCGCCGACCACTACCCCGAGGGCAAGATTACTGGTCCACACCGTAATGACGACGGTGAACAGCATAATAAGGGTTTCACTCACCGGTAACCGACGTAGCGTCTTCGGTTGCAGGCTATGCCAATTAACCGTTTTAATTGAGACGATAACCATGATGGCCGCTAACACCACCATCGGTATTTTAGCCATAACCTGACTCAGTACACTGACTAACAGTAACAGTACGCAGGCAGAAACGACGGTTGAGACGCGACTTCGGGCTTTACCCAATTCAACGTTTACGATGGTTTGACCGATCATGGCACAGCCCGCAACCCCACCATAAAAAGCGGACAAAATATTCGCGATACCTAATCCCCAAGATTCCCGGTGCTTATTTGATGGGGTATCGGTCAGTTCATCGACCAGTTTCGCTGTTAACAGCGACTCCATCAGTCCCACTAAGGCCACACTGATTGCGGCCGGCCAGATAATACTGAGCGTTTGCCAGTTAAGTGCCACCTGCAGTGAATTAAAGCCAGGCAGCCCCGGTGACATGCTCCCTTCATCCCCGACATTCGGTAAACGAATGCCGGTATAGGCGACGACCGCCGTGAGTAGAACAATCGCGATAAGCGGCGCAGGGATAGCCGTAAAGACGCGAGGTAAACCGAATACGATGGCAAGGGTGACCGCGAAGAACAGCCACACCATCGGACCATGCCCGATAATATGGGGAACCTGCGCCATAAAAATTAAGATACCTAAGGCATTCACAAATCCGGTCATCACAGATTGAGGAATATAGCGCATCATTCTCGCCAAACCTAACCCGCCGAATAAGATTTGCAATCCTCCCGCTAACACAACCGTAGGCAAGATGTAATTCACGCCATGAGCGGCCACCATTGGCCCAATGACCAGTGCCACGGAACCTGCCGCCGCACTCACCATCGCGGGACGGCCGCCGATGAAAGAGAGGGTTAAGCAGATAACGAACGATGCAATAAGACTGACTTTAGGGTCGACGCCGGAAATCACCGAGAACGAAATGACTTCAGGGATTAGGGCGAGGGCGGTCACGATACCCGCTAAACTCTCGGTAATGAGTTTGGCGGGGGAGGTGAGCACAGATTTAACATGCCCAGCTTTTGCTGCAGAACAGGGTTCCATTAATTATACCTTGTTAAAGACTTATTATTTATTGCTCTTGCCTGAAAAGAGGAATCTCAGCACAGGAATGCGCAGATGGATCTTATAAAGGAGAAATGATACGCCAAAAACCATCATTAATCCTGCAAAAAAGCCGAGTAAATTATTGTGAATCGCTGGACTGATATATAAGCCATACACCAAGGTTAAAGGATGGTGAACTAAGTAGATAAACAGCGAGGCATTGACTAAGTAACTGACAGCGGGTGAATGATTGTTCAACAAACGGTAACCACTGCTAAAGCAGATATTCAGCATGCAGATACCCATCACCATTGAGATCAACGCATCCAGTTCGTAAAGCCAACCGTCTCCCGAGCTATAATGCTGATTGTAGTGGTAGGCACAAAAGGCCACGACTGTACCGATCCATAATAGCGGATGGGGCTTAATAAATAGCGCTTTAAGGGACGGCATCTGCCAAGCCAACGCACCTAATATAAAGAAAGGCAGATAAAACAATACCTGCATGATGACGATATTCATCAGCGCATCTTTCATTACCAGCGGAAGGGTGAGCAGCAGCAGGCGGCGCAGTAAGCACCAGGCCAGTATACTGAGCGTCAGTCCACCAATAACCTGCCACCAACCTACCTGTTTATGCTGCCATTGCTCAGTATGGTGTTTAAGAAAATGGAATAACCGATAACCGATCAGCGTTAATAAGCAGAGAATTAATAAAAACCATAAGTGAGAAATAAGCTCCCAGCACAGCGTGTTATATTTTTCATAGAGCGTAAAGTGCGACCAATTAGGAAACTTATCAGAGACATTTTTTAACAGCAAAAATTGCGGCAGCGTAATAAATGGGATTGCCGCTAAAAAAGGAATACCCACCCGTTCGAGGCGAACTTTTAACCAACGATGGGGAGAGTAACGCAAAAATAGCATATAAGAGAAATAGCCGGAAATGACGAAAAATACTTGCATGCGAAAAGAGTGAATAAATTCATTAAAGAGTGTCAACCCTAACGATGAGGTTGGGCTATTGACCGTCCAGTGCTGTGAAGAATAAATTAGTGAGACATGAAAAGGAACACCGAGCAACATCAGAATAGCGCGGATAGAATCGAGAAAATATTCACGTTGTTGGGGTTGGGTAGACATCATCTATACTCATCGTCTAGGGTGCATTTCGCACGATTACGGCTAAGATTACAATAAGTATATCAGACAACTTTGCGTGAAATCGGGTTTTGTAAAACTATCCGAAAAATCCGGCATTCTGAATAAAAAGAAACTATAACTCGAAGATGACTGTCAGAATGCTGAGGAATCAATTATTATAAGCTATGTCAGTTAGGTACACATTTTTAAGGGGGCGATGTGCTCATCAAGAAAGATACTACAAATAAAGGACGACAGCTCAAATGGGTTGGCGCAGCAGTACTTGTCGCACTCTACACGAGCAATAGCTGGGCATTTAGTATCGACGATGTCGCGAAACAAGCTAAATCGTTAGCGAAGAAAAGCTATCAAGCTCCGAACAGTAATTTGCCTTCACAACTCCGTGAATTAAAATATGCAGATTACCAACAAATTCAATTCAAACATGATAAAGCTTACTGGTCTAAACTTCATACACCTTTCAAGCTCGAGTTTTATCATGAAGGAATGTATTTCGACCAACCAGTCAAAATAAATGAAGTTACGGCATCTACCGTGCATGAAATCAACTATGACCCCTCGTACTTTGATTTCGGTAAAGTCCCGCACGATGCGGATAGCCTTAAAAACCTCGGGTTCGCAGGCTTCAAAGTATTATACCCTCTCAACAGCCGTAAAAAAGAAGATGAGATCAGTAGCTTCTTAGGCGCAAGTTATTTCCGCGTGATTGGCGCAGGTCAAACCTATGGTTTATCCGCGCGCGGGCTAGCGATCGATACTGCGGTTCCGGCAGGAGAAGAGTTCCCACGTTTTAAAGAATTCTGGATCGAACGTCCGACATCGAATGCTAAGCAGCTCACTATTTATGCTTTACTCGATTCCCCTCGTGCGACCGGAGCTTACCGCTTTATTATCCATCCGGGTAAAGAGAGTACGGTTGATGTTCAGTCACGTGTTTACCTTCGTGACAACGTCACAAAACTGGGTATCGCTCCACTGACCAGCATGTATTTGTTTGGTGCGAACCAACCGTCACCGGTTATCAACTACCGTAATGAATTACATGATTCAGATGGCTTATCAATTCACAACGGTAACGGTGAGTGGATCTGGCGTCCAATCAATAATCCGCGTCGTTTAGGCGTGAGCACTTATCAAGTTGAGAACTTGAAGGGCTTCGGCTTGCTGCAACGTAATCGCGATTTTAGCCATTACCAAGACCTTGACGATCGCTACGATAAACGTCCAAGTGGCTGGGTAGAGCCGATTGGACAGTGGGGTAAAGGCCACATCGAGCTAGTTGAAATCCCCACCAATGATGAAACCAACGATAATATCGTCGCGTTTTGGAGCCCGGAAAAGTTACCGCAAGCCGGTAAAGAGATGAAATTCGACTATCGTCTTCATTTCACTCGTGATGAGTCTGCGCTACACGATAACAATATAGCTTGGGTACAAGACACCCTGCGTTCTACTGGCGATGTTAAGCAGTCGAATCTGGTTCGTCAGCCAGACGGCAGCATTGCATTTTTAGTCGACTTTGTGGGCAAAAACTTAAGTAAGCTGTCTAGCGATGCGAAGATTGCTCCGCAAGTGAGCATCGGTAAAAATGGCGAAATCGTTGAGCAAAACGTACGTTATAATCCAGTGACTAAAGGCTGGCGTTTAACCCTACGTTTACGTGTGAAAGATCCTAAACAAGTGACCGAGATGCGTGCTGCGTTAACCAGCAACGAAAAATCATTGACCGAAACGTGGAGCTATCAGTTACCTGCCAATGAATAAATCAACGTTTAATTCCAAACACTATGTTGACACTCTGCCGCTGGATGCGGCAGAACAGTCTTCATTGCTTACCTCTGAGGCATCACCAGAGAGTTTTGCTCAGCTCCATCATCAACTGGGTAACGACTCTACCGCCAGCGAGCGTGATGATGATGCACCGCTCGCATCAGTTACATCGCGCGTGAGAATGGCTTGGTCGGCGGCGACAGATCACGATACTCAGTTTGCTGAGGATGATCTGCACCGCACGACATTGAAGGCAATGCCACCGGTACGACGCGCACTGATGTCCCCAGACAGTTGGGAAACAAACCCGATCACCCGGGCATGGCGCTCAGTGCGTGGCAAATCGCGTAAGCAACGAGAGCGTCTACAAGATGCGCCAACGCGCAACTCAGAAGAGAAATGGCGAGTTGTTGGAACAATACGTCGCTATATTCTGTTGTTCCTTACCTTAGCGCAAACTGTTGTGGCAACCTGGTATATGAAAACCATTTTGCCTTACCAAGGATGGACGCTGATCGACCCGACACAACTCTTTACGCCGGACTGGAAACAGGCGGTGTTACAGATCCTTCCTTATGTATTGCAGACAGGCATTCTCTTCCTGTTTGCTATCTTATTCTGCTGGGTGTCCGCAGGATTCTGGACGGCGCTGATGGGCTTCTTACAGTTACTGATCGGTAAGGATAAGTACAGCATCTCCTATGGGACGGTGGGTGATGAGCCGCTAAACCCTGAGAATAGAACCGCGCTGATTATGCCTATCTGTAACGAAGATGTGCAGCGAGTGTTTGCCGGTTTACGGGCTACTTGGGAATCGGTAGTTCGCAGTGGCAATAGCGAGCACTTTGATGTCTATATTCTGAGTGACAGTTATGATGCAGATATCGCGATTGCTGAGCAAAAAGCGTGGATGGAACTGGTCCGTGATGTCGGTGGGGCTGGGCAAATTTTCTATCGCCGTCGTCGTCGCCGTGTAAAACGTAAAAGCGGCAATATCGATGATTTCTGCCGGCGTTGGGGCCAAAACTATGCTTATATGGTGGTGCTGGATGCCGACAGTGTCATGAGTGGCGAGTGTCTATCTGGCCTAGTGCGGATGATGGAAGCCAATCCGAATGCAGGGATTATCCAATCGTCGCCTAAAGCGTCAGGCATGGATACGCTGTATGCACGCTGTCAGCAGTTTGCTACTCGTGTCTATGGTCCGCTTTTTACCGCGGGGCTACACTTTTGGCAGTTGGGTGAATCCCACTATTGGGGGCACAACGCCATTATTCGGGTTAAACCCTTTATTGAGCATTGTGCATTAGCTCCCCTTCCGGGCGAAGGGTCTTTTGCTGGCTCGATCATGTCGCACGACTTCGTTGAAGCCGCATTGATGCGCCGTGCCGGATGGGGTGTGTGGATTGCTTATGATCTTCCGGGTTCCTATGAAGAATTACCGCCAAACTTATTGGACGAACTTAAGCGTGACCGTCGTTGGTGTCATGGTAACTTAATGAACTTCCGTCTGTTTATGGTGAAAGGGATGCACCCGGTTCACCGCGCGGTATTCCTGACGGGCGTGATGTCATACCTTTCTGCGCCATTGTGGTTTATGTTCTTGGCACTCTCTACCGCCTTGCAGGTTGTTCACTCCTTGGTGGAGCCGACCTACTTCTTACAACCTCGACAGCTTTATCCGGTCTGGCCGCACTGGCGTCCAGAATTGGCGATTGCGCTGTTCTCTACCACTTTAGTGCTACTCTTCTTACCGAAGATGCTGAGTGTGTTGTTGATTTGGTGTAAGGGGGCTAAACCTTATGGCGGCTTTATTCGGGTGTTTATCTCCTTAATTCTGGAAATGCTCTTCTCCGTACTGCTGGCCCCGGTAAGAATGCTATTCCATACCCTATTTGTGGTGAGCGCATTCTTGGGCTTAAAAGCGGTATGGGACTCTCCACAGCGTGATGATGACTCAACACCGTGGAGTGAAGCGTTCCGCCGTCACGGTTCTCAGATGTTGTTGGGGATTGTTTGGGCTGCCGGAATGGGCTATTTGGATCTCAATTTCTTATGGTGGTTAGCGCCGATTGTGGGATCACTGATCTTATCACCGCTGGTCTCCGTGATTTCTAGCCGAGCAACCATCGGCTTGGCTTCTCGTCGGGCTAAACTTTTCTTAATTCCAGAAGAGTTTGATCCCCCTCAAGAGTTAATTGATACCGATAGCTATGTGCTGCTTAACCGCCAACGTGTGTTAGAAAATGGCTTTATGCATGCGCTATTCCATCCTTCTTTCAATGCGTTAGCTACTGCACTGGCCACGGCTCGTCACTTGCAAAGCGATCTGCTTGAACATGCTCGCGAGCGACAAATTGACCAGTTGCTGAGTGAGTCTCCGGAGAAAAGTACGGCGAATCAACGTCTGTTAGCCATCAGCGATCCCGTTGTCTTGGCTCGGTTACACAGCCGCTTGTGGCAACAACAGGACAAGTACCGCCAATGGCATGACAGTTATGCCAAGGTGGAATTCAATCCTAACGCTTTACAAGTAAACTGATAAAGAGGCGGCGTAAGCCGCCTTTTTTAATGGGTTCAAGCCGTCATGATAAAAAGACTCTTTATTATTCTCTCGATTGTGATGCTAACGGGCTGTGGCAGTATTATCAGTCGCAGTGTGGCAGGACAAGGGCAGGGGCATCAGTACTATCCCGGGGTGCAATGGGATTTGCGCCAAGGGTATTGGCGCTTTTTAACGATTCTTGATTTACCGCTTTCATTGATTGTCGACACCTTTATGTTACCCATCGATGCCAAACACGGTGATTACCCGTAATTACCAGCGCTCAGAGTCGGTATTATCGTCATCCCACTCTTCGGCAGCGACTCGTCCTTCTTCACTATCGGTCGAGGGCGCTAGCTGAAATTCGCCTTCATCCCATTCGTGTAGCGTATTTTCAGGTTGCCACTCGGCCAGTATTTCCTCTTCGTCATACTCATTATCCCAGATAGCTTGGGCGGCCTCATCAAAGTAGAGTGGTAGACACTCGCTGGGCGCTTCGTCCTGATCAGCAAACTCGGCTTGCCACATAATGTCACCGTCTTGCATCACATATTTTTGTAATGAGAACTGGCTTACCGAGGCACTTAACTCGTCGACTTCGGGGTGATCGGCTAAAAAAGTCTCTTTTGCAACGCTTATTGCTTCGTCTAAGGTAGTGAATAAATCCATTGTCGTAACCTCAATCACTGTGGGAATAGATGAAGCATAGAACATATTTTTCAGCCTGAGGGAGGAGGGGGGAATTTTTCATCACTTTTCAGTTTTTCCTGAATGAAGTGGGGATAGACACTTGGGATGCGTAGGGCTATCGGGTATCATAGGCGCCTTTTCAATACCCTAAACAGGACGAACACCATGCCAGTGTTACATAACCTTGTCTCGAATAAAGAATTAAAGCAGCGTCTGATGGACGAGACGGAGCCACGCACGACGGTCTCTTTCTATAAATATTTTACCATTGATGATCCACAAAATTTTCGCGATCGACTCTATCAGACTTTCCTTGCGCTTAAGGTGTTCGGTCGTGTCTATATCGCCGCAGAAGGGATTAATGCGCAAATCAGTGTACCAGTAAGTCAATTTGAGGCGATGAAGCAGCAAATTTTTGACTTTGATCCTGCGCTAAACGGTTTACGGATGAACATTGCGTTAGACGATGACGGGAAATCCTTCTGGGTATTACGGATGAAAGTCCGTGAGCGTATTGTGGCGGATGGTATTGACGACCCAAGCTTCGATGCGAGTGATGTTGGGGATTATCTTAAAGCCGACCAAGTGAATACGATGTTAGACGACCCTGACGCAGTATTTGTCGATATGCGTAACCATTACGAATATGAAGTCGGTCATTTCGATAATGCCATGGAAATCCCCGCTGACACGTTCCGCGATCAATTACCGATGGCGGTAGAGATGCTCGCTGAGCAAAAAGAGAAGAAAATCGTGATGTATTGCACCGGCGGGATCCGTTGTGAGAAAGCGAGCGCTTGGATGAAGCATCAAGGCTTCGACAATATTTATCATATCGAAGGCGGTATTATTGAATACACGCGTAAAGCGCGTGAGCAGGGATTACCTGTGCGCTTCAAAGGTAAAAACTTCGTGTTTGACGAGCGGATGGGTGAACGTATCTCCGAGGATGTCTTAGCCCATTGTCATCAGTGTGGTGCATCGTGCGACACGCATGTTAATTGTCTAAATGATGGATGCCATCTGTTGTTTATTCAGTGTGACGAGTGCGCAGTGAAATACCGTGGCTGTTGTAGTCCAGAGTGTCTGGAGGAGTCTGCATTAACGCCCGAAGAGCAACGTCAACGTCGTGCCGGACGTGAGACCAGTAATAAAATCTTCAATAAGTCGCGAGGATTATTACGCATGACTCTGCCGACCCCCATAAATAAAGACGACGCATAAGTGTAGCCCCTGCCTAGCAGGGGCTTTTACATTATGGCACGGCTAAAATTGTAAGGCGGCCGTCAAGTCGCCCATTTTTTGATGGCCATGCGCCGTCAGTGCTCGATCGCGAGCGGTTAAACCGTCCAGCAGCGGCAAGCCATGTACGCGACTGATAAAACGTAAGATCGATCCGGTGTCATATTGAGTATTGTCAACGTGTCCGCGTCGCGCAAAAGGTGAGATAACCAGTGCCGGAATGCGCGATCCCGGTCCCCATCTGTCGCCTTTTGGCGGTGCGACAGGATCCCACCAGCCACCATTTTCATCGAAGGTGATGATCACTACGCTATTTTTCCACTGTGGGCTACGCTGTAATTGGTCAATAATATGAGCAATATGACGGTCCCCGGCTTCCACATCCGAATACCCCGCATGCATATTAAGGTTACCCTGAGGTTTATAAAAGGTCACCGGCGGTAATTTTCCTGCCTGCACATCGGCCAGAAAATGGTTAGTGGTGGCGGAATCACCCAAGCCGCCATCACGCAAGTAGTGCTTTCTGGCATCAGGGTGGGTAGGGCCAAGGTTCTCAAAATAGTTAAACGGCTGGTGATGCAGTTGAAAATCGGGACGTGGCGGAAATTCCATGCTGTCCTTCTGGTCATCGATAGCAAACTGCCACCCCCCTGCATACCATGCCCAATCTATGCCTTTCTCAACCAGCTTATCGCCGATATGGGGATGTTGTTGGGGAGGCAGAACATTGGCTTTGCTGGCGTCTGCATAATCAGGACGTTGGGGGTCACGGCTTGCCGATGGCCAGAAAGGAGGCTGCATAGTATTGACTGCATACCCATCTGGCGTAATTTGGCTGGGTCCAAATTTAGGGATCCCGGTTAAGGCACTGGTGGGAGAGTCGGCTAAAGGTTTTAAACGGGTATCAGTGGGATCATCACTCATTAATTCTGCAACCAACCCTTTCGCTGGCGAATTTTTGACGTCAGCATAATAGGGCGCTCGGGCGCAAGCCAGATATTGGTGGTTAAGGAATGACCCGCCAAAGGCACCTTGGAAAAAATTATCGCAGAGCGTGTATTCCCGCGCTAATTGCCATAAACGCATGTTGTAAGCACTATCTGCGTAATAGCCCATGGTTAATGCCCCAGAGTCCGCCCATGCGACAAAGCGGTCATTTTTACCACCATTAATCTGCATCTGGTTCTGATAGAAAACATGCCATAAATCACGGGTGATGACCCCTTGTGGTAGGGCTTCTTGATCATCCCCCTGTAGCGCAAAAGGCTTATTGGGCAGCTCAGTCAGGTAAGTTGCTTCTTGTGAAATTTGGTAGCGTTTATGATTAACGACTTGTGGGTCCGGTACCAGGCCTTTCCAAATCGGTGGCAGATGAGGGAGGCGTGAGCCGTCGCGATCATATTGAGTGGTAGCCTGTTCATGCAGTTGGTTCAATGGCTGTTGGCTGCCGGGAAAATTCGCAAACAAGTTATTAAAGCTTCGGTTCTCGGCATAAATTACCACGATATTTTTCACTTGTTCACGCAGGATCTCCGCCTGTTTAGCGGCTGTGTAGTCAGTCAGAGGCCGTGCTGCAGCGCTTTTTGTCTGGCCAGCTTGTGCCCCGCCAAGGGGAAGCAGTGTCGAACTGACTCCCAGTGCCGAAGCACCAGCCAATAGACGACGACGTTGTGGATTTTCAGGCGCGGTGGAATGTGCTGAGTGGGACGTGGAAGCGTTTCCGTTCTTCGACTTCATGCATTACCCTTGTACTTAACAAGAAAAAGTTAGCGTCACGATACCGATGTTACGTGACGCTTTTATGGCAACGCTGGAGTGGAATTTAGCTTTTATCGAAACGCGTTAAACGAAATGGCGATATGATAGTTTCAATTTCATTTCCCATTGCGAATTGACTCGCAATCTCTCCGAGTGCAGGGGCGCATTTGAATCCATGCCCACTCAGCCCGCTAATGACTAATCCCGTTTTATCCTCGTCCAGATAATCGATAATAAAATCACCGTCTGGGGAGTTATCATGGCTACAAGCCTGACCAAATAAACAAGCGCTCTGTCCCGGTAAAAATTGTTTGAGGAAGGTGAAACACTCTCTGCCATCAGTTGGATACTGACCAAAAGGTAAACACTCTGTGGCATCATTTAGCGGTTGACCACCATCATAACGTGCCACCTTGAGCTGATCCTCTTCAGCCGGGAATCCATAATATTGGCTACCATCGGTTAACTGTGCGGTAAAAGCAGGAAAATGTGTATGATGACTAAAGCGGCCATCTGATTGAAACCACGCCATTACCTTACGGACTGGCGAGATAGGGAGATCGGGTAACAGCTTTTTCGCCCAACTGCCGGCGGTAATAATTATTTTACGCGCAGTGTAGTCACCGTCTGCCGTGGTGACACGATAGAGATCATCATAATGGCTGATTGACTCGACCGGACAGTTGAAAAGCTGCGCGCAGCCTTGTTCTTGTGCTAAGCGGATCCATTGTTCTACGGCTTTTTCGCTGTACAGATAGCCCGCGTCTTTATCTAAAACGCCATGATATTCCTGCGGAATGACGAAGGTTTCCCATCGTTGCATAATGTCACTGGCAGTTAGCGTTTCGACATCGATTGACCAAGTTTTAGCACTATCGACTAATTTTGGGATTAACGGACTGTCGATAGGAGCTATAGAGAGGACACCACTGCGTCGAAATAGGGTAGTTGCAGAGGTTTTTTCCAGCGCTTCCCATAAGACTTTGCTGCGTTGCAGCAGAGGAACGTAGCGATCACCTTCGGCGTAAGCATAGCGGATTAAGCGTGTTTTTCCGTGATGAGAACCCTGGTTGTGGGGGGGATGGTGAGCATCGATCATTAATACGTTAAGGTTATTAATGGTGGCGTAGCAGCCTGCTGCCGCGCCGACTGAACCGCTTCCGACAATAATGACATCGTAAATCATTGCATTGCTCCGCTATTTTTTTCTCAGCATAGCAGAGTCGAGGGGGAGGAGACAGAAAAAGGCACCCTAAAGGTGCCTTGGAGAGTTAATGCTTAGCCCTGATTGGTTGTGTCTCTGACTCTTCAATTCGAGCAATACCGGCTTCGAGTAGAGAAATAAACTGCCTGGCCACATCCGTGGTGATCCAATACGCTGGACCAATATCGGCTTCTTCTTCTGTTTGTTGGGCTGATGAGATGGAATGCAGACGAATCATCATCGCATCGTAATCTTCTACAGTACTAATATCCCAACCGACTAACGGATGTGTTTGGATCACATTATTTTCTTTTTCCATCTTAACCTCCTTAATCGTCAAACATGTGTGAAGACTGAGGTCACAAGTATCCCGTTAGCTACACAGGAAGAACGAAGTATAGCATGGATTCTACATCTTGCTGATTATTCGCGCACGACCTGCCAGGGTAATGTTTCCCCCGCGAGGAACGGAATGAGTTGCTCATTGCCTAGGGCAATATGCTGTGGCACGGTCCATTCTTGACGTTGTAGGGTGATGGTCTGTTCATTCACTGGCAGTTGGTAAAAGGTCGGGCCATTAATTGAACAGAATGCTTCAAGATGCTCAAGTGCCCCCAGCTCATCGAACACACTGGCGTAGGCGGCTAAGGCGGTCGGCGCATTGAAGACACCCGCACAGCCACAACTCGACTCTTTGCGTGATTGCACATGCGGTGCGGTATCAGTACCTAAGAAAAATCGTGCATGTCCTGTGGCGACGACATCGCGCAACGCTTGTTGGTGAATATTACGTTTAAGAATCGGTAAACAATAGAGATGTGGACGAATACCGCCACTTAGCATGTGGTTACGATTAAACATCAAGTGTTGTGGGGTAATAGTCGCGGCCAGTCGCTCGTTGCCTTCTTGAACATATTGTGCCGCATCGCGTGTAGTAATGTGTTCCATCACAACACGCAGCGCAGGAAAGCGTTGACGAAGTGGAATCAAGACTTGGTCGATGAATTTTGCTTCACGATCAAAAATATCAACATGCGCATCGGTCACCTCACCGTGGATCAGTAATGGCATACCGATCGCTTCCATCCGCTCAAGTACACCGGCAATATGGTCGATACTGGTGACGCCGTGACTGGAGTTGGTGGTGGCATGTGCGGGATAGAGTTTTGCTGCGGTAAAGACTTTGCGAGTGAAGCCAAGTTCTACTTCGTCGGCCGATAAGCTATCGGTTAAGTAGCAGGTCATTAACGGTGTAAAGTGATGGTCGGCAGGGAGTGCCGCTAAAATACGTTGACGATACTGTTCTGCGGCGTGAACGGTAGTGACCGGCGGAACCAGATTCGGCATAACAATGGCTCGACCAAAATGCGCACTGGTATAGGGAAGAACAGTGTTGAGCATTTCATCATCGCGAAGATGGATATGCCAGTCATCGGGAAGACGAAGGGTAAGCGTGTTAATAGGGGATTTCATCAATAAAGGCTCCGGCTAAAAGGTCAACGATTAGGGCATTCAGGCCGGGAACCAAGAATAAAGGGCGCTGCTGCAGATTGCACTCTTTTTTTTAAAAAATGATCGAAGTGAGTGATTTAACGGAGTGAGGGAAACCCAAAGGACTCTCATCATTGATCCGCGTCAGAATTAATTAAAAATAAGGAACCGATAAAAAGAGGCAACTAGGTTTGAAATAGTTGATGTATTACAATGCTAGCTCAGTAAATCTCAATAGAAAAGGACGCTTTTATGGACATTGGTAATGTTAAAGGGACCGGGATTTATATTATTGTAGAGCGGTTGTATGATTTCATGAGCAATACGTGGCACAACATTGGGATGTCAAATACTCAAGTACACAGAATAATATATCAGCTCTATAAGAAAGAAGATATTTACCTTGATGGAAAAAGACTTAATGGATCGAGCATTTCATTATGGCAAAGGGTTAAGGTATTATTAGGCCATCCTTTGGTTACAAATCCTTCGTTAGATAATTCCACTATTTTCTCTCAGGATTATGCTGGTTCGATAATCTTTTTCATACCCTTTTGCTTTCCCGGCATTAAGGAAAAGATTCTCCCAAGATTTTTAACGCATAAGTACAGACTTCCCACCGCAAAATATGATAGTTAGACAAAGCAACTCAAATTTATTGAGCCTATTAATGAGCTTCCATTACTAATGAAAGCGCTGACTTGTCTAAAATAGAAAAAATTGAGACTGTTATGGCATTGCTCATTGCCGTGCTGGGGGGTTATAGAAAGACCTTTACTTATCGGGGCGTTGAAGGAAGGGCAGCTTACACGTTGTTTTTATTGTTACAATCCCTCTGGTTTTCTCTTTATTTAAAGCATATATTCTCTACCCCAAATACCATTGGGGTTTTGCCTTTATTACTTTTTATACTGCCATTACTCTCATTGGCGAGTAGAAGAATTAATGATGCGGGTTACTCTCATTGGCTGTTTATAGGGGTATTGTTTGCGCCCTATCTATTTTTTATTTTTCTTTGCTTTCCGAAATCCTCTCATCGCAAGGCACGACAATAAAAGACTTGTTCTTAAATCACCGGCTACCTTAGGTGACAACGTTGGCATTGTCACCTTTGTAAGAATAAAGCGCTCGAGGCATTACTTCCCTCAATAACTTACCCAATGCCGGCAGCGCGATATTATGATGCAGGCGTTTGCAAACTGGCTACAGGAAGAGAAAAATAAGGAGGCCTAGCGATTCCCGGCTAATTACCGGTTTCGGGGATGTTGTGTTGTTAGCCGCCCGTCGTTCGCTTTCTATTCAACGACTCTTAAAGCGCCTTTTCGCACTATCCATAACATCTCCCCTTAATTTCTTGGCTATAGTGGATAAATTAACGCTATTTGGGAGGGTATATGGCAAATGAAAATACGATCTTAATTATAGGTGCCTCTCGCGGGATTGGACTTGGGCTGGTCGAACAATTTTCCGCACAAGGTTGGCAAGTGACCGCAACCTATCGCGGAACGGTTCCGCAAAATAGCTCGGCACAATGGTTAGCCTTGGACATCACCGACCCCGCGAGTCAGCAACACTTTATTGAACAGTTAGCGGGTCAAACCTTCTCGGCCATTGTGATTAATGCTGGAATATATGGACCGGCCGAGCAGCGGTTAGATCAGGCCACCGATGCGCAATTGAATCAGTTATTTCTGACCAATAGCTTTGCCCCCGTGCGTTTAGCACAGCGGTTATTACCACAATTGGCCTCGCACGGTGGAGTATTGGCCTTTACCAGTTCGCAGATGGCCAGTTTGTCTGAAAACCCTCAGGCAGAGATGCCGCTTTATGCTGCCAGCAAGGCCGCCCTCAATATGCTGGTCCGTGCGTTACAACCTACCGCGGAGCAAGCCGGTGTCACCCTCTTATCGCTGCATCCCGGTTGGGTGCAGACCGATATGGGGGGTGGGCAGGCCCCCGTAACGGTTGAACAGAGCAGCTCAGGGTTAAGAGAAGTGATTACCGCGGCGGCGAATAAAGGGGGACATCATTATCTTGATTATCAAGGGCAGACACTAGAATGGTAAGCAAAGCTTAAGGGGAGTAGAGAGTAGAACAGCCTTAACCCGAGGTGACTCTAGATTAAGGCTGGAATAAGAGGACAGTGCCCTAAAACTAAGGCTTGGCTAACTGTTCGCGTACCGCCTTAACTTGTTCAGCGGTTACCGCGTCAGCCTGGTTACTCCATCCTCGGCGAATAAACGTCGCCAACTCGGCAATCTGCGGATCCGTCAGACGCTGGGAAAATCCTGGCATTTTTAAGGCTGAAGCCGATTTGGCGGTGGAAGGTAACTGCGCCCCCGCAAGGATAATATGAATTAGCCCGGTCGGATTATCGGCGTTGACAATCGATGCCTGATCAAGGGCGGGGAAGGCATGGGGGGCACCTTTTCCATTAACGAAGTGACAGGCATTACAGTTATCGAGATACAGGGTTTCGCCCGCGGTTAAATTTTTTGCTGCGGTTAACTTATCCGCCGTTTGTTGCACGGCCTGAGGATTGCCAGTGTCCAATGGAGGGTTTCCCCCCAAGGCTTTCAGGTAAGTGGCGATGGCTTGTGCATCCGCATCGGTGAGGTAAGCGGTACTGTGTGCCACCACGGAGGTCATCTCCCCCGCAACCCCTGCCTGGCGATTACGACCGGTTTGCAGATAATCAACGATATCTTGTTTCGACCAGCGGGCAATGCCACGTAGCGACGGAACGGCCCAGCCGTTAAGTTCTCCGCCCGAAACAAAACTTTCTTCACTGCTTTTCACACTTTTCTCGTTCATGGCGAGTCCGCGAGGGGAGTGACAACTGCCACAGTGACCCAAGCTCTCAACGATATAGGCCCCTCGATTCACCTGCTGCGAGGCACCTTGTAGGGGAGTGAAGCGCTGGTCATCAACGAAGGCCCAATTCCAGAGCGCGAGGCCC
This sequence comes from Rosenbergiella gaditana, assembly GCF_018494065.1. GTDB lineage: Bacteria > Pseudomonadota > Gammaproteobacteria > Enterobacterales > Enterobacteriaceae > Rosenbergiella > Rosenbergiella gaditana. The sequence goes on along the minus strand of NZ_JABBFR010000002.1, from coordinate 236,707 downwards.
CAACGTTGGTTGAAAGGAAAGCTTAGCGAGGTTTTCGGCGGCTGTTGCGAGCTTGGTTTCACCCCTTGCATAAAATAGTGATACAGGGCGCTGATATCTTGATCGCTTATCTTCGCATAGTCTGGATAAGGCATGGCAGGATAGAGATGGCGACCATCAGGTAAGACCCCTTTACGTACCGCATCGGCAAATTGCTGCTCGGTAAAGTTACCGATACCTTGCTGTTTATCGGGAGTAATATTGGTTGAATAAATGGTTCCAAGCGGCGAGCTTATTGCTAAACCCCCCGCATAATTATCTTTACCTGCGACGGTATGGCAGGCCATACAGTCACCTAATCGCGCCAAGTACTCCCCCTGCTGGATAAGGGTGGAGGAAGCAGGCTCTGCTCTGGCAGGGAGGCTGGCCAAGACAGTAGTACATAATGCTAAGGCAATTAAAGAATATTTCATCAGCTTAAGCCTCTACCAATGGGCCGGGATTTTTTAAATAATGATCTTTAATGGCTTGTGCCGCCATCAAGGTTATCGCGCCAATCGTATCGGTGGGGTTAGCTTGGAAATTCTGTGGGAAAGCGTTACCCCCAGGCACGAAGACATTATGGACATCCCAACTTTGGAGATAGCGGTTTAACGCAGAAGTGTTAGGGTTGTCGCCCATTACCGCGCCACCCACGTTATGGGTCGAGACATATTTCGTGAGGTCGAAGTTAGCGTCCATCGGGAGGAAACTCATGCTGAAATTATCTGGATTTAACTCTTTGACCAGATCTCCGACAACGCTTTTTAAATGTTGCTGTAACAGTAATTCATTACGTTTCCAATTGAACGTCATGCGTAGCAGAGGTTGCCCATACTTATCGGTATAGGTTGGGTCGAGGTCCAGATAACTGTCGCGGTAGGCCATACACGTGGTGGTAATGCTGACTTTCATAGAGTGCCCGTACCAGGTTTCTAATCCTTCTTTCCAGCCAGCGCCCCATTTCGGGGTATCTTTAGGTAGGGCCGCACTAATTGGTGTTCCGGTGGCCTGTGAACTGTGTATTTTCGCGCCGCCGATAAACCCTAAGCTCGGTCCATCAAAATTGCCGGGTGAGATGTCGTTAAACATCTGCCCCGTCGGTCCGGCTGCGACGAAGGGATTAAAGTTTTTATCTTTGAAAAACAGTGTTGCGCCGCCGTTGCTCAGAAACGCATAGTTACGTCCCACAACGCCTTCTTCCGTGATCGGGTTATAGGGCTTTCCGATCCCGGATAGCAGCATCAATCTAACGTTGTAATATTGGAAACTACTGAGAATGACGATCTTGGCGGGTTGGAAGCACTCGTTACCGTCGACATCATAATAAATAACCCCTTTCGCACTCTTTTTATCGTCATGCAAGACGACACGCGTCACCTCGGCATTGACTTCATAGGAGAAATTCTCCATACGTTTTAGTGCATCCATTACCGCAGTTTGCGGCGAGGCCTTGGAATAGTTCAAGCAGGGATATTTAGAACAATAGCCACAGTAATTACAGGGCGTGATGGTATTGCCATAGGGGTTAGTCCACGCCCGTGAGGCCGCTGCCGAGGGGTTAGGAAAAGGGTGGTAACCCAGCTTTTTGGCTGCAGCGGAGAACATTACATTATTTAACGTGTCTTCTAAGGCGGGCAGTGGGTAAGGTTGGGAGCGAGGGCCTTCAAAGGGGTCACCGCCCGGCTGTATTTCACCCCGTAGGTTACCCGTGTTGCCGGATAAGCCACAAATTCGCTCAAATTTATCGTAATAAGGCTCGATCTCCTGCCAACTAAAGGGAAAGTCCATAATCCGCATATCTTCTTGCAGAATACCGGGTTTATAGGCTTGGTCGGCATAGGTTTTTAGTTTAAGGTCGGTCGGGGTTGGGCGGATCAATACCCCTGTCCAGTGCATACCGGATCCCCCAACCCCACCGCCTGGCACAAAGGCGCCCCATTTACGGGTCGGTACGGCGGTATCTTGGAGTCCATAACGAACAGTCACCGCTGACTCTGCGGGGGTGGTCATCACCTTATTACGTACCGCATAGGCGTACTCATCGGCGGGTTTAGGGTAGGCAAATTCGTCATAGTCGCGATCGGGGCCTTTTTCCAAGGCACGAACGCTCAGTCCGGCTTGCGCTAATTCAATACTCATTAGCGACCCCGCCCAGCCTAGTCCACACACCACCACATCTACTTCTTGCTTAGTTACTTTTGGCATCTGTTAACGCTCTCCGCTTATGCTTGCACGCTTTGGATACTGACTGGGCCTAAAGGGTATTGCACATTATGTTGCTTTACCCACTCTAGATAGCTGGCGCGTGCGCCGGGAAAGCCAATCGCAATCCATGCTTTCATGCCTTTATTACCGCCATACATCGGGTCGGCGAGATAGCCATGTTTGGTATCGTTAAGCAGTTGACTAAAGAACTGTGAGGCGCTGAGAGAAGCGCTATCTTGGCTCTGCTCAAAAGGTAACGTTCCTTTTTCTGCCAAAGAGAGCACCTGCTGTTGCTCGGGGTGAGCCAATTGAGCAAAGCTTTTGCCGTGCTGTTGATGGCACCACTGATTGATTGCCGCGATCCCTAATTGATAGATTTGCTGTGGGTAACAAGGGATCTGGTAGCCTAAGGTGGCGGGAAGATTGGCAGGGAAAGGACCTTGCATGTAGATCTCTTTACCAAAAGTGGGATCGTGCAGTTGTTGGTCAATAAAGATAGGTACGTTGGTTTCTAAAGCGCCAGGCGCTTTACCTTGTCCCCCGGCTGGGATCAGCCGATCGGTTGCCGCAAGGATAAATTGCCACTCCTCGGTAGAGAAGAAGTGCGGTTGATAGGCATTTAGATCGGGGGCCGCTAGCTCAGCGGCCTCAGCCGCCGTCAGCCCCTTAAGGACTAACTCGGTTAGCGGCAGTGCCATTAATGAGGCTAATAGGAACTTTCTCCTACTGGTGGGTTTCTGCAACAACATCGTAATTATGCTCACAATTAGTTATACAAATTATATTTTTGTATCGTTATTGTAATACATATGTTTAGCAAGGTCATTAGTTTAACTTTTTTATACATTTGGTGCTCGTTGAGGAAGGGTGACTGAAAGACAGTGGTACTACGGGAAGTGATTAGGACTTATAAGGCACTCTTTAAAGAATTGATAAAAACCGGACGTAAAGGTAAACGCCTGCGGGGGAGAGCAGGCGTGAGGAGAGGTTAGGGCGCTAATGGGATGACTAACTCACCCGGTTTAACCTCAATACCGGTGGCATATTTTTTCGCTAAGGATTCCGCCTTCGAACGGTCGCTACTCAATATCCACGCTGGTTGCTGATTGAAGTAATCGCGTAATGATGTAGCCAATAACGGTTTAAGACTCTCAACCACGCCTTGGACTTTTTGCGGCTGGGCCTGCGCATCAAGAATAGTGATGTCATGAAGGTAGACCGCACCTTGCTCGCGGTTGAAGACCGGTACCGCACTCATTTTCAAGTTTAGGTCGGCTTTTTGTTGCCCGAACAGTGAGGCAAAATCAACCTTGGCATGGCCAGACAGCACCACTTGGTTGTCGACGGCTCGGCCAATTTCGGTGTGCAATGTATCCAACGTAATATGCGCATTGGCTAATCCATTGATACCAATATCTTTTTCAAACGCTGCATGCTTGCTCAGGCTCTGGTTAATTTCCTGTTCGCTAAGCGAATAAGACGCCAAGTGATCACAGCCGGCTAACAGCACACTGCAGCAGATCACCATAATTGAAAAACACTTACGCATGTTAATAAACCTCTAGTGTGCTAAATCAAACAGTAAGGGAACGGCTGTTTGCGCCGAGAGCGAATCACGCAGGGCGGCTACCGGTGCAGGCCAAGTGATCGCTTTAACCAAAGTAAGGTTGCGCAGAACCGGGAACAGGTGGATATCATCATAGGAAAGTGTGCCATTAACGGCGTGAGGCGACTTTATGATATCTGCCAGACGTATGAGGTCCTGATTAATTTTTTCCACCAGCATAGCGCGTTGCTCACGAAGAGAATCAAAGTCCCCAATATAAGCTTGCTTTTTAGCCGAGTAATAGTCGCGAGAGGACGGGGTCGAGAACTCCGCAAAGTCGGTAGTCGGCATGATAGGTAATAGCAATTTATTAATATAAGTTCCCACTTCTGCTAACCACTGAGCCAGAGCCGGAGACGTTGTTGTGGAGAGTCGTGGAGTGGCTGAGCGCGACTCAATATAGTCGACAATATCCAAGCTTTCGCCCATCGCACTGCAATCGTCTTTGACTAAAATAGGTAACATCTTTTTTCCGATCAACTTATTGGGCGTCTCTTCGTCATCATTGAGCAAGAAAGAGAGTTCAACCGGCTGCTGATGTAAACCAAAAATCATCCGCGCTTTCACACAGAACGGGCAGTGGTCATAAACATAAAGATGCATAGTCAGTCCTATTCTTAAGGGAATCAATCTTCTATAGAGAATAATTGTACGTCAGGCTGCGGTTTCTGCCAAACGGGGAAATACTCATCACGACTTTACTCATTGACCTAATTAGCAAATAATCACCTCTTATTGGGTTTCACTGGAGACATTATGTTTGGCTATCGCTCATCTAGCCCGAGAATATCGCTGACTTCTGAAAAGATGCATATCAGAACCGTCGCAGAACGGGACAGTTGGTTGTTGACCGATTATTATCAAGAAAACCGTGATTATCTCCGGCCCTGGGAGCCATTACGCGATGAGAGTTATTTCCAGCATCACGGCTGGGATGCTCGATTACAGTTGATGGGCATACAACAAAAACAGGGCGAGGCGTTCTATTTTTTGCTGATGGATCCTAACCAACAACAGCTATGGGGGGTGGCGAACTTTACCCAAGTGATCCGCGGTTGTTTTCATGCTTGCTATTTAGGGTATTCACTGGCGGCAGCACAGCAAGGAAAGGGGCTAATGTTCGAAGGCTTATCCGTCATGATCCCTTATCTACAAAAGCAGCAGCATATTCATCGAATTATGGCAAACTATATGCCACGCAATCAGCGAAGTGGGGCACTCTTACAGCGCTTGGGTTTCGAAAAAGAGGGTTATGCCCGAGATTACCTTAAAATCAACGGGCAGTGGGAAGATCATGTATTGACGGCATTAATCACCCCTACTGCGCGCTAAGTCGTCATGACTGGTAACAATCGGAACTGATTATTTCTAGGAATGGCAGTACACTAGCCAGCATTAATAGTGTGGCACACCCTAAATTGTCGATTATTCAGGATTTTTTTCTTTTATGAATTTACTTAAATCATTAGCGGCCGTGAGTTCCATGACACTTTTCTCACGGGTGCTGGGTTTTGCGCGCGATGCTATCGTGGCGCGTGTATTTGGTGCGGGGATGGCGACGGATGCCTTCTTTGTCGCCTTTAAATTACCAAATTTACTACGTCGTATCTTCGCAGAGGGCGCATTCTCACAAGCCTTCGTACCGATTTTGGCCGAATATAAAAGTAAGCAGGGTGAGGAGGCAACGCGGATTTTTGTCTCCTACGTGGCAGGATTATTAACCTTAGTGCTAGCGCTAGTTACTGTCGCAGGGATTATCGCTGCCCCCTGGGTGATTTATGTTACTGCTCCAGGTTTTGCGGATACGGCCGATAAATTTGCGTTAACCACCGCATTATTACGGGTTACTTTTCCTTATATCCTGTTAATTTCCATTGCCTCTTTACTCGGCGCTATTCTGAATACGTGGAACCGTTTTTCCGTCCCGGCCTTTGCGCCGACGTTGCTCAATGTCAGTATGATTGGTTTTGCCCTTATCGGGTCGCGCTATTTCCATCCGCCGGTCATGGCGCTGGCTTGGGCGGTGGTGGTAGGGGGTATTTTACAACTCGGCTACCAGCTTCCCCATCTTAAAAAAATTGGGATGTTAGTGCTGCCACGGATTAACTTAAAGGATGCAGGCGTTTGGCGCGTTTTACGTCAGATGGGGCCGGCTATTTTAGGCGTTTCTGTGAGTCAAATCTCCCTGATTATCAATACTATTTTCGCCTCTTTCTTGGTCTCTGGATCGGTATCGTGGATGTATTACGCGGACCGCTTGATGGAGTTTCCTTCTGGGGTGTTAGGGGTGGCATTAGGGACGATTTTATTACCTTCACTATCCCGCAGTTTTTCTAGCGGTAACTTCGACGAGTACTCCCGTCTAATGGATTGGGGATTGCGTTTATGTTTGCTGCTGGCATTACCCAGTGCAGTAGCCCTGGGTATTTTAGCGGGGCCATTGACCTCTGCACTGTTTCAATATGGCAAATTTTCTGCTTTTGATGCGGCAATGACAGAGCGTGCGCTGGTGGCTTACTCCATTGGCCTAGTGGGACTTATTGTGGTGAAGGTGCTTGCGCCAGGCTTTTACTCACGTCAGGATATTAAAACCCCGGTTAAAATTGCCATCATGACGCTGATTATGACGCAGGTAATGAATTTAGCCTTTATCGGTCCGCTGAAGCATGCGGGGTTATCACTTTCAATCGGATTAGCCGCTTGTTTAAATGCTGCGCTGCTCTATTGGCAACTGCGTAAGAAAAAATTCTTTATTCCTCAAGCAGGATGGGCAACTTTTCTGATCCGATTGATTGTGGCCGTCTTAGTCATGGCCGCCGTGCTTTATGGCGTTTTGCAATGGATGCCAGCATGGGGCCAAGGGTTGATGGTTGAACGCTTACTGCGTCTTACTGCAGTCTGTGCCGCAGGCGGTGTGAGTTTCTTTGTTACCCTTGCGCTACTCGGGTTCCGTGTAAAAGATTTCTCTCGTCGGAGTTTGTCGTAATCCTTATCGTCCCATGACCGGATGGCCGTCCGGCCCATAAAAACGCTGGGCTTGCAGTGGCTGTAAGATACCCAGCACCTGCTCTGTCCAGGTGAGCTGTTGGTTCAGCATCAATGCCGTATGTTGGTTTTGTTCGGCGAGCTGCTGGGCCAAGGGGGCGATTCTCTGCCACAGCGCAGTTAAGGCGGAATTTTCGCTGTAGGGGGGACGTAACGCTAATTGTGTTTCCGCTTCTGCTCGCCGTTGCTCAACAAAGGTCAAGGTAACAAGCAGCGACTGTTTATCTTCGCTTAAACTCATTAAACGACGTCCATCAGGGGTCGCCATCATGAGTTGTCGTTGCTCCTCATCCATAACATGGTGTAACGAGGCTAAGACTTGGTAAAGGCTGTTTAGAACGGTGTTTAACGATTGATAACGGTCGTGCATCACACGCCTCCCTTCCTAAGAGCAATGAGAGCATCAGCGATTTTCCCGCTATCAGTTTGGTAACGCCCTTCAGCGATCGATTGCCGTAGGCGTTGGACTTTTGCACTATCGATATCATCGTGGTCTAGATGGGCAACGCGCGACAGTGAATGACTGATATCAACGCTGTCGCTCGGGTTATCGACGCGAGGAGCCGTGGTGGACTTTTTTTGTCCTGCAACCAGGCCTTGGGAGCGCGCTTGGCCATGCACCGTATTATTATTCATCCCTGTAATAGGTGGCATTTTTTCTATACTCATACTCTGTCCTTGCAAAAAATAGCAATGTTAAATGAGGGCTGTTTTTTTATCGGCCAGAAAGCGAAAAACTTTATAAATTTTATTCGGTAATTATTTCACCATTAACTCGCCGTTCGCATTAACGGTAGCGGTTAAACGTTGGCCATTATCAAGGCGTATCCTGAGGGATTGATTTATGGCGGCATTATCTAATGCGGTACCCCGTCCTGCGATGTGAAAACCATTGCCGACTAAGGTTATCGGAACGGATTGACCTTGTTTGATGATCCATGGCTTACGGAATTGGTTTTTAGTCAATATTGTCCCGGCAGGCAGCGTTTGCAAGGCGAGTAAAGGGAGCGGCAAGGGCGTTAGCCAACTGTTTACAGGCAGTTTATCAAGTCGCCCGAAGCGGGTTTCAATGTTATCGACAGTCAACAGGGAACCTTGCTGTAGCCGTTGTTTATTACGGTAATACTTACCGCTAACTTTCACCGAAACTCTTAATATAGCGACTTGTTGGCGACAACGGGCGCTAAGTGTCAGGGTTCCCCAGCGACGGCTATTGCTGGGTAAACTGAAACTCGGTGTAGAGCATGACAGGGTTTTGGGAGTTTCCCATAACATTTCGACTTGCAGAGTTTGTGCATAATCCGGTTCACGCTGCTTAAAGAAAGCTAACACCTGTGCCGATAGGGGATCAGCTGAGGCTTGCATTGCCACCATCCAGCCTAGTCCAATCCAGAGAAATTTCATTCTATTCCTCCCGCTAAGAAAACAGAAAGTGTAAACCTCGTCATCGAGGGTCAAGCGAGGAATTGCTGTCTGTTTTGTCGACTGTTCTAACGATTTACAGAGTAATGATTAACGTATTCTGCGAAACATTCTGTTAGTAAGGATAACGTTATGATGGATCGTTTAGACCAAACACTCGACTTCGCAAGCAAAGCGCTTGCCTTACGCACACAACGCCAAGCTGTATTGGCCGCAAATATCGCCAATGCTGATACACCCGGTTATCAAGCTCGAGATATCCCTTTTGCAGCGTCGCTTAAGAAAGCGTTGAATCGTGAGCCTTTGATAGCTGAAGGGATGAGCTTACGACTCACCGCAGCAGGACACATTGCCGGTAAGGCAATTCCTACCCATACCCTACCCTTGATGTATCGCGTCCCTGACCAACCTTCGGCGGATGGGAATACCGTTGACATGGATAGAGAAAGGGTCGCTTTTTCAGAAAATAGTGTGAATTACCAGACAGATTTAACTTACCTCTCCAATCAATTTAAGTGGATGAGTAGTGCTATCCAAGGATAAGGAACTCATTAGGATGCTCTCAATTTTCGATATATCCGGCTCGGCATTACGGGCACAGTCACAACGCCTCAATGTCAGCGCCAGTAATTTAGCCAATGCGGATAGCATAACCGGCCCCGATGGCCAACCTTATGTTGCCAAGCAGGTGATCTTCAAAACTGAACCGATGAATGGCGTGGGTATAGGAGGCGTAAGGGTATCAGGCATTGTTGATGACCCCTCACCCATGAAGTCGGTATATCAACCGGAAAATCCACTCGCCGATGACAAGGGCTATATAAAAATGCCCAATGTGAATGTGGTGGCCGAGACGGTAAATAGCATCTCAGCGTCTCGCAGTTATCAAGCGAATGTAGAGGTACTCAATACCGCGAAAAGCTTGATGCTTAAGACCCTAACACTTGGCCAGTAAAGGAGAGTTGAGCAATGCTATCTGCAATTACCCGCGCTGATACCCTTGGTGCAAGTGCGTCGATATCAAGTACAACGTCGGCAAACTCAAGTGCTGATCTACAGAACCAATTTCTCACCTTATTAATTGCTCAATTAAAAAATCAAGATCCTACCAATCCCATGGATAACAGCCAATTGACGACCCAATTGACACAGATTAATACCCTTGCCGGTATTGAGAACCTAAACACCACGCTCGCATCCATTTCTGGGCAAATCAACACCAACCAATCGGTACAAAATACCTTGTTAATTGGCCACGGTGTGATGGTCCCTGGGGATAGCGTATTAGTGGGAGAGAAGGCTACTACGCCTTTCGGTTTTGAAGCGGAGTCAGCGGCAAAAACAGTCACGGCAACGATTAAAGATAGCAGTGGCAACATCGTGGATCAATTAGATTTAGGTGCGATGAATGCAGGCACCCATACCTTCCAGTGGGATGGAACGCTGAAAGATAATACTCCGGCCCCGGCAGGAAAATACACTGTCACCATAGAGGCCACCAATGATACCGGGGCGGTACACACGACGCCATTAACCTACGCCTTAGTTTATGGGATCAACCCTACCGCCAACGGCGTGGTACTCAATTTAGGGACCTATGGCACAGCTACCCTCGACCAAATCAAACAAATCCTTTAACCAGTAGGAGATTATTATGTCTTTTTCACAAGCAGTCAGTGGATTGAATGCTGCAGCAAGTAACTTGGATATTATCGGTAATAATATTGCAAACTCGGCAACCAGCGGTTTTAAAGGCTCTACAGCGGCATTTTCCGATATGTTTGCCGGCAGTCAAATCGGACTGGGGACTAAAGTTAGCGCTGTGATTCAAAATTTTGGCGATGGGTCGATCAACGCAACGGGACGCAATATGGATATAGCGCTCTCAGGCAATGGTTTCTTACGCTTACAAGATAGCAATGGATCGATTTATTACTCCCGCAATGGTCAGCTGCAGCGGAACGCAGACGGATATTTAGTGAATACAGAAGGCTTAGAAGTCACAGGTTACCCGGTGGCTGGATCGCCCGCAACGGTACAAATTGGTGCCAATCCGGCGCCTATTATCATTCCTACCACCCAGTTACCTGCCCGTGCAACCACAGAAGGGTCGCTGCAAGCCAATCTTAACTCTTCAGATGCCTTACCCACCGTTGTGCCTTTTGATGCCAAAGAGGTCAAAAGTTACAACACAAAAAGCAGCATGACGGTCTATGACAGTCAAGGTAATGATCACCAACTCGATCTCTATTATGTCAAAACGGCGAATAATCAATGGCAAGTCTATCCGATCGATAGCAGCACCGGGGAGGCATCGGCAGATTTCACCATGAAATTTGATGAAAATGGGCAATTGACTAGTGATGCAATGCAACCTATCACCATCCAGGGGGCAAACGGCGCCGCGGCTAATCAAACGCTGACACTCGATCTCACAGGCAGTAGCCAGCTAAATACGGGTGAAAGTCGATTTGGTAATCCAAAGCAAGATGGTTACGCACCAGGGGATCTGACCGGATTTACGATTAATGACGATGGCACCATTATTGGCAGTTATTCAAACCAACGTACGCAGCCGATGGGGCAAATAGTGTTATCGAGCTTCACCAATAGTGAAGGCTTACAACCTATGGGTAACAACCTGTGGAGTGAAAGTGCGGCGTCCGGCCAGCCTGCCATCGGTACCCCCGGGTCGGGCAATTTCGGTAAAATGATCGCAGGGGCGCTCGAAGCGTCGAACGTCGACTTAAGCAAAGAGTTGGTGAATATGATCGTCGCGCAGCGTAATTACCAATCTAATGCGCAGACGATAAAAACCCAAGACCAAATTCTCAATACCCTCGTTAATTTACGTTAATGGATAGCGCCATTCATGGATAGGATGATCTATACCGCGATGAGCGGAGCGAGCCAAACACTCGCGTTACAAGCCGTTACCTCAAGTAATTTAGCGAATGTCTCAACCCCTGGGTTCAAAGCACAACTGGCCAGTTTTCGCGCTGTACCCGTTGAAGGGGCCTCGCTGGCGACACGCAGTTTTGTGACCGCCTCAACGCCTGGAGCGGATTTTTCACCCGGTCGCTTTAATTATACCGAACGGACCTTAGACGTCGCCTTGCAATCCAATAATTGGCTTGCGGTCAGACTGCCCGATGGTAGCGAGGCCTATACCCGTAATGGGAATATGCAAATCTCGCCGGACGGGATCCTGACCCTGAATGGCCATCCAGTGGTGGGTGAGGGAGGAGCCATTGCAATACCCGAACACGCACAGTTAACCCTGGCTACGGATGGAACCATTACCGCGTTAAATGCGGGGGACCAGCCCAATGCGACGGTGGCGATCGGCCGGCTTAAAATTACGCACGGCGAGCCATCGATGGTTGTGCGGGGTGATGATGGATTGTTTCGCCCCACCACCAAGGCGATACAGCAATTGGGTGAAGCTCGTCTTGCTGTTGACCCTCTCGGAAAAGTGATGCCAGGCGTACTGGAAGAGAGCAACGTTAACCCGGTGCAATCGATGGTAGAGATGATTAACCACGCACGCCGTTTCGAAATGCAAATGAAAGAAATTAGTCATGCCGATCAAAATGAGCAGAAGGCTAATCAGTTGTTATCCATTACCAGTTGATAAGGAAATACCATGATCCGTTCTTTATGGATTGCGAAAACCGGGCTTGATGCCCAACAAACGAATATGGATGTGATTTCCAATAACCTCGCCAACGTCTCGACAAATGGCTTTAAGCGCTCACGCGCGGTCTTTGAAGATTTGCTTTATCAAACGTTACGCCAGCCAGGGACTCAGGCATCAGAGCAGAATACTTTACCCTCTGGTTTACAGATTGGTACCGGTGTGCGCCCCGTTACGACTGAGCGACTCCATTCACAGGGGAACCTGTCCAAAACGGATAATGCCAAAGATGTTGCGATCAATGGGCAGGGGTATTTTCAAGTCTTGCTCCCGGATGGCAGTTCTGCCTATACCCGAGATGGCTCTTTTCAGGTGGATCAGAATGGGCAATTAGTGAATAACGCGGGCTATCCAGTGCAACCTGGGATCACCGTCCCCGCTGATGCCGTGAGTATCACTATTTCAAAAGATGGCATCGTCAGTGTGACACAAGCGGGGCAGACGCAGCCCGCACAGGTTGGGCAGTTAACGCTTAATACCTTCATCAATGATGCTGGGTTGGAAAGCAAGGGCGAGAACGTGTATCAAGAGACCCAGGCCTCTGGTGCAGCAACTGAGAGTACCCCCGGACAAAATGGCGCTGGCTCGCTGTACCAAGGCTACGTTGAAACTTCAAACGTTAATGTAGCTGAAGAGTTAGTGAACATGATCCAGACCCAACGTGCTTACGAAATCAACAGTAAGGCGATCAGTACTTCTGACCAAATGCTACAGCGTCTAACGCAACTTTAATACTGTCTGGGCGTGCGACCACGCCCAGAATAAGACAGGAGGTAATGGTGAAAATGCGCAGGTTTTACTATGGGGTGATGTGGTCATGCTTGAGCACACTTACGGGATGCGCCCTTGTTCCTCATACGTCATTAGTGAAGGGGGATACTTCAGCGAAACCCACAGCACTGCCTCAACCTGTTATGAATGGGTCAATTTTCCAAGCGGTTGCCCCGATGAATTTTGGCTATCAGCCTCTATTTGAAGATCGGCGACCACGATCCATCGGCGATACTCTAACGATTATTTTGCGGGAGAACGTCAGTGCCAGCAAAAGCTCCAGCAGCAATGCGTCGCGAAAAGGCAGTGGACAATTGGGTTTAAATCTCGTGCCAAGCTCCCTCAATGGCTTATTAGGGGGCGATAAAGTGAATTTCGATGGGGCAGGCAGTAATGCCTTTACTGGAAAAGGAGGCGCCTCAGCCAATAATACCTTTACGGGTACTATTACGGTGTCGGTTGCGGAAGTGCTGGCGAACGGAAACTTGAAAGTAGTGGGGGAGAAGCAAATTGAAATTAATCAAGGCACAGAATTCATCCGTTTCTCCGGCGTTGTCAACCCACGTACTATTAATGCGGATAATGCGGTGCTATCGACCTCTGTCGCGGATGCAAGAATTGAATATGTGGGGAACGGCTATATTAACGACGCGCAACAAATGGGATGGCTACAGCGTTTCTTTTTAACTATCGCACCGATGTAAGGGAGAGTTTCAGGATGCGAATTATCATCATTACCCTCGGACTGCTATGTATGAGCCTCACCACCATGGCGCAGACGTTAAGGATTAGGGATATTACCCAGGTTCAAGGGGTGAGGGACAATGCCTTGATTGGTTATGGACTCGTTGTCGGTTTAGACGGTACAGGGGATCAAACTACGCAAACCCCCTTCACCACACAATCGATGAGCAATATGTTGTCGCAATTGGGGATCACATTGCCCAGTGGTACGAACATTCAGCTAAAGAATGTGGCAGCCGTGATGGTGACTGCAAAACTACCTGCCTTTGCGCGCCAAGGTCAAACGGTCGATGTGGTGGTCTCCTCCATGGGTAATGCAAAAAGCTTACGCGGTGGCACCCTACTCTTGACCCCCTTAAAAGGCGTGGATAATCAGGTTTATGCGCTTGCCCAAGGCAATGTCTTAATTGGTGGTGCAGGGGCGCAAGCTGGTGGCAGCAGTGTACAGGTCAACCAACTTAATGGTGGGCGTATCACTGGCGGCGCCACGGTCGAGCGGGAACTGAGAAATAATTTCGGCGATAAAAACCAACTGATTCTGCAACTGTCCCACAACGACTTCTCACTCGCACAACGGGTGGCTGACGTAATTAACAAACAAAGTGGCTATTCTGCTGCCGCGCCGCTTGATGCTGGCAGTGTTGCGGTTAAAGTGTCTCCCACGCAGGTCTCACAAGTGCAGCTGTTGGCCAAAGTATTAGACTTACCCATCACTCTACCCACCGCGCGGGCGAAGATTGTTATTAATGCGCGTACCGGTTCTGTCATTATGAATCAGCAAGTGAGTATTGAACGCTGCGCGGTGGCGCAGGGCAACTTATCGGTTACCGTCGATAATCGCTCAGAGGTGAATCAACCTGATACCCCGCTGGCGGGGGGGCAAACGGTGGTTACCCCACAAACCAAGATTGCTATGCGCGAACAAGGGGGAGCCTTGCAGAAAGTGAATACCAGCGCTTCGCTTAATGACGTGGTTGCGGCACTTAACACGTTAGGTGCTACACCGACCGAACTGATGTCCATTTTGCAGGCGATGGATACCGCAGGTTGTCTCAATGCTGAGTTGGAGATTCTCTAATGGATACCCTATCGGCAACAGGTTGGGATGTTAACGAACTGAATGCTCTGCGTGGCGCTGCTAAGCAATCTCCTCAACAGAATGCGGCCACTGTTGCGCGACAAGTCGAAGGGATTTTTCTGCAAATGATGTTAAAGAGTATGCGCCAAAGTCTACCCGGCAGTGACCTGCTGGGTAGCGACCAACAACGGCTGTTTACGTCTTTATATGATCAGCAGATAACCCAGATGGCACCGAATACTCATTTAGGGCTAGCGGAACTTATCGAGAAGCAGATGAAGCCGCTCGCTCCACCTTCGCAAGATGTTGGGCAGCGAGCTTATCTTCTTGATGGTGAGCGGCAGTTTTTCCAACGCGTATCACAGTTGGTGGAGCGAAAAGTCGATAGTGTCGCGCAATTGGCACTACCGATGCAGCAATTTATTAAACGTTTGCTGCCGCATGTGAAAAGCGTTAGCCGAACCACGGGGATCCCAGAAAAGCTTATCCTCGCACAGGCCGCCCTTGAATCAGGGTGGGGGCAACGACAGATCGTGACTGAACGTGGTCAGCCAAGTCATAATCTTTTTGGTATTAAGGCCGGAGGATGCTGGCAAGGCCTGACTACCACGAGTGTCACCACTGAGTATCGACAAGGGAACGCAGAAAAAACGACTGAACCTTTTAGGGTATATGGTTCTTGGCAAGAAGCGTTGCGTGATTATGGTCAACTGTTGGTCAATAATCCTCGTTATCACGCGGTTACGACTGCTCGCAGTGCAGAACAAGGTGCCTATGCCTTGCAACAAGCGGGTTATGCAACGGATCCCCACTATGCGCAAAAACTCTTGGCTATCATACGTCAATTGAGTCACAGCGTCCCTTCGCACCACGACACCTCGGCAATACGTTTCGACGCATTATTTTAACTGTCATTATAAAGTTACTCTTATCTTGTGCCGATAAACAGTTTGGAGCGTTGTCAGGACAAAGCAGCAGTATGTTTAATAGGGTAAGGAAAAAATATGTCGAGTATCATTAATTCTGCGATGAGTGGATTAAGCGCCGCCCAACAGCTTTTGAATAGTACCGCGAACAATATCAGTGGTTATACCATCGCGGGGTATAACCGGCAGATTACGGTTATTTCTGAAGCAGAGAATACCTATAACGGTAATGGTTGGTATGGGAATGGGGTGATAGTGAACGGTGTTCAACGTCAATATGATGCGTTAATTGATAGTCAACTTCGTAATGCGAGTGCTAAAAGTAGCGCTCAGTCCAGCCATTACACTCAGCTCTCAGCAATCGATAAACAGATGACCCTCGAGGGGGGAACGCTAAATGATGGACTTGAGCACTTTTTTGATACGCTACAAAATGTGGTGAACAATGCTGCCGATCCCGCTGCTCGTCAAGCGGTAATGACTCAAGCTGCGGCGTTAACGAATCAGTTCACCAGTACACAATCCATGCTGGATCAGCAACAGAGTGATATCAACGCTCAGTTACAGAACAGTGTCACGTCGATCAACAGTTACACTCAACAAATCGCAACACTTAACCAACGTATCGCGCAACTTTCTCAAAACGGGGATGCACCGAATAATTTACTCGATCAGCGCGATCAACTTGTACGGGAATTGAATGACCAAGTGGGTGTTACCGCCTCCATGCAGGATGGCAATATGGTGGTCAGTATTGCTAATGGATTCACCTTGGTCAATGGTTCAAAAAGTTATCCCCTCGAAGCCACGCCTTCTAATGAAAATACTGATCAATTAACCATCGGTTATGAAGACAAAATAGCCGGTAAAGTTGAACTCCCGGAAAAACTCTTGAGAACCGGCACAATAGGCGGCTTGTTAGCCTTTCGTCACGATGAGTTGAATCAACTACAAAATCGTTTAGGGCAACTTACCTTGGCCTTTACTACGGCGATGAATAGTGTTCAACAACAAGGATATGACTTGAACGGTCAGCAAGGGGAGCCGCTCTTCAGCGTTGGTCAACCCTCGGCTAAAAGCAATCAACTAAACCGTGGCGATGCGACGCTTAGCGCGGTCTATACTGACCCGCAACAGGTGCAAGCCTCTGATTATCAGATCGCGTATAAAGGCGGCAGTTGGCAGGTGACTCGGTTAAGTGACAATAAACCGATTGCCGCCACGGTATCAGATGATGGTTCAACATTGAGCTTCGAAGGTCTTGATGTATCGGTCAGCGGAACAGCGGCAGAGGGCGATAGCTTCTTACTGCAGCCTGTCAGCCACATTACACATGAATTTTCGCTAAACTTTAGCGATCCCAGTAAGTTAGCCGCAGCAGAGGATCTGTCAGGCGAGAGCGATAATCGTAATATTAAAAAAATGTTGGATTTACAGTCGCAAAAATTAGTGGGTGGTAAACAAACATTTCGCCAAACGTGGAGTGCTGCCGTCAGTTTTGTCGGGACGCAAACGCAGTCTTACGGCAATGCAGTGGATCTATCGGCCAAGATTATCACACAGCTCACTGCCCGGCAGCAGGCTGTGTCAGGGGTTAATTTGGATGAAGAATATAACAATTTAATCCAATATCAACAGTACTACGTAGCGAATACGAAAGTATTGAATACTGCCAGTGCATTATTCGATGCGTTGATGGGCGTACGTGGTTAGCTTATGTAACGGGAGTAAAAGGGATGAGACTGAGTACAAGCTTTATTTTTCAACAGCAGACGCAAGGGATTAGCAGGGCTCAAGAGGATTGGCTAGCCGCAGGACAACGTTTATCATCGGGTAAGCGTGTTACCTCTCCCTCAGACGATCCGCTCGCTGCCACGCAAGCATTAGGTATCCAGCAAAATTTGCGAAATGGCCAGCGTTTCAGTATGGCGCAGCAGTTTGCTCAAACGACCATGAGTACCGAAGCTAAAACGCTTTCAGCAGTGAGTGATAATATCGAAGTCGCTATCAGCGACATTATTTATGGCGGAACCGGTAGCTTAAATGACGATGACAGACAATCTGTCGCAGTCAAATTGGAAGGGATTCGTAATGAACTTCTAACCCTTGCGAATAGTCAAGACAGTAGCGGTCGCTATCTGTTCGCGGGCTATAACACGGCTCAACCCCCGTTCATCGAGGGGGATAATGGGGTCGTGTATCAAGGCGGGCAACAGCCGATTACGCAACAGGTCGATACCCAACGTGTCATGACGATAACGCATACCGGACAACAGGTATTTTTATCGGTTGCTGCTAATCCAAAATTAGAACCGGACGGTACTTTGGGTGATACTGATCTATTTTCGATTTTAGACAAAGCAATCTCTGCCTTAAAGACACCGCTTAAAGATGCCGACGATGCGACTATGAAAGGGTTTCAGGAGGCGATGAACAAGGCAAACCGAGGGTTGAATAATAGTCTCAATAATAACCTGACGATACAATCAGAAAATGGTACTCAGTTAAAGGAATTAGAGGGTTTAGAATCGCTCAGTGCGAGCCAAAGTATTCTTGCGCAGGGCCAATTAAGCCAGTTAGTGGATGCCGATGCGGCGCAAACCATTTCTGAATATCAAATGAGAGAGACTGCATTGCAAGCCAGCTATACCGCCTTCTCACGAATGTCGAAACTCTCACTATTTCAAATGAATAAATGATAGATAAAAAACACCCGCGATATCGCGGGTGTTTTGCATTGAGCTCATTTAACTCGCTTTGGTCACCTCAGCGGTTGCACGGTGACGAGCAGCATGTCCGCCCGCTGCCCCTTTACCGGTGAAGTGATAGACTGGACGTACCCAATCACTCTGTTTAATTGGCTCAGAAACCCAAGCCGGTGCCTCAGCTTTGGTCACCGGTGAGGTCGCGACCAGACGGCCAGCGGTAACAGCCGATGGCGTGGTCGGGGTGACCGGTGCTGCCGTCATCGCCGGGGACTGAGTCACGTCAGCGTGTGGCGTAATCACTGGTGCTGGGGCCTCTTCGCTAACAGACGCTGGCTCGGTAACCGTTTCAGTGTCAATCCTTACAGGCGCAGACTGAGTGGCTTGAGAAGATTGCGTTTCGCTCGGTTCGGACTGCGTTACCGGAGTAGCGACGATAGCGGAATCGGTCAATGGTGCCACAGCGGTTTGCTCGATGTTGGATTCAACCGGAGTTTCTGCTAACGGCTGCGCAGACGTGACAGCAAGATCATAACGTACCCAAACTTTACCTGACGCCATTTCCGGTGCAGCGGCTGCACTGGTTACCGCCATTGGCGTTTGTTGTGGGTAACGATCATCACGAAAACGACGACGACGTTGGCCGCTAACGCGCAGGTGACGCGGTGAACGACGTGAGCGACGCGGCGCAACATTTTCCTGATTCTCCGCGCTGGTCTGACGCACAGTCGAAGGTTCAGCTGGCGCAGCGGCTTCTACAGTTTGTTCAAGCTGTGGAGCAGCAACAGCTGTGGCCGCATCATTGTCGGTTACGCGGACTTTTTGTTGCAGGGTACGAGGTTGACGACGTGGCGTCACGCTAACTTCACGAGGTTGTTCTTCGCTCGCGGCGATTTCGTCCTGCTGCACGTCGGCGGTTTCTTGCTTACGCACGTCTTGCTGCTGCTGACGACGCTCTTCCTGGCGACGACGTTGACGCTCGGCACGTTGCTCACGGCGTTGTTGTTCGCGCTGCTGACGGACTTCATCGCTGACCGCATTGTCTTGGCGAGGTGCACGCTCTTGACGGGTATGGGTCTCAGCGGCTGCCTGTTGACTACGCGGTGATTGACGACGATTGTCGTCTTGCTGTCCAGATGACGCCGTCTCTTTTTGGTTCAGACGCTCGGAACGCTCGTTCTTTTCATTACGATCATAACGATTGTTGTTACGACGTTGGTTATTACGACGATCCGATTGGCGTGGTTTATCCTGTTGTTGAGAGGATGAACGAGCGGTAGGCGTTGCTGCTACTGTTTCAGCGTCTGGTTTTTCTGCACTGTCAGAGCCTGAGAATAGCGCCTTGATGCCTTTAACTAGACGGCTAAAGAAACAACCAGCAGGTTTTTCCGCTGCAGACGTAGCAGGTGTTTCTGCCACGACTGGTGGCGCATCTGGCATTGCAAACGCAGCAAGCGCAGGTTGCTCTGGACGACGACGTTCAGCGGTTTCCTCTTCTGACGGCAGAGCCATCTCTGTTTCGTGCAGTTTCGGCAAGTGGTAGCTGAGAGTATTAGTTTCTTCACCTTTACGAACGCGCAGCACTGAGTAATGTGGCGTCTGCATTTTATCGTCTGGGACGATAACGGTTTTGACACCGCCTTGACGGGTCTCAATCGCATTAACCGCCGAGCGCTTCTCGTTTAATAGGTACGAGGCGACTTGTACCGGCACAATCGCATGCACTTCTTTGGTGTTATCTTTCAGCGCTTCTTCTTCAATCAGGCGCAGGATAGAGAGGGCTAATGATTCGTTATCACGGATAGTTCCGGTGCCACTACAACGTGGACAAACATGGTGGCTCGATTCGCCTAGGGAAGGACTTAGACGCTGACGAGACATCTCTAGCAGGCCAAAGCGTGAAATGTGGCTGATTTGGATACGCGCACGGTCTTGGCGTACAGCATCACGTAATTTATTTTCGACGGCACGTTGATGGCGAGCGGGCGTCATATCGATAAAGTCGATAACGATCAGGCCACCCAAGTCACGCAAACGCAATTGACGCGCAATTTCATCGGCTGCTTCAAGGTTGGTATTGAAGGCCGTTTCTTCTATATCGCCGCCACGCGTTGAACGAGCAGAGTTAATATCGATAGCGGTCAAGGCTTCAGTGGTATCAATAACGATTGAGCCACCAGAAGGGAGGCGAACTTCACGCTGAAACGCGGATTCGATCTGAGATTCAATTTGGTAGTGACTGAACAGTGGGATCTCACCGGAGTATAATTTGATTTTACTGGTGAAATCAGGGCGGCCTAACGCAGCGATATGTTGACGTGCTAACTCAAGGACACTTGCGTTATCGATGAGGATCTCACCAATATCTTGACGCAAATAGTCACGGAAAGCGCGCACAATAACGTTACTTTCTTGGTGAATCAGAAAAGGCGCAGGACGGCTATTGGCCGCTTTTTGAATTGCTTCCCAATGCTTCAGACGAAAGTTTAAGTCCCACTGTAGCGATTCTGCAGATTTCCCTACGCCCGCGGTACGAACGATCAGGCCCATACCATTAGGGATGTCGAGGGAAGAGAGGGCTTCTTTTAATTCACTGCGGTCATCACCTTCAATACGACGGGAGATACCGCCAGCACGTGGGTTATTGGGCATTAGCACCAGATAACTGCCAGCTAAACTAATAAAGGTGGTCAGAGCTGCCCCTTTATTACCGCGCTCTTCCTTATCGATCTGCACAATAACTTCTTGGCCTTCGCGTAAAACATCTTTGATGTTTGGGCGGCCATGACCGGAATAGTTGTCAGGAAAGTATTCGCGAGAGATTTCTTTAAGCGGGAGAAAACCATGGCGTTCAGCACCATAGTCAACAAAAGCGGCTTCTAAGCTGGGTTCAATACGGGTGATTTTACCTTTATAAATATTCGCTTTCTTTTGTTCATGGCCCGGACTTTCAATATCCAAGTCATAGAGTTTTTGTCCATCTACTAGTGCGACACGCAACTCCTCCTGCTGAGTTGCGTTAATGAGCATTCTTTTCATTTACATGTTCTCGTCATTATCATTTTTGAAAAGCTGCGGGCATTACTGCGATGAGCGAGTTATCCGATGGCTTCGTGTCTGTAGGCAATCACGTCAGCCTCACGGCTGTCGATCGCTTAAGAAGCGCATAACGTCGGGGAAATGTTACTAATTAGCTTCACAATTCCATAGGGGTCATCTCTTCCCAAAAGAAGGGGAGAGGGCAATATCCCATCTCGTTCAGGCTGCAGTCCGCAGCCCGCTAATTATCTGAATCGACTAAACGTCTTATGCCATTGCAGCGTGTTGTCTCTTCAGATAAAAATTCAACTAAGTTGCTTTACGATGCAAAGTTCTGCAGTCGTCCAGCCCAAGCATTATTCCATTGCTCCCCTTCATATAGCAAGGTGACTTTCGCGTTGTTGATCACTTTATTTATTATTTAAGCAATTTGAAGGGAGAACCAGTAAATCGCTGGTTAAAAAGAGAGCATGGTGCGTGGTGTTGCCTTGCGTTGACTTAATAAAAGAGTAGCGATAAATCTTGAGTCTCTTTACACTTATCAGCATGAAAACAGAACATAATGGCGTACAGCTGGTTGCCATCACGTCGGAACACGACGGACAGCGAATTGATAACTTTTTGCGGACCTTTCTGAAAGGGGTGCCAAAGAGCATGATTTATCGAATCTTGCGTAAAGGTGAGGTTCGCGTGAATAAAAAAAGAGTGAAACCAGAATATAAGCTTATTGACGGCGATCAACTACGCATCCCGCCTATTCGCACTTCCAAGAGTGACGCACCAGAAGTGTCACCGAAGCTGCAACGCGTTGCAGAGTTAGATAACGCTATCCTCTATGAGGACGAGGCAATTCTGGTGCTGAATAAGCCGTCCGGTACCGCCGTTCACGGTGGCAGTGGTCTCAGTTTCGGCGTGATCGAAGGGCTGCGTGCGTTGAGACCAGAAGCGCGGTTTCTGGAATTGGTACATCGATTAGACCGTGATACCTCGGGTATTTTATTAGTCGCAAAAAAACGTTCAGCGTTACGTTCACTGCATGAGCAGCTTCGCGATAAAACCATGCAGAAAGATTATCTGGCGTTGGTACGCGGCGAATGGCCATCCCATCTCAAATCCGTGAAAGCGCCTCTGTTAAAGAATATTCTGCAAAGTGGTGAGCGGGTAGTGAAAGTGAGTAGCGAAGGTAAGCCTTCTGAAACACGGTTTAAGGTTGAAGAGCGCTTCGGGTTTGCTACCTTGGTGAAAGCGAGTCCCGTGACGGGACGTACTCACCAAATTCGTGTGCATACATTGCATGCTGGGCATCCCATTGCTTTTGATGATCGCTATGGTGTCGCCAGTTTTGACCAACAACTGTCAGGAACTGGACTCTCGCGTCTGTTCCTTCATGCGGCGGCACTGACCTTTACTCACCCTGGCACTGGTGAAACGTTAAGAGTAGAAGCCCCGCTGGATTCAGGGCTTAAATACTGCTTAAACACCTTACGTCAAAAGAAGAACGCTTAAAAAAAGGGCATTAATCGGTTAACGGATTAATGCCTATTTTTCTTAGGATCCGCGAGAGTGCAATGAGCGGTAAACCGACAAGTGTATTCGGGTCATCACCCGCCATTTTATCAAACAAGGTGATTCCCAACCCTTCAGATTTAAAACTTCCCGCACACTGTAATGGCTGCTCTTTACGGATGTAGCCCCAAATCTCGTTATCCGTTAATTCTCTGAAAAAAACCTGATAGGTCTCTTGGCTTTGATGCCAGCAGTCGTTAACGCCATCATAGACTGCTAATCCCGTATGGAAAGTCACGCATTGCCCCGACGATGCACGCAACTGTGTAAACGCCTGCTCTGGCGTATGGGGTTTGCCCAGTACTTGCTCAGCTAGACTGCCTAACTGATCACAGCCGATAATGACGCTGTCTGGATAACGCTCAATCAGTGCTGAGGCTTTTTCACGAGCCAGACGCAGTACCTGCTCATCAATGGATTCACTTGGTGCTGCAGCTTCGTCGATATCTGGGGCGGCACAGAAAAAGGGCAGACCCAATTTATCTAAAACAGCCTGACGAAAGGGGGAAGATGAGGCGAGTACAAGGTTATAGGACATATTTTTTTCATAATCTATAGCGAATTAGGTCAACTCATCTTAAACTATCTGCCGCACTGGTTGCGAATTTCTCGGTTAAAGATGCGGGTCACTGGCCTTTTTCTTTGACTCTTCATCATTACAAAGTTAATATGCGCGCCCTATGCAAATAGTAAAATTACCTCTAACTCTGGATCTGCAACGTACTGCTCAAAAACGCCTTGATTATCAGGGGGTCTATGTCGCGGATGCGTTACAACGTTTAGCCGATTCAGTGGTGAGTGTGGATACCGATGTTTCGTGTACGATGTCTTTCGGCATTGATAGCCAGCGCTTAGCCATCCTTGATGGCAGTGCTGAGGTAACGGTAACGTTATGCTGCCAGCGTTGTAATAACACGTTCACCCATCCTGTCCACGTAAAATACCTCTTCAGCCCTGTTCGCAATGATGAGCAGGCGGAAGCGTTACCAGAAGATTATGAGCCTGTTGAAGTCGATGAATTTGGCGAAGTCAATTTGCTTGCGGTGATCGAAGATGAACTTATCCTCGCATTACCTGTCGTTCCGGTACATGATTCTGAACACTGTGAAGTGTCCGACGCGGATATGGTATTTGGCGATTTACCTGCTGAGGTAGAAAAACCAAATCCATTTGCCGTATTAGCAAGTTTAAAGCGTAAGTAATAGGAGTAAGGTCCATGGCCGTACAACAGAATAAACCAACCCGTTCCAAGCGTGGCATGCGCCGTTCACACGATGCACTGACTACGTCTGCTCTGTCCGTAGATAAAGTTTCTGGCGAAACTCATCTGCGTCACCATGTGACTGCTGACGGTTACTACCGTGGTCGCAAGGTAATTGCTAAGTAATTCTGGCCGCGAAGCTAGGTATTACTTTGACACGTGTGACCCTGGCTGTTGACGCCATGGGCGGGGATTTCGGTCCCCACGTGACAGTGCCTGCAGTTCTGCAGGCACTGGGCATTTATCCTTTCTTAGATATCTATCTTGTCGGGCTTCCTGACACCCTCCAACCATTACTTGTTACAGCAGATTCCTCTGTGCTAAAACGCCTTCATTGCGTCGAAGCTGAGTCTGTTATTACCAGTGATGTAAAACCCTCATTGGCTATTCGCCAAAGTAAAAACAGTTCAATGCGCCTAGCCTTAGAGTTAGTGAAAGATCACAAAGCGCAGGCTTGTCTCAGTGCTGGGGATACCGGTGCACTGATGGGCTTAGCATTGTTATTACTTAAACCGCTGCCACAAATTCGCCGTCCGGCTTTGATGACGCTACTTCCTAATGCGACAGAAGGGCAGACCGTCATTTTGGATATTGGCGCGAATATCGAAGCTGATAGCGAAATGTTGCTGCAGTTTGCTTTGATGGGCACGGTAGTGGCGCAACAAATGTTAGCCATCGCTGAACCCCGGGTGGCGTTGCTCAATGTTGGTCAAGAAGAGAGCAAAGGGAAAGAATCTATCCGGCAAGCCGCGAAATTATTACGGCAACAGAGCGTGATCCGCTATACTGGCTTCTTAGAAGGAAGTGAATTACTGACAGGTCAAGCTGATGTCTTGGTCTGTGATGGGTTCAGTGGCAATGTGGCATTGAAGACGTTAGAAGGAGCTGTAAGATATTTTCTTCAACGTGCAGGGCGTAGCCAGTCCATCTGGCGGCGGCTTACCCGAACACTGCTTTCACCAAACACCAGTAAGATTGATCCAGATAAGTATAATGGTGCATTTTTATTAGGGTTGTCGGGCGTGGTCATTAAGAGCCATGGGGCAGCGAATCAGCAAGCTTTTTTAGCGGCAATTGAACAGTCAATATTGATGGTGCAGCGGCAACTCTCTCAGCGAGTCGCCGGCCAATTAGCCACTGTAGTAGCCAGGAGTGACAGAACATAAATGTTTAGCAAAATTATGGGTACGGGTAGTTATCTACCTGAACAAATCCGCACTAATGCAGATTTAGAAAAGATGGTTGAGACGACCGACGAATGGATTGTCACTCGTACCGGTATCCGTGAACGTCGTATTGCGGGTCCCGATGAAAATGTGGCGACTATGGGTTTCCATGCTGCACAAAAAGCCATTGAGATGGCGGGTGTCGATAAAAATGACATCGGATTAATCATCGTCGCGACCACTTCATCAAGTCATGCTTTCCCAAGTTCGGCTTGTATGATCCAACAAATGCTGGCGATCACCGACTGTCCTGCGTTTGACTTAGCCGCCGCCTGTGCGGGATTTACTTACGCACTGAGCGTGGCCGATCAATATATTAAAAATGGTGCAGTGAAACATGCGCTGGTCATTGGGGCTGATGCCTTAACGCGTACCCTCGATCCTACCGATCGTGGCACCGTGATCCTATTTGGTGATGGTGCGGGGGCAGTGTTGCTTGGACAGAGTGAGAGTGCAGGAATTATCTCAACCCATCTGCATGCCGATGGAAGTTTTGGACAATTACTGACCTTAGGTTATCAAGACCGTGAGCATCAAGATCAGCCTGCTTATTTAACCATGGCTGGGAATGAAGTGTTTAAGGTTGCGGTCACTGAATTAGCCCACATTGTCGAAGAAACATTGGAAGCGAATGGAATTGAGCGTTCAGAGCTTGATTGGTTAGTCCCACACCAAGCCAATTTACGCATTATTAGTGCTACGGCTAAAAAATTACATCTGGGCATGGATAAAGTCGTGGTGACGCTTGACCGTCATGGTAATACGTCAGCGGCATCCGTCCCGACGGCACTCGACGAAGCCGTGCGAGATGGACGTATTCAACGGGGGCAACTGGTTTTATTAGAAGCCTTTGGCGGTGGTTTTACTTGGGGCTCTGCCCTGGTTCGTTTTTGATTGACAGGTATCCTTTATGACACACTTTGCTTTTGTTTTTCCCGGTCAAGGTTCGCAAACTGTAGGGATGTTGGCAGAATTAGCCGCTGAACATCCGGTGATTGAAGCCACTTATGCGGAAGCTTCGCAAGCACTTGGTTATGATCTTTGGCAACTCGTGCAGCAAGGCCCTGCGGAAGAACTCAATAAAACCTGGCAAACTCAGCCAGCGTTACTCGCCGCCTCAGTCGCGTTATTTCGTCTTTGGGAGCAACAGGGTGGCGCACAGCCTGCTTTACTCGCGGGGCATAGCTTAGGGGAATACTCGGCATTAGTTTGCGCTGGGGTGATTGCTTTTGACGATGCTATCCGTCTAGTCGAATTACGTGGGAAACTGATGCAAGAAGCCGTTCCTGAAGGCACTGGTGCGATGCAAGCGATCATTGGTCTTGATGATGCCGCGATCCGCCAAGCTTGTGAAGAGAGTGCCCAGGGTCAAGTTGTTTCACCCGTTAACTTTAACTCTCCAGGACAAGTGGTGATCGCCGGTAACAAAGAGGCGGTAGAGCGTGCTGGTGCAGCCTGTAAAGCTGCCGGGGCGAAGAGAGCCTTGCCGCTTCCTGTTAGCGTACCCTCGCATTGCGCGTTAATGAAGCCCGCTGCAGATAAGTTAGCGGTAGCCTTAGGGGAAATGACTTTCAGTGAGCCTAAAATTTCTGTGGTCAACAATGTTGATGTAAAATGCGAGACGGATGCGCAAGCAATTCGTGAGGCATTAGTCCGCCAGCTTTACAGCCCAGTCCGCTGGACCGAAAGCGTGCAATATATTGCTGCACAAGGTGTGACACAGCTAGTCGAAGTTGGACCAGGTAAGGTACTGAGTGGACTGACAAAAAGAATTGTTGATACGTTAACGGCGTCAGCGATTAACGATCCAGCTGCATTGACCGCAGCATTGATTAAAGAATAAGAGGAAAAACATGAACTTCAATGGTAAAATCGCACTCGTTACGGGTGCAAGTCGTGGAATTGGTCGTGCAGTTGCTGAAAAATTAGTGGCCGGCGGTGCGACAGTTATCGGTACAGCGACCAGCGACAACGGTGCTGAGGCAATCAGTGCTTACCTTGGGGATAAGGGCAAAGGACTGGTCCTCAATGTGACTGATGCGGCGTCTATCGATGCAGTATTGCAACAAATACGTTCTGAATTTGGCGAAATTGATATTTTAGTTAATAATGCAGGCGTAACTCGTGATAACCTATTAATGCGCATGAAGGATGATGAGTGGCAGGATATCCTTGACACGAACCTTACTTCTGTTTTTAGACTATCAAAAGCAGTATTGCGTGCCATGATGAAAAAGCGCATGGGAAGAATCATTACCATTGGTTCGGTCGTCGGAACAATGGGTAATGCGGGCCAAGTAAACTACGCTGCTGCAAAGGCGGGTTTAATTGGCTTTAGCAAATCACTGGCGCGAGAAGTTGCGTCACGTGGTATTACTGTGAACGTTGTGGCTCCTGGTTTCATCGAAACCGACATGACGCGAGCACTGAATGAAGAGCAACGATCTGGTATTTTGGCAGAAGTTCCTGCTGCCCGTTTAGGGGAGCCTCAGGAAATTGCCAACGCTGTGGCCTTCTTAGCCTCTGACGAAGCAAGTTACATCACTGGTGAAACTTTGCACGTCAATGGTGGGATGTACATGGTCTGATCTGCTTCAAATTATTATTTTTGCGATTTATTGTACAAAAAATACTAATTTGTCGTCAGAAAAGCAGGGAAGTAGTTGCATCTTTTTAAACATTTTATAAACTACGAAAACCGTCGCATTAGCGAGTTTTGATAGGAAATTAAATAGTATGAGCGATATCGAACAACGCGTTAAGAAAATCATTGCTGAGCAGCTGGGTGTTAAAGAAGATGAAGTGATCAACTCTGCTTCTTTCGTAGAAGACCTGGGTGCTGATTCTCTTGACACCGTTGAGCTGGTAATGGCTCTGGAAGAAGAGTTTGATACTGAGATTCCAGACGAAGAAGCTGAGAAAATCACTACCGTACAGGCAGCGATCGACTACATCAATAGCCATCAGGGCTAATGAACACCTTCAGGCGGTCACTCGACCGCCTGAGTTTTATTCCGTCCCACGAAGAATAATTATTCCCCTCCCTGGAGGACGAACGTGTCTAAGCGTCGTGTAGTTGTGACTGGTCTTGGCATGTTGTCTCCTGTCGGCAATACAGTAGAGTCTACTTGGAATTCTCTCCTAGCCGGTCAGAGCGGCATCAACCTGATTGACCATTTTGATACCAGTTCTTATGCAACGCGTTTTGCTGGAACAGTAAAAGATTTTAATTGTGATGAGATAATCTCGCGCAAAGAACAACGTAAAATGGATATGTTTATCCAATACGGTGTTGTTGCGGGTGTCCAAGCATTTCAAGACTCTGGAATTATCGTTACCGAACAAAATGCCCACCGTATCGGTGCCGCAATTGGTTCGGGAATTGGTGGACTTGGCCTGATTGAAGAAAACCATGCAGCCTTGACTAAAGGTGGACCGCGTAAAATCAGTCCATTTTTTGTCCCCAGTACCATTGTTAACATGGTGGCTGGTCACCTGACCATTATGTATGGCCTAAAAGGTCCAAGCATCTGTATTGCGACGGCTTGTACGTCGGGTGTTCATAATATCGGTCATGCGGCACGTATGATTGCTTACAACGATGCTGACGTTATGTTAGCCGGTGGGGCAGAAAAGGGGAGTACTCCTCTTGGCGTCGGTGGTTTCGGTGCTGCCCGCGCGCTCTCAACACATAACGACAATCCACAAGCGGCCAGTCGTCCTTGGGATAAAGACCGTGACGGTTTCGTACTGGGTGATGGTGCTGGTGTGTTAGTACTCGAAGAGTACGAGCATGCAAAAGCACGTGGTGCAAAAATTTATGCTGAATTAGTCGGTTTTGGGATGAGCAGCGATGCTTATCACATGACTTCCCCTCCAGAGAATGGCGAAGGGGCAGCGCAAGCGATGCGTAATGCATTGAACGATGCACAGCTGAATGCTGATGATATTGGCTACATTAACGCACACGGTACTTCAACGCCTGCGGGTGATTTAGCCGAGTGCCAAGCAGTCAAATCAGTCTTCGGTCAACAAAGTAAGGTTATGGTCAGTTCGACAAAATCGATGACTGGACATCTGCTGGGTGCGGCAGGGGCAGTAGAATCGATTTACTCTATTCTGGCCTTGCGTGATCAAGCAATCCCTCCTACCTTGAATCTGGATAATCCAGATGTAGGCTGTGATTTAGATTTCGTTCCGCACATTGCACGTCAGGTTTCAGATCTCGAGTACTCTTTGTGTAACTCATTCGGGTTCGGTGGTACGAATGGTTCACTGATCTTCCGTAAGATCTAAACGCTGACTTTACTAAGAAGCCCGTCTAACGGGCTTTTTTTTTGCCAACGATAGGACTTATAGTATGCAGTTGATCAATGGCGTCAAAACATCTCAACTCTCAAGTCTGGATCGCGGCTTACAATTCGGTGATGGTTGTTTTACCACGGCAAAAGTCAACGCGGGAAAAGTGTGCCATTTAGCACAACATCTTGCCCGCTTAGCACGGGACAGCCAACGTCTTGGTATTCACTTTGACGCGTGGACTCAGCTTGAGCAAGAGATTGTCGCGCTAGCGCAGCACAGTGCCTTAGGCGTGGTAAAGATTCTATTAACGCGCGGCGTGGGGGGACGAGGTTACAGTTCAGCAGGCTGTACTGACACGCAACGTATTCTTTCATTAACCTCCTATCCTACTCACTATGCAGCGTGGCAACAGCAAGGGGTCACCTTGATCACTAGCCCAATTCCTTTAGGGAGGAACCCCTATTTGGCAGGGATCAAGCATTTGAATCGCTTAGAACAAGTGCTGATTAAAAACCACCTCGATAGCCAACAAGCTCAAGAAGCCCTGGTCCTAGACTCGCAAGGACATATTGTGGAGTGTTGTGCTGCCAATATTATTTGGCGTAAGGGGCTACAGCTTTTTACCCCGGCGCTCACTCATTGTGGCGTAGAGGGCATTATGAAAGGCTTAGTGATTGAAGCCTTGCAGGCAGAAGGGTACCATTGCAGCCACGTCATCCAAGCGCCTGCGGCGCTTGAACAGGCTGATGAAGTGATCATCTGTAATGCATTGATGCCAGTGCTTCCCGTCACCGGTATTGACCAGTGGCAGTATCAACCCGGTGAAGCGATGGCAACACTGATTAAATTAGGATTTACTGCGAGTTAAGTTATGCAGAAAAAAAGTAAGGGCCTGATTGGTCTCGTAATCTTGTGTGTAATATTGGCTACAGCAGGTTTGTGGCAAGTCAAGCGCTTCGCTGCGCGCCCTCTATTGATCCAGCAAGAGACGATCTATACCTTACCGGCCGGGGCTGGGCGTGTAGCACTAGCGCAGCAACTTGAATCACAGCACATTGTACCGTGTGGCCCTTGGTTTGGTTGGCTGTTAAAAGTGGAACCGCAGCTGGCGAAGTTTAAAGCCGGTACCTATCGTTTAACGCCAGGTATGACGGTGCGTCAGTTGCTCACCCTATTGGCCAGCGGCAAAGAGGCGCAATTTCCAGTCCGCTTTGTGGAAGGACAACGTATCGAGGACTGGCTGAAGACGCTACGAAATGCCCCGTGGGTCACGCACCAGTTAGCGGACGACCAATTAACGACTGTGGCGCAGGCACTGGGGATGCAGCCCTCTGCGTTAGAAGGGGGGTTTTACCCAGACACCTACTACTACACCGCTAAACGCACAGATATCAGTTTATTAAAACAAGCACGTCAGCGTATGGTGCAGTTACAACAGTCGGTGTGGGAACAGCGCGAGGTGGATCTCCCTTACCAAGACCTCAATCAACTGGTGACCATGGCCTCAATTATTGAGAAAGAGACAGCGGCACCCGCGGAGCGCGGAAAGGTGGCCTCGGTTTTTATCAATCGACTACGTAAAGGAATGCGTCTGCAAACCGATCCAACGGTGATTTACGGTTTGGGCAATGAGTATAAGGGTGTATTAACGCGTAGCGATTTAGAAAAGCCCTCCGCGTACAATACGTATGTCATCCCTGGGCTCCCGCCTGGACCGATTGCCATACCGAGTCGCGCCTCACTTGAGGCTGCCGCACATCCAGAAAAAAGTGATTTACTCTATTTTGTTGCCAACGGTCAGGGTGGACACACCTTTACCTCGACCTTAGCCAATCATAACCAAGCCGTTAAAGCGTGGCGTCAAGTTGAAAATGAGCGTAAAACCCGTGAAAAGTAAATTTATTGTGATTGAAGGTTTAGAGGGTGCAGGTAAAACAACGGTACGCGATAAATTGGTTACCGAGTTACAGGCACACGGTATTACCGACATTATATTTACGCGTGAACCGGGCGGAACTCCGCTGGCGGAGGCCTTACGACATCTTGTCAAAGAGGGTATCGACGGCGAGAGCATTACGGCCAATGCTGAGCTACTGCTACTTTATGCGGCGCGGGTGCAATTAGTCGAAACCGTTATTAAGCCTGCCCTCGCCAGAGGGGCGTGGGTGATCGGTGACCGCCATGACCTCTCCTCGCAAGCGTATCAAGGCGGCGGAAGAGGTCTAGACAGTGAGATGATGAGTACGATCAAAAAGTCGGTGTTGGGTGATTTTGCACCGGATATGACGTTATATCTAGATGTTACGCCTGAAATCGGTTTATCACGTGCGCGTGCACGGGGGCAGTTGGATCGCATTGAGCAAGAGTCATTAGACTTTTTTCATCGTGCCCATCAGCGTTATCGAGAACTTGCAGCGAAAGATGCCACTATCTTAACTATCGACGCGACTCAACCACAACAGCAGGTGCAGCAAGCGGTACAAGCCACACTGCGTAAATGGCTTGAGGAACAGCAGTAATGCAGTGGTTCCCATGGTTAACGCCTTATTATAAGCAACTTATTGAGCAGCATCAGGCTCAACAGGCCCATCCTGCGCAGATACTGCATGCTCATGAGGGAATGGGGGCCGAAGCGTTGGTGTGGGGTATTGCGCGCTGGTTACTCTGCGAAACACCCCAAGGTCAAAAAGCCTGTGGTCACTGCCACGGTTGTCAGCTTATGTTGGCGAATAACCATCCCGATTGGTATCACATAGCAGTAGAAAAAGGCAAACAGCTGATCGGTATCGATGTGATACGTGACACCTGCGAGAAAGTATGGCATTCCCCTCAGCAAGGAGGGGCGCGGGTTATCTGGGTAGATGGTGCACAGCGACTCTCCGAATCGGCGGTCAATGCATTGCTTAAAACGGTTGAAGAGCCGCCAACAAACTGTTGGTTTCTCTTCACGACGCCACAGTTAAGTCAATTACCCGCGACTTTACGCAGTCGTTGTGTTGTCTCCAATATCCTCCCTCCCAATGAGCAGCATGGCTTGGCTTGGCTTGGTCGTGAAAGCCAGTTACCCGAGCAAATGTTACTGACGGCTTTGCGCTTATCCGGCGGAGCACCCGCCCAAGCCCTTGCCCTGATCAACGCACCGCGCTGGCAAAGTAGAACGCAATTGGCAGAGGCATTGCGCTCCGCGTTACCGCGACAGCCGATGCAACTGTTACCCTTACTGATTGATGAACCCAGCAGCGAAAAAATCTATTGGCTGATGGCTTACCTGTTGGATGCCCTGAAATTACAGCGTGGCAGCCACACTTGGTTAACCCATGTAGACGGTCATGCGACCAGTCACTATTTGGGCACACTGATGGACGAACAGCGTTTGCAGCGGATAATTGCCCAGTGGCGTGAGTGCCATACGTTGCTCACGCAAACACCACAAGTCAACACAGAGTTGGTGATCAGTGATGTGTTATTAGCTTGGGAAGCCCTGTTAGATAACTAACGTTTAGTCAAAGAGAGAATTATGTTTTTAGTGGACTCGCACTGCCATGTTGATGGCTTAGATTACGAAAAAGAACACCAGAACCTCGCTGAGGTCATCGATAAAGCCCAGGCTCGAGATGTACGGTTTATGTTGGCGGTATCCACTACGCTAAGCGCATTCCCTGCGTTACAACAGCTTACGGCAGAGTATAAGCAAATAGCGCTCTCTTGTGGTGTTCATCCCCTTAACCTCGATGATGATTGGGACGTCGAGCGGCTCCACACACTGGCGAGTGACCCAAAAGTGGTGGCATTAGGCGAAACGGGACTGGATTACTTTTACCATAAGACCCCAGAGCTTTGGGCGATTCAGCAACAGGCTTTCCGTGATCATTTACAGGTTGCTTGTCAGCTTAACAAGCCGGTGATCGTCCATACACGTGATGCGCGTGAAGATACCGTTAAATTGCTTGCGGAAGGTCATGTTGAGCGCTGCGGTGGCGTATTGCACTGTTTCACTGAGGATCGAGACACGGCTAAGAGACTGCTAGACCTTGGGATGTACATCTCATTTTCAGGCATCTTAACCTTTAAGAATGCTGAACAGATCCGCGAAGCGGCACGTTATGTCCCAATCGACCGGATATTAGTTGAGACCGATTCCCCATACTTAGCACCTGTTCCCAATCGCGGTAAACCGAATCAGCCAGCTTATACTCGCGATGTGGCAGAGTACTTAGCGGTGGTTAAAGGCCTTACTGTTGAGCAAGTCGCTGAGCAAACTACGGAAAACTTTGCTAAATTATTTAATATTGCTCGTGAGCATTTAACGCTATCGTAAGATAACTCGCCGTAACGCGGCGAGATGACCTAAAGGAATGATTGACCATGGCAGAAGAGACAATTTTTAGTAAGATTATTCGTGATGAAATTCCTGCGCAAAAACTGTATCAAGACGAATTAGTGACGGCGTTCCGTGATATCTCACCGCAAGCCCCTAGCCATATCTTAATTATCCCCAATATTCTTATTCCTACCGTCAACGATGTCGAGGCCGAACATGAGTTAGCGTTAGGGCGCATGATCACTGTGGCGGCAAAGTTAGCTAAACAAGAGGCCATTGCGCAAGACGGTTATCGTTTGATTATTAACTGTAATCAACATGGGGGCCAAGAGGTCTATCATATCCATATGCATCTGGTAGGTGGAAAACCTCTCGGACCGATGCTTTCACGCTAATGAATCGGAGTCGAACTATGCGCCTTTTATGTGTGCTAGTACTGTCTGTTGTTGGCGCTGTTGCATGCAGCAGCAAACCTCCTGCTATTACTATTTCACAGCCGCTGGTTATGGGATCGGAGGTCTTGTCCGCAGGGATCACCGCCGATGCGCCGGTCATTAACAGTGAGCAAGCCCCTGCTGCCACGACACGCGTTTATAACGACCGCGATGTGCCAATCACTATCCATTACCAATATTTTTGGTACGATGAGCAAGGATTGGATATCCCACCCGGTGCTAAAAAGCAATTCATGCGTGTCCCTGCGCACAGTTCGACCCAATTACTTTCTTCTTCTGGCAGCGTGAATGCTCGTCAGGTTCGTATCGCTATTTCTCTCTGAGGACATTAACGTGACTAAATACTTAAGATATAGCAGCTCACTTTTGTTTGCTTGTTTACTCAGTGGTTGTGTTATTAATCAATCGCAAAAACCCGCGCCTGTGGAGCAGGGAAAGGGTTCAAGCCAGCCACCCTTAACGACTCAGCCAGAACAGAAAACGCCGCCAGTACAGAACCCTCCACCGGTAACTCAGCCGCAGCCCGTACCAGAAACGCCGAAGCTGACCTCCATCGATTGGCCGGCGACAGTACAACCGCTGGTCAGTAAAATGGTGCATACGCAAGGTATTGCGTCCGGCAGCGTACTGTTAGTTGACCACATTAAAAACAGTACCAATGGTTCTATCCAGAGTGACAACGCTAACAGCGCGTTAAATCAAGCCTTATCAGGATCTTCCTTCAACTTAGTCACTGCACAACAGCTGGCTCAAGCGAAGAAAACCTTGGGCATTTCACCTAATGATAGCCTGAACTCTCGAGGTAAGGCGATTGGGCTAGCGCGTAACCTTAATGCACAATATGTGCTTTACACTACGACCCGCGGCGATATTAAAGCGGCTCGCGTCCAGATGCAGCTAATGCTAGTCAATACGGGTGAAATTATCTGGACAGGCAGTGGTAAAGCCAGTTACTAACGCTGATTGGATGCTATTGCCAGGTCTTTCTGGCAATAGCTGGCGAAACCTTCAACGGCGTGATGAAATTCACCGTTTGACACCCGCACAACCACTCCCATTTGTGAACCGTCAGCGTGAATTTCGCATTCTTCATAAATTACGGCATACCGAACTTGCGGGACAACCTATAGGCTATGACTCTGGGAGACTCACCGTGGAGTGGGTAGAGGGAAAACCTCTAGCGACCCAAGCATTTATTCCGCAGAATAGTGAGCTGCTTGCGCTACTGATGCGTTTACATCAGCAACCTTTATTGGGTTATCGCATCCCTTTTTTAGCGTTATTGCAGCGTTATTGGCAACTGTGTCAGCAGCGTCATCCACGGTGGTTAAGGCAATTAAAACGCTTACAGCGTCAAGGTGAACCTCGTCCACTGCGGCTTGTGCCACTCCATATGGACCTACATCCCGGTAATATAATCCAGACAGAGCAAGGGTTGATGCTGATCGATTGGGAATACAGTGCGGATGGCGATATTGCGCTTGAGTTGGCGGCGTTATGTTTACAGGACGCCTCTCAGTCAGAGGGGTGGATTAGCGCTTATGCGCAAGCACTGAAGCTGGATTCTGAGCTTTTGTCGTTACAGGTCAAGCGCTGGCAGCCTTGGTTAACACTGCTGCAAGCCAGTTGGTACCAGCTTAGAGCAGAACAAACTCAACTCTCCACGATGAAACAGCAGGCGGCAGAGAGCTGGCGACACCTTTTACTTTATTGAATTGAGTACGATAGGAAATTACATGAATGCTACCCCAGGCCCGCTAATGTTAGATGTCGAGCAGTATGAGCTCGACGCGGAAGAACGCGAATTACTCAAACACCCACTGACGGGGGGAGTGATCCTCTTTGCCCGGAACTATCACGACACTGAGCAACTCGCACACCTAGTGAAACAGATCCGTCAAGCCTCTCACACCCGTTTAGTGGTCGCCGTCGACCAAGAGGGCGGACGAGTTCAACGTTTTCGCGAGGGATTTACTCAGTTGCCTGCCATGCAGTCCTTTCTCGCCCTCAGTGCTAACCTGGATGACGCAATTCACGTTGCACGGGAAACGGGTTGGCAGATGGCAAGTGAAATGACGGCAATGGATATTGATTTAAGCTTTGCCCCAGTACTGGACCTCGGCCATATTAGTTTAGCAATTGGTGATCGCGCTTTTAGTGATCATAAAGAACAGGTATTGCCCGTGGCGGCAGCTTTTATGGAAGGGATGCACAGTGCGGGAATGAAAACCACAGGTAAACACTTTCCGGGGCATGGCGCGGTAGTGGCGGACTCTCATAAAGAAACGCCGATCGATCTTCGCGAAGCCAATGAAATCCGTCAGAAAGATATGGCAATCTTTCGCTACTTTATCGAAAAGCATCAGCTTGATGCGATGATGCCCGCGCATGTGATCTATCCTACTATTGATGATCGTCCTGCTAGCGGTTCCTCGTATTGGTTAAAAGAGGTGCTACGCGAAGAATTGGGTTTTAAGGGCGTAATTTTCTCCGATGATTTGCACATGGAAGGCGCTGCCGTAATGGGCAGTTATCCAGAACGCGCGAGACAGTCGCTCAATGCAGGGTGCGATGCGATTCTAGTCTGTAACCATCGTCCCGGTGTGATCAGTATTTTAGATGAGCTACCGGTCAGTCAGGCCGCTGGGCTTGAGCGTCTTTATCATCACGGGCGTTTTGACTGGAAAACGCGACAAGATCATCGTCGTTGGCTGACGAATCATCATCAACTGGCGACCT
Organism: Rosenbergiella gaditana; assembly: GCF_018494065.1. GTDB lineage: Bacteria > Pseudomonadota > Gammaproteobacteria > Enterobacterales > Enterobacteriaceae > Rosenbergiella > Rosenbergiella gaditana. The sequence continues at coordinate 199,578 of NZ_JABBFR010000002.1, read as the reverse complement.
TTCAACAACGCTGGTTGGAAGAAAAACAGAAGCCGCACGACCGTTAACAGCAAGAGGGGGAGCCTGAGTGTTCCCTCTTTCTTATTTTTTCCGCCGTTTTTTCCCCTACCTACCAACGTAATGTATACATCCGTGCCAATCAACTTGATTCAGGTCAAATTTATTACGCTGAATAATCTGGGCGTGTTATGCTGAAATCAGTGAACGATTTTACTTTATAACCCTATGTTTATTAAGTTTATTTTTAACATTTATTTAACTAGGTAAGGTTAATCTTTGGGGGTCATGTGACTACGATGAAACAAAAAATTGTAATTGTAGGCGGCGGTGCAGGGGGTTTAGAACTTGCTACGCAACTAGGAAATAAACTGGGACGTAAGGGACAAGCAGAAATTACACTGATTGATCGTAACCCGACACACCTATGGAAACCGTTATTACACGAAGTCGCAACAGGATCGATGGATGAAGGGATTGATGCGTTGAGTTATCTTGCTCACGCCCATCATCACCATTTCCAGTTTCAATTGGGTAGCTTAGTCAATATTGACCGTGAAACAAAGCAACTCGAATTGGCCCCCATACAGGATGCGCAAGGCAATATGTTAGTGGATACACGCAGTATCAGCTACGATACCTTGGTAATGGCGTTAGGGAGTACCTCTAATGACTTTGGTACAGAGGGCGTTAAAGACCACTGTATCTACCTCGATAACCCTCAGCAAGCGCACCGTTTTCGTAATGAAATGCTGAACCAATTTCTTAAGCACTCTTCCTCACAACAGAATGATAAACCAGTCAATATCGCGATTGTCGGAGGGGGAGCCACCGGGGTTGAGCTTTCAGCTGAGCTGTATAATGCCGTAAAACAACTGAATAGCTATGGTTACAAAACCTTAGGTCGTGAAGCCCTAAACGTGACGCTAGTGGAAGCGGGGGAACGTATCCTCCCGGCACTCCCGACACGTATCTCTGCAGCGGCGCACCAAGAATTGACCAAATTAGGGGTACAAGTCAAAACGGGTACCATGGTCACCAGCGCACAAAAGGATGGGTTAAATACCAAAGAGGGAACTTTTATTGCGGCAGACTTGATGGTTTGGGCCGCAGGTATCAAAGCCCCTGATTTTATGAAAGAGATCGCGGGCTTAGAAACTAACCGTATCAATCAGCTGGTCGTACAACCGACGTTGCAAACGAGTCGGGATGAGAATATTTATGCGATCGGTGACTGCGCTAGCTGTGCTTTACCGGAAGGTGGTTTCGTGCCGCCGCGTGCACAATCTGCACACCAAATGGCCTCGCAAGTGCTAAAAAATATCTTAGCGGCACGTCAAGGTAAGCCGCAAACGGCCTATAAATATAAAGATCATGGGTCGTTAGTGTCACTGTCGCGTTTTAGTACGGTCGGTAGCCTGATGGGCAACCTGATGCACGGTTCGATGATGGTCGAAGGGCGTATTGCCCGTTTAGTCTATCTGTCGCTATATCGTATGCACCAAGTGGCGTTACATGGTTACTTCCGTACGGGATTAATGATGCTTTCAGGCAGTATCAATAAAGTGATCCGACCAAAGTTAAAACTGCACTAGCAGATAAGGCCGCTTTCGCGGCCTTTCTTTTATCACTCTTTCCGCTAACTCTCCGCTGTTAGGCATATAAAATAGCGACTAACTATTTTAGACAGTGCCTTATCCTAATTTTGTCCATAATTCCGATAGCTGATACTAGATTGATTTGGCACACTCAGGTGAGTTGAGCAGTGAGTAAAGCTCTAACCCTGTATCCATCAATCAGAATAAATTGCAGGAGATGTCATGAATAAATCATTAGTTGCCGGTGTCGGTATCGGAGCGTTAGCCGCTTTAGGTGTTGCTGCGGTGGCAGGCAGTCATTTTGCGCAACAAACACCGCAATTTGCTGAAGTGGTTGCGGTACAACCGCTGACTGAAAATATCAACACCCCACACGAGGTATGTCGAAACGTTAATGTGGTCCATCGTCGGGCAGTGCAAGATGAAAACCGTATTACCGGCTCGGTATTAGGAGCTGTGGCGGGCGGAGTATTAGGTCACCAGTTTGGCGGCGGTCATGGCCGAGACATCGCTACCGTTGCTGGCGCACTGGCGGGGGGCTATGCCGGTAACCAAGCACAGCAAAGCTTACAAAATAGCGATACTTATCAAACCTCTCATCGCCGTTGTACGACTCAGTATACGCAGTCGCAGCGCACTAAAGGCTATAACGTGACCTATAAAGTCGGTGATAAACAAGGAACGATTATGATGGATCATAAGCCCGGCTCAGTGATCCCGCTGGATGCACAAGGAAATCTAAAACTGAGCGAGCCGACCGTTCAGAAAAGCTGATGTTGAGCAGCCACCCTAGGGTGGCTGCTAAGCGGTCTATTTGGCGCTCACACGATGTTGGTCCATCTGTGCCAACAATTCGACCAACCAATTAATCCGTTGTTGGCGTTCACTTAAGTCACGCATAAACCGCAGTTTAACCGGTCCCTCAAGCTTCCACTGTTTAGGATCTTGTTGCAACAGACCAATAAGCCAGCCTGGATCAACGTTATTCTGCTCAGCGAATTCAATATAGCCGCCTTTTTCTCCCGCCTCGATTTTAGCAATCCCCAAAGATTCTGCGTGAAGACGGATCTCAGTCTGCATTAACAGATTACGGGTCGCATCCGGTAGAAGACCGAAGCGGTCAATCATCTCGACTTTAATATCGTTCAGTTCAGCGGATTCGCTGGCACTGGCAATACGTTTATAGAGCGAGAGGCGGGTATTGATATCAGAGATAAAGTCATCAGGAATTAACGCCGGCATGCGTAATTCTACATCAGTATGGCGTTGTGACAGATCTTCTAAGGACGGCTCTTTCCCAGCTTTCAATGACTCCACCGCATTCTCCAGCAGTTCCATATAGAGGGTAAAACCGAGCGTTTCCATCTGCCCACTCTGATCATCACCCAACAGCTCACCGGCCCCGCGAATTTCTAAGTCATGGGTCGCCAAAGCGAACCCAGCACCCAAATCTTCTAACGAGGCAATAGCGTCCAAGCGTTTGCGTGCATCTGTCGTCATTGCCTTCGGATGGGGCGTCAATAACCACGCATAGGCTTGGTGGTGCGAGCGACCGACACGCCCACGTAGCTGGTGAAGCTGTGCCAAACCAAAGTGGTCGGCACGCTCAATAATAATGGTATTAGCGGTTGGGATGTCGATACCTGTCTCAATAATGGTGGTACAGACCAACACATTAAAGCGCTGATGATGGAAATCATTCATCACTTTTTCCAGTTCACGCTCACGCATCTGTCCATGACCGATACCAATGCGGGCTTCCGGCACTAGCTCGGCCAATTTTTCAGCCGCTTTATTGATATTTTCGACATCGTTAAAGAGGTAATAAACTTGCCCACCCCGCAGCACTTCCCGCAGGATAGCTTCGCGTACCACTAAGGCATCATACTCACGGACAAAGGTTTTTACCGCCAGTCGGCGGGCCGGAGGCGTCGCAATAATCGACAGATCGCGCATGCCGCTCATCGCCATATTTAAGGTCCGCGGGATAGGGGTAGCCGTTAAGGTGAGGATGTCGACATCTGCACGCATCGCTTTGATACGTTCTTTATGGCGCACACCGAAGCGATGTTCTTCATCGACAATCAATAGTCCGAGGTCAGACCATTGTAAATCACTCATCAGTAGTTTATGTGTACCGATCAGAATATCAACTTTCCCTTCGGCTGCCTCTTGTAGCACTTTGCTCTGCTCTTTAGCGCTCCGAAAACGAGATAACATCTCGACGCGTACCGGCCAGTCGGCGAAGCGGTCACGGAAATTATCGTAATGCTGTTGCGCCAGTAAGGTGGTCGGCACCAGCACCGCAACTTGCTTGTTATTTTCGACGGCGAGGAACGCGGCACGCATCGCCACTTCGGTCTTACCAAAACCGACATCCCCGCACACTAAACGGTCCATGGCCAGCGGTTGACACATATCGCTGATCACCGCACTGATGGCTTGTTTCTGATCCGGGGTGGTATCATAGGGGAACGAGGCGCAGAACTGTTGATAATTTTCACGGTTTTGGCTAAAGGCAAATCCGGTTTTTGCCGCGCGTTGCGCATAAATATCCAGCAGCTCTGCCGCGACATCACGCACTTTCTCTGCTGCTTTCTGCCGTGCACGGTTCCAAGCATCACTGCCAAGTTTATGCAGTGGGGCATTCTCGTCGGCTCCGCCGGCATAACGGCTGATCAGATGCAGTGAAGAGATAGGAATATAAAGCTTTGCATCATTGGCGTAATGTAGAACCAGATATTCAGCCGTGACACCGCCGGTCTCCAAGGTTGTCATGCCGACATAGCGTCCGACACCGTGGTCGAGGTGAACGACTGGCTGGCCTGGATGCAGTTCTGCCAAGTTGCGAATCAGTACATCGGGATTGATGGCACGACGAGTATCTTGACGACGGCGTACCACACGCTCGCCCAGTAGATCGTTTTCACAGATAAAAATGAGCTGCTGCGGCTCGGCGATAAAGCCTTTCTCGGCAGCTCCCAGCATTAGGTAAGTCCCCGCCGTCTGTGCATCCGTAAACGCCGGGATTGTAGTGGGTCTAAGCTTAATGCGTGCCAGCATCTCTTGTAACCGTTCGCGGCGGCCTTGACTCTCGACAGAGAAGATCACGCGATGATTACTGTGTGCATCGAGCAGCTGACGAAGTGGCTCCAGTGGGTGCTGATTATCCGGTTGATGCAATGCTGGCAGAACCTGATAGCCAAGATTCGTATTGGCGGCTTTCTTCGGTAGCGCTTGCGACAGCAATTGGATACGCGGCCAGCGTTTTAGCTCGGCATACAGGGCATCAGGGGCTAACCAAAGTTCATTGGGTTCGACCAAGGGACGCATCGGATCGACGCGACGATTTTCATAACGATGAGCCGTATCTTGCCAAAAACGCTCACTACTGCCGGCCAAATCCCCAGTATTCACCAGTAAAGTCTGTGCCGGGAAGTAGCTAAAGAGGGGAGGTAGCGCTTCATCAAAGAACAGCGGTTGCCAATACTCTATCCCCGCAGGCAATGTCCCGCGTGAGACTTGCTGATAAAGATGCTCGGACTCACGCAGCACATCAAATTTCTCACGCCATTGTGTACGAAAGCGTTCAATCGACGGCTTATCAGTGGGGAATTCATGAGCGGGCAGAAGGCTAATGGCCTCAACTTCATTGAGAGTACGCTGCGTATCGGCATCAAAAGAGCGTAAGCTATCAATTTCATCATCAAGGAAATCAAGACGAAAGGGCGCTTCGCTTCCCATCGGGAACAGGTCAAGCAACGCGCCACGGGTCGCATATTCACCGTGCACCATCACCTGTTCAACATGGCGATAACCCGCTTGGTCAAGTTGACGGATCAGCGTATCGCGGGAAAGTTTATCCCCTCGCTGCATGACTAACGCATGGCTGTGCAAAAAACTGTGCGGACAGACGCGCTGCATAAGGGTGTTAACCGGCAGGATTAACAGCCCTTTCTCCATCAGTGGCAGTTGATAGAGCATCGACAAACGACTCGAAATAATATCTTGGTGAGGGGAAAAGCTATCGTAGGGAAGCGTCTCCCAATCAGGCAATGTATTCACGCTTAGAGACGTAAATTGACCGATTTCGCTGGTTAACTGCAGTGCATTTTGCATATCACTGGCAATTAACACGACCAGGCCGTCATGTTGCTCTGCGATACGCGCTGCTTCAATCGCAAAAGCTGAGCCGACTAATTCGCCTAACTGCCGTACATCGCCTGCCTTGCTGGGCAGTGAATATTGCTGGATATCCGTCATAAACTTACATTATCTCATTTTAATGATGTATTAACGTTTCTGTCGTAAGTTGCAGAAAATTACTCATCCACTTTTTCTCTATCTTTAAAGTAGCACTCTGTACTGCGAAGCGGTATTCGCTTTCGCAGGTAAACCGATGCGTTTGGCTTATTTTTATACAACTAACCGTTTTTCCGAGTGTTTACCTTGATGATCACTGCGGTAAAGGTTTCATAAAGGCGGCACCTCCATTATCATTCCCGTTAACCTTTTTTACCGTCCGGGATGGACTACATGTATCAACCTGTCGCTTTATTTATTGGTCTACGTTACATGCGTGGCCGTGCTACTGATCGATTCGGGCGGTTTATCTCTTGGCTCTCCGCGATTGGGATTACCTTAGGGGTGCTGGCATTGGTCACGGTACTCTCGGTGATGAATGGCTTCGAACGTGAGCTAGAAGGCAATATTTTGGGCTTGATGCCACAAGCGGTGGTGTCGCAACCTGCTGGGCATCTTGATCCGCAACAATTCCCTGCCTCCTCCCTGAAGCTCGCTGGCGTCAAGCGTGTGGCGCCGTTAACCACTGCTGAAGTTGTTTTACAAAGTGCTCATAATGTTTCGGTTGGGGTAATGCTAGGACTCGCACCGGGAGAGCAAGACCCGCTGCTGCCCTATATTGAACAAGGTCCTACACATATTCCGGCACCTGGCAGCTATCAAGTGATCTTAGGTGCGCAACTGGCCAATCAGCTTGGTGTTCAGTTAGGCGATAAACTGCGCCTGATGGTGCCGTCGGTGAGTCAATTCACGCCGATGGGACGGATGCCGAGCCAACGATTATTTACAGTGGCCGGTATCTATGCCGCCAACAGTGAAGTCGACAGTTATCAAATTCTCGTCAATCAGCAAGATGCCTCCCGAGTAATGCTGTACCCTGCGGGGCAGATAACCGGATGGCGTTTATGGCTTGATCATCCTTTGGCGGTGGATGAGATAGATCAGCATGCGCTACCTGAGAAATCAGTCTGGAAAGATTGGCGTGAGCGTAAAGGCGATCTCTTCCAAGCAGTAAGAATGGAAAAAAATATGATGGGTCTGTTACTGAGCCTTATTGTGGCCGTCGCAGCGTTCAATATCATCACGTCGCTTGGCCTCTTGATTATGGAGAAGCAGGGGGAAGTGGCGATACTGCAGACTCAAGGTCTGACTCGCCGACAAATAATGACGGTCTTTATGGTGCAAGGCGCTAGCGCCGGCATTATCGGTTCATTATGCGGCGCACTATTCGGCTGTCTGTTGGCCAGCCAATTAAATCATTTATTACCTGTCATCGGCTTATTATTAGATGGTGCTGCACTTCCGGTCGATATTCACGTTGGTCAAGTGGTATTAATCACCCTGAGTGCGATGATCTTGGCCTTATTGGCAACTCTCTATCCATCGTGGCGTGCTGCCACTGTACAACCCGCTGAGGCCTTACGTTATGAATAAATCCCCTTTATTGCAGTGTACAGAGTTATGCAAAACGTATCGTGAAGGCGCAGTCAGTACTGAAGTATTGAAGCAGGTCAGTTTTAGCATTGCTGAACGGGAGCTTGTCTCGATTATTGGCAGCTCGGGTTCTGGTAAAAGTACGCTACTCCACCTCCTCGGCGGCTTAGACCAACCGACCTCGGGTGAAGTCTCCTTTCAGGGGAAATCCTTAAATACGATGAGCGCCTCGGCTAAGGCCGATTTACGTAACCAACAGCTCGGGTTTATCTACCAATTCCACCATTTACTGCCGGACTTCACTGCATTAGAAAATGTGGCGATGCCGCTGTTGATCGGTGGTTGTTCTGCCCAAGAAGCGTCTCATCGCGCTGACGAGATGCTAAAAGCGGTGGGACTGAGCCCACGCGGTAAGCATCGTCCCTCCGAGTTGTCTGGCGGTGAACGCCAACGTGTGGCGATTGCACGGGCATTAGTGAACAAACCGAGTTTGGTGATGGCAGATGAGCCGACCGGTAATCTCGATGCACGCAATGCCGATGCGATTTTTGCGCTACTGGGCGAATTAAACCAGAGCCAGGGTACTGCCTTTTTGGTGGTAACCCATGACTTAGCATTAGCGAAGCGTTTAGACCGTCAGATGGAAATGCGCGATGGGGTGTTATATGCTCAGCCGGTCATACAAGGGGTGAGTTAATGCGAGGCTCTCTCTCTTTCTTATTGGCATTACGCTTCAGTCGAGGACGTCGTCGGGGAGGTATGGTCTCCTTGATCTCCGTGCTCTCAACGGCCGGTATTGCCTTAGGTGTCGCAGTGCTGATTATCGGCTTAAGTGCGATGAATGGCTTTGAACGCGAGCTAAATAAGCGGATTCTGGATGTGGTGCCGCATGGCGAGATTATTCCCGTTCATCAACCTTTTCAACAGTGGCAGTCATTGCTGGGGCCGATTGAGCAGGTGAAGGGCGTGGCGGCTGCGGCCCCTTTCATTACTTTTACGGGGTTAATCGAAAGCGCACAAAAATTACAAGCCATCCAAGTTAAAGGGGTCGATCCCCAGCAAGAGACTCGGTTGAGTAGCTTGCCACAATTTGTACAAAATAATGCATGGTCCGAGTTTCAGGCAGGGAAGCAACAGATTATTATTGGCGGCGGTATCGCGAAGAGTCTGGGCTTAAAAACCGGTGATTGGCTGACGGTACTCATCCCCAATAACGATCAGCAAAACAAACTATTGCAGCCTAAACGTCTTCGTCTACAAGTTAGCGGTATCTTGCAGTTGAGCGGTATGCTCGATCATAGTCTCGCCTTAGTACCGCTAGCGGATGCTCAGCATTATTTAGATATGAACAACTCGGTCACGGGTATTGCCTTAAAAATGCGTGATCCGTTTCAGGCACCTGCTATTGTCCGGGCTGCCGGTGAAGCCACCCATGGTTATGTCTATATTCGCAACTGGACCACAGATTTTGGATATATGTATCGTGATATCCAAATGATACGGGCAATTATGTACTTAGCGATGATCTTAGTGATTGGCGTTGCCTGCTTTAATATTGTGTCGACTTTAGTGATGGCGGTAAAGGATAAAAGCAGTGATATTGCGGTACTTCGTACTTTAGGCGCGAAAGATCGCCTTATTCGTGCCATATTTATTTGGTACGGATTATTGGCGGGAATTACCGGGAGCCTGATTGGTGTGGTGCTTGGCGTTCTCGGTGCGTTGAATCTGACGCGCGTAATTAAGGGAATTGAATCGTTGACCGGGCATCATTTACTTTCTGGTGATATCTACTTTATCGACTTTCTTCCCTCAGTGTTGCACTGGAGTGACGTGATTATCGTTCTATTCTGTGCACTAGTCTTGAGTTTGCTGGCCAGTTGGTATCCGGCTCGTCGAGCAAGCCGTATTGATCCTGCACGAGTATTGAGCGGGCAATAATTTATGATGTGCTCGCGGTAAGGCGAGCACAATGTTTAACGTGTTCTGCAGGAGTTCTCATGCGTACTAGTAATCGTCGTCGCATTCGCGTCGCCCGTTTTAAAAAGAACAAGCGAAAAATGCGCCAACGTTTTCGACAATCTTATTTTGAAGATGCACGCATAGCAAAACTCGTCACAAAACCGTTGCCAAGAGTCGTGGTATTAACTGGGGCCGGTATTTCAGCTGAATCGGGTATCGCCACGTTCCGTGCCGCGGATGGCTTATGGGAAAATCACTCTATTGAAGACATTGCGACGCCAGAAGGGTATCACCGTGATCCGCAACGCGTGCATGACTTTTATAATGAACGGCGTCGCCAGCTGCAGTCTGCACATATACTGCCTAACAATGCACACCGTGCGTTAGCAAAATTGGGCACTGTATTGGGTGATAATCTACTGGTTGTCACACAGAATATTGATAACCTGCATGAGCGAGCAAGCAGTGTAAACGTTATCCATATGCATGGTGAGCTCCTCAAAGCACGCTGCACGCAAAGCCAACAAGTGATCACTTGGCTTGATGATCTGCAACCGACCGATCGCTGTACCTGTTGTCAATTCCCTGCGCCGTTGCGACCCCATGTAGTATGGTTTGGTGAAATGCCGCTGCAGATGGAAGGAATTTATCAAGCGATTGCCGAGTGCGATATTTTTATCGCAGTCGGGACTTCCGGCCAAGTCTATCCTGCTGCCGGGTTTGTCCATGAAGCGAAACTTCAATGCGCGGAAACCATTGAGTTTAATCTTGAACCCACCGCGTCAAAAGAAGAGTTTATCGAAGGCCATTATGGTCCAGCCTCGCAAACACTCCCCGCCTGGGTGGAAATGTTTCTGAGCCAGCGCTAGTGGAAAGTAGGGCAGTCAATCTCGACTGCCCTGTGACGTTTACGCGTCTTCTTCTTCGGCAAAAAGCCAATAGCCTGCATTAATCAATCCAGTCAGCTGGGTTAATACAGTAGTCTCCTCAATGAGGGGGTGTAATTGTGCTGCCTCAATGACAGATGTTCCCGCTAACACGCTTAAGAAGCGGGGATCGGGGCTACTGAAACGCTCGCCATTAATAAAGGTGTGTGATGCTAACTGCAACACCTTTAATCCACCAATACGCTGTAACGGTGTACCTTCCTCTAGGGCATCGCGTACTTCATCTTCTTGATAAGCGGGCTGTGGAGGCGCGATATCCAGTTCGTGGCGAGACTGCGAAAGAAATTCGCCTAACCAAGGGGTGAAATCCTCTGAATTCAGCAGCCCAGTCATCATTTCGCGTAAGCTGTCTGCTTCATCGGGTAATACCAATGCAGCATTGTCCCGCAAGCGCAACGTGGGATCTTGATAGCGACGACTGCCTAGTTCTTGCGCGAGCACATAATCTGCAAAACCACTGAGTAGCTCTTTACCCGAGGGCGCGCGAAAGCCGACCGAATAGTTAAGTGAATTTTCTAACGAATAACCTTCATGCGGGAACCCCGGTGGAATATAAACCAGATCACCCGGTTCTAGCACTTCATCGATAATAGCGTCAAAAGGTGCCACTTGCAGTAAATCGGGGTGGGGCGAATGCTGAGCCACCACATCATTATTACCGACTCGCCAACGACGCCGGCCCGCGCCTTGGATGATAAACACATCATATTGGTCTAAATGTGGACCCACGCCACCATCGGGGACTGAAAACGAGATCATCAAGTCATCCATGCGCCAATCAGAAAGGGCGCGGAACGGCTGCATCAATTCCGCCGCTGCGGGATGCCAGTGATCGACGGCTTGAACCAGCAATGACCAATGACTTTCAGTAAGATGGTCGAAATCGGTAAAGGGTCCGTGGGCAACTTGCCAGCCAGCGGCAGTTTGACTGACTAATCGGCTATCCACTTCGTTTTCCATCGCCAACCCAGCTAATTCGTCGGGACTGATGGGATCCTGAAAATCGCGGAACGCTTGGCGGATGACGACTGGTTTTTTCTGCCAATAGGTTGCAAGAAACGTAGGCCAGTCAATGGCGAGTTCGAAAGACATAATACCCTCAAAGAGTGAGAAAACTGGCGAGAGTATATCAGTGTGGCACGGAGAATGAGACAGGAAATCAAATCATCTGATTGGCAAAAACGATCTCCATGCGCGCGCCTCCCCAATGGCTGCGTGATACGCGTATTTCACCCGCGTAGTTATCGACAATTTCACGAGCTAAAGAGAGACCAATGCCTTGACCCGGGCGAAGCGTATCGACACGATGCCCTCGCTGGAAAATCATCTCACGCCGCGTAGCAGGAATACCGGGACCGTCATCATCGATAAACAATGTTAGTGTGGTGTCATTTTGAATCGCACTGATATGGATAAACTCTAAGCAGTATTTACAGGCATTATCGAGGACATTACCCATTACCTCGATCAGGTCGTCACGATTACCGGTGAAGGTCAGTTCCGGCGAAAGATCAACGGTAATATCGACCCCTTTATTTTGATAAACCTTATTTAGCGCGGAGCAAAGTCCATCAATCAGTGGGGCGACAGCGTGTATCTCTCGATTCAGCAGATTATTTTCAGCTTGTAAACTGGCGCGGTGTAGGTAGTAACCCACCTGTTGGGATATACGACTAATTTGTTCGAGCATTAAAGGCTCAGCTTCTTCGATTTGTATCGGCTTCGCCCCACGTAGTGAACGCAGAGTACTTTGCAGCACCGCCAAGGGTGTCTTGAGGCTGTGAGTGAGGTCAGAAAGCGTGGTGTGATAACGGCTACTGCGTTTACGTTCGCTTTTTAACAATAGATTTAGGTTGCTGACCAAGCCTTTCAGCTCTTGTGGAGGCGAGTCACCCAACGATTCACGTTGTCCTGATTCTAAAGCTTTTAACTCTGCCGACAGTTGGCCAATGGGTTTAAGGCTCCAACGGGCGGCAAGCCAGAGTAATGGGATCACCAATAAAAAGTTGGCGGCTAAAACATAGTTAAACCACGACCAGACCAATTCGCTGTGTTGCAGTTCTTGAGGAATCGAGTCAATGACGACAATGGTCAGGGCCGGTAGGGTCGCGGTGGCATCGTAACGGCTCACGGCGACCGAGTGAGTGAAGGTGTCATCACTACCCAGTTCGGCAATTTTTTGCTGTGCTTTACGGTTATTACCGATTGCCGCAATACTGACCTTATTACTGGCATCGATTTCGTAGAAATTATTCGTCTGTAGCCAGCTTTTTGAGATGCTGCGTCGTATTTCAGGGACATCACGTAACTGCCACAGTAAACGCCCATGTTCATCATAGATATAGACAAGCGTCGGGAAGTTAAGCTTTAAGTTATCGGGGCGATCAATGACGATTTTATTATCACGCCACTGGGCGAGGGTGAAGAAAAGGTTACTTTCCCCACGCATTACTTGATAGGTATTTTTATCGAAACTGATTACATAGCCCACTACTGCCACCACACCGTAACAGAGTGAGATGATCAGAATCAGCGCCGAGGCTGCGAGTAAAAAGCGGCCTCGTAACGAGAGAGGCGAAATCGTAAACTTTTTGCGCCGTGGTGAAGCCATGGTGCTATGGGGCATCGAAACGGTATCCCAGACCTCTTAAGGTGGTGATCACTTCATTAGGATAATGTTGTTGAATTTTTTTCCGTAAGCGGCCCATCAGCACATCAATCGTGTGTCCTTCGCGCAGATCGGCATCGGGATAAAGCTGCAACATCAACGATTCTTTACTGATCACTCGGCCAGCGTTAATGATCAGCGTCTCGACGATGGTATACTCGAAGGTAGTGAGTTTGATGGCGTGTTGGTCAATCGTCAGCTCTTTCCTTGAGAGATCAATAAGGAAGGGCGCATAGTGGATCACTTGTGAAGCGTGGCCAGCAGTGCGGCGTAATAAGGCTTGCAGTCGTGCGGCAACTTCTTCGATATGGAAAGGTTTTGTCACGTAATCATCGGCACCGGCTTGTAGCGCAGCCACTTTCGATTGCCAGCCTTCACGTGCGGTGAGCACTAATATAGGTTGTTTGATTTCTTGCGCGCGCCAGCGCTGGATGAGGCCCATACCGTCTTCGTCAGGGAGGCCGAGATCAACGAGGGCAACATCTGGGGCATATTCATTCAAGAAATAGTCTGCTTCGTTGGCATCTTCTGCCGCATCGACTTGATGGCCCATTTCGCGAAGCTGTACTGATAAATGGTGCCGTAATAACGGATTATCTTCGACCACTAAAACGCGCATCTGCACATCCTCTTTGTATTCTATAACGCCTTAGAGTACCACTCAGGATCTAAACGGGGACTTAACATAGTGAATAGAGGCAGGTTAAGTCCCCGACCGATTATTTTAATTCATCAGTTAGTTGGATCGCACGGCCTAAATAGTTAGCCGGGGTCATCGCTTTTAGCCGAACTTTTTCTGCTTCAGGTAGGGCTAAGTTATCGATAAATTGCTGCATACCTTGTGCATCGATACGCTTACCGCGCGTCAGCTCTTTTAGTTTTTCATAAGGTTTCTCAATGCCGTAGCGGCGCATCACCGTTTGAATAGGTTCAGCCAAGACTTCCCAGTTCTGGTCGAGTTCTGCTAACAGCTTCTCTTGATTGACTTCTAATTTCGAGATCCCTTTCAGAGTAGATTGATAAGCGATCAGCGCGTATCCCAGTCCTACGCCTAAGTTACGCAATACGGTGGAGTCAGTCAGATCGCGCTGCCAACGTGAAACAGGGAGTTTAGTGGCTAAGTGTTGCAGAACGGCATTGGCCAGACCTAAGTTACCTTCAGAGTTTTCGAAATCGATTGGGTTCACTTTGTGTGGCATAGTCGACGAACCGATTTCGCCCGCGATGGTTTTCTGACGGAAATGATTCAGCGCGATATAGCCCCAAATATCCCGGTCAAAGTCGATAATAATGGTATTAAAGCGGGCGATACAATCAAATAGCTCGGCAATATAATCGTGTGGCTCGATTTGCGTGGTATAGGGGTTCCAACGAATGCCTAATGCCGTCACAAACTCTTCACTGACTTGATGCCAATCCACTTCAGGATAGGCGGCGATGTGCGCATTGTAGTTACCGACGGCACCATTGATTTTACCGAGGATCTCGCACTGTTCTAGCTGAGTCACTTGGCGGGCTAAACGATAAGCGACGTTAGCCATCTCTTTCCCTAAGGTCGATGGGGTAGCCGGTTGACCATGGGTACGGGAGAGTAAAGGAATGTCGCGGTACTCTGCCGCCAGAGCTTCCACCGCGCTAAGCACTTTACGCCACTCAGGTAAGATTACGTGTTGGCGCGCGGTCTCAAGCATTAATGCGTGAGACAGGTTATTGATATCTTCTGAAGTGCAGGCAAAGTGAATGAATTCAGTCACGGCATGTAATTCAGGGATCGCCGCGACTTTCTCTTTTAGGAAGTATTCGACGGCTTTAACATCGTGATTAGTAGTCCGCTCAATAGTTTTGATAGTTTGCGCATCCTCAACTGAGAATTCTGCGACAATTTTATCAAGGTAAGCGTTTGCGTCAGGGCTAAATGAAGGAACTTCAGCGATTTGGGTCACTGATGAAAGTTTTTGTAGCCAACGCACTTCGACTTCAACGCGAAATTTTAATAATCCAAATTCGCTGAAGATAGCGCGTAATGGGCTGACTTTGTCACCGTAGCGACCGTCGATAGGGGAGACCGCGGTGAGTGAGGATAATTCCATCAGTAAACTCCTGAGTAAAAATAAAAATTGCTGCCACTACGCGTCAGCGTGTGGCAAGCCAGATAAAATTAATTTTGCCATATCGACCAGCTTACCGCGAGAAAACAGTAGCTGTAGTCGTCCGCCACCAAGTTGTTGCCATAACATTGCTGATCTCACACCCGTCAATAATACTGCCCGCACTCGGCTTTGTACTAAAGAGTTCTGGAGAATGGCTTGCTCACCCGTTATTTGGATACGGGGCCCGAGGGGGCTAACGATGTCAGTATAAATACTGGCTGTGGCGGAGGCGAGGGTCGACGAATCAATCCCAAAATGTTGTAACTGACGATCAAGCTGTCGTAAACGTTGTTCGAGGTCACTGAGTGCCTGATGATTTTTCGCAACTTTTCGTTCTAAGCCTATCATCCCAAGGCTGTAACGTGTTATCTCAGCCAGTGCCCCTTTCTGTGAGGGGGTGTTGAGCACGGCGATCACTGTTTCTAACCCGAACCGTAATTGAGCTTCGTTGCCACCAAAAAAAGCGAGTGTACCGTCAGTAGTCTCTAACGACTGGGTGAGACTGCGTAGTGAGCAGTGGTAGGCTTCTTCAGGGCAACGACCATGGCGCGCTAATTGCTGCGCCAGATGCGCAGCTTGACAGATACCCGCAAAGGCGAGGGTCATCTCATAGATATTTTTTTTTGCCACTACGCGTTTTCCGAATCCAGGAGAGGTATACGCTGTTCAATCACACCGCCGCCTAAGCAGCACTCACCGAGATAAAAGACCGCAGACTGACCGGGTGTCACGGCGGCGACAGGTTCATCGAATTGCACTTCAATACGCTCGGCATCGAGTGGCGTGATAAGACAAGGAATATCGGTTTGACGATAACGTGTTTTAACCGTGCACCGCAGCGGCTCTGTTAACGTCACTCGGTCGACCCAGTGCAGTTGTTGCGCAATTAACCCCACGGACATCAGACGGGGGTGCTCACCCCCTTGCGCTACGATAAGCTGGTTATTGGCAACATCTTTATCAACCACATACCAAGGGTCATCATTGCTCTCTTTGAGCCCACCGATACCGAGTCCTTTACGTTGACCCAGGGTGTGATACATCAAGCCTTGGTGAGTACCTAACTCCTGGCCATCCACACTGAAGATCGGGCCTGGTTGTGCTGGAAGGTAGCGAGCAAGGAAATCTTTAAATTTGCGCTCACCAATAAAGCAAATACCGGTAGAGTCTTTTTTACGGGCTGTCACCAAATCGAGCTCTTCAGCGATACGGCGCACTTCGGGTTTCTCTAATTCGCCCACAGGGAAGAGGCTTTGAGCCACTTGTTGATGACTTAAGGTATAGAGAAAATAGCTTTGGTCTTTGTTGGCGTCTAGGCCACGCAGCAATTGGCTTTTACCGTCGACATCTTTGCGGCGCACATAGTGACCGGTGGCGATATAGTCCGCACCCAGATCTTCGGCAGCAAATTCTAAGAAGGCTTTAAATTTGATCTCTTTGTTGCAGAGAATATCGGGGTTAGGGGTACGCCCTGATTTGTACTCTTCTAAGAAAAGTTCAAAAACGTTATCCCAATACTCTGCAGCAAAGTTAATTTTATGCAGTTTGATCCCTAACTTGTCACAGACGGCTTGAGCGTCGGCGAGATCCTCAGCAGCAGTACAATACTCTTCGCCATCATCTTCCTCCCAGTTCTTCATGAACAAGCCTTCAACGTGGTAACCTTGTTGCATCAGTAACCAAGCTGAAACGGAAGAATCTACACCCCCGGACATACCGACGATGACTTTTTTTGCACTCTGGTCAAACATAAATACTCACTGAAGTTGGCAATCAATACGAACGCCTCAGTGTACCATGCACCGAGGCGGATCGCACCTGTAATACAGCGCTCAATTACACGCTATGTGCGATGTTGGCGGTTGATAACGTCCAGTTGAGAGGACAATGGCGCCGATTGACTCTTACTTTTTAACCGTTGATTTAGCTGGTTGCCGAATAAGGTTAGCAATATCCCCAGTGCTAAAGGGCAGATCAAGCAAAGTGAACCGAACGAGAGTGAGCGACCGTAGAGGATATTCTCCAGACTTAACGCGATAATCGGAAAGATTAGGAAGACGATGGAGGCCTGAAACGCTGTTGCACGCTTCTGCAGCATAAAATAACACATAATGCCAAACACCCCGGCAAAGGCACCTAAATAGACCACTGCGAAAAGTGAGTGCGACGAAAAGTCAGCGATCACCGGATGCTCCGTAAACCAACCGACGACAGTTAATAGCAAGCCCGCTATTAAACAGGGTAAAGCATTAAAGGTAAGCACCGAGACTGAACAGCAACGCTTTTTGCATAAGGCATACATTACTGCATGAATAACGACCGCGGCGACTAACATGATACTGCCCAGCAACTGACCGGACGCCGCACCTTGTGACTCGCGCAGTAAGACGGAAATCAACGCGACCAGCGCAATCGTCAATCCCAATAATTGCACAGAATTGGTTTTTTCACGCAGTAGAACAATCGAGGCGCAGAGTACGGCTACCGGCATCATAGCGAAAATAACCGATGCCAATCCCGAGCTCACCCAACGTTCGCCATAAATCATTAAGGTGAAAGGGATGGCAAAGTAAAAGAGGCTAATCATTGCTTGAAAGGTACGCTGCCCCTGAGGAAAAAGCAGGGGAGAACGACTTAATTTCAGGGCAAGCAATAACAGGGGGGCGGCACAAAGGAAGCGTAAGCCCGTGGCAAAGAGGGGTGGAATCGATGTTCCCGCGATTTTCATTGCTAGCCAAGTGGTGCCCCACGTCAGTGAGACGATGACAAAGAGTAATGTTTTGATGGCAGAATTCATCTTGATAACCTCGGCAAGTAGAGGCATAAACTATATCGAGATTATCGGAGAAAGAATTTTCTTGTTATAGGAGAAAAAGCGATCCTGGGAGAAAGTATTTTTATAGAATCGAAATTTTATAGAAATTATTTCTTCTTTATTGGGTTTGGATTAAGAATTATTGCTCAAACCAGTGTAATGCCGTTAAAGGGAAACGGTTGCCAGACTGCCAAAGTTTGATGCTTTCCGCGACTAAGGGCGAACGTAGCTGTGAGGATTCCATAATCTGTGCTGCAGATAACCAGTGGCAACAATCAATGTCGTTATCTTGCGGAGCGGTATCGAGGCACTTCTCGATCTCGCAACAAAATAGGAAACGAATGAAAGGCGTTCCGTCATTGGCTGTCCATTGATGCACACCGAGTAAGTGCTCGGGCGATAAGGCAAGTCCGGTCTCTTCCACCAGTTCACGTTCCATCGCAGCAATCAAGCTTTCCTCTGCTTCGAGATGACCCGCAGGTTGATTCCAAGTCACTTTTCCGTCTACACGTTCTTCAACGACTAACAGTTTTCCTTCAGCATGTACGACGCAGGCAACGGTAATATGGGGGGTAAACATAGCCGACTCCTTAAGCTTGGTTATTATCGATTTTACGCCATTCACCTGTTGTCAGCCCCTCAAGTCGATAAGGACCAATGGCATAGCGAATTAAGCGTAGTGTAGGAAAGCCGATATGAGCGGTCATCCGGCGGACTTGTCGATTACGTCCTTCAAATAAAGTTATCTTCAACCATTGTGTGGGAATTGCTTTACGCTCACGAATAGGGGGCGTACGCGGCCACAGCCAATGCGGCGGCTCGCAACGTTCAACCCCAGCAGGGAGGGTCGGCCCATCTTTTAAGGTGACACCCGTTCTGAGGGGGGCGAGTTGCTCGTCACTGGGGTTGCCTTCCACTTGGACATAATAAATTTTCTGTGTGCGTTTACCCGGTTGCGTCAATTCGGCCTGTAATTTTCCATCATTGGTCAGCACAAGCAGTCCTTCGCTGTCGCGATCTAAGCGACCCGCGGCATAGACATCGGGTACCGCGATATAATCTTTCAGCGTGGCACGACCCGCTTCGTCGGAAAATTGCGGGAGCACATCAAAAGGTTTATTAAACAGAATAGTAGTTGTAGGACCCTGACGGTGTCGGGGGGCAGCCGGTTTTCTACGGCGTGGTGGGCGAGTGAGTGGCTTCATATTCACGTTATCCGGCGCATTATTTTGGCCAGTATACCTTAGACGCTTGAGAAGTTAACCTTTGTCACGTGAGGCTTTCAGTTGATGTCTAGCGGAGATTGCAGTAAGTTTTCAGGGGTCTTATCGCGAGAGAGGTTTAACGTTACTCTTTTGTTGTGCAATTGTGTAAGGCTAAAAAGGTGCTGTAAAGAGTCACTAGACCGAATAACGATACTAATTACTTTAGGCATGCCAATAGGTTATCTTTCACCAAAAAGAATTTTGCGACGCATCGGTATGATTTTTTTCTAGGAAATTAGGGATGATTTCGCGTAACATACCCCGACACATTACAAGTCATTAACAAAAACGCTCGAAGGAGAGGTTGATGGAAAGCAAAGTAGTTGTTCCTGCATCAGGCCAGAAAATCACGCTAAATCAAGGCAAATTAACTGTTCCCAACAACCCGGTGATCCCTTATATCGAAGGGGATGGGATTGGCGTTGATGTCTCTCCTGTGATGTTAAAAGTGGTCGATGCGGCGGTTAATAAAGCCTACAACGGTGAGCGTAAGATTTCCTGGATGGAAATTTTCACTGGAGAAAAATCGACAGAAGTGTATGGCAAAGACGTTTGGTTACCGCAAGAAACTCTCGACCTGATCAAAGAATACCGCGTCGCGATTAAAGGCCCATTAACCACACCCGTCGGCGGTGGCATTCGCTCGTTAAACGTTGCCCTGCGTCAAGAGTTGGACCTTTATGTCTGTTTGCGTCCAGTTCGCTATTATACTGGTACACCAAGCCCGGTGAAACGCCCTGAAGATACCGATATGGTCATCTTTCGTGAGAACTCAGAAGATATCTACGCAGGTATTGAATGGAAAGCCGGCAGCGCAGAAGCCGATAAAGTGATTAACTTTTTACGCAACGAAATGGGCGTGAAAAAAATCCGTTTCCCAGAGCAATGTGGTATTGGTGTGAAGCCGTGTTCTGAAGAAGGGACGAAACGTCTGGTTCGCGCTGCTTTCCAATATGTTATCGATAATGACCGTGATTCACTGACTCTGGTTCATAAAGGTAACATCATGAAATTCACCGAGGGTGCTTTCAAAGATTGGGGTTACCAGCTAGTTAAGGAAGAGTTTGGTGCCGAATTATTAGATGGCGGCCCATGGATGAAGGCGAAAAACCCGAAAACCGGCAAAGAGATCATCATTAAAGATGTGATCGCTGACGCATTCCTGCAACAAATCCTGTTACGTCCTGCAGAGTATGACGTAATTGCTTGTATGAACTTGAATGGTGACTACATCTCCGATGCACTGGCTGCGCAAGTAGGCGGTATCGGTATTGCGCCGGGTGCCAATATTGGCGATGAGTGCGCACTGTTTGAAGCCACTCACGGTACTGCACCGAAGTATGCTGGCCAAGATAAAGTGAACCCAGGTTCAGTGATCCTCTCTGCCGAGATGATGCTCCGTCACCTCGGCTGGTTCGAAGCCGCGGACTTAATCGTTAAAGGTGTTGAAGGCGCAATCGCCAATAAGACCGTGACTTACGATTTCGAACGTCTGATGGAAGGCGCTAAGTTACTGAAATGTTCAGAGTTTGGTGATGCGATCATCAGCAATATGTAATGAGTCACGCTGCGTGATTGATAAGAGCGGGTACTGAAAAGTGCCCGTTTTTACTGCTAAAAATTCTTCCCCAAAACTCTTCCCCAAAACTACCCCGATTTTAGTGAAATAGTGACCCAATCTTTACCCCGATCGTTATGATATCGGTCAGTTTGGCGCTGGTTTTTATGCCCTAATAAATCCTTAGTGTTGATTTTTGCTCCCTATATATTCACTCCAATAGCGATCTAATTTCGTGAAAAGTAGGGGGCGAACCTTTGTCCCAGGATAATCCAGATAGCTCGCGAATTTTTTTAAAACTAGTGCTGATCGTGTTGGGTTTGACAATCCCAGCTCGTCTTGCTAAAAGAGGCACAGGCTGAATCTTAGAAGAATCTGGGGTTGGGCGAACTTGTGACGAAGGATGCGCTAACGGCGAATGAAACCGGTGCGGTACCTATGGCTGACAAGACGCTACCAGCAGGAACCGATCAGAATGGTATAACCACATCTGGCCAATATTTCCAGAACGTGACCAACAACGCGACTTTGTTGCTTAACTATCCAGAGGCTGTGGCCGGTGTGCTGGTTGTCCATAGTACGGGGGTCGATGATGGCGGATGTCGACAGGGTCATATGCCTTATAATTCGACACTCGAGTATCGGCGATCCGCAGGGGTTTTCTGCGCGGAAAGCGTATTGATGAAGTGCCGGGTAGCCCCGGCATTGTTAATCGTATAGCCAACGCCCAGCTTTAGCTGATTCTATCAGCATACCGAGTGTTAAAGGTTTGGCTGATATTTCAGGGACCTTTTGTGATTCTGGACGGAGCCAGTTAGGCAGTATGCCTTTTTCGTAAGGCCAGTATGTAATAAAGTTGAATCCAGTACTATCAACAGTAAATTGCTGAAAATAGCTCTGCATAATTTCGTGGCCTGTCTCCCTTGCCCACGGATACTTGCCCGTATTTATGCTAGTTTCCGGTGTCAATATTGGGGATGTTTTGGCAAAAAGTGGCTTAGTATTGTAGGTCGTCTCATACCAGCGAAGGACGGCTGTTTCGATATCTCTCACCATATACGGTCATCCTTTCTTGCAATCCGATTGTATGCACTGACGGTGCGAAATCCTATTTGCAAGACGTCATTCATCACAAAGGCAATGCCAAGAATTGGTATCCAACGCCCTGCAAAAGCGCCTAAGTTATTCACATAACTAAACCGTAAGTCCTTAATACTTTCATTTGTCAAAGTGGGCCAACGATTAACCCGAAACTTCAACCAACGCCTAAGATTTTCACTAAGGATTGATGTTCCCGGTGTTGCTCCTGCGGGCTTCCTTCTTGTAGTTTGGGTGGGTTGACCTAGGATGATAAGAGCTAATGCCATAATATCACTTGCACCTAGCTGCTTCTGTGCTTGTTCAAGAAATATGAAAAAAAATAGTTCGCCAGGTGTCAGATTAATTAATCCATTGTAGAAGTATGTACCATTTAGCTCTTCAACCGTATCCATATATCCTTCCTTGATTTTATGAATTCAGTTTAAAATATAAAAAAATTCCTGGACAGATTCAAATAGTCGTTGCAATTTCATATAACAAAATGCTTTCCCAAAACTAAAGCTTACTATGTGGATTTATTGCCGTTATTGAGTGTAAATTAGCGTGAGTTTCATAAATGTTTTTACTTGTTAATTTCTATGAAATTCAAAAAATTAACTTTAGTTTTTAAAGATACTGCTCCGTCACATGGGCGGCTTCGACGCCGCGGACTTTATCGTTAAGGGAATGGAAGGTGCCATCGCCAATAAGACCGTGACTTACGATTTCGAACGTCTGATGGAAGGCGCTAAGTTACTGAAATGCTGAGATTTTAGTGATGCGATCATCAGCAACATTTAAGCATTGAGTTGTAGCGAGTAAGAGAAGCGGGCGCCGAAAGGGGCCCGTTTTTTGTTCGCCTGCTAAGGGTTATCAAAATATTATCAAAATAAGTTATCAAAACCCCTCCCAATTTATACCGCTACAGTGGTCCAATCCTCACCGCGATCGTCATGATCTCGGTCAGTTTGGCGCTGGTTTTTATGCCCTAATAAATCCTTAGTGTTGATTTTTGCTCCCTATATATTCGCTCCGATAGCGATCTAATTTCGTGAAAAGTAGGGGGCGAATCTTTGTCCTAGGATAATCCCAATCGCTCGCGAATTTTTTTAAAACTGGTGCTGATCGTGTTGGGTTTGACAATCCCAGCTCGTCTTGCCAAAAGAGGCACAGGCTGAATCTCAGAAGAATCTGGGGTTGGGCAACTTGTGACGAAGGATGCGCTAACGGTGAATGAAACCGGTGCGGTACCTATGGCTGACAAGACGCTACCCGCAGGAACCGATCTGAATGGCATAACCGAATCTGGCCAATATTTCCAGAACGTGACCAGCAACGCGACTATGTTGCTTAACTATCCAGAAGCTGTGGCCGGGGTACTGGTTGTCTATAGTACAGGGGTCGATGATGGCGGATGTCGACAGGGTTATATGCCTTATAATTTTACACTCGAGTATCGGCGATATGCATTCGGCAGTCCGCTGGGGTTTTCTACGTGGAGAGCGTGTGGATGAAGTGCCGGGGAGCCCCCGGCATTGTTAATCGTATAGCCAACGCCCAGCTTTAGCTGATTCGATCAGCATACCAATGGTGAAGTCAGGTACAGGTATGGGTGGTGCTTTTTTGAGAGGATTCCATGAGAAAGGTTTGGTAGGGTAGTAGGTTTCAAGCTTGTAATTACCCCGTTCAACCTTGAACTTTTCGAAGAAATCATTCATCAGATCTTCGACTTCAAGTTCATCAATACTCAGATCAGTATCAAGATCAGTTTCAGGTGTTAACGCCACCTTCTTTATGTTGAACAGATACGTACCAGCATAAGGTCGTACAAGCTCATAAACTCTCTGCTCAATATTGTTTACCATAACTTATCCTTGCTTCGTGCTATGGTGTTGTAGTCACGTAGGGTGCGGTAGGTAATTTGTGTCAGATCAGAAGCAAGAATAATCACACCCAACAAAGGTATTGAGCGACCAACAAATGGTGCAATGTTACGAACCATAACACGGCGAGCCGTCCAAGGTGAGTAACCGCCAAGCCAGGTTGGTAATGAAATGCCAAGGGGGAATTTTGTTTTCCTGAATACGGCTCTTGCTCCAATAGAGGCATAAGATGTACCTTTGGTGGCATTGGCGAATTTCCCTCTTGTGCCTAAGTTGTTTCTCCCTGAGACAATGGCGATGACAGCACTAAAATCAGTTACACCAATCCCGAATTGACTTGCAGTATTCTCGCAGAAAATTATAAATAAAAGTTTCTCTGCGGTTAGATTTGATTTTCCTGCATAGAAATAAGTTCCATTTAACTCTTCAACCGTATCCATATATCCTTCCTTGATTTTATGAATTGAGTTCAAAATATAAACAAACTCTTAGGCGGATTCAAGCAGCCTCTGCATTTTCAGATAACAAAATTCTTCCCCAAAACTCCCCCGATTTTAGTGAAAGTGTGACCCAGTCTTCACCGCGATCGTCGTTATAACGGTCAGTCATTTTTGATGTTTTATGTCCCAATAATTTTTGAGTATTGATACCCTGCTCGCGATAGAGTCGCTCCGATAGTGATCGTTGTGCATGAAACGTCGGGGCTGCATTCTCTGGCCAGATTAGATCTGATTTTCCTCGTGCCTTTTTCAATACAGTGAGGATTAGATGAATAAATCTAACTTTTGCTGAGTTAAAGGATCAGATCATGAATCATTCGGCACCAATGCTCGTCCCGTGACAAAACAGAAATATAGAATTACCCACTGACATACCTACAACAAAGCTCTTGTTCATCGCGGCGCTATCACTTTCTGGCTTGACGATAACGCGATTAAAGCCTGGTATGAGTTCGCAGCATCTTTATCATGGAGACGACCTCAGCACTATTCTGATTTCGCCATCACGACTATTCTGGACATTGAGCGTCTATTCAAGTTTTCCCTGCGGGCTGCGCAGAACTTCATGGACATCGTTTTTACGTTCAGCTGCGTTGTTCGGAGTCTGATTTATTCAACTAAAGACTCACACCCATTCAAAACAGGCATATGTTAGAGCAGGTTAAATTTTGGGATAGGAAGTCTCAAATAAAATCAGTATGTTAAGCCTTTAAATTTCTATTCAAGATGTTACAAAATAAGGCGAGAGAAAATTTTCTACTTCTTGTCTTCCGATTCCTAACGTATAGCTAACACCTGCATTTTTTAAAATATTAAGTCCTGCGCCCCTATTTCTAGGATGAGGGTCCTGGAGAGCAATATAGACATGTTGCGGTTTAATTTTAGCAAGTGTTTGAGCACAGGAGGGGGTTCTACCTTGGAAAGAGCAGGGCTCAAGCGTGACATATATTTCGCACTCACTAATCGGAACGGTTAGTTTTGAGATGGCATCTATTTCTGCATGATGGTGGCCAGGGGATTGTGTAAAACCTTTAGAAACCATATTGCCCTTATGGACTATCACGCAACCTACAGGTGGGTTTGGTCTGCATTGAGGTAAGGCTAGACGTGAAGTTTCAAGTGCTAGCAACATAAATTTTACATTTTCGCTCATCCGCTTTCATATCCAAATATGTATATAGGTTTACGCTTTTTAAGTCATCTAGTATGAATGTCCCTTTTTTGAGGTGATTTTGCTCTAGCAAGCCTCAAAATTTGATTTAAGAATATCCATGAAGTAAGTGGGAATGTAAAATAATCTTTCCTTTAAGTTAATAAAAAAATTATTGTTTAATCAGTTATATATTTTGTAGTGGGACGGGAAAAGATGAAAAGAACACGTTCTATGATTTTGATTTTAACGCGAATGAGCGTGATGCGACACCGGATAAGCCAAAAATTAGTATTGGACTCACCAGTGAGTATAAAGTAACACGTTATAGCGAAGCGCAGATGATAGACATCTGGGATAGGCTAGTGAATTCGCTGCGCTATAAATGACGGATAAGATTCTGTGCCGAGGATTGTTTGAGTCTCTTCGGTGAGCTAACTAGGGGTTGAGGAAGGAGTTCTCACCATGCCATATCGTTATGTACTGACAGCCTTAACCTTTATCACTACTGGGATGATCCAAGCATTGCACGGCACGATAACCCATAACCACCCGTGTCGTTCAATATGGCAGTGACTGAGAAAGGGCCATCGTTTTATGGAAACAATCGGTCCATTCCTCGGCAGAAAACATGAATTGGCAAAAATGTAGCGATATTGGCCGTCGTTATGTAGTGGGGAAAATATGCTAGGCGGTCGCGTACCAATTTTGAAAAGTATTTTTTAGTTAAATATTCTACGTTTGTGAAGGGGCGGTGAGTGAATATGTCTTTATCATTAAATGATCTTGGTCAACGTATTTGTATCATAGGGCCATCAAACAGCGGAAAATCCACACTGGCAAAAGCAATAGCCGTTAAAAATTCGTTACCGCTCATCCATCTTGATCAACTACATCATCTCCCTGATACAAAGTGGGTGCCGCGTGAACCGGAGGATTTCTTTCAGTTACATGAAGAGGCTATTCGTAAAGAACGCTGGGTAATAGAAGGAAATTACTCCAAATGTATACCCTCTCGATTAGAACGAGCCACGGGACTGCTACTCATTGATATACCCGCCTCCACAGCATTGCTGCGCTATATAACTCGATGCTATTCGTCAAAACCGAGAATCGGTGGTCTCACTACCCAAAGGGAGGCGGTGACATGGGAAATGATTAAACATATTCTATATCATTCACCTAAAAACCATGTTCGTCATAGAATGTTTTTTGAGCAGGCAACTATACCTAAGCTGATACTCGTTTCACCTCGTGAAATCAATGCTTACGTTAAAAGCTGGGGGCTTCTCTAGCATTTTAAAAGAGTAACAAGTCTTGAGCCATTACAGGGCTTGATAGAATTCGCGCTTGGTATCAAAGACGGGGCGGCAGAATAGCATTGAGCGGCCTTCCCCAAGCCCCTTTATAACTCCAACATGATGGACTATCGGTTGATAAAGTGGTTCAGTAGAGTGATTTAAATGTCAGCTTTGCCACAGGAGAACCGTATTGCTGAATCAGATATGTTTTGAACCTGCACCGAATGAAAAGTTGGATTCACAGAATAAAGATCCAATTGAACGAGTAGCAGATATTTTCACGCTTAACTTTTCAGCAAGGGAATATAAAAGGTGAAGGGATTGTTGAGACAAAAAAGCCCTAATCTTAAGATTAGGGCTATTGGCTTAGGCTTTAATTCGTTTACCGTTAGGTAGGGTATTCACGCCCCACATTCCGGCGACTGAACTAACAATCGCGCCTAGCAGTAGGGCTACGAAAGACCATAAAGAGATTTTTGCTGCCGCTTTTGCCGCTGCATCGGCTTTCTGTTTGGCCTCTTGCTTAAATTGAGCATATTGCGCTTTAGCTTGGTTCACCTTGGTTTGTAGTTGGTCGATACTTTCATTCGCTTGCTGTACCGCTTTATCACGAGCTTGAATAAAGTTATTGACCGCTTGATCCGCCTGTTCTTGCGTCATCGAGGTGTTTTGCGCTAACGCATTTTTAACATCATCGCGATTAACCGACTTGCTGATTGTCTCAGTGTGAGATTTCAATTTATCGGTAAGTTGACTAATGATTTGATCGCTGTTTTCAGGGTGAGTAGCAATGGATTTTCCTGCATCCATCACATCATTCCCCGCTTGCTGTAACTGGTCGTGTAAATACTGAGGTTGTAATTCAGGAATATTCGATTTTTTCAGCGCATTGATCACGTCTTGATTGGTATCAGACATATCAATGTTGGTGTTAACCCCTAATTTATCGAACATCTCTTTGCTAAAATCGGCAGTGTTTGCCACGGCCTTGCCGGCACCACTGACTACGGTACCTGCACCGGAAGCCACTGAGCTTACCGCGCTTCCTGTGAGTTTAATTAAACCACCGACTGCAGAGAAACCTAGTACGGTTGCAACCAGTAACGTGGTTCCCCAAATTAGGAAACCATGGATTAAGCCATCCGCGCCCGCTAAGCGGCCCGCAACAAATCCACCTGAAGCCAAACTGATAATTAACGCAATCACCGTCCAAATCATTACGGCTTTATCGGCACCGTTAACAATATTGTCCTGTGTGGGGGAGAGAAGAGAGAAGCCTAAACTAGCGCCGAGAGTAGTTAATAGTAGCGAGACTGCTAACACCGTGATAACGCCTGCAATAATGCTACCCCAAGAAATCCGGTTGGTTATTTTAATTTCGTTTTGTAATTCCATCTTTAACTCCATTTTAAAAGAATGACCCATTAATCAATGTAGTTCAAAGTTAGGAAAATTCTAATTTTTTTCTTCTATTCTGAGTTACTGCTTCAGTAACCAGCTAGAATGCTATGACGTGCAGGGTATTCAGACGTTGGAAAGTAAGGGTAAAACGCTTAAGCGAAGAGGGCGGAGTGATAAACTCCGCCAAAAAATAGCAGAATGTTAAGGGTTGTTTTTCACTACCGCATTTTTCTGTGCCGACAATGCCGCAATAAACTGATCGTCGAGATGCAAGTGTTCCTTAACCAATTCAACAGGCGTACTGGCTAACCACTGGTTAAGTGAGATATCGGCATAATAATCGCTTTTAAATAACTCTAAAAAACGCAGCGGCGTATCGCCGGTATTTTCAACATAGTGCCCCATAGCAAAAGGAACATAACCGACATCGCCCGCACGATAATCAAATGTACGTGCTTGACCCGATGAGGCAAATACCCCCATCCGTCCTTGACCCTCTAAATAATATTGCCACTCATCATTATTAGGATGCCAATGCAGTTCTCTTATCCCACCAGGCGCTATTTCGACTAAGGCGGCAGCGATGGTTTTTGAAACTGGGAAATTGGATGAATCGGTAATACGGACTGTACCGCCTGCAGAGGTAATGGGTGTTTGTTGCATCATACGGTGAGTAAAAGACTGTTTTGATTTTTTTCCTTTTTTGGGCGTGACTGAGGCAATATCACCAGGCACTTTCCCAGCAAAAATATATTCACTTGCAGGAGAGGGTAAATGTGAGAAGACTGATACGGGCACATTGAAGTTTTTTGCTAAGACTTCTGGCGGAATATGTTGGAACCAATCGGAAAGCAGGAAAGTACTGTCCTCATCAAAGCTTCCATCATCAAAGGCTAAAAGGAATTCGCAGCCATCATTCCCTATTCCCTGAATGGAATGTGGAATCCCAGGCGGGAAATACCAGAGATCTCCTGCGGAAATATCATCGATAAACCAGCCTCCGTCGGTATCGAATGCGGTGACTCTCGCATGACCGTAGGTCATGAAGGCCCATTCACCTTCTTTATGCCAGTGAAGTTCACGAATGCCCCCTGCGTTGAGGCGCATGTCTACACCGGCAATGGTTTGCGCCACCCCCAATTCTCTATTGGTGACTTGTCGTGTCCATCCACCACTGCTCCGTCGAATATGGGCATCACTAAATGAATAGCGTAGGTTGGGTAAGGTGCCGCTGTCCGTCGAAGGGGGATAAACTAAATCCTTATTTTCTTGCTCACGAAGGGGATCGTGGGGACCAGGAAAATCGGCCTTAAAAGGATAGGCTTTTGTATCGTTATCATGAGCGAGCACTTCACCTGCAGCAAGCATCATGGTGCCCCCTGCAGCAAAAGACATAAAATTGCGCCGTGTGAAATTAGCCATTTAAAACCTCTTGTTAGTGTTTACCCTCCTTTTTACGTGAGTAAAGGTAAAACAAGAAATAGTCGATGTAACATTATGTTAGCAATATAATTACTATTATCGAAAAATCCTATTGTGAGAATACGTCATTTTAATAGCTTGAATCCTTCACCTTTAATTTACTTCAAGTAATCTCCCTATTTTTAAGTAGGTTAAGAGATTTTTTTATGGAGTAAATATTTTTCCTGTAGAGGACACAATGAATTCGGTCGTTAACAATTAGAATAATTTTTACAAATGTCGTACAGGTTA
The DNA here is from genome assembly GCF_018494065.1 of Rosenbergiella gaditana. GTDB lineage: Bacteria > Pseudomonadota > Gammaproteobacteria > Enterobacterales > Enterobacteriaceae > Rosenbergiella > Rosenbergiella gaditana. The sequence goes on along the minus strand of NZ_JABBFR010000002.1, from coordinate 169,854 downwards.
AATAAGGGAAGATAGCGTTTGCCAGAAAAATAGGGCGGGGATCTTTGTTATTATAGGAGGTTAATCCCTATAATTTATGTTTTTAACCCCCCCTTAAACCGCTATATTATTTTTACTCGTCATCTGAGCATGCCTCTTGAAATAGTAAAGCGTCAACTTTTGGTTATCAGATGTTCCACCTTTAGTGGTTATTCTTTAAATAATGAATATCCTGCCTCATAACAGGGTGGGGTGGTTTTTTTCCAGAAAGAAGTTCGTTACCGGGAACTTAAGCAGAGCGAATAAAATCGATACGACGGCAGTTGATGTCGGGTAATGCACCACACTGGTCATCAGATAGCATCACAGCTCGATAAAAAATTTAAATACCTTTATATTCTCGTTTATGTGGTCTAGGCTTAATTTATAGCGTCGAAGAGCAGGGATTTTCTATCACTAAAGGATAAGTGCCGCTATGCCATAAACCTTTGAACGGAAACAAAGGTCTTCCTGAATAGAAAAGTAATTTCCTAGTTGGCCTTTCATTAGAAGGGCCTTTTTTTATTGAGTCCTGAGTGACAGTCTATGCAGGATATTCCCTGATTTACGTTGTTGTGCAGAAGGTCAATAGAATTTTGGCCCTCATTACCTAGATAGAGTGGCTATTCTACGGTATTCTATGTCACATCATTCTCGACTCCGAACGGGCACCACAATGTCTCAGTCTAAGCGTAAATTCTGGATGATCACGCTACTCGCAGTTATCGTCGTACCTTGTATTATCATGGCTGCACTCCTAATTACCGTGATGTATGTGAAACCGTATTAACGCCAAACTCTTGGTGGGAGAGTGCAAATCATCATCTTGCACTCTTTACTCCAACCAATCCCCCTCTAACGCCAAGCCGTCACTAGACTCAATAAGTGCTTTACGATTCATAAGAATTTTGATTGAGTAACGCTTTACTTCATTTTGAGGCATAGGTTATGGAACACACTTACCACTCTTCTATTACGTGGACAGGTAACTTGGGGCAGGGTACCGCACATTATCGTGGTTATGCTCGAACCTGGGATATTACCCTCCCCGGTAAAGCCATTATTTCCTGTTCTAACGATCCCTTGCTAGGAGGGGACCCGACTAAGATGAATCCTGAGGATTTATTAATGTCGTCGGTGTCGGCTTGCCATATGTTGTGGTATTTGCATCTCGCTTCAGCTGCGAGCGTAACCGTTGTCGCCTATCAGGATAATCCCACTGCGGTTGGAGAAGTATTACCTAACGGTGCGGGACGCTTTCTCTCCATGACCTTACATCCGGTGATTACAGTTTTACCCAATACCGACCTCGATCTCGCAAGAAAATTACATGATGATGTACATCCTGTCTGTTTTATTGCGCGTTCAGTTAATTCTCCTGTGACCTACCAACCCCGGTTTATTATCGCCTCTGACCAAGGCTAATCTTACGTCTTAGTTTAATGACCTCTGGCCGTAACGAAGCGTTCATTATGTGTTAACAAGGAGTTCAGGATTGGCACAGCAAAATATTACCTTAGTCACTGGCGGTTCGCGGGGGATAGGTAAGGCAACGGCGCTATTACTCGCTGAACGAGGGCATAAGGTCTGTATTAATTACCGGCAGCGAGATCAAGAAGCCCAAGCGGTTGTTGAACTTATCCGTCAGCAGGGCGGTTGTGCGATCGCAATCGCCGCTGATATTAGCGATGAGCAGCAAATTATTGAAATGTTCGCCGAGATCGACCAACGGCTAGGGCCGATAACCGGGTTGGTCAACAATGCCGCCCGTCTTTTCACGCAGTCAACAATTGAACAGCTTTCTGCCCCTCGCTTGGAGCAGCTCTTTGCCGCGAATATCAGTGGCTCAATTCTTTGTGCCCGCGAAGCTGTCAAGCGGATGTCGACCCAGAATCAAGGGCGCGGAGGCGCTATCGTGAATGTTTCATCGGCGGCGGCAAGATTGGGTTCGGCTTTTGAGTATACGGATTATGCAGCCTCCAAAGGAGCTATCGACACCTTTACGCGTGGTCTAAGTGTAGAAGTCGCTGCTGTGGGTATCCGGGTGAATGCGGTACGTCCTGGGTTTATCTATACCGATATGCATGCTGAGGGGGGCGAAGCCGATCGCGTTGAACGGCTAAAGTCACAATTACCGATGGGAAGAGGGGGTCAGCCGATCGAAGTGGCTTATGCGATTGCCTGGTTGCTATCGAAAGAAGCTTCTTATGTTACGGGTAGCTTTATCGACCTCGCGGGAGGAAAGTAGGGGTCTTACTTGAAATAACTCGGAAAATAGATAGACTGGTCTGTCTATTTAAGGGGTCTATAACTATGTCGGCTAAAGAAAAAATACGCGAAGCGGCCCATACGCTGTTTTACAATCACGGTATCCATGCGACAGGTATTGATAGCATTATCAAGCGTGCGGGAGTCGCTAAGCAGAGCTTCTATAATCACTTCGTCTCGAAACAGTGTTTAGTTTTAGATTATCTCGCCCTTCGCCATCAACAGTGGCTTGACCTCTATGCGCGCAGACTGGAGCAAGCAAAAACCCCTCAAGAACGTATTTTGGCAGTTTATGATGCCTACCAAGATCATGCTGAAAAAAAGTATGAGAATGGGTTTCGTGGCTGTGGTCTACTCAATGCAGCCGCTGAGTTTCCTGTTGACTCCTTAGAACGGCGATGTGTGGCTGAGCAGAAAGCGCAAATTCAGCAATTTATTGAATCTGCGCTGTGTGAGCTATCGTCGATTGAGTCTCAAAACGCGGCGTTATTGGCGCAAGAGTTCGCTTTTTTACTTGAAGGCAGTATCAGTCTTGCTGGTCTGAGTGGTCATTCAGCCTTGATCGAGCTGGCTAGGCACTCCGTTGCCCAGCGATTGGTGGCGCTATGAAGCCTACTGCATTGGGGAATAGCTGTGTGGTGATGGCAGCATTACTTTGGGGGACTACCGGGACTGCGGCGCGCTTAGCCCCTCAATTAAGTCCAATTACCATTGCTTGTGTTGCAATGGGTGTGGGGGGAATACTGCAAGCATTGTTAGCCTTACCGGCTATTGTTGGCTCACTCTCGCAACTTAAACAACACCGCTACTTACTGATTTTTGGTGCCTGCGCTGTAGCCATTTACCCTTTGGCTTTTTACTGCTCAATGGATTTTGCTGGGGTGGCGATAGGAACAGTGATTTCCATCGGCTCAGCGCCATTATTTTCTGCCCTGATTGAAAACCGTTTAGAAGGTAGTGCGTTATCTAAGCAGTGGCTCTGTGGAGCCTTAGTCGGCGTGATAGGTATCAGCTTACTGGCTCAGTTACACACTGACTCCTCAACAGATAGCGGCCCCCCCTCACATGCCTTACTGCTTGGCGTTGCCTTAGGGTTAGTGGCTGGGCTGACCTATGCCTTATATTCCTGGACGGCGAGAAGGATGATGGTGAAGGGAATAATGAGTCGCGCGGCCATGGGCTCGACCTTCGGAGTCGGTGGGATACTGTTGCTACCATTATTGATATTAACGGGAGCGCCTTTACTTGATTCTTGGCGTAATGCGGCGGTGGGAAGCTATATGGCGATCTTTCCTATGTGCGTAGGGTACCTCTGCTATGGCGCAGGACTTGCACGCATAAAAGCCAGTGTGGCAACGGCAATTACGCTACTTGAACCGGTCGTGGCAGCCTTACTTGCTGTATCTATTTTAGGTGAAACCCTCTCCCCACTGGGCTGGTTGGGGATAGGGTTAATCGTCAGCAGTTTAGTGATCACCGCGTGGCCGACGCGCTCAACCGCGAGTAAATGAGATTAGGTGTCCTGTTATTGACCGTAGTGTTACGGGGTACCGGTAAATAACGAAGCGGTGAGGGTGATCGCGATCACCCTCACCGTTAAGATTACTCTGCAACCAGCCACATATCGGCTTCTTCGAACATCTCTTCTAACAGGCGGTTAAGCTTTTCACGATCACTCTTACTGGCATCACTGTTTAATCCATTGGTTTGCATCGGTTTAACCCGTACCTCTGCGTCAGGAAACAGTCGTTTAACACGCTGTGTCAATTCTTGCAGAATAATGTCAGCAGCGTTATCGAGCCCGGCAACATTTCTTTTATCATAAACTAGCTCTACGTACATAACTCACCCATTAACTGTATAGATAACCAGTATAGTGCCTAGGCGGTAAGTACTTGTCAAGAAGGACTTTTAACTGCAAGTGATAGCGATTCTCGAAATATAAAGCAGTGTTTATCAGGATAATCCACTATGATTTAACGGCGAGAAAAAAACCTCATTCGATAACCTGTGGAGTGTGTTATGAAAGCGATTGTCTATCGTGACCATCAATTACCCATTACTGATCCTCAAGCCTTGTATGAAATTGAACTGGATATGCCATCCCCCGGTGAACGCGATTTACTGGTTAAGGTTGCTGCCATATCGGTTAACCCCATTGATACCAAAATACGGCGCAGTTCATCAACCCAAGAACCGCGTATTTTAGGCTGGGATGCTGTGGGTGAAGTGGTGAAGGTCGGGGAACACGTTACCTTATTCTCGCCCGGTGATAAGGTCTACTATGCAGGATCCTTGGTACGTCCAGGGACCAATGCTGAGTATCATCTGGTCGATGAACGTATTGTTGCGAAGAAGCCTACACAGTGCAGTGATGCGGAAGCTGCCGCGTTGCCCCTTACCGTACTGACGGCCTGGGAACTCTTGTTCGATCGCTTAGCGGTAGATACCGAACAGACCAAAACCTTGCTCATTATCGGCGCGGCGGGTGGCGTGGGCTCTATGTTAACGCAACTTACCAAGCAATTGACCCGTCTGCGTGTTATTGGTACGGCATCCCGCGCAGAGACCGTGCAATGGGTGAAGGCGTTGGGCGCCGACGAGGTGATTGACCACACGCATTCGTTAGTTGAAGGCTGCGCGAAGATAGGCATTGAACAAGTCGACTATGTGGCGAGCCTGACGCATACCGATAGTCACTATAAAGACATTATCGAATTATTGGCGCCACAAGGGAAATTAGGATTGATTGACGATCCCAAAACACTGGATGCGTTACCCCTCAAACGCAAAGCCATCTCTCTGCACTGGGAGCTTATGTTTACCCGTTCTCTGTTTGAAACCGATGATATGATCCGTCAGCATGAGATCCTCAGTCGTGTGGCAGCGCTAATTGATGAGGGGGTACTGACCACCACGCTTGCAGAACATTATGGCACCATCAACGCGGAGAATCTGCGTAAGGCTCACGCCATGTTGGAAAGCCATAAAGCGAAAGGCAAACTCGTTTTAGAAGGTTTTTAACCAGAGTATTGGGCGAAGGGGCAGAGCTCGCTTCGCCCAACAGTGAGATTAGCGAAGCTGAGCTATTTCTTGTTCGGTCAGCGCTAAGCCTTGGCGGGTACCACTTTGTGACGCACTGACAGCGGCTTCAATCACTGCCATCACCGCCAGCGCTTCTACTGCGGGGACCGGGTTGTTATCACCCTGGCGTAAAGCGTTAGCAATACCTTGATAGTAGAGACGTTGATCGCCAGCAGGTGTCGGTAATAAGTGGGATTTTCCTTCAGGGCAATAATAGATAACCTCATCATTATCCTGTCCCCAGGTTTCACTGCCCGGTAGAATACCCGCCGCTAATTGAGATTCTTGCTGGTCAATGCAAGTTTTCACTAAACTCCCCTCGGTGCCATGCGCGACAAAGCGTAGGCTCCCCCCCGCTGCAAGCATTGAGCAATGAAGGATCACCCGATGTTTCGGATAGTTCAACACCACGTGTGCCCAATCATCGATTTGTGCGCCTTCGCGTAATAAACAGATATTCCCTTCAACCGAGTCCGGTAAACCGAAAAGCTGTAAGGTTTGGTCGACCAGATGTGGGCCAATATCAAACCATAAACCGCTCCCAGGTTGTGCTTGCTCACGCCAGCGATCACGTACTTGAGGTCGGAACCTGTCCATATGTGACTCGAAATGGGCGATATTACCGATCTTACCCGCTTGGATGTAGGTTTTTATTGCCAGAAAATCACTATCCCAGCGGCGATTATGGAAGACAGAGAGGAGTCGCTGTTGTTGAGTGGCTAACTGTATTAGCTCGCGAGCTTCTGGCAGGTCAAGTGTAAAAGGCTTATCGACAACCACATGCTTGTTAGCCAATAGGGCGAGTTTGGCAAGGGAAGCGTGAGTCTGGTTCGGACTGGCGATGACCACGAGATCCACGTGTGGATGTGTAATAGCGGCTTCAGCGCTGGCGATGACCTCGACGTCTGGATAATCCTTATGAACTTTTTCACTGTCACTTGAGGCGACAACGATTAACTCTAACCCTTCAATAGCACTGATTAATGGGCCATGAAAAGTTTTACCGACAAAGCCATAGCCGATCAAAGCAACCTTAATACGGGGGCCAGTTTGTAGAGGAAGCTGACTCATATGCGTCCTTTTTGTAGGGTAAATGTTACGATATTCTAATTAATTAACAACGTTAACAGGAATCCGCGACGAGGAGAACCTTAAGACCTGACTTGATTTCATTTTTTAGCCCGATTATGGTGTAGAGATCCTATCCCTGACCGAGTGTGTCATTCGTGCAGACCGCATTTCGTTTCACCCCAAAAAAGAGTCAACACGTGCTTTTACTATTACTGACTAGCCTCGGTTGCGTGAGCCAAGCGGCTTTAGCGGACACACTCACAGTCACCTATGCTGGGTCGATGGGAGTCGTGATGGATAATGGCCTAGGGCCTGACTTTGCCAAACAACACCATATTGATTACCAAGGCCAAGGGCAGGGGGCTTATGGTATGGCGCGTTTACTGTCGGCTAAAAAAGTGGTCGCCGATGTTTTCGTCTCCATCACGCCGGGACCGATTGATATATTAAAACAGGCCGGACTTGTCGATCAGGCCCAACCCGTAGCCAGTACTCGCATGGTCATCGCTTATAACCCGCAGAGTCGTTTCGCACAGCAGTTTGCTCAGTCAAGAAGCGCGGGGCAGATACCTTGGTGGAAAATTCTGTCAGAACCTGGACTGCATTTTGGCCGTACGGATCCTACTAGCGACCCACAAGGACAAAATATTATTTTCACGCTAAAACTTGCCGAACGTTATTATCAACAACCCGGATTAGCGAAAAACATTATGGGTGAGCTGATCAACCCACAACAAATTGCGGCAGAAGGAGGGTTGTTAGCGCGCCTGCAAGCTGGACAGGTGGATGCCGCCTCAGGATATGAAAGTGCGACGCGTTCAGCCAAACTGCCTTATGTTGTGTTACCTGACCCAATCAATTTGAGTAATCCCGACTACAGCCAACAATGGTATGACAAAGTCAGTTTCGCCTTAACCGATCACACTGGTCAGCGTAAAACCTATCATCCCCAACCGTTAGTCTTCTATGCCGCGGTACTCAACAACGCGCCACACCCGCAATTGGCTCAACAGTTTGTGCGTTACCTCACCAGCGAGTCGGCCCAACAAATCTTCAAGGATAATGGTTATGACCAGCCCAAAGGAAAAGCACTTTACGCACGTTAACCCCCCTCGGTGAACTTGATGCTATTACGCGGTTTGATGTTTCCGGCTCTGTGTTTGCTTGCAGTACCGTTTATTACTTTACTGATGGTCACCCCATGGCATCACTTTGAATTAGCTTATGGCGATGGCCGCGCCGTCTGGACATCTCTAAGTTTAAGCCTAATTAGCTTGCCCCTAATTGTGGTGTTGGGGACGCCTGTCGCTCTATGGTTAGCAAAAACGCAATCGTCGTGGCGCTTAGGAATTGAAATTGGGTTACTTATCCCATTATTAACGCCGCCATTAGCAATGGGGATTTTACTGGTAACGGCGTACGGGCCTTATGGGTCGCTAGGGGAAATTATTGCGCGGATTGGTGTTAATTTAACCAATACCCCCGCGGCGTTTATCCTCGCTCAACTCTACGCGGCGTTGCCCTTTTACGTGTTAATGGCACGAAATGCGTTTGAAGGTGTTCCCACGGCGGTCGCCGAAGTGGCGCAGACACTTGGAGCAAGCCGCTGGCAGCTTTTCTGGCGCTTAACATTACCCTTAGCGAAACGTGGATTACTCAATAGCCTCTCTTTGGCTTGGGCGAGGGCACTGGGGGAATTTGGCATCGTGATGATATTCTGTTATTTCCCGCAGGGCATCCCAGTCAAACTCTACGTTGATTTACAAAATGGGGGAGTGGACGCTGTCTATGCATTATTATGGATTTTACTGTTAACCAGTCTACCGTTTCCATTATGGTGTTTTTATCGTTCGCGAAAGCAGAAAGGCTAGCCCGCAAGCACAGTGCGGGCTATCGTTTAGTAAAGGGAATGCTCGCCTTGGGGGCGGGTTTTAAAGCGGCGGTGCAACCACATATACTGCTCGGGGGCCATCATCACACAGCGCTCGACCAGTTTATTCAGAGCAATGGCGGTGTTGACATCAGAATCCACAGGAATGTCTTCCGCCGCCGGTAAAATCACCATCTCATAGCCGCTATTCCCCGGTAAGCGACGCGCCAAAAAAGGGATGATGGCGGGCTGGCTCATTCTAATCAACATATAGCTCCCCTTGGTCGAGGCGGCATTTTCGACGGCAAAAAAAGGGGCAAACACACTACTTTTAGGACCATAGTCGTGGTCAGGGGCGTACCACAGAATGTCACCTTGCTTGAGGGCACGTATCATCCCCTTCACATCACGGCGGTTGATCATATCTTTATTTGAGCGCATACGGCCATAGGTCTGCAGCCAATCTAAGACTGGATTATTGTTGGGTCGATAAACGCCAATCCCTGGGTTGTAGATACCAAAAATACGTGCGCCGAGTTCTAAGGTCAGAAAGTGGACGCCCAGTAACAATACCCCTTTACCTTCTTGTTGAGCTTTCGTGATGTGCTCAAGACCGGTCACAGTAAAGTGTTTTTTTACTCGATCATCAGACCAAAACCAAGCCATACCGGTTTCAAATAGTGCCATGCCCACCGATTCGAAGTTTTCTTTCAGCAGTTTTGCTCTTTCCACCTCCGTTTTTTCAGGAAAACAGAGGTGTAGATTACGCGCGGTGACATACACGCGGTCTGTCAACACTTTCATTGCTAGGCGTCCGACGATTGGCCCTAGCTTGTTCAAAAATTTATAAGGTAACTGCACGACTAAATAAAGCGCGCCAATGCCACACCATAATAGAAAATAGCGTGGATGCAGTAATTGGCGAGTAAACTTAGGCAAAATGGTCATTATAAACCCTGATCATCTCAATAAATTTTAACAATATGGCGGGTATTATATCGTAATCAAGGAAAAAATACTGGGTTAGCTTTGTAAAAGCCCTACACATCATAGAGATGCCTGCCAAGTGCGGGTTGTGCCACGCTAATCATAAAGTGTGATCAATTTGCTACACTTAGTGAATAGTAGAATGACGAGACTCTTTATGGCCCATGAACATGACACTGAACTTTATCGCTATCCGCAGCAACTCCGCGAGACTCTTGAGCATCTTCCCGCGACGCCTGGCGTCTATTTTTTCTGGGCGACGAATAGCCATGTGCCGCTCTATATAGGTAAAAGCGTTAATATCCGGTCCCGTGTCCTGTCACATCTGCGCACGGTACGTGAAGCAAAGCTATTACGGCAAACAGATAGGATCACTTATACCGAGACGGCAGGGGATATTGGCGCACAATTACTTGAGGCCACATTAATTAAGCAGCTCATTCCGCTACACAACAAGCAGCTACGCAAACAACGGTCGCTCTTTTCTTTACAATGGCGTGAACCGGGCATCGCATTTGTCAGCTCTAACGAACATAATTTTGCTCGTACCCCGAACCTTTACGGTTTATTCCGTAATAAGCGGACCGCGATGGAGTTCACGCGAAATTTAGCCGATGAGTATCAGCTCTGTTTAGCCACATTGGGCGTTGAAGCTGCACAACGGGGAAGAGGGTGTTTTCGGTCAATGCTGGGGAAATGCCGTGGGGTGTGCCAAGGTAAGGAAACGATTGAGGATCATAGTTTACGCGTCATCAACGCTTTATCTGCTTGGCAAATAAAAATGTGGCCCTATAAGGGGCGAGTGGCGATACATGAACAACGTGAGGGATTTAATGACTATCATATTATTGATCACTGGCGCTATATCAATACCGTGAGTATCTTGAGCGTGTTACCTCAGGACCAGCACGAAAACAGCTTTGATGGCGACAGTTATCGGATTCTTTGTCGTGCGCTATTCAGCGGTATCGAGGTTATTCCGTTAGACGAGTAAAGGGTAGAAGGTAAAGGATTTATACCCTTTACCTTTTCATCGAGGGAAATCAGTCAGGTCATTATGGAGAAGTGCATATCTTCAATCAGTAAGGCACCCTGACGTAAGATAGTACGTTTTCCTACATACTGCTCACGGATTTGTGGCCATTTTGGTAGCTCAATACACTCTTTCTGCCATACGCCACGGTAGTCGGGATTAATCGATTCAAATTCGTTTCTTGTTAAGGTAAACATTCGTCTTCTCCTCAGATTGCTCAACACCAGACCCTGCAAAATGATCCCAGCACAGGACGTGGATTCGGAAAACTTAGGCATTATCGCCAATTCCTGAAACCCATATAACAACTATAGTGTGACAATCAGATGACGGGGTTTTTTTTACAAAAATTGAAATTTCTTTTTGAATGCTGGACTTGAAGGGAAGAAGATATGGGGAGACGTAATAGAGTAGACCTCATTGATCTACTCGTTATGCAAAACGTTAGCAGATAACTCGCTTAGAGCGGACGGCGACGTCTAAAAATCCTAATGCCGCCACTTTTAACCGTCACCAAAATAATCCCGATAACGACTAAGTTCGCCCCCCAAACAAAAGTATTTTGAATGGTTTCATGTAATAGCAACGCCCCTAAGATTACGCCAAACAGAGGTGTCATAAAAGTGAGCACCCCCAACTGTGAGGCAACATATTTTTTGAGCAGCGCAAACCAAGCAAGGAAACTTATAAAACAGATCACCACAGATTGAAAAGTTAATGCGGTGATATTTTTCAGCGTCGGTTCAAAAAGGGTGTTACCGCTCAACCAACTGGCCAGTAAAAGAATAATAAAAGAGACAATTAACTGATAAAGCAGAATGGGTCTTGACCCCATCTGGTTGACCCTTGTACTGCGGATCACCACAGTTGTTGCGCCCCACATTAATCCGGAAAGTAATGCAAAGAAATCGCCCTTCAGCATGGTACTGTCACCAAAACCACCCGAAAAGGACACGCAGATTCCGATAAAGGAGAACACAATGCCAACCCATTGTAATCCAGATAAACGTTCATCTTTAATAGCGAAGTTTAGGCCCACGGCAGCAAATATGGGTGAGGTGTAGAGAAACACTACGACATGACCAGCAGTGGTATATTTTACGGCTTCAGAAACAAAAAAATACTCTAAAGAGAAAAGTAGTCCGACTAATCCGCCCATTAACCACATGCCGTTGGTAATAGGGAAGCGCTGACGCTGCACTATCATCAGTACCGCGAGCATCAATGCGGCGATACCTGAACGAAAAGCAAGCAAGAGTAGCGGAGAGAAATTACCGGCTATTTCTTTTAAAATGACTTGTTGTGAACTCCAAACAAGACAAATCAATAGCATCGCAATGACCGCAGTACCATCAAGTTGTTTTCTGACGTCCATAATGCTCCTGTTTAGTGTCGAAATAATGAGTGGGCGCGGACTATATCATAGAACTTATGAATGGTTAGCGCGCTGAGCGGAATAATCCGTCGCATAAAAAAAAGCCCGCGCGAGGCGGGCAAGATAACTAGAGCAATCTGAGTAAGTTGGGTGAATACTTGATTGTTTTTCTCAAGTATTCTGTCACCTAAAAATAGCGTCACAAAGCACTTATTGCAACACTATTTCAGGCGTTAGACACAAAAAAAGCACCCGAAGGTGCTTTTTCAATTATCAATAAACTATTTTCTGCCGAGCAGATAACCGAAGGCCACGCCCACGGCGGCGGCAACAGCTAAACCTGCATAAGGCTTATCAGACACTTGTTGCTTGATTGTATCAGCCGCGTCTTTCACTGCATAACTTGCTTGCGAAGCATATTTACGCGCTGCACCACGTGCAGAATGATCATCTTGATCGGTCACGTCACCGTAGGCTTCTTCCGCTGCACCTGCATACTCTTCAACTTTATCTTGAATTTTACTGACCATTAAAATGCTCCTTGGTAGGCTGATGTAATGTTGATAACTTAACTATAGCAAAGAAAAAAATTTATGCAGCGCTTACGGACTTTTCCTAAGAGAAGAGCACTTTATGGCCCAGCGACGGAGACAGGGCAGGTCCAAGTCACCATAGTATCTTGGCTTGCATCAATCAGTCGAAAACGGTCTGTAGAGAGTCGCTGAGCAAGAAAGCCTTCAGAGGTGGTTGCACTCGGGACATAAAGAGCGCGATTAGCGCTGTGTAGATAGCCGCTGTGCACGGTGGTACCCTCATCAGTCACAGTGAAACGTTGTATCTCATCGAAAACCCAGGCTTGGGAATGGCCAGTAACTTGCCCACTTAGCGTTGACACCTCCCCAGGGCATGACCGACCGTAAGGTTTATGGCTACAGCCAGCGAGTATAAATGCAATTGGGACTAGGTAAATCATTCCTCGCATCGTGACTCCCTCTAATACGTCGCAGCGATGTTAAGTCTATTAAGGTTGTAAGAAAGGATAGCCTGTAAGGTGTAATTGTCGCTGCTTTTCTTGCGCGATCAACGTTGCTTGTGCACCTATTGGTAAGGTGACGGTATCTGCATTATGTCCATAATCGAGATGATTGATAAAAGGAATACCGCTTTTTTGCTGTAGGTAATCCCACACTGTATCAAGCTGATACCCTGCGTCGTAGGAGGTGGGTTCACCACGGGTAAAGCTACCGGTGATGACCGCTTTTTGTTGGGCCAGTATCCCTGAGTTGTACAGCTGAAGAAGCATCCGTTCTACACGGAAAGGGCTTTCATTAATATCTTCAATCACTAAGATGCCGTCGACAATTTTAGGTAACCAAGGGGTTCCTATTAGCGAACAGATCATCGCTAAATTGCCTCCCCAGAGCTTTCCCTGCCAGGTTCCAGATAAATCATGACTATCTTGCCAAGAGAGGCTGTAATCAGATTGTGATAACACTCCCCAGAAATGGGAGTCCGTGAAACTCGATAGCGTTTCTGCGCCAAAATTACCGGCTAACATGGGGCCGCTAAAGGTTACCAAATCTGACTTGGCCAAAAGGGCGAGTTGTAAGGCGGTAAAATCACTGTGACCACAGAGTAAAGCTGGCTCATCGGTCAACCGCGCTTTTAACCCCGCGTAATCCACATCTGCCAGCAGTCGGCTAACCCCGTAGCCACCTCGTACCGCGAGGATAATATCCGGTAAATCCGCTAGGGTAACCAGCTCATTAATATCGTTGAGTCGCTCAGCATCTGTACCGGCAAAGCGTTGCGCCCTACGGGTGATGATCGCCGTATTCTCGAGCTGATGATCGCGGCTCAGTCGTTCAAGAGCACGCTCAGCGGTCAGTTGATTTTGACAATAACCCGAGGGCGCTATCAGACGTATAGTACGAGAAGTAGACATAGATGTGCTCAATGTTGGGTAAAAATTTATGATGAGTGAGTCATCTAATGAAGGCAAGAACTCTCGAAAAATATTTGATGATGGGGAATCAAAATTAGGATCTTTCTGTTTTTTATGCTAAAAAACCCATCAAATCATGAAAAACTATGATTAAAGGGGCTTTGGATGTCGCTTTTTTTAAGACAAACAGCCATTTTTAAATTTCTACTGCTGAGTAACATAGCTCGCAATTCATTCTTCAGGAACTCCATGACGTGAAAAGCAAACTTTTGCTGTTGGCGGTTTTAACGCTGTCAGCCTGTTCACAGCATCCGACACAGATCACTGATACGCAGACGATACAAAACGCTAAATTTTTACTCGATCCCCAAGCGATCTCAAAACCGGGTAAAGTGGTCACTAATGATCACTGGTCCCATTATACCCAAGATGCCGCCAGTCATTATGGCGTTGACCCGAAACTTGTCAGCGCCATTATTAGTGTCGAATCCGGTGGAAACCCAAAGGTGGTAAGTCACTCCAATGCCATTGGTTTGATGCAAATCAAAGCCTCTACAGCCGGTCGTGCAGTCTACCAAGCAATAGGCCGTCGTGGACAACCGAGTGGCCACGAGCTTAAAGATCCGGCGAAAAACATTCAGATTGGTACTGCGTATTTGAAGTTGTTACAAGAAAATGAGTTATCAGGCATTAAAAACCCGGTGACTTTGCGCTACGCCACCATCGTTTCCTATGCTAACGGTGCTGGGGCATTAATGCGTATTTTTTCAGCAAGTCGTGAGCGTGCGATTGCAAAAATTAATCGCATGACACCAGAACAATTTATCAGTTATGTACAGCGTGAACATCCGGCAGCCCAAGCGCCACGCTATCTGCGCAAGGTGACGGAAGCTTATCAAGATAGTTAACATCATAAATAATAAAGTTTTTATCAATTTTTATTCGCCACTGTTCAAATTGTTGCCTATAATAATTTCGACAGTGTATAAAAATATTTATTAATCACTTTGTGAATGACTAAATTGATGTTTGTCAGATAAGGAGCAGTAAATGGGTATTCTTTCGTGGATTATCTTTGGTCTGATCGCAGGGATCCTTGCGAAATGGATTATGCCAGGTAAAGACGGCGGCGGTTTCATCGTCACTGTTATTCTGGGGATTGTCGGTGCGGTCGTAGGTGGCTGGATCAGTACGTTCTTCGGTCACGGTCGTGTTGATGGCTTCAACTTCGGAAGCTTTGTGGTAGCGGTAATCGGCTCAATCGTTGTACTGTGGATCTACCGCAAAATCAGAAGCTAAGTTCTGACGAATGAAAAAGGTCACCGTGACGGTGGCCTTTTTTTATGTCTAGTAATCACGAATCACTGTAGTTATCAGCCATCATGGTACAATCGCCTAATATACTTGCTAACAATAGGCTGATCCCATGAATGAATTCTCCTTACTTTGTCGTATCCTCGGTACGCTCGTTTATCGTCACCCGAATGATCCTGCAGTCGAGCCACTATGGGAGCTGCTCGCGCAAGGTAAACTCAACCAACACTGGCCCTTAGAACAAGATGAATTGCTGGCGCAGTTACAGCGAGCTTATGATCGTGATAGCTTAGGTACTGATTACGAAGCATTATTCTATGGTGAGTCACCGGCGGTAACACCTTTTGGTCACCAATGGCCACAAGGTCCAGCCGAAGCTGAGGTTAAAAACTTCTTAACGACTCGCGGTATGCCGCTCTCTGAGACGCCAGCCGACCACTTCGGTTTATTACTCCTTGCCGCCTCTTGGTTAGAAGATCATGCTGCTGATGATGAAAACCAAGCAATCATCACCTTGTTTGAGACCTTTCTATTGCCTTGGTGTGGGGCATTCCTCGGTAAAATGGAAGCGCACGCCCAAACCGGATTTTATCGCGCCTTAGCAATGACCACCCGAGGTGCTGTCCAAGCCATGGCAGAAGAGCTACTAGAGGCTGAGGGGCTTGACGACGACGAGGGGCAGTAAGATGCATTATGAACCTAGTTTTATTGCTGAGTTAGTCGCATTACGCCGTACGCTACATCAGTATCCCGAAGCGGCTTTTGAAGAGGTGGCAACGGCTGCTGCGGTAGAAGCTTACTTACAGCAGTGTAATATGGACGAGATCCATACAGGTATCGGTCAAACAGGCATTGTCGCGCTGATAAAAGGTCAGCGACCCGGTAAAATGATCGCGCTACGGGCAGATATGGATGCTCTACCGATGCAAGAGGGGCACGATGCTTCTCAGGTAGAATATTGCTCAAAAATTGCTGGGCGATTTCATGGTTGTGGTCATGATGGTCATACCGTTATGTTACTGGGTGCCGCAAAATTACTGGGCAAACATCGTGATTTTGCGGGGACCTTAGTGTTTATCTTCCAGTGTGCAGAAGAGAATTTACTGGGCGCACCAGCGATGCTCAACGATGGACTTCATCAACGTTTTCCCTTCGAAGAAATTTATGGTTTGCACAATATGCCCGGTCGTCCACGAGGGATTATTGAGGTGAACCAGGCGGCAACACTCACCGCCAGTGATATTTTCAGCGTAACCTTGCAAGGCAAAGGCGGACATGGAGCGGTGCCGGAGCAATGTATCGATCCTATTGTGATGGCTGCGAGATTAATCGCTGATTACCAAACCATTGTAAGCCGG
The DNA here is from genome assembly GCF_018494065.1 of Rosenbergiella gaditana. Taxonomy (GTDB): domain Bacteria; phylum Pseudomonadota; class Gammaproteobacteria; order Enterobacterales; family Enterobacteriaceae; genus Rosenbergiella; species Rosenbergiella gaditana. The sequence goes on along the minus strand of NZ_JABBFR010000002.1, from coordinate 153,531 downwards.
TCAATTAGCCCATTACAAACGGCAACCATTAGCTTTGGTTCTATACAGGGCGGCAGTTCACACAACATTATTCCCGATCAGGTGACATTGAGCGGAACGGTGAGAACCTATGATCCGCAAGTGCGGCTGGACGTCAAACAGCGTATGCAGCAACTGTTAGAGAGCGTCACACAAGGTTTTGGCGGCAGTGGTGACATCACGTATCTCGCGGGCTGTCCTGCAGTAGTCAATAATGCAGCCCTAGCAGGAGAATTAGTGACAGCGCTACAGCAATGGCGAGGGAGTGAATCCTGTTACTTAGCCAATAGCCCCGTTGGACCTTCCGAAGATTTTGCGTTCTATCTCGACCATGCCCCAGGTGTTTATGGCTTCCTCGGCATTGGGGATAAACCAATGTGCCACCATCCCGAGTACGATTTTGATGATGGAGTCATTGGTCAAGGTATCGATTGGTGGCTTAATGTCGCGTATGCGCGCGCTGAATATCGTCGCTAAGATAGGTCAAGGCTAGCCAAGGGTTTTATCGGACCAATTATGTTGGCACCGGTACACCCAGGCAGGAGGGACATTTTTCAGTACGCGTTGTCTTTCCCAAATGAAATAGCGGGATAACTCGGGTTGGGTCAGGGAGGTGTATTGAAATTGTATAAATACACCGCCCGGTGCTAGGGTCTCGTGAACTTTCTCTAGGATGGCGTGACGGATTTTTGCGGGTAGCGATAACAAAGGTAAGCCTGAAAAGATAACATCGTAATGTCCGCTCAGATGTTCAGCCGAATGTGAATGGATCGACATCCGCTCGTCTTGGATTTGACGTAATTTTTTAACGAGAGATGGGCTGATTTCAAAGACATCTAGCGAAGCATTCTGGGCGAGATGTTGAAGCAGAACACGCGTTAACACACCATCGCCAGCACCCAGCTCCGCGGCACGAGTCACTTTTTGCCAGTCAGCGCACTGAGCCATAGTTTCGCAAAGTATATGAGATGAGGGGGTTATGCTGCCAATTGCGCGAGGATTTCTTATAAATTGTTGCACAAATCCAGCTTTCGAACGGAACATATTTATTGCTGAAGCCAGCATATCAACCTCCTGTTAGTACTCAATGAACTACTTAGTCTTCAGTGTAGAGTGAAAGTGCCAGAATAGAACTATTTTTTTACGCTTTATAAGACTAGTCTGTAAGTAAATTCGTCAAAAATTTCTTACCTAACTCACAAAATACCCCTCTCAGTTGTGACAAAACCCCCTTCACAGGTTAATTTAACACTTATTTAACATGTGTGAGGGGGTTTTATGCGCTATGCGACACCGATAGAGAATGCATCGTTGATTGAATTAAAAGACCGTTATCATAACTTCGTTAATGGCGAATTCATCCCTCCCAAATCGGGGGATTATTTTACCAATACCTCGCCGGTGGATGGTTCGGTGATTGGTGAATTCCCTCGTTCCCAGGCTGAGGATGTCGATCTGGCGGTCGATGCAGCAACCAAAGCCTTTATGGTTTGGCGTAAAGTTTCTGTACAACAGCGTGCCGAAATTTTATTGAAAATAGCGAATAGATTAGAGCAAGCGACCGAACGTTTCGCTGTTAATGAGACCTGGGATAATGGTAAACCGGTGCGTGAGACCTTAGCGGCTGATGTCCCGCTTGCAGTGGACCACTTCCGTTATTTCGCTGGCTGTCTAAGAGCCCAAGAGGGTAGCTGTGCCGAAATTGATGAGACAACCGTGAGTTACCATTTTCATGAGCCGCTAGGCGTGGTCGGACAGATTATCCCTTGGAACTTCCCACTGCTGATGGCAGCCTGGAAATTGGCACCAGCATTAGCTGCGGGGAATTGTGTTGTTCTCAAACCTGCAGAGCAGACGCCGTTATCGATTACCCTCTTTGCAGAACTGGTGGGTGACCTGCTTCCTCCAGGAGTATTAAATATCGTACATGGTTTCGGCCGAGAAGCAGGTGAAGCGTTAGCCAGTCATAAGGGAATCGCGAAAATTGCTTTTACTGGCTCTACCGCTACGGGTCGCCATATTTTGGAACTTGCAGCGAAAAATATCATTCCCTCTACCGTCGAGTTAGGCGGCAAATCGCCGAATATCTTCTTTGAAGATATTATGGAGGCTGAAGAAAGTTTTATCGAAAAAGCCGCAGAAGGGCTGGTGCTTGGCTTTTTAAACCAAGGTGAAATCTGTACCTGCCCATCACGTGCGTTAGTACAAGCCTCTATTTTTGACCGCTTTATGGCGGTGGTGATGAAACGCATGCAGACCATTAAACGCGGTCACCCGCTCGATACGGAGACGATGGTGGGAGCGCAAGCGTCACAACAGCAGTTTGATAAAATCCTCTCTTGGCTGGACATCGCCCAGCAAGAAGGCGCTGAAGTCCTTGCAGGAGGACACGCTGAAACCTTATCGGGTGAATTAGGATCGGGCTTCTATATCCAGCCGACGCTTTTAAAAGGCAATAACAGCATGCAGGTTTTCCAAGAAGAGATTTTCGGGCCTGTTATTGGTATCACCACCTTCAAGGATGAAGACGAAGCCATCGCCATCGCCAATGACACGATTTATGGTTTAGGGGCAGGAGTCTGGACACGGGATACAAATCGAGCGTACCGCGTTGGACGTGCCGTTCAAGCGGGTAGAGTTTGGACAAACTGTTATCATCTCTATCCAGCGCATGCTGCGTTTGGGGGCTATAAGCAATCGGGCATTGGCCGAGAGACCCATAAAATGATGCTGGACCACTATCAGCAAACTAAAAATTTACTCGTCAGCTATGGCGTGCAGCCGTTAGGGCTATTCTAAAATAAGCAGGGCGGCCAGTGGCCGCCCTTGTCGATTAATGAATAAACATTACCGAAACACAGAGAATCCCAACAATCAGCGTAATGAAATTGCCAACACTCCGATAAGGTTTTAATTCTTTAATTAACCACGTCGAGAGGGTAGGCATAATAAACAGAATCAGCGCAATTAACGGGCCACTGATCGCATAAATCATCGATAACGCATTGGGGTTAATACTACAAACGCCAAAAGTAATCAGCGACACAATACAGACGGAGAGTGCGCGATTAAAGCGATGACTACGCGAAATACCCACTTGTTTAAGCGTGGTACGAGTCAGTTCTGTTGCCCCTTCGATCACGCCAAAATAGGTTCCAAGGAAAGATTTCGACATGGCGACAATCGCCACCACGATCCCTGATAAGGCTAACCATGCTGGGGAATCAGGCTTCATCGATAGCGCTGAAAGAATGGTTAACCCTTTATCTTTCGCCTCATGAATATAGGCATTCGGAATCGATAAATAGCAGCTGAACACAAAAAACAATACGCTAAGACTAATGACTAAATAAGCCCAACGCATAATGCGTTGACAGCTCGACATTGCCTCGCCGCCGTGTGCTTCGCGTTGTGCCACCGAAAAGGTTGAGATAATCGGCGTATGGCTAAAAGCAAAGACCATTACCGGTAATGACAACCATATTTGGTGCAGACTGGCCGTTGAAAATTCGCCGTTGAGTGAAAGTAATTCTGGATGCCAATCTTTGACCATGTAGCACGATAAAAAAAAGAAATAAGCCAATATTGGAAATACCAAAAACCCCATTACACGAATTGTTGCTTGTCGTCCCATCAAGAAAATCATATTCAACAGCACCACCACTAAGAAACTCAAGCCAATTCTGGCAAGATGAGATAATGGGTAATGGGCAGAGATTTGCTCAATAAGAGAATTCGTGATTGCAACGGCGTAAATTAAGATGATCACGAAGAAAGCGATAAAATAGAGGAAGGTGATGACATTACCCACACGCTTTCCATAGTAATATTTTACAGCATTAGTGATACCATCTCCGGGTTCGCGCGCAGGAGCCGCGAGGATAAACTGACTTAAGGCTTTATGCGGCCAGTAGGTCAGCGGCCAAGCAACAAGGGCAGTGAGGAAGAGGACTAATGTCCCAGCGGAACCGAGTTGGATAGGGAGAAAGAGTGTTCCTGCGCCTACCGCTGTACCGTAAAGGGCAAAACCCCATAGAGTAGCTTCTTTTGACCAAAATCTTGCCATCGATGAATTGATTATCCTGGTTAAATTGAAAAAGGCCGCTAATCTATCACATTAATTTGATTACTGTTAGAACGATTGATGGAGTCACTATGAGTAAGAAAGTATGGGTACTGGGCGATGCGGTCATCGATCTCCTACCAGAAAGTGAAGGTCGTCTATTGCAATGCCCAGGTGGCGCGCCTGCTAACGTTGCGGTTGGAATTGCCCGTTTAGGCGGTAATAGTGCCTTTATTGGCCGGGTTGGGGACGATCCGTTTGGGAAATTTTTACAAAATACTTTAAAAAAAGAGCAAGTCTCTACTGACTACATGCATTTTGACCGCGAACAACGCACCTCTACTGTGGTGGTGGGTCTGGATGAAGAAGGCGAGCGTTCCTTTACCTTTATGGTAAAGCCAAGTGCTGACCTCTTCTTAGTGAACCAAGACCTCCCTGGTTTTCAAGCGGAAGAGTGGTTGCATTGTTGTTCCATCGCACTGAGTCGTGAACCGAGTCGTGCTACCACACTTGAGGCGATGGCCCGTATTCGCCGAGCGGGCGGAAAAGTGTGTTTCGATCCCAATATTCGTGAGGATTTTTGGCCTAATGAACAGGTACTGCGCGACACCTTAGCGCAAGCGCTGGCGTTGGCCGATGTGATCAAACTTTCAGAAGATGAATTACAGTTTATCAGTGGTAGCCATCAACTCGAGCAAGGTATCGCGCGCGTGGTGGAGGCTTATCAACCTGAATTACTGGTGATTACGCAAGGTAAAGAGGGCGTGACGGCGTTCTATCAAGGTAGTCTGAGCTATCACGAAGCGAAACCGGTTGTCAGTGTCGATACAACCGGCGCTGGAGATGCCTTTGTTGCGGGACTGCTTTATGGCTTATCAACGCGTGGATTCCCACAATCGACTTCGCAACTTGACAGCGTACTCGCTTTGGCGCAGGTCTGCGGGGCATTAGCCACCACTGCCAAAGGCGCGATGACTGCGCTACCTTACTACTCTGAAATCACTAAGCAATTCTAAGCGACGGTCTCGTCGTTTATTTTAATGTGTTTGTGATGAAAAACAGTTACCCTATACCTACAAAGTATAGGGTTTTTATTTTTTTAGAATGAGGTTTTTTATGCAAGCACTTCCTCCTTGCCCCCAGTGCCAATCTAGTTTTACCTGGGAAAATGATGAGACGTTGAATTGCCCGGAATGTGGTCACGAGTGGTCTATCAGTGCATCACAAGGTGATGAAGGGGCGTTAATCGTCCGCGATGCCAATGGCAATCTACTCAGTGATGGTGATGCGGTGACCGTGATCAAAGACTTAAAAGTTAAAGGTAGCTCAACGCCCCTTAAAATTGGCACAAAAGTAAAAAGTATTCGTTTGGTCGAGGGCGATCACAATATCGATTGTAAAATCGACGGCTTTGGACCGATGAAATTGAAGTCTGAGTTTGTGAAAAAGAACAGCTAACAGTGAATTCCACCCCAAAGTCGTCATGGCGATGGGGTGATTAATGTTACAGTGTCACCTTTTTTTCCCTCAGCGGCGGCAACTTGCGTCTCCCTAAAAAAATCCCTCCAAACAGCAGCATGACACTGACTATTGCAGAGATGATCCAAAACAGGTGTTGGTAACCATACTGGTCGTGTAACGCACCGAGCGGAAAAGAGATCACCACTACGCCGATCGAACTGGCCACTTGAAAGCCGATCAGAAAAATCGTTGATGAGAGGCGTTTATCGAAGTAGAGCGTGCTGTATTTAAATACCGCAATCACACATAGCGGTACTTCTAGAGCATGCAGCAGTTTTACCGCAGAAATCAGATAAGGATTGACGCTGACCGCGCATGAAAAAATCCTAATCGCCATAATCATCACGCCCAATAACAACGCATTTTTGGCGCCAAGTCGGTTGACCAGTATCGGGGTGACCGCCATAAAGAGGGCTTCAAGGATCACCTGTGATGCGTTCAGGTAACTATAAACTTTTGCCCCAAAGGTCGCAGAGCTAAAGAGCTGGGTATAAAAAATCGGGAAAAGCTGTTGGTCAAAAATATTATAAAAAGACCATGTACCGATAACGAATATGACGAACAGCCAAAAATGTTTGTCGTTAAGTACGGCAGTAAAATCTTGGCGAGTGAGGGTTTTCTGTTGCTGGATCACCTGCTTGGGCGGGGTAAAACGATAATTCAGATAAGCGAACCCCACGCCGAACAGCGAGACGAGCCAAAAGTTAAGGTTAGGATCAATACTAAACAGGACCCCCGCCACGAACGCGCCTAGGGCGTAACCTAATGAGCCCCATGACCTTGCCGTACCGTATTCAAAATGGAAATGACGGCTGATCTTTTCAGAGAACGCTTCCACTAATCCAAAGCCCGCTAAGTAACCTACACCGAGAAATAGCGCACCAATGATTGCCCCAACGTAGAATGAATTGAGCAATAAAGGTTGGTAGATAAAGGTCATAAAGGGGCCTGTTAACACCAGTGCTGCGCTGATCACCCACATCAGGTTTTTTTGTAAACCCAACTTATCTTGTATCACGCCGTAACCGAGCATAAAGACGATACTGGTGGTTTGATTCAGGGCATACAGCATTCCCAGCTCCGCGCCGGTAAGGCCGATACGCTGCTTCAACCAGATGGCATATAACGACCACCATAGCGACCAGCAAATGAAAAAAAGGGCAGAATAGCCCGAGGCAATGCGGTAATTAGGATTTTTAAAAGGGATTGAAAGCAACATCATAGTCTCCCGAATGCGTCGATTAGGGACAGTGATACGCTGTTTTGACGCTTTGAGAATATGCCGAGTGTGAAAGCGTAATCTTTATCACACTTATCCTTGGTTAACGTTAACATATGTGACTTGACGCACATTTTAAGATGATGATCTCTTTGCAGTACGGCAGGTTAACGTTAACAATGGCAGTAATTCAGTTTGGGAGCTTGCTATGAATACGTTAGAACAGGGCCAACAGGCGTTAAACGCGCGATATCCTCTGCGCGGCAATCAGTACTACCCCCATTTTCACCTTGCCCCTCGTGCCGGATGGATGAATGACCCTAATGGACTGGTCTATTTCAACGGACGTTATCATGCTTTCTATCAACACCACCCCTTTAGTGTGGAGTGGGGGCCGATGCACTGGGGCCATGCCACCAGCGATGATATGGTGCAATGGCATCATCAGCCGATAGCCTTAGCCCCAGACAGCGAAGCGGATCGCGATGGCTGTTTCTCTGGCAGTGCGGTGGTCGACAACGGTCAATTAGCGCTGATTTATACCGGTCATCGTTGGTTGGGCGAAGTCGGAGATGACAGTCAAATCTGTGAGGTTCAGTGTTTAGCCACCAGCCAAGATGGCATTACCTTTACTAAACAAGGCGTCATTTTACAGCCCCCAGCAGGCATTATGCATTTTCGCGATCCGAAGGTGTGGCATGAGGCAGGAAGCTGGTGGATGGTGATTGGTGCCCGCGACCCGCAACAACGGGGGCAAGTATTGCTCTATCGCGGTGAATCCTTAACCTCATGGCGCTTTGACCGAGTGCTCGCGCAAGCTAAAGTCGGCGAAGGCTATATGTGGGAGTGTCCGGATTTCTTTAAATTAGGACAACACCATTATCTGCTGTGCTCTCCACAGGGTATCGCCGCGCAAGGCGATAGATTTGCGAATCTTTTCCAAAGTGGCATTATCGCCGGTCACTGGTCTGCGGGAAGTGACTTCACCGATCAGCAAGTCTTTAAAGAGCTGGATCATGGCCACGATTTTTATGCACCGCAAAGTTTCGCCGCCGCAGATGGCCGCCGTATCGCTATAGCGTGGATGGATATGTGGGAGTCACCAATGCCGACTAAGAGCGAGGGATGGTGTGGGTGTTTTACGCTACCGCGTGAGTTGACGGAAGAAAAGGGGCAACTGCGGCAGCGTCCAATTCGCGAACTACAGAATTTACGCGGCGAGGGTAGCAACTGGCCACCTCAGTTACTTATCGAGGAAAAGTTACTTCAAGAGTCGGTAGAGGCTACAGAATTGAGTATTCATTGGGATCTCCAGCGAGTTAGCGCTACGGCCTTTGGTCTGAAATTAGGTCAGGGCCTCACCCTGCGTTACCAAGTTGCGAACCGGAGTTTATCACTGACACGTGATTATTCGACAGAGGGGTTAGCGGACTCACGCCGCGTCGAGATAAGCGACGCCACCGCGATGCAGTGGCAGATCTATATAGATCGTTCATCGGTCGAGGTTTTTATCAATGACGGTGAAGCGGTCCTTAGTAGCCGGATTTACCCCACCGGGGGTGACCGCCAGCTTAAGCTGTTTAGTCAAGGCGGAGACGTGGCAGTTGATACGCTGCACTACTGGCCGTTACGGTCGGCGATAGAGTGACGTTCTAACAGAGGGCAGGCCAGCGAATGAACGCCAGGTTTGTCCCACTGTTCAATAAGATGGCGAGCCGCCTGCTCGCCAATTTGGTAATGGGGCAACTGTAAGGTGGTTAATCCTGGTAAAAACAAGTGACCGACTCCCACTAGATTATCGAAACCGATCACCGCGATATCTTGCGGGATCTTGACTCCCATTGCCAGCAGTTGCTGGTAAGCCACGAATGCGGCCCGATCATTGCCACAAATTAGTACATCGTATGCGAGTGAAGGGGGCGTGATATGCGTCGCCAGCACATCAGCCAACTGTAAATATCCCTCATCTCCTTTAGGCATATGGCGTTGAGTCACCTGATCGAAGCTTTTACCGGCATCACGCCATGCCTGCTCGAAGCCTAGCCGCCTGGCCGTCGGCGCAAGCTCGTTTTCCGGTAACCAATAACAGAGAGGGCGTTGATAGCCACGTGCTAGCAAATATTGAGTGGCTTGATACTGCGCATGGTAATCATCAGGAATATAACTGGCGAGATGAGTATCATCCGATACACAATTGGCTAATACCACTGGCAGCCCAAGTAATGCCTCGGGGAGCTGGATTTTCCGGAGTCCCATAGTGGTGTAGATAATGCCATCAGGCCGGTGTGCCAACACCTCGCGGGCGGCGCGTTGTTTGTCACCCACCGCAGAAACATTAATGATAAAGCTGTTCCAACCGAGCCGCTGCGCGGTGTGCTCGATGGCTAACAATAGATCAACAGAGAAAGGGGTGGTGGCAGTATCTTCAGCCAGTACGGCAAGGGTACGGGGCTTATTGGCCTGTCCGCGAATTTTTTGAGCCGACAGGTCGGGCACATAGTGGAGCTGCTTGATGGCCTCCTCCACTCGCTGACGGGTTGCTACCGTGACACGCGGGGCATTGTTGATCACCCGGGAGACCGTCATCATTGATACTCCCGCCAACTGAGCAACGTCTTTAAGTGAAGCCATATCATCCCCTTTTTATGCTTGCCGGTAGTCTACCAAAAAGCCAAACTGGGCACAGCAATTAGTCAGTGCGCGTAATCCTATATCTTTGCGTGTTCTGCCAATATCCAAGGGAGATCACAAAACGTTTAGTGACAGCTGTTTTGTCCATATCTTCGCAGTTTTTCGCTCTGATCAGCCGCTGCAGATTGGCTTAATGTGAAGACGTTTTCATAACCGCTATAGGCAAAAATAATGAATATCGCTCAGACTGATAAAAAAGAGGGGCAGGAGACACGTCGAATGACCCTGTTTGTTTCTGTGGCGGCCGCAGTGGCTGGCTTACTTTTTGGACTGGATATCGGGGTGATCGCTGGCGCGCTACCGTTTATTGCCGACCACTTCACGCTCAGTAATCGATTACAGGAATGGGTTGTCAGCAGCATGATGCTGGGTGCGGCGATTGGTGCACTGGGTAATGGCTGGTTATCTTTCCATCTTGGTCGTAAATATAGCTTGTTAATCGGTGGCGTACTGTTTGCCGTAGGGTCAATAGGCTCTGCGCTAGCGCCCAATATAGAATTGTTACTGGTCGCCCGTGTGCTATTAGGGATTGCTGTCGGCATCGCCTCCTACACTGCGCCGCTCTACTTATCGGAGATGGCCAGCGAGAATGTGCGTGGAAAGATGATCAGCATGTATCAGTTAATGGTCACATTCGGGATTGTTATCGCCTTTGTTTCCGATACGGCCTTTAGCTATTCAGGGAACTGGCGGATGATGCTGGGGGTGCTAGCGTTTCCGGCGATCGCGTTAATTGGTATGGTGGTCTTCTTACCCAATAGCCCTCGCTGGTTGGCGGAAAAAGGCAGAGATATCGAAGCAGAAAAAGTGCTGCGGTTGTTACGCGACAGTTCCGAACAAGCGCGTCATGAATTGGATGAAATTCGGGAAAGCTTACGTATTAAACAAGGGGGGTGGCGCTTATTTCTGGCAAACCGTAATGTTCGCCGCGTGGTGTTCCTTGGTATGTTGTTGCAAGCGATGCAGCAATTTACTGGGATGAATATCATTATGTATTATGCGCCGCGTATTTTTAAAATGGCGGGATTCACGACCACTGAACAACAGATGATCGCGACCTTAGTGGTCGGTCTGACCTTTATGTTCGCCACTTTTATTGCGATTTTTATGGTGGATAAGGCAGGGCGTAAACCGGCACTGATCATTGGCTTTTGTGTGATGTCACTTGGTACCTTTGTCTTGGGCTATTGCTTAAAATTATTCGAGCAAGGTCATGCGTCACCGCTGTTACCTTGGCTTTCTGTCGGCATGACCATGTTATGTATTGCAGGCTACGCGATGAGCGCCGCACCAGTTGTCTGGATCCTCTGCTCCGAAATTCAACCGCTAAAATGTCGTGATTTTGGTGTAACCTGTTCTACCACCACCAATTGGGTCGCCAATATGATTATCGGTGCAACGTTCTTAACCTTACTTGACGCCATTGGTGCCGCAGGGACCTTCTGGCTATACACGATAATGAATATTGCCTTTATCGTTATCACCCTTTGGCTCATCCCTGAAACCAAGAATGTTACGCTAGAATTTATCGAGCGACGCTTGATGCGTGGCGAAAAGCTACGAAATATCGGGGTCTAACTTAGGATGGCCAGCGTAATGAGCGCTGGCCTTCTTCTTTGCTTAACAGTTGGTGGCTACGGTTCACTCGAAACTCGCTGGGACTGCTACCGGTACATTTACGAAATACCCGTGAAAAATAAAGCTGGTCATCAAATCCTACACTGCTGCCAATCGCGGCAATGGACAATTGACTGGTGCTCAGCAATAGTTTTGCTTGATTAATACGTTGGTCCTCCCGCCATTTTAAGACACTCACGCCTAAATGCTGACGAAAAAGATGTGATAAGCGTGACGCGGATAAGCAGACACTCTCGGCGACATCGCTAATTTCCAACTGATTATCGCTCAGGTGCTCATTCATATATTGGCAAGCGGCATGAATGCGAGGGTCCAGTTGTCGCTGCAGCGGGTCGGTCACGGATTGTTGGCGGCGGATTAATAATTGCTCCAAGAGATTCATCGCGAGCATTTCAGAATAGAGTCCACCAAGACTTACTGTTTCAATGATTTGTGCAAAAAGGGTGCTATAAATCTCTCCGTCTTCCTCTTGCGGGCGATAGAAGCCAGTGTGTGCCATTAATGATGGCCATTTAAGCCATTCTCGCCAATAGGCTCTCGGTCGAAAATAGACCCATTGATGGTGCCAGCAGGCGGCATCAGGGTGACGTCCATAATGATGGACCGCCTCAGGCGAAAACAGCCACAGATCGCCCGCTCGACAAGGGTGAGACGTGTTTCCTTCTAAGATGATCCCTTCACCCTTCAAGGTGTAATTGATGATGTAGCCTTTCATTCCTTCAGGACGGTGGATAAAAAAATCCAGATAACTCTCTTTATCAATCGGTGTAAGCCCAGCAACGAGATGGGTATTAAACGAATAACCCGGCAACAGTGGATCGAGCTGGGGTTCCGCTGTGTGACGGTGGGAAAGTGTCCGTAACATCATTAATCCTTAGCCATAAATAGGGCGGGTACCAATAATCTTTTTGCATCAGGGTTATCGCATAGTAGAAAGGTTTACCGAGAAGGTGGTATGCCTCTTAGCAAAAATTAGGACTTCGTCACATTTCGTCGGGTGATAGCGTTTTTCTCCATATCCTCAGCATCCAAGCCCTTACTCCTGGTACTCGGTGTACCTTAAGGTGAATAAAGAATTTAGCAAAAGGGGAGCCGATCATGCCTATAAGCTTAGGTCTTGATTTTGGGAGTGATTCAGTACGGGCGTTGGCAGTAGATTGTGAGAATGGCGCAGAAGTCGCGAGTGGCATTGCCTATTATTCACGCTGGCAGCAAGGCCACTATTGCCAACCTGAACATGGACAATTTCGTCATCATCCCAACGACTACATTGAGTCGTTACAGCAGGCGATAATTGACACTTTGCAGCAGTTGACACCCGCTCAACGGCAAAGCGTTATCAGCATAGGAGTCGATAGCACCGGCTCGACACCGGCACCGATCGATACCAGTGGCCAGGTTCTGGCTTTACGGTCTGAGTTCGCGAATAACCCCAACGCGATGTTCTTGCTCTGGAAAGATCATACCGCGGTGCAAGAAGCCGAAGAGATCACCGCGCAGTGTCAGGCTGCGGGGGCGGTGGACTATACCGCGTACACCGGGGGCGTTTACTCTAGCGAGTGGTTTTGGGCCAAAATTATCCATATTACGCGCCACGATCCACAGGTCGCACAGCACGCGGCATCGTGGGTGGAACTGTGCGACTGGATCCCTGGACTGTTAACAAACCAATTAACCCCCGAAAAATTGGTAAGGGGCCGCTGCAGTGCAGGCCATAAAGCGTTATGGCATAACGATTGGCAGGGATTACCGCCACAACAGTTCTTCGAGGCAATCGAACCCACATTATCTCAACATCTTCAATTTCCACTCTATCATGGCACCGCTACGGCTGAGCAAGCGGTCGGCATGCTGAGCGCGGAATGGGCAGAAAGGCTGGGATTGTCCACGCAAGTGGTGATCAGTGGCGGGGCATTCGATTGCCATATGGGAGCCGTCGGGGCAGGAGCCAAGCCTAATACGCTTGTCAAAGTCATAGGTACCTCAACATGTGACATTGTCACAATTGAGCCTTCGCAACTTGGTGAGAAAACGATTCAGGGGATTTGCGGTCAGGTTTCAGGAAGTGTGGTACCTGAATTGATCGGGTTAGAGGCAGGCCAATCAGCCTTTGGCGATATTTATGCGTGGTTTGAGCGCGTATTGCGCTGGCCCCTGCAGCAATTGGCCGTCCAACAGCCAGCTCTAGTGCCAGACATTAAACACTATGAGCAGCGCTTACTCAGCGACCTCACTGAGGCGTGGCAGCAAGATCCGAAGCTTGAGCATTTACCCATCATTATTGATTGGTTTAATGGTCGACGCACCCCCATCGCCAATCAACGCTTAAAAGGAGTGATTACTGGCTTAACGTTGGCGACTGATGCACCGGCACTATTTGGGGGGCTGATTGCCGCAACGGCCTTTGGTGCGCGCGCCATTATGGACTGCTTTATCGATCAAGGCGTGGCTATCGACCACGTAATGGCACTGGGCGGTATCGCCCGAAAAAATCCGGCAATTATGCAGGTCTGCTGCGATGTGTTAAATCGCCCGTTACAGATAGTCGAATCTGAACAATGTTGTGCCTTAGGCGCTGCGATCTTTGGAGCGGTTGCGGCTGGTTTTTACCCGGATATCGCTAGCGCGCAAAAAGTGATGGCGAGTGGCATTGAAAAAACGCTCTCGCCGCAGCCTGCCCAAGTCGAGGCTTATCAGCTTCTTTTTCAGCGCTACCGCCAGTGGGCAGAGTGCGTAGAGCCACACTATCGTAATACCCCCAAACATGATGCAGCGTAGCAGGAGACGATGATGAAAAATATTTTTGAGCAGTACGAAATCTGGTTTGTGATAGGTAGCCAACATCTTTATGGCGAAGAGACATTAAAACAGGTCGTTGCACAGGGTAAAAAAGTGGTTGAGGCGCTTAATCAGTCCGGTACCTTACCTTGCCCTCTCGTTTTGAAACCTCTGGTCACCACGCCTCAAGAAGTCACCGCCTTAGCGCGAGAAGCTAATTATCGTACTGAGTGTGCGGGGATCGTTGTCTGGTTGCATACCTTCTCACCCGCGAAAATGTGGATCAATGGCTTAGTGGACCTTCACAAGCCGTTATTACAGCTACATACCCAATATAATGCCGCTTTACCTTGGGGCGAGATCGATATGGACTTTATGAATCTCAATCAAACGGCGCATGGCGGGCGGGAGTTTGGTTTTATTGGCGCGCGTATGCAGCTTGAGCACCAGGTGATCACCGGCCACTGGCAGCAGTTAGCGACGCAACAGCGGTTAGCCAAGTGGATGCGGGCGGTAATCGTTAAGCAAGATACCCAATCATTAAAAGTCATACGTTTTGGCGATAATATGCGCGAAGTTGCGGTGACAGAAGGGGATAAAGTCGCGGCACAAATCCGTTTTGGCTACTCAGTCAACACCTGGGCAGTCGGGGATCTGGTCGCGGTGGTGAATCAGGTAAGCCAAGGGGCGATTAATGCCTTGATCGATGAATATGAAGCGACGTATCACTTAACCCCGGCGGCCCAACTCCACGGAGATAAACGCCAAAATGTGCTCGATGCAGCCCGCATCGAATTGGGGATAAAACAGTTTCTCGAAGAGAGAGAGGCGCATGCTTTTACCACGACCTTTGAAGACTTACATGGTCTGGCGCAACTACCCGGCTTAGCGGTGCAACGGTTGATGCAGCAAGGTTATGGCTTTGCTGGGGAAGGGGATTGGAAAACGGCAGCGTTAGTCAGAATGATGAAAGTGTTAGCTTTAGGGTTGCCAGGCGGCACCTCTTTTATGGAGGATTACACTTACCATTTTGAAGAGGGTAACGACTTGGTGTTGGGCTCGCATATGCTTGAGGTGTGCCCAACCATTGCGACTGAGCATAAACCGATTCTGGATGTACAACCTTTAGGTATTGGCGGTAAGGCCGATCCGGCGCGTCTTATCTTCGCGACCGCAACCGGACCTGCGGTCAATGTCAGCCTGATTGACGTGGGAGACCGTTTCCGTCTGTTGGTTAACCAGGTTGAGGCGATTAAAACGCCGCACGCTTTACCCAAGCTGCCGGTAGCCAATGCGTTATGGCGTGCCCAACCCGATCTGCCCACAGCCTCAGAGGCTTGGATGATTGCAGGGGGGGCACACCATACGGTATTTAGTCAGGCATTGACGATCGACGATACACGTCGCTTGGCTGATTTATATGGCATTGAGTTAGCGGTGATTGATCATCATACCACTCTTGCCAGTTTCCGCGATCAGTTACGCTGGAACGACGCGTATTTCCGCTTTCAACGGTGATAGAAAAGGAGGCCTTATGCTTGAAGCCTTAAAGCAGCAGGTTTACGCTGCCAACCTAGCGCTGCCACAGCATAATCTTGTTACCTTGACCTGGGGGAATGTCAGCGGGGTGGATGAGAGTCGGCAATGGATAGTGATTAAACCCTCTGGCGTCGATTATCAAACCCTGTCAGCAGAGGATATGGTGGTGGTAAATCTTGAGAGTGGCGAAGTGGTGGAGGGACGCTATCGTCCTTCTTCCGATTTACCTACTCACCGTTACCTTTATCGCGCTTACCCGCAACTGGGTGGGATTGTGCATACGCACTCGCGACATGCCACGATATGGGCGCAAGCGGGGCGTAACCTGCCAGCGTTTGGTACGACCCACGCAGATTATTTCTATGGCGAAATCCCCTGTACGCGAGTGATGCATGACGCGGAGATCCGCGATGAGTACGAGTGGCAAACCGGAGCTGTTATCGTTGAAACTCTGCAAGCTTGTCAGCATCAACCTGAAGAGATGCCGGGTATACTGGTCCATTCCCATGGGCCATTTACCTGGGGAAGGGATCCGGCACATGCCGTCGAAACGGCAATTGTGCTGGAGGAGATTGCCTATATGGCGCTATTTAGTCAGCAATTACAGCCTACATTATCCGCCATGCAACCCACATTGCTGGATAAACATTATCTTCGCAAACATGGTGAACAGGCGTATTACGGGCAAAAATAACGCTTTATTCTGGCCAAGGAGGGCTCGTTATTTGAATTTGAGCAGCTTAACCGTCTCATCAATATCAACTTCATCTTCACTGAATACCAAGGTTTCCCCTTGGAAAGTCGTGATAGCAATTTTTCGCAAGGTACGCGTTGCATCGGGATGTTGATCGGTTTTAGGGCGAATGGTGTTCATTAACATCCCAACACTTAAGATGGTGTTAGCTTTATCAATCGATTGGTTCGCCGGTACTTCTTCACTGTAGAGTCGATAGTTTTTTATCGCCGTGATTTTGACGCGTTCACCGGCAATAAATAGGTATTTACTGGCAGGGATCACCTTCACCGCATAGGCCGAGAGGCCTTTATTGTTGGTGGTCGGTTCAAAGGTGACCGCCGCGTCTTTTTTGATTAAGTCGGGGTTAGCCACCTTAACCTCGTGGAAATAACGGTTATCACCCATTTCATCTTTGATAAAACCAAAGCCTTTCTCTTTAAACCAAGTGGTGATGGTGCCGTTTAATGCCATGTTGTCCTACCTTATTTCTGACTGTCTTCTCTGCGCGCAGTGTAATGCATATTGCGCTGGGACTCTATGACTTAGAGGAGGAATAGGGATAAATTGTCGTAGTGTGGGGCTTCAGCAGAACCTGCTGAAATAGGACGTTTATGTCAGCGGCCCGAATTGGAAGTGGTCAGACGATATCATGCGCTTACGTATCGAAGAGGGCTGTATGCTTGTGGTAGGGATTGACCTGTAGCCACGAGCGGTGATTGGTAGGTCGACCACATCTAAGCTGACTGCATAGCTGGCTGAGATGTGGTGGCGTTGCAAAGGTCGAAAGGCAGTTATCGTTCACCTGTGTCGTGGTGGCCAGTAGGGTTCGGCGAACTATTCGGTGTTCTTGAAGCAGGATAATTTTCGTGGCAGCATGAGTGCCCAAGGTCACTGTTATAACAATGCCGGCACAGAAATCTGCGTCTATTCATTAAGGTGAATTTCATTTCATTCACCACTCAAATTAATCAACCTTCAACTGTGCACCATAATATCTGCTTACGTGCCCCACACATCAGCTATCAAATGTATGCAGTCCAAGTCAAAAGGATGAAAAAAACGTGGATGATATGAAAGAAGTCTACTGGAACAAGATGGTTCCAGAGCTAACCGTAACTGATTTTATGGCCTCGCTGAGCTTCTACACTAGCGTACTAGGATTCAGTGTCATGATTAGGCGTACAGAACCAGATTTTGCATATATTTGCCTCGGTGAAGCACAGCTAATGCTTGAGCAGTATCATTCGAGCGGGTGGAACACAGCAGATCTAGTCAGACCACTTGGCTGTGGTGTTAACTTCCAAATCGAAGTAGATGACATAAAGCAAATATTTACGCGCGTGATTGAAAATGGCATAACGTTGTACAGAGATCTCAACGATAACTATTACAGTATCGGAGAAAAAAACGCCTGTCAGCGAGAGTTTCTTGTGCAAGATCCTGATGGCTACCTTCTGCGTTTCAGCCAGTACATTGAGTAATGTAGACGGTTTTCCAAAGACTCTTCCAATATATCGATTTAATATAAGGCGGTCTGTGACGAAACGCTAAAGCTAGTAATAGAATGAGAATTTAACTACTATCAGTCATCTATGGATATAAATATTCTTGGCTTTATACCAGCACTTCTCCCCGTTGCGCTTTCACTGGGCGCAAGCTTTACCCTTGTTATGAGCAGTGCTCTTTCAGGCGGCTACAATGGGTTATTCAAAACCCTAGCAGGAACAGCACTGGGCATATACACACATGCTGTTCTTATCGGGTTTGGTTTAACTTCTATGATTATTGCTTCACCGGCCTCTTTTTTTGTGTTGAAAATTTTAGGAACCGCCTATCTCCTCTGGTTGGGTATAACCCTTATCCGCAGCGGTATCAGTGCAAAGCCCGGAGAATTAACTGATACCAAGCATTCGGTCACATTAAAAGAGGCATGGATAGCTAACGTCTTAAACCCTAAAGCCATCATCTTCTACCTAACCGTTGTTTCACAGTTTGCAGGAAAACAGGGAGGCGTCAGTAACTATCTAACGTTGGCATCAGTCCACATAGTGGTCATGAGCGTCTGGCTTTTAGTGGTCAGCCGAACGCTAGTATTCTCAGTAAAAAAAACTAAGCCACTAATACTAAAGAAATACGTAAATATTACCGGCGGTATATTGCTTATTGCTTTTTCTATACACGCTGTTATTCATTAATACTGACTTTATTTACTATCTGCTCATCTACGCGAAGAATGAATGTGCCCTAAGATTAAGGGATCGCCTAATATTTGGTGATGTATCTAGATATTATTGAAATCATTAAGCTGATAGAGTTTTTCTTTCGGCTTAGCAGTGCGGCATTGCGTATCAGTAAGCCTAGCGGGGCGTTGTTTATTTATTATACTGTTACTGTACTCACTTAAAGTGAAGATATAAGTTTGGTGTACTCTCACCTAGTTACTCATTTTTTATAGCGCTTAGACGAAATCATCTGAGACGCTATAAAATAAAAAAATCCACGCAGTTGCGTGGATTTCATGAATATCATGAGATTCAGCGAAACCTCATGAGACAACAAATTTTATTTAGACGTTAAACAAGAAATTCATAATATCGCCATCTTTCACGATATACTCTTTTCCTTCAGCCCGCATTTTACCGGCTTCTTTCGCGCCTTGTTCACCTTTGTTGGTAACAAAGTCATCAAAACCGATAGTTTGCGCCCGAATAAAGCCTTTCTCGAAATCAGTATGGATTTTACCTGCGGCTTGTGGGGCCGTCGCGCCGACCGGGATGGTCCATGCACGCACTTCTTTCACTCCGGCAGTGAAATAAGTTTGCAAGTTAAGTAAGCGGTAACCGGCACGGATCACACGGTTTAACCCTGGCTCTTCAATACCCAGCTCAGCCATAAATTCGTCGCGTTCGTCATCTTCTAACTCAGAGATATCAGACTCAACTGCTGCACAAACTGGGACAACCACCGAACCTTCTTGTTCTGCAATCGCATACACTTGGTCTAAATACGGGTTATTTTCGAAGCCGTCTTCATTAACATTGGCGATATACATCGTCGGTTTTAGCGTCAGAAAGCTCAAATAACGGATAGCTGCTTTTTCGTCAGCATCTAGGTCAAGGCTACGTAACATTCCTGCATTTTCTAAATGCGGTAAGCATTTTTCTAGTACGGCCAGTTCAGTCTTCGCCTCTTTATCGCCGCCTTTCGCTTTCTTTTGCAGGCGCTGGATAGCACGTTCGCAGGTATCGAGATCAGAAAGCGCGAGTTCGGTGTTGATCACATCGATATCGTCAGCTGGGTTAACCGTACCGGAGACGTGAATGATATTATCGTTCTCGAAACAGCGGACAACATGGCCAATCGCTTCTGTTTCGCGAATATTGGTCAGGAATTGGTTACCGAGACCTTCACCTTTAGAAGCCCCTTTCACCAAACCGGCGATATCGACGAATTCCATCGTAGTGGCGATGGTACGTTGGGGTTTCACGATCTCAGCAAGTTGATCGAGACGAGTATCGGGCATGGGTACCACGCCAGTATTCGGTTCAATGGTACAAAACGGAAAGTTGGCCGCTTCGATACCTGCTTTCGTCAGTGCATTAAAAAGAGTGGATTTACCGACATTTGGCAGGCCCACGATACCGCATTTGAATCCCATGCTTGACTACCTTATTACGTTAATTATGCTGCGCGACAGCGCGCTGAATAGCAGAAAATTTGTCGCATTATACACAGATTTTAGCAAAGAGGGCAGAGCACTCAACTTGCTTTAAAGCTGTGCAAACGGTTCATCGCCCGTAAGCGATCTTCTTTTAACCACACCTCAGTACACCGGGCGGCTTCATCAATGGCATCATCGATTAATTTTTGCTCGCTGAGGGGCGGCTTACCTAATACAAAGCCAGTGACTTTATTTCGATCACCAGGATGACCAATACCGATCCTTAGGCGATGAAAATCGGCAACATTTCCTAATTTGCTGATGATATCTTTCAACCCATTGTGTCCCCCATGGCCTCCCCCTTGTTTGAACTTGGCAACGCCGGGAGGGATATCCATCTCATCATGGGCCACCAAAATTTCTTGGGGCTGAATACGGTAAAAATTGGCCATCGCCGCTACCGCTTTACCACTAAGATTCATAGAGGTTGTAGGGACTAATAGGCGAATATCTTCCCCAGCGATAGAAAGACGCGCCGTGGCGCCAAAAAATTTCGCTTCTTCTTTTAAGGGTTGGCGAAAACGATCGGCCAGCAGGTCGGTATACCATGCACCCGCATTATGACGAGTTGCTGCATACTCAGCACCGGGGTTTGCTAAGCCAACAATTAATTTAATGGTACTCACTGGGTTTATCCTATGCGGGGCAAAACGCTAGTGTACTGCAACGGGGAAGGGAAGTTCAAAAACATTACGTTGAACGCGTTTTGTTACCCCGCACAAAGCGTTAAAAAGTCTCAGACTGTGATCGCCGTTAAAGATAATAATTCCTTCAACGCCTAAACTTTTGTCAAGTTATGTAAGAGTATTGTTAAGGAGACGATAATGAAACGCGTACATACTGCATTATTGGGCAATGGTGTGATGGTGGTTGGGCTGGTGTTATCGGTCAGCAGCCTGCTCATCGCCTTGCTGAGTCAAGCAGAAGGATCGATATTCACTGACAGTTGGGCAACTGGCTCGGTATTGGGGATTTTTCTCGGGGCTTTTTTCTGGTTAATGGGCGCACAACTCAGCGGGCGTGAGAAAGTGTGTGAAAAATACTATTTATTGCGATTTCACCAACGGCATCCGCATCAGCGGCGCCACATATAGTTTATACAGTAAAAAATGGGCCATACGGCCCATTTAAATACGATTAGTGTTCGAACATCGCAGAAATAGATTCTTCGTTACTGATACGACGAATCGCTTCAGCTAGCATGCCAGATAGCGTCAGGGTTCTTACATTCGGCAGCGCTTGGATTTCTGGAGCGAGGGGAATAGTATCGCAGACCACCACTTCATCAATCACTGAGTTACGTAAGTTTTCGAGAGCGTTACCTGAGAAGATAGGGTGGGTCGCATAAGCAAAAACACGTTTTGCGCCGCGCTCTTTCAACGCTTCGGCTGCTTTACATAAAGTACCACCAGTATCGATCATATCATCGACTAAGATACAGTCACGGCCTGCCACATCACCAATAATATGCATGACTTGGGATACGTTGGCACGTGGACGACGTTTATCAATAATAGCCATATCTGTATCATTTAATAATTTCGCGATAGCACGTGCGCGAACAACGCCACCGATATCAGGAGAAACGACAATTGGATTCTCCATTTTCAGCTGCAGCATATCTTCCAGTAAAATTGGGCTACCGAACACGTTATCAACCGGTACGTCAAAGAAGCCTTGGATCTGTTCAGCATGCAGGTCAACGGTCAGTACGCGGTCAACCCCAACACTTGAAAGGAAATCTGCGACCACTTTCGCGGTAATCGGTACCCGTGCAGAACGCACGCGACGGTCTTGACGCGCATACCCAAAGTAAGGGATTACTGCAGTGATACGGCCGGCTGAGGCGCGACGCAGTGCATCGATCATGACGACCAGTTCCATAAGGTTGTCATTGGTCGGGGCACAGGTGGACTGGATGATAAAGACATCACCGCCCCGTACATTTTCGTTAATCTGAACACTGACTTCTCCGTCGCTAAAACGGCTTACAGCGGCGTTTCCTAGAGTCGTGTATAAACGATTGGCAATGCGTTGCGCTAGTTCCGGCGTGGCGTTACCAGCAAAAAGCTTCATATCAGGCACGAGTTAAACCTCAGGCTTTGGGTCCAAAGAATGCCCACCGTAATCGGGCATTCTCACAGGTGTATAGGTGAGTAACAGCATGTACAAGCCCTGGAACAAGTGAGCCTGTTACCTGCCGCCAATCACTCCGATAACTGGCGATGCAGCAGGGACATATTCGCGCCTTTTGCAACAAAACAGGTCATCCAAGGTGGAGTGAGAGTAAGAACTTGACGAGCAGCGGCTTCACTGTCGAATTCAGCAAACACGCAAGCGCCAGTGCCCGTCAGTCTTGACGGAGCATATTCTAGCAGCCAGTTGAGTAGTTCATCAACCTTACGAAAACGTTTTCTTGCAATCGCTTCACAATCATTCGACCAAGGGGAATGCATTAATTGTTCTACACTGCGTACCCTTGTGTTACGGGTAAGCTCTGGATCCTTGAAGAGGGTAGGTGTTGGAATACTCACGCCAGGGTGAGCAACCAGATACCATTTTTCGGGTGGTGCGACAGGTGTTAGTTGTTCGCCTATCCCTTCGGCTAACGCGGCATAACCATGAACGAAGATCGGTACGTCAGCGCCAAGCGTCAGCCCTAACTCTGCCAGTTGTGGCATGGAATAGTTGAGGCCCCATAATCGATTCAGTGCGATAAGTGTCGTTGCGGCATTGGATGAGCCACCGCCTAATCCACCTCCCATGGGCAATTTCTTCTCAATACCAATGGAAACACCGACCGTTTCTTGACAGCGTTGATCCGCTATGGCTCGGGCCTTGAGTCGCTGAGCGGCACAGAAAATCAGGTTTTCTTCGCAAGCGACATTAGCGATATTGTTAAGGAGGCTAATATGATTTTGCTGGTCTACAGCAAAGGTCATTTCATCACCGTAATCCAGAAACTGAAATAAGGTCTGTAGATTATGGTAGCCATCCTTTCGTTGACCGGTGATATATAAAAATAAGTTTAATTTCCCAGGAGAGGGCCAACGGTCAATCATTGTGTTGTCCAGCTATCCATACGCAATTTAATACGTTGCCCATCGGCCGTTAACTCGATATTCGCAGGCAAAGCAGGAGAGACAGTGCTGTTATAGCGATTAATCGTCACATGCCACGTAACACCGTTTTGGCTGTAATCCGCGCTTTGTAACTGATAATTATCGTTCAAGGTGAAATGGTCAGCATTGCCCGGTAGACCTAACATCCATTGGCGCAGATTATCCAGTGGGATCTGCATACCGGTTAATTTCGTGATCATCGTTTGGGCATCATGGCTCATGTAACGTTGACCTTTATTGTCCACGAGCTGAACAGTATTCCCTTGTTGGTCGAGTTGTAACTCAGTGCTTCCAATCGGACTGGTCAGCAATAGACGGTAACGGTCAGCAGCTTGTTGTTGCCAGTTAAACCGCGCGTAAACCTTCTGTTTATCGGATAGGTAAGCAAATGCGCCACGCGTTTCAAAATGCGTGACAGTATTGACTTGCGCTTGATGCTGTTGCCATTGCGGAGAGTCGGGACTCTTCCCTGGCCCTTGTGGTGCTTGATGGGAGACACAGGCACTTAATAACAGAGTGACGACAGGAATAACCACGCTCAAACGCTTAGCAGGAATAACTCGCACGCTTTTCTCCTTGACGAGGGCCGTTTGTGACGGCGGACTTTAACGATCAATGCTATATTCAGCATAACACATGCAACAAAAGAATCTTATTACACACTTATCTTTTGTATGGCTTTTCATGACAGGAAGCATCTTGTAGAATGGCTGCACAAAAATGCCTGTAAGGTTTGTAGGGTAAAAGTAATCACATTATTATGACGCTGCTAGCACTTGGAATTAACCACAAAACTGCTCCTGTCGCGCTTCGCGAACGGGTGGCGTTTGGCCCTGATATCTTAGATAACGCGTTAGACAGCTTACTGTCGCAGCCGTCAGTCCACAGTGGCGTTGTGCTATCCACTTGCAATCGAACCGAGCTCTACTTAAGTGTTGATGAGCAGCACGATATTCAGCAACAGTTAATCCAATGGTTGTGTGACTATCACCAGCTCGATGAAACCGAAGTGCTTACTAGTCTCTACTGGCATCAGAATAATGCTGCGGTGAGTCACTTAATGCGTGTAGCGAGTGGGCTGGACTCTTTAGTATTAGGTGAGCCGCAGATTCTGGGACAGGTTAAGAAAGCCTACGCCGAATCGCAGCGGGGGCATGTCATTAACGGCGAATTGGAACGGATGTTCCAAAAAACCTTTTCTGTCGCTAAGCGTGTCAGAACCGAAACGGAAATAGGCAGTAGCGCTGTCTCTGTGGCCTTTGCCGCCTGTACCCTTGCACGACAAATCTTTGAGTCATTAAAAAAAGTAACCGTTTTGTTGGTGGGAGCGGGGGAAACCATCGAGTTGGTCGCGCGCCACTTACGCGAACACCAAGTAAAACGACTGATGATCACCAACCGTACCCGTGAACGGGCACTGCGTCTGGCTGAAGAAGTTAACGCCGAAGTGATTGATTTTGGCTCTTTACCTGAACATATTGCTGCCGCCGATATTATTATCTCTTCAACCGCCAGTCCACTACCCGTGATTGGTAAAGGCATGGTCGAAAGTGCGTTAAAACAGCGACGCCACCAACCTATGCTTATCGTTGATATTGCGGTACCACGGGATGTCGAGCCGGAAGTGGGCAAACTGGATTCCGCTTACCTCTATACGGTTGATGATCTTCAAGCCATTATTCAACATAATATGGCGCAGCGCGAAGCCGCAGCCGTTGAGGCTGAAACCATCGTGCTACAAGAGAGCGGTGAGTTTATGGCCTGGCTTCAAGCGCAAAATGCTGTCGATGTGATCCGTGATTATCGGCATCAAGCCCTAGATATCCGGGAAGAATTGATGCAGCGGGCGTTGTCAGCACTTTCCCAAGGTCAGGATCCACAGAAAGTGATGCAAGAGATGGCCCATAAGTTAACCAATCGTTTGATTCACTCACCCACAAAATCTCTCCAGCAAGCTGCGCGTGAAGGCGATGCTGAGCGTTTACAGATCCTGCGTGATAGCCTTGGCCTAAGTTAGGTCAGGCTATTTCCCCTTTTGTTATTGGACAAATAATTCATACATGAAATCTTCTATTGTTGCCAAACTTGAAGCCTTACAGGAACGTCATGAAGAAGTTGAAGTGATGCTCGGTGATGCAGGTGTTATTGCCGATCAAGAGCGTTTTCGGGCGCTTTCCAGGGAATATGCTCAACTGACTGACGTGACCAATTGTTTCCGTCAGTGGTGTCAGGTACAAGAAGACATTGAAACCGCCAACGAGATGCTGGCCGATCCAGAAATGCGCGAAATGGCCTCAGAAGAATTGAAAGAGGCTAAAGCACAGAGTGAAGAACTTGAGCAATTGCTACAAGTTTTGTTGTTGCCTAAAGATCCTGATGATGAGCGCTCTTGCTTTGTGGAAGTGCGCGCGGGTACGGGTGGCGACGAAGCGGCACTGTTTGCAGGCGACCTGTTTAGAATGTATAGCCGTTACGCAGAGGCCAATCGCTGGCGTGTTGAGGTGGTCAGCGCCAATGAAGGCGAGCACGGGGGCTACAAAGAAGTTATCGCCCGTATCGAAGGTGTTGGTGTATATGGACGGATGAAGTTTGAGTCTGGCGGCCACCGTGTGCAACGTGTGCCGGAAACCGAATCACAGGGTCGTATCCATACCTCAGCGTGTACCGTTGCGGTGATGCCCGAGATCCCTGAAGCAGAGCTTCCGGATATCAACCCGTCTGATTTAAAAATTGACACCTTCCGTTCATCCGGCGCAGGGGGTCAGCACGTCAACACCACTGACTCTGCAATCCGTATTACTCACTTACCGACCGGAATTGTGGTTGAGTGTCAGGACGAGCGTTCACAGCATAAAAATAAAGCGAAAGCGCTTTCTGTATTAGGGGCAAGGATCCATGCTGCTGAAATGGCGAAACGCCATGAAGCAGAGGCCTCAACGCGTCGTAATCTGCTTGGTAGCGGTGACCGGTCTGACCGGATTAGAACTTATAATTTCCCACAAGGGCGAATTACCGATCACCGTATCAACCTCACCATCTATCGGTTAGATGAGACGATGCAAGGTAAACTTGAGAGCCTTATCGAACCTGTGGTGCAAGAACACCAAGCGGATCAACTGGCAGCCTTAGCAGGTCAAGAGTAATGCAGATCCGTCACTGGCTACGTGAAGTACTCCCATTGTTGCAGCACAGTGACAGCGCTAAGCGAGACGCTGAGGTCATCCTCAGCCACGTACTCGATAAGCCCAGAAGTTGGTTAATCGCTTTTGATGACTATTCATTAACGCTTGAGCAGCAAAGCACTTTGACTGAGCTTATCGCACGTCGTCGTCAAGGCGAGCCGATCGCTTACTTATGTGGGCAGCGCGAATTCTGGTCTTTACCGTTGACGGTTTCCCCTGCGACGTTGATTCCTCGCCCCGATACCGAAGTTTTAGTCGAGCAGGCGCTAAGTTTACTCCCCTCTACACCTATTAAGGTATTAGATCTGGGCACGGGCACGGGCGCGATAGCGTTAGCCTTGGCCAGTGAACGACCTGAGGCCCACATTATCGGTGTTGATCGGATAGATGAAGCGGTTACCTTAGCGCGCAGTAATGCGCAGCGTCTTTCGATTGAAAATTGTAGGTTTCAATTGAGCCACTGGTTCGAGGATTTATCGTCCAACGCATTTGATATGATTGTGACAAATCCACCTTATATCGACGCAGACGATCCTCATTTAACGCAAGGTGATGTGAATTTTGAGCCACGCAGTGCCTTAGTGGCACCGGAAAATGGCCTAGCTGATTTACAGCTCATTATCCAGCAATCACCGCAGTGGCTGGTGTCAGGGGGATGGCTTTTAGTTGAACATGGCTGGCAGCAGCACCAGCAAGTTCAAGACCTCTTTGTATCGGCAGGATTTGACGCAGTTGAGACGCGGTACGATTATGGTGGTAATCCACGGGTGACTTATGGCAAATTCACTCAAGTGTCCAACAAGTTGTTGTGAATCATGAACTATTTCAAAAAACTTTCTCGAAAGAGTAACGCGCTGCGATGCTCTGCTAATTTATCAGTGGGGAGAATATGATGACTCCCGTAGAAACCGTGACACCTCCACAGCGTTCGTTATCTGACGCAATGATCGCGCTAACAGCCGAAGTTCGTGACGATTTTTCGGAAACTTGGGTTCGTGAGCAATTAGAATTATTGCTTGATGAAGCGAAAAGTTATCTAGCAACTGAGCCTAACCCCGATATGAAGCTTGAGCGTTTGCTCGAGTTATTCTTCAAGCAGTGGGGCTTTGCGAGCATCAGTGGTGTCTATCGTCTGTCAGAAGCACTTTGGCTGGATAATGTGCTGAAGTACCGCAAAGGTAGCGCTGTTTCGCTAGGGGCTATCTTGCTCTATCTCAGTGAACAACTTGAGTTACCGCTATTTCCCGTTATTTTTCCCACGCAGCTGATCTTACGCGCTGACTGGGTTGATGACGAAATGTGGTTAATAAATCCCTTTAATGGCGACACTCTGGATGAACATACGTTAGATGTCTGGGTCAAGGGAACGATTGGACCCACTTCCAGTATTGATGACATAGATTTGGAGCCAGCAACTTCTGAAGAGGTAATCCGTAAATTACTTGAAACGCTCAAGGTTTCATTAATGGAAGAGAACCAGATGGAGTTGGCGCTACAAATCAGTAAGGTGTTAGTTGCGCTCGATCCAGATGACCCTTACGAAATTCGTGATCGCGGATTAATTTACGCACAACTCGAATGTGAACATATCGCACTGACTGATCTCGCTTATTTTGTGGAACACTGTCCAGAAGATCCGGTTAGTGAAATGATTAAAGTGCAAATGCATACTATTGAATATAAGTCGGTCACTTTACATTAGTGAGCCCTGTAAAAAGCCAAGTAAAGGATAAAAGTATGGTCCAAAAAGTTGTGTCTATCGGTGATATCCGTGTAGCAAATGATCTGCCGTTCGTACTATTTGGGGGCATGAATGTTCTGGAATCTCGTGACCTCGCCATGCAAATCTGTGAGCATTATGTCACGGTAACGGAAAAATTAGGCATTCCCTATGTCTTCAAGGCTTCCTTCGACAAAGCTAACCGTTCTTCAATTCATTCCTACCGCGGTCCTGGTTTAGAAGAGGGGATGAAGATATTCCAAGAGTTAAAATCGACCTTTGGCGTAAAGATCATTACGGATGTTCATGAAGCGAGCCAAGCACAACCCGTTTCTGAAGTGGTGGATGTGATCCAGCTACCGGCCTTTCTGGCGCGCCAGACAGACTTAGTTGAAGCGATGGCGAAAACAGGCGCTGTGATTAATGTAAAAAAACCACAATTCGTCAGTCCTGGTCAGATGGGTAATATCGTGGATAAATTTGCCGAGGGCGGTAATGATAAAGTGATTCTTTGTGACCGAGGAAGTAACTTTGGCTACGATAATCTTGTTGTGGATATGCTGGGATTCAATGTGATGAAAAAAGTCACTAATAACTCTCCGGTTATTTTTGACGTGACCCACGCACTGCAAACGCGTGATCCATTCGGTTCTGCATCGGGCGGCCGTCGTGCCCAAGTAGCAGAACTGGCGCGTGCAGGCATGGCGGTTGGTATTGCTGGGCTATTTATCGAAGCTCACCCACAACCGTCACAAGCCCGTTGTGATGGTCCTTCTGCCTTAGCTTTGGATAAGTTAGAACCTTTCTTACAACAAATGAAAGCGATCGATGACTTAGTCAAATCATTCCCTGAGCTGGATACCAGCAACTAATAAAAAAAGGCCTTAACGGTTAAAGCCAGTCAGTTAACACTGACTGGCTTTTTTTTGTTTATCCGAGGATATTTCGAGGGTTTTTCTTTCACTGCGGGTGGATCATTCAACCGATCGTTAACTTACTAAAGCATCACGGTCATTAAATAAGCGACGAATAAAACGAGATGCGCCACGCCATTTAAGACATTAGTTCTACCGGTTGAGAAAGAGATTTGACTCAAGATCAATACACTAGCCAAGACAACCATTTGCGGTGCGTCTAATCCAAAATGTAATGCATTTCCTGTTAGCGTAGCAATAATCGTAATGACAGGTACGGTCAACGAAATCGTCGCAATAACAGAACCAAAGAAGAGATTCATTGCACGTTGTACTTGGTTGGCAAGGACTGCTTTAATTGCCCCTAATCCTTCGGGCGATAAAATTAATAATGCAATGAGGAAGCCAGTGAATTGTTGGGGTGCATGCAACGCATGAAGTAAGTTTTCTAATACCGGGGCATTGAGCTTAGTTACACTGATCACGGCAATAAGGTGCACCACTAACCAAATACTGTGCCGTGTGCTGCTATGAGCCGAAGGTTTACCGTGATGAGGGTCACCATCATCACTATCGTCTTCATGTTCATAAACAAATAAGCTTTGATGGGTTTTTGTCTGAATTAACAGGAAAACGCCATACATGACGGCGGAAAGTGCTGCAACAAGTAGCGATTGCCCGGTTGTGAAGTTGCCACCCGGTAATGCATTGGGAAAAATTAAGACCAAAATAGCGAGTGGGAAGATGGCAATCAAATACTGCTTAACGCCTGCCAGATTAACGTACTGTGTGGCGAATTTTTTTCCGCCCAACAACAGAGCAAAGCCCACCAATCCACCGATAACAATCATAATAATTGAATAGAGCGTATCGCGCATTAAGGTTGGCTCAGCGCTACCAGTCGCCATTAATGCAGAGATTAAGCTAACTTCTAAAATCACGACAGAAAGGGTAAGCACAAGAGAGCCATAAGGTTCACCTAACCGGTGAGCGAGCACATCTGCATGGCGAACTACGCTGAAGGCACTGGAGAGAATCGCAACGATAGCAATAATATTCATTCCAGTCGTTAACACTAAACCTTCAGGGTGTGGGAGTCCTAATAATAGACCGATGGCCAAAATAGGAAGCGCTAAACTAAATTCGGTGTGACGTGTTTTTTCGTTACCAGGCATCCAATCTCCTTATAATGAGCGTAGCGTGAGTCAGCTCGCGAGTAGAGTAATCCTAAAGGGGGAATAATTACTATAGCAAATATTTTAACAAGGTCACTTTGTTTTACTTTGCTTTACGCATCGCGGAGCCCATAAAAAACCAATAAATCACTTTAATGAATTGAAAATAAAGATAATAAAAATATAGTTATCATCTTTATTCTGAGTTTTAACCCATAATTATCCACTAATAACCTCTATTTTTACTCATTTAAGATCATAATTGATGAATGGTAGGCAGAATGATGAGTTTCTGACTAAAGCGATACGCAACTGAGGTCGTTAATAATAGGAAGTAATTATCTGCCCATTTTCTAAGTCATAAGTCTTCACACTGATAGAGGACTTTGTCATGATGGGGAGGTGTTGAAGTAGAGAGGAGTGGCTGTGTTAACCCGAGAATTTTTGAAAAGTGCTGATTGTCAATCTTCCTTTGGGCCAATCGAAGAAAGCTTACTGCTTTCAACTGAACAACGAACTGCCTCGTTACATCACTTTTTACTGAATAAGCCAAGTAAAGGCCCGTTATGGGTGTTTGGCTATGGTTCATTAATGTGGAATCCACTTTTAGATTATGACCGAGTTGAAACCGCTTACTTAGAGGGATGGTCTCGAGATTTTTGTTTAACCTTGATCGTGGGACGGGGGACGTCGGAGACACCAGGGCGCATGTTGGTGCTGGTGGAAGGGGGGATAACCATCGGCCGCTTTGGCAGTCACTGACGCTAGAGAGCGGAGAAACGATTGAAGCCTTAGTGTTCGTCGCCAACCCACAACATGTGTTGTTCAGAGCACAGGAAAATATTGCCTATAAAGCAAAAACCATTGCTTGCGCACAAGGCCCATTGGGTAAAAATATTACTTATTTACAGGAGATGATGACCACTTTCCAACAATATGGAATTGAAGAGCCAAGCATGACCGCCTTGACTGATTATGCAGTAAAGTTATCGATGGAAATCAGCAGCACATCTTCGGAATGAGATGATATTGTGATCCATATCTCAGCTTATATACTTATCGGGTCTATCTCTCAGCACTATTAAAAGAGGAGTTGCTCCTATTGTTTTATATAAAGCGTGATCCTGTATCCCTGACCAAAGTGCTGATGTTGCTTTCTCCATTGCTCGTCGTGAGCCGCACGCAGGGCAGTATGCTACATCCCTCGACGTCAGATTCTACGATGAATAGCGCCTCCTATGTAAACACCTTGCCCGACTTAGGATCCTCCCAATCATCTACTTCTCAAGTTGACCAGCGGCTTACCGACATTGCGACAAGCTTGGGAAAGTCGTTACAAAACTCTGATGACAATACCAGCATAGGGCGCAGTGCGAGCGAATGGGCATTCAACCACGTTAGAGATAAGCTTACTGAAAAGGTGGACAGTACTGGCGAACACCTATTGTCACCTTTTGGTCAGGCGAATTTAAGCGTCAATGTTGATATGGAAGGTAACTTTACCGGGTCGACCGGCTCGCTCTTCACGCCTCTCAGCGATAACGGTCAACGACTGACATTTAGTCAACTTTCCATTAATCAAAGTACCTTAGGAACGGTGGGTAGCGCCGGGCTGGGACAGCGTTTTTCCAATAACCAATGGTTGTTCGGATATAACGCTTTCCTGGATCAACTTTTTACGAATAATCAGCAGAGAGGTTCTATCGGTACAGAGTTATGGAGTCATTTTCTGCGCTTCTCAGCGAATTATTACACTCCATTATCGGGATGGAAAAATACGTCCCTCTCTCAATCTCAACGTATGGCACGAGGTTATGATATTACCAGCCAAGGCTACTTACCGTTCTATCAACAACTTGGGGTGACCGTCTCGTGGCAACAATATCTGGGAGCGGGAATAGATATCTTCAATGATGGAAATTATTACAACAATCCACGCAGCATGTCAGTAGGCTTGACCTATACGCCTATCCCTCTTGTTACGGTATCGGCTTCTCACAAGGAAGGATCTGGCGGCACCAGTCAGGATGTGTTCGGACTCAATCTTAACTATCACTTTGGTCAATCCCTCTCACAGCAGCTATCACCTTACGCGGTAGCAGATGCTCGGTCATTGTTCGGTAGTCGATACGATGTCGTTACCCGCAATAATCTTCCAGTCATGAGCTATCGTAAACGTCAAGGCTTCTCGGTTTATCTGGCAACACCGCCATGGCAGCTCAACTCAGGAGATTCTATTACCTTAGTCGTACAGGCTACGCCAAATAAATCGATTAAAAGCGTCGAATGGCAGGGTGATACGCGGGAATTAAGTTTGACACCGCCCGCCAATACCCAGCAATTATCGGGTTGGACGATTATCTTACCACCTTGGGATAATGCTCCAGGCGCTAAGAATGAATATCATCTGGCTGTGGCAGTTGATAATGGCAAACAACGTGTTACCTCGAACACAATCACCCTTAAATCAGAGCCACCGGCGCAGCAACCTGATTATTTCAATCAGGGATATGCAGGATAATAGCGAGTCCTAACGTAATCTTAACAGAGTATTGTGCTGGGCTTTGCAATGATTGCAATTAGAGAAGAATATGAGGGGCGAATGTTTTCAAGTTTTTACTGAACTGCGCGTTGCTTGACAATGAATCTCTTATTATTACCTCCCTGTTCACGACATTCTCGTGGTTGTTGATAAGTTAAGGAAACTAAGATGCGTAAAGTCACATCATTATTATTAGCGAGTTCTTTATTGATGGGTTCGGCATCAATGGTCTATGCAGAGACAGCACCATTAAGCGCAACCCCTACTGAACATCCGCATATGAAAAAGCGCCCACATGGCGCACCCGAAATGATGCTTATGAAAGGGATTGTGTTAACTGACGCTCAAAAGCAACACATTCATAGTATTCTTGACCAAGGTCGTAAGAACCTGACGCCTCCCTCTAAAGCGGACCGTCAAGCGGCATTCAACCTGATTACAGCAGAAAAATTTGATGCCGCTAAAGCACAAACGCTAGTTGATAGCCACGCAGCATTAGATAAACAACGCATGTTAAATCGGTTAGAAACGGATAATAAAATTTATAATTTATTGACAGCTGATCAAAAGAAGCAGTATCAAGCGAATTACGAGAAAATGAAGAGCTTCAAACGTTCGGCGCCTGAAGCGGCACCTCAACAAAACTAAATAAAAAACTGCGGAGTTGTAACTCCGCAGTTTTTTTTACTGTTTCCAAAAATCGTCGAATACCGTTATCGGCGTCCGGCGTTTATGCTCAGTCTTGAGATACCAATTTTCAATAATCGCTGCCCGCTCTGTTGCAATCTTTTCCCCCTCTAAATACGCATCAATATCCGCATAAGTGACACCTAACGCGACTTCATCTTGGAGTCCGGGACGATCATCTTCGAGATCGGCAGTGGGGTGTTTAAGGTAGAGGTGTTCTGGGCAACCTAAATGTTTCAAGCACTGTTTACCTTGCTGTTTATTGAGACGGAACAGTGGGTTGATATCAGTCCCCCCGTCACCATATTTAGTGAAGAACCCAGTCACCGCTTCCGCTGCATGATCAGTGCCGACCACTACCCCTTGGGTCATGCCGGCGATACTGTATTGCGTTTTCATCCGCTCGCGGGCTTTTTCATTACCGCGAACAAAATCTGAAACAATTATCCCTGCCTCTTTTAACGCGCGCTCGCTGGCTAATACCGACTCTTTAATATTGACGACGAAAGTCTTATCCGGTTGGATAAAGGCTAAAGCATCTTGGCAATCTTGCTCATCGGCTTGTGTGCCGTAGGGTAAACGTACGGCAATAAATTGATAGGTTCGGTCCTTTGACTCATTACGCAGCTCATTAATGGCTAATTGGCACAGTTTTCCAGTAAGTGTTGAGTCTTGCCCCCCACTGATACCAAGAACCAATGATCGTAAGCCAGGGTAGTGTGTTAAATAATTTTTTAGAAAATCGATACTACGTCTGACTTCTTGTTCAGGATTAATGGTTGGTTTAACCCCTAAGGCTTGAATGATTTCTTGCTGTAAAGACATGGCAAAACCTCTGATGAGCGGGTTGAGCGTTTAGGAAACGCTATGATGCCCCTCTATAGCAGAGGGGATGATAAATTAATGTCCTTTTTGCATGGTCTCGGGTTTCTTAGCAACAAAGATAAACATGATGATCGCCATCATAAAGCAGCCAAAAATCGTAGCCCCCATTGCTAGCGCTGATGAGCCGCCGATCCCGGTAATTGGAATAGCAATAGAACCTAAGGTAAACATGGTTACACCAATCACTGCCGAAGCACTTCCTGCACGGTGACCTTGGCTTTGCATCGCGAGTGATGACGCGGTGGTGGAGATTATCGCGTTACTGGCAATACTAAAGAACAGCGCCACTAAGAAGATTGGTAAACTTGTATGTAAAAGCCCGCTGATCAGTAAGCAACTCGATGCCACAAAAGCGATGATCAACCCACAACGTAAAATGGTATATTCGCCAAATTTAGGGCAAAGGCGCGAACTAATTTGCGAAGCGAGGATCAGACCGACTCCATTTAATGCAAAACACAAGCTAAAATTTTGTGGTGACAAACCATAGGTTTCTTGCAAAACGAAGGGAGAAGCGCCGATATAGGCAAACATACCAGACATCATAAATCCCTGTGTTAAACAGAAGCCCATAAAAGGGCGGTGGCGAATGACGTCGATCAATAGTTTCCATGCGCTAAATAATGAACCCTGGCTGCGTTTTTCAACCACCAAACTCTCTTCAATTCTTGTTTTAGCCAAGAACAATAACACGACGGTAATACCAGCCAACACAATAAAGATCCCTCGCCAACTCATATAACTGGTCAGCAACCCACCGATTACCGGCGCGAGGATCGGCGCTAAGCCATTGACTAAGAGTAGCATAGCGAAGAAACGGGTTAATTCGTGGCCGCTAAACCGATCACGCGCGACCGCTCTGGATAACACTGCCCCTCCAGCACCGCCTAACCCTTGACATAACCGTGCGGTCAGGAGCTGAGGTAAGGTTTGGGCAAATGAACAGGCGATAGAGGCGAGTAGCAGAATACATAGCGAAATCAACAAGGGTTTACTGCGCCCATATTTATCACTCAAGGGGCCAAAGAGCAGTTGACCAAAACCGAGACCAAGTAGTCCTGCCGTTAGGCTAAGCTGAGCACTGGCGGTGGGGACGGCTAAGTCATTGGCAAGTTGTGGCAGGGCCGGTAAATAGAGGTCGATACAGAGTGGCCCTAAACCGGCCATTAACCCTAGGGGAATGGCAAGCGCCATACGTGGAGTGTGAGTCGTTGACATGGATCCTCAATCATATGATTCGATAACAAAACGGTAATGCGGCGTTGTAGAGGGCAAGGATAGCTATTAACCCTTCAAAGATCTATGTTAACTATTTGTTTTGCAGGAAATCTATGTCTACACTTAAATATGATTACTTTATTACGAATAAATCTAACTCAATGATTGACACTTGCAGAGGGACTTTATGAAGAAATTAGCGGGTATTATGCTGGGTGGTCTAGCGTTAGCGGTATTAAGTGGTTGTACGACTTACCGTCAAGCAGAAAGCTATGTGACTCAACCTGTGGTGAAGAATGTCAAGAAGGGAATGAGCCGTCAGCAGGTACACCAAATTGCGGGTACGCCTTCAACCGATATCACTATGGTACACGCGCGCGGAACCTGTGAAACCTACGTCATCGGTAAGGGTACAGATAATAAACCTGTTACCTATTTCGTTAGCTATAGCGGTAGCGACCGTGTGATGAACTATGGTTTCCAAAGCTGCCAAGAATACGATACTGACCCCCAAGTGGCTCAGCAATAATTGTAAAAATAGGGCCAATCTTTGGCAATGTTTATCAGTTAAGCTTTTAAGATGGCCGCAGCGGATAACGCTGCGGCCTCTTTTTTACCGCTCGTGGATGAGACTTGAGAACAGCATCCAGAGCCTGACTGAGCAATATAATAAAACCCTTAATCATCCACCACAGATTACGAATTTTTGTATCACCACCCGATCATCAAGGTCTTAACTGATCGGCATTCTCAATTTTTGGGGCTTTTTTTATTAATGAATGGAGGTCTCTTCGTGGTGCTCTCTTTCCATAATCGATTGATCGGTCTGTTTTAACCAGCGGCTGGTTAAGGTTCCTGCAGTCATCGAACCATTGACGTTCAATGCGGTTCTTCCCATATCTATTAATGGCTCGATTGAAATCAATAGCGCGACCAGCGTGACAGGTAAGCCTAAGGTTGGCAAAACGATTAGTGCTGCAAAGGTCGCACCCCCTCCAACACCGGCCACACCCACTGAACTCAAGGTGACTAATCCGACCAATGTTGCAATCCACATAGGTTCGAAAGGATTGATACCCATGGTTGGGGCAATCATCACGGCTAACATCGCAGGGTATAAACCCGCACAGCCATTTTGACCGATGGTTGCACCAAAGGATGCAGAGAAACTGGCAATCGACTCTGGGGTACCTAATCGTTTCTGTTGTGCTTCGATACTCAGTGGAATCGAGGCGGCACTTGAACGACTGGTAAAGGCAAAGCTAATCACTGGCCAGACCTTGCGGAAGTAGCGGAGTGGGTTGATCCCATTGACCGCCAGTAGCAGCGCATGCACACCGAACATGATGAGCAGCCCTAAGTAAGAGGCGAGCACAAAGGTACCTAACTTAACGATATCGTGGTAATTAGAGGTCGCTACAACTTTGGTCATTAATGCCATTACGCCATAAGGTGTGAGGCGCATAATCAGCCGAACTAATTTCATCACCCAGGCTTGTAAAATATCGATGGCGGCGAGCACACGCTGGCCTTTCTCTGGACTATCTTTCACTAATTGAATAGCCGCTGCACCCAGGAATACGGCGAAGATAACCACACTGATAATCGACGTTGGGCTCGCGCCAGTTAGTTCAGCAAACGGATTTTTCGGGATAAAGGAAAGAACAAGCTGCGGCACGGTTAAGTCAGCAACTTGTCCGACATAGTGGCTTTGAATCGCATCGAGTCGCGCGGTCTCTTTAACGCCCTGTACCAATCCTTCAGCACTGAGTTTGAATAACCCAGTGACGAATACAGCGACTAACGCGGCAATAGCCGTGGTGAACAGCAGAACGGCAATCGTCAGAAAGCTAATTTTACCCAATGAACTCGCATTATGTAAGCGCGCGACCGCACTGAGAATGGAAGCAAACACGAGTGGCATAACCACCATTTGAAGCAGTTGTACATAACCATTCCCGACAATATTGAACCAGCTGATAGAGGTAGTTAATACTGAATTATCGACGCCATAAACTGCCTGCAAGCCAATTCCAAAGAGTATACCAATGACCAGGCCACTGAATACACGCTTGGACAAGCTCCATTTATCGTTACCTATCGCGGATAACATCCATAACAGTAAAACGAAAATACCAATATTAATCACTAATGACCAATCCATGAATACCTCTATATAGCGTGCCCGACTCGGCAGTGTGGCGTTTGAAAAGGGGCAAACTTTACCATGGAGGGTCCATTCAGTGTTTATAACTAGAAGATCTATTTTATAACTAAATTAGCGTTAATGTGTAAAACGTAATAATAAGGGTGACCATTGCTGCCAAGTCTGATTCATTTGCTGTGAACCGACAGTAATCCACTGCTTAGTCAGACTTTCTGGTGTTAATACCGTAAAGGTTAATAGTGCAATACAGAAGTACCGCTCAGGCTGTGGGTGTTTTGATGCAGGCAGAATAGGCAGTCTAAAACGCCAGCGACAAGGCCAAAGCAGCGGGACGCCGGCGGGAGTGAGCATATCCGCAAGAATATGGCTCAAATATCCCAATACCATGCCTTGGATGACATCATTAGGTACCAATAAATTCGCAGGCAGTTTATTGATTAATAAAAAAACACCGATCGCTACTGCGATTAAGCTGTGTGTAAAGCCTCGATGGCCAAAAATTCGCGATATAGGCAAAGAGATCCAGCGTAGACGCTGACCTAAAAGTGACCTGGGGTGGTCGATATCAGGGAGAAGACTAGTCAGTAAACACGCCGGGATGAGGTGCCACCAATCGGCAGCACTGATAATTGGGGTTAAATCGTAGCGTTTAGCTGCGACGGCGGTCGCAAGCGCAAACAGTAAGTGGCCTTCGGCGGTCATGAGTTAATACACTTAAATCTGGAAATATGTCCAGTATAGATAAGTATACAGTATTTGTGAATAGTGACGTTGTAACAAGAGTTATCGCGCTATTTACCTTGCAACATCTCTAACGTCAACGCGTTAAGTGAGGAGAGCTTACGATCAGCCAAGGCCCAGACCGACCAATCAGCCTGTTCTTGTGCGGGAACGGTGAAAACTTTCATCCGCGCGGCTTTCGCTGCAACCATACCGTTAACGGAATCTTCAATCGCTAAGCAATTCAGTGGGTCGACACCGAGGGCATTGGCCGCATTTAAGTAGACCTGTGGGTGCGGCTTACTATAGGGCAACTTTTCTGCAGAGGAGAGGGTGATAAAATAAGGGTCTAATTCAAATAGACTGACGACGGTAGTAATCATCGGAATAGGTGAGGCGGAGGCTAATCCAATCTTAACGCCGGATTGTTGGCATAACTGTAATGCATGTTTCACCCCCGGCAGCAGTGGACGTTCGGTTTTAATTTTATCAATAACAAACTC
Source organism: Rosenbergiella gaditana (assembly GCF_018494065.1). Taxonomy (GTDB): domain Bacteria; phylum Pseudomonadota; class Gammaproteobacteria; order Enterobacterales; family Enterobacteriaceae; genus Rosenbergiella; species Rosenbergiella gaditana. The sequence continues at coordinate 114,772 of NZ_JABBFR010000002.1, read as the reverse complement.
GATAATTTGCTGTGTAATCAGCGTGGCACTCGCGCTTTTATTTCCTGCCACCTGCAACCACAGCTTTACGACCTGGTCGATACGCAGACCCGTGGTATCAGGAAGTTGCTGCTGAACCGTCGGATCAATACCGTGAGCCGCAAACACTGTTTGCTCGGCGGTTTTCCAATAAGGTTCTGAGTTAATTAAAATACCATCCATATCAAAAATTACGGCTTTAGTAGCATGAATACCGGACATTATCGCTCCAACGGGTCAGTGAGTTATTGGACCTATTGTTTCAACTACGATCGATTTGTCAAATAAGCTATGCTATTTATTAACAGATAAATTAATTGATAGGCAACATTATGACACTTACTGAAGCGCGGTATAACGCGATACTAAAGAAAAGTATTGGATGGCTCATTTTTATTATTGGTACGTTATCAACCGCTATTTCACTGCTCAATTATCTCAGTAGTCAGCGTGAGAAACTAGCCAGTATCAATGCAGTGCTTTCGGATTTTACTCGTGTAATTATCGATATGGTGCGATTTAATACAGCTTTTTTGAACCTCTTTTGGCAGCATTCACCAGTCCCCGATTTTGGAAACAGTACTAATATATTATTTTGGCTATTTTTTATGCTGGTGTTTTTCGGGATGGCGTTAAATGCTGCTGGATCACGCCAATGGCGGCAATATCGCTATGTAAAGGAGCAAATTGAAGATCATCATGTTATAGAGAATGCTTTGGGAGATCAAAACAGTGCTCTGCTTGCTATACAGCGTATAAACTTAACTAACCACAGTCCTTTCCGACAGTACTATCTGTTGTACATTTTACCCATTATGGTTGTGGTGGTCGGTTATTTTTTGCTGCATTGGCTGTCGCTTATCTAAATAAAGTTGATACGTTAAGCGCTCAGCGGCGTTTGACGTGCTTTTATCCACTCAGAAACAGTTATTGCTCTGATTTACACTTTCCCCTCTTTTATTTTCGAAATCTATCGTTATGATACGCACCCAGCTAAACCGTCTCCCAACGATTAGAAACGGGAGCTGATAGGCTGTCGCTATGCATTTACATTCAGGTATGCAGAGACTCTGCATTTTTGGACCCATTTCGTTAGTACAGGTCATTCAATGAAAGTTTTTAATAAAGTTGCATTCACAGTATTATTGGGCTTGGGTGGATTGAGCCAGCAAGCGCTTGCAGACAACGTCGTATTCACCTCGATGGACAATCCGGCTACGGCTAAAAAACCTTTTGACGGTTCAGCTTCTGCGGGTTATCTCGCTCAAAGTGGTAACACGAAAAGTTCTAACTTTACCGCCCAAACCAATATGACGTGGTTTCAAGATACCATGGCTTACAGTCTTTTCGGTAACGCCTCGAATACCTCTTCAAATGATGAACGCTCTTCGGAAACTTATAGTATTGGTGGTCGTACTCGTCATAACTTAAATACTGATGATTACCTCTTCGGTCAAGCGACTTGGCTTAGCGATCGCTTAAATGGCTACGATGGTCGTGATACGGCTACAGCCGGTTATGGTCGCCAAATCTTGAATGGTCCTGAGCACTCACTGCGTGCTGAATTAGGTCCAGGCGTGCGTTATGATGATTATCATGAAGGTGGACACAAAACCACCGCGCTCGCTTACGGTGCGTTAAGCTACCAATGGCAGTTGACGGACACCACCAAATTCATTCAAGGTGTTTCAGTATTAAGCTCGTTTGGTGAAGATACAACGGTTAACTCAGAGACTGGACTACAAGTTGCTATCAACTCAAACTTCTCGCTGAAGCTCGCCTATAACGTGACGTGGAACAATAATCCACCGTCATCCGCGCCAGACCGCACCGATACCAAAACATCAATCTTACTGTCTTACACCCTGTAAGAACCAGCCACCTGTGTTCACTACATGGGTGGCTAAGATAAATCTTAACCGTTCTTCTGCCGATGTTATTTGGGACTATGCTTAAGTTCCATTTAACTTTAACTGCAGGAGAACGCCGTGGACTCTTCCATAGGTAATCCCCCTCCCGATCTTAACGACAAATCGTTGGCACTGTTCTCGACGGCTCGCGAACGCTTAACGTTTTATCGCCAAGAGATTCATCAGGAAATTTCGTCTCTCGCTCAGCGTACTAATGCATTTTTTACCGCGCAATCCTTTATGGTCATTGCGTATTGCTCGGCAATGAATAATACCAATCCGCATTGGGGTGACCTCTATACGCTCTACATTCCAGTATTACTGACTATCTTTGGGGTGTTCAATTGCGTGAACTCCTATATCGAAATCAGCGCAGTCTATCGAGCGCTCGACCACTGGCAAGAAAAGCAGGATTGTCTATTGAGCTCTGATATTGTTATTGGTCATGCTTTTGACGAGCGTCCGCTTTTTACTCAACAGTATTATGCGAATAAAGCCCATCGCTACTCTATTTTCTTCTCAAGACGGTCAACTATCCTTTTGGCGCTATTGTGGCTAGTGCTAGGTGGCATTACGCTCTATTTCCATTTTTGGTGAAACCTATTCAGACTGTATCAAACGATAAGTAGGACTTATCATTATGAAGAGGCTAAACCTCCTGTCGAGAAGACCTCAAAATAGATTTGGCTTGCGGGGATACCACGTAGTTGTAAGTCGTCATTGATCGACTGAATAAATGCTACCGGTCCGCAAAGGTAAAAGTCAGCATCCTTAGAAAGTAATGATGAGGGAACGGATTGTAACATGAAGCGCCCACAAGCCCCTGCAGGGTGAGGGCGGGTGACACCGCGGCTATAATTAACAAAGGTTGTGACCTGAGAATGCTTTTGCGCGAGGCGGTTCACTTCTTCACCTAAGGCATAGTTATCTGCATCTTTTGCTACATGGATAAAACTGATTGCAGAAGGCGGCAGAGTTGAATGAGTGGCGCACGATTTACCGGATTCGGTAAGTCCCTCCAACATCGCTACCATGGGGGTAATACCGATACCTGCGCTGATTAGTACATTATGTTTAGTGGCATCTGCAATAGTAAAATTACCGATTGGGGCACTGACTTCTACATGGCTACCTACTTGCATCTGCTGGTGTAAAGTTGATGAGGCATACCCAGGATCGACCCCATTATCCTCCTTCACGGTTATTCTAAAAAATTGCCCGTTAGGTGCGCACGAGAGGCTATATTGACGTGGTTGCTTATAACCGAGGGCCGGAACCTCAACGCGTACCGAGATATATTGACCAGGAAGGTAATCAGGCAGAGGTAAATGATCATTAGGGGCTAAGTAAAAGGAGGTGACGTTCGCTGTTTCGGCTACTTTTTTTACAAGGGTAAAGTCACGCCATCCTACCCAGCTCCCGGTTGTCCGTTCCTGCTTAGTGTAAATTCTTTTTTCGGTATCAATCATCAATGTTGCCAATTCGTGATAGGCGGCCGTCCAAGCACCGATTAATTCATCTTCCATCGAGATATCAAGTACCTCACTGATTGAGTGGAGGAGATGTTTGCCGACAACCGTATAATCGGGAGCTTGAATAGTAAGACTAACGTGTTTTTGGCAGATCAAGTCGATAACAGGGAGTAACACACTGGGATCTTCAATATTTTCAGCATAAGCCAGTATGGCGTTTGCTAGGGCTTTAGCTTGGCGTCCCTCTCGCTGATGTCCCATGTTAAATGTCTCCTTCAGCTCAGGTACTTGGCTAAACATACGTTGATAAAAGTAGCCAGTCAGTGCTTGCCCGTTGGCTTTAAGCACGGGAATGGTCTGTTGAACGAGCGCTTTTTGATTTGTAGTTAACATCGTGATCTCCCTTGTAAGTTAAAAGTGTATTTTATATGCACCTTTAAGCTTGGCAAGTACGAATGAGCAATTAGTTCGAAATACTGATGTTCTTGCTTAGCAGGGAAGAAGTAAGTGGGTGTTTGTATTTTGATTAAATTGTTGTTTAGAATGGATATTAACGTAGTTAATCAATAAAGATGTGTTCCTTTCAAAGAGAATTATAAAATTTCTCTAGCGCTTCTTCCCGTTAACTATTGTGATAGTAGGATAGCGAGTTTTAGCCTATTTCTCCTCACTGAATCGCCCTGGAAGTGGTGGCTTAAAAGGTGAAGAGTTTATGAAATAGAAGCCGTACCCTTTAAGTCGTCTTCCTAAACCTGTAATATCATGTTTTCTGGGTTCCCCTCAGAAACGAAGAATTCGAAGTGTGTACCAAATGGTGTACCAAATTACAAAAAGTTAGGTTAAATCAAGACGCAATTCTTTGATTTTAAAATAGAAAATAATATAGCATGTAGCCTGTCGTGTGGGTTACCACTGCAATTAAGGATATATAATGCCAGTTATTACTCTTCCTGATGGAAGCCAACGTAGTTTTGATCATGCCGTTAGTGTGATGGATATAGCCCAAGACATTGGTCCTGGTCTTGCTAAAGCCTGTATTGCCGGACGTGTGAATGGCGAACTGGTCGATGCCGTTGATCCTATTACCGACGATGCAAACGTCTCCATTATCACCGCTAAAGATGAAGAGGGGGTCGAGATCCTCCGTCACTCTTGTGCGCACTTATTGGGGCATGCGATTAAGCAACTGTGGCCAAATACCAAAATGGCGATTGGGCCAGTCATCGATAATGGCTTCTACTATGATGTCGACCTTGACCACACATTGACTCAGGAAGACCTCGAAAAACTCGAAAAACGTATGCACGAGTTGGCCGAAAAAAATTACGAAGTCGTCAAGAAAAAAGTCAGTTGGCAAGAAGCCCGCGACGCGTTTGAAGCGCGTGGCGAAACGTACAAAATCGAAATTCTTGACCAAAATATTAGTCGTGATGATGAGCCAGGTCTTTATCATCACGAAGAATATATTGATATGTGCCGTGGTCCGCATGTACCGAATATGCGTTTCTGCCACCACTTTACATTACAGAAGTTAGCTGGGGCCTACTGGCGCGGTAACAGCGATAATAAAATGCTGCAACGCATTTACGGTACCGCGTGGGCAGATAAAAAGCAGCTTGCGGCTTATTTGAAGCGTTTGGAAGAAGCGGCTAAGCGTGATCACCGTAAAATTGGTAAGCAACTTGATCTCTACCATATGCAAGAAGAAGCACCGGGTATGGTCTTCTGGCATAATGATGGCTGGACAATTTTCCGCGAGTTGGAAACCTTTGTTCGCAGTAAACTCAAAGAGTATCAATACCAAGAAGTTAAAGGTCCGTTTATGATGGACCGCGTGCTGTGGGAAAAAACCGGGCACTGGGAAAACTATAAAGAAGCGATGTTCACCACGTCTTCTGAGAACCGTGAATACTGCATTAAGCCGATGAACTGCCCAGGTCATGTGCAGATCTTCAACCAAGGGTTAAAGTCTTATCGTGATCTGCCATTACGGATGGCGGAGTTTGGTAGCTGTCATCGTAACGAGCCATCAGGAGCCTTACATGGCTTGATGCGTGTACGCGGATTTACTCAAGATGACGCCCATATCTTCTGTACTGAAGACCAAATACTGGATGAAGTAAACAGCTGTATCCGTATGGTCTATGATATGTACAGCACCTTTGGCTTCGAAAAGATTGTGGTGAAGCTGTCAACTCGTCCTGAAAAGCGTATCGGTAGCGATGAGCTGTGGGATAAAGCAGAACAGGATCTAGCTCAGGCGCTGAAAAATAATGATATTGAATTTGAATATCAACCGGGCGAAGGGGCTTTTTACGGTCCGAAAATCGAATTTACTTTATATGATTGTCTGGATCGTGCATGGCAATGTGGTACAGTACAGCTCGACTTTTCTCTGCCTGAGCGTTTAGAAGCGACTTATGTCGGTGAAAATAATGACCGTCAAACGCCAGTTATGATTCACCGTGCTATACTAGGTTCAGTTGAGCGCTTTATTGGGATTTTGACCGAAGAGTTTGCAGGCTTTTTCCCAACGTGGTTAGCGCCACTGCAAGTCGTGGTGATGAATATCACCGATAGCCAAGCAGAATATGTCAACGAATTGACTAAAAAATTACAAAATGCGGGTATTAGAGCTAAAGCAGACTTGAGAAACGAGAAGATTGGCTTTAAAATCCGTGAGCACACATTACGTCGCGTGCCCTACATGTTAGTCTGTGGTGATAAAGAGGTCGAGGCAGGCAAAGTTGCCGTGCGTACCCGCCGCGGAAAAGACTTAGGTGTTTTCGATGTCGACGTATTGATTGAGACGCTGCAAAATGAAATTCGCAGCAGAAGTATTCATCAGTTGGAGGAATAAAGTATTAAAGGCGGAAAAAGAGTACAACCTACGCGTCCGAACCGCATCAATAGCGAGATTCGCGCAAATGAAGTACGTCTGACGGGGATCGAAGGCGAGCAGCTCGGTATCGTTAGTCTGCGTGAAGCTTTAGAGAAAGCCGAGGAGTCGGGTGTTGATTTAGTTGAAATTAGCCCGAATGCCGAGCCGCCAGTTTGTCGAATCATGGATTACGGCAAATTCCTCTATGAAAAAAGCAAGTCTTCTAAGGAACAGAAGAAAAAGCAGAAAGTTGTTCAGGTTAAGGAAATTAAATTCCGTCCTGGCACTGATGAAGGCGACTATCAGGTAAAACTACGCAACCTGATTCGTTTTCTCGAAGACGGCGACAAAGCCAAAATCACGCTACGTTTTCGTGGTCGTGAAATGGCACACCAGCAGATTGGTATGGAAGTGCTTAACCGCGTGAAAGAAGATCTGTCTGAACTGGCAGTGGTCGAATCCTTCCCATCCAGGATCGAAGGCCGCCAGATGATTATGGTGCTTGCGCCGAAGAAGAAGCAGTAGGCCATCAAGTAATGCTACGCCAACCTCGGTTGGCGCTGTATTCGCCTGTTGCTTTATATTATTAACAATGCGAAGTGGATATTTGTAAAAATGCCAAAGATTAAAACTGTACGTGGCGCGGCTAAGCGCTTCAAAAAGACTGCCTCTGGTGGTTTTAAGCGTAAGCACGCGAACCTGCGTCATATTCTGACTAAGAAATCAACTAAGCGTAAACGTCACCTACGTCCGAAAGGCATGGTGTCAAAAGGCGATTTAGGTCTAGTTATTGCCTGCCTGCCGTACGCATAAGTTACTTTTTTTAATTTCAGAATATAAAACAGGAGAGCTACTATGGCTCGTGTAAAACGTGGTGTTGTTGCCCGTGCTCGTCACAAAAAAATCTTAAAACAAGCTAAAGGTTACTACGGAGCACGTTCACGTGTTTACCGTGTTGCCTTCCAGGCAGTCATCAAAGCAGGTCAATATGCTTACCGTGACCGTCGTCAGCGCAAACGTCAATTCCGTCAGCTGTGGATCGCGCGTATTAACGCAGCAGCTCGTACGAATGGCATCTCTTACAGCCGTTTCATCAATGGACTGAAAAAAGCGTCTATTGAAATTGACCGTAAGATTTTGGCTGATATCGCTGTATTCGACAAATCAACCTTTACTGCGTTGGTCGAAAAAGCGAAAGCAGCACTGGCATAAGTCAGTAGAAAAGGGAGCTTGCTCCCTTTTTTATTTTTACTCTCTAGATTTTGGACTCTAAGCATGAATGCGGCTTTTTTTCGTTTCTTTATTTTCTTTAGCCTCTGACCAAGTGGGGCTTTAGCGCATGAGATAAGAAACGAAAAAACGCGCGAAAAGCCTCCATTAAGGAGGCTTTGTTGTTTTTAAGACTTGTCGTTATTAACTGTTTATATAGCATAACTTCCCAGATAGACTGGATAAAAGAGGAAAGACATGTCCCAACTCGCAGAATTGGTGTCCCAAGCAAAGGGCGCGATTGACGAGGCGACGGATATCGCCACATTAGACACGGTGCGTGTCGAATATTTAGGTAAAAAAGGTCACCTTACTTTACAGATGACCCGTTTACGCGAATTACCTGCGGAAGAACGCCCAGCGGCGGGTGCGGTAATTAACGAAGCGAAAAGCCAGGTCCAAGAACATTTAAATACGCGTAAAGAGTCTCTTGAGAATGCCGCGCTTAATGCTCGCTTAGCGGAAGAGACTATTGATATTAGCTTGCCGGGACGCCGTATCGATAATGGGGGGCTTCACCCGGTGACGCGTACCATTGATCGTATTCAAGGCTTCTTCAGTGAACTCGGTTTTAGTGTCAAAACAGGCCCAGAAATTGAAGATGCTTATCACAATTTCGATGCACTAAACATTCCTGCGCATCATCCCGCACGTGCGGATCATGACACGTTCTGGTTTGATGCTGATCGTCTTCTCAGAACGCAAACCTCTGGTGTACAGATTCGTACAATGAAGGCACAACAACCACCGATCCGTATCATTGCCCCGGGTCGCGTCTATCGTAACGATTATGATCAAACTCATACGCCGATGTTCCATCAAATGGAAGGGTTAATCGTCGATAAAGATATAAGCTTCACTAACCTCAAAGGCACCTTGCACGATTTCTTACGTAATTTCTTCGAAGAAGATTTACAAGTACGTTTCCGTCCTTCGTACTTCCCTTTTACCGAGCCTTCAGCAGAAGTTGATGTGATGGGCAAAAATGGCAAATGGTTAGAAGTTTTAGGGTGTGGCATGGTGCATCCTAATGTCTTACGTAGCGTCGGTATCGATCCTGACGTTTACTCAGGCTTTGCATTTGGTATGGGAATGGAACGTTTAACCATGTTGCGTTATGGCGTTAACGATCTCCGTGCTTTCTTTGAAAATGATTTACGTTTCCTCAAACAGTTTAAATAAGGGCAGGTTATCCAATGAAATTCAGTGAACTCTGGTTACGTGAATGGGTAAATCCGGCCCTAACGAGTGATGAACTCTCTAACCAAATTACTATGGCGGGTTTAGAAGTTGACGGCGTTGAGCCGGTCGCTGGCGAATTTAATGGCGTGGTCGTAGGCGAAGTCGTCGAATGTCATCTACATCCGAACGCCGATAAATTACGCGTTACCAAAATTAACGTCGGTAGCGATCGTTTACTCGATATAGTCTGCGGGGCGCCAAATTGCCGTCAAGGGTTAAAAGTCGCCGTGGCAACTGTCGGGGCGCTTTTACCGGGCGACTTCAAAATAAAACCGGCCAAGCTACGTGGCGAGCCGTCAGAAGGCATGCTCTGCTCCTTCACCGAGTTGGGCATTGATGTGGAGTCAGAAGGAATTATTGAACTCCCTGCTGACGCGCCAATTGGCCAAGACATTCGCGCCTATTTACAGCTCGATGACAACACTATCGAAATTAGCGTGACGCCAAACCGTGCTGACTGCTTAGGCATTATGGGCATTGCCCGTGACGTCGCTGTTGCCAACGGTATGCCGTTCAACGTGCCAGCGGTAGCCCCGCTCACGCCAACCAGCGACCGTCAGTTCCCTATTGAATTGACCTCAGGCGAAGCTTGTCCACGTTACTTAGGACGTGTGATTGAAAATGTTGATATCAATGCACCCACGCCACTTTGGATGCAAGAGAAACTACGTCGCTGCGGTATTCGTTCCATTGATGCGATTGTTGATATCACCAACTACGTTCTGCTTGAACGTGGTCAGCCGATGCACGCCTTCGACTTAGACAAGTTGAATGGAAAAATTGAGGTACGTCACGCGACTCAGGGTGAAACCTTAACCTTGTTAGACGGCAATAAAGTCACGCTTAACGAAGATGTACTGGTTATTGCTGATAATGATAAAGCGTTAGCGATGGCCGGTATCTTTGGCGGTGAAGAGTCTGGTATTACCCCTGCAACCCAGCATGTGTTGTTAGAGTGTGCTTTCTTCTCTCCGCTCGCGATCACTGGTCGTGCTCGTCGTTTCGGTCTTCATACCGATGCATCACACCGTTATGAGCGTGGCGTTGACCCTGCTGGCCAACATGCAGCGATGGAACGCGCCACAGAACTCCTGTTAGCGATTTGCGGTGGTCAAGCCGGTCCGGTTATTGAAAAGAGTGCTGAACAGCATCTACCAAAACCTGCGGCCATTACTTTGCGTCGGACTAAATTAGATCGCATTATCGGTCACGTTATTGCCGATGAACAGGTCACGGAAATCTTGACCCAATTGGGCTGTCAGGTCACTGCCTCTGCGCAACAATGGCAAGTTGTTGCACCGAGCTGGCGTTTTGATATGGAGATCGAAGAAGATCTTATTGAAGAAGTCGCTCGGGTCTATGGGTATAACAATATTCCAGATGTTCCCGTCAAGGCGAGCTTAATTATGCCCGCGCATCGCGAGGCGAATTTAGCGCTACAACGGGTTAAAACTTTATTAGTTGATAAAGGGTATCAAGAAGCCATCACCTATAGCTTTGTGGATCCGAAAACCCAAGCACTTCTGCATCCGCAACAAGAAGCGCTGATTTTACCTAGCCCAATTTCTGCTGATATGTCCGCAATGCGCTTATCGCTCTGGACAGGTCTGCTTGATGCAGTTGTTTATAACCAAAACCGTCAGCAAAGTCGTGTGCGGCTATTCGAAAGCGGATTACGTTTTATCCCCGATATGCAAGCACCGTTAGGGATCCGTCAAGAAATGATGTTAGCGGGTGTTATTACTGGCGCGCGTTGTGATGAGCATTGGTTAATAGAACGTCAAAACGTAGACTTTTATGATCTAAAAGGCGATTTGGAAGGGCTACTAGAGTTAACCGGTAAAACTGAGCAGGTCACTTTCCGTCGTACCGAGCATAGTGCGTTACACCCTGGGCAAAGTGCGGAAATTGTTCTTGCTGGTGAAGTCATTGGTTGGATGGGGGTTATACATCCTGAATTGGAACGTAAACTCGATCTGAACGGCCGGACAGTCGTCTTTGAGCTACTGTGGGATAAACTGACTGAGCGTGAAATTCCTCAGGCTAAGCCAATTTCTAAGTTCCCCGCTAACCGTCGTGATATTGCCGTGGTGGTATCAGAATCTGTCAATGCAGCAGATATTATCGCTGAGTGTAAGAAAGTTGGCGTAAATCAGTTGGTTGGCGTAAACTTATTCGATGTATACCGTGGAAAGGGGGTTGAGCCTGGTTTTAAGAGCCTTGCAATAAGCCTGCACCTACAAGATTCTACGCGTACACTTGAAGAAGAGGATATTGCTGCCACGGTAGCTGACTGTGTTGCAGCGTTAAAAGAGCGATTCCAGGCAACCTTGAGGGATTGAACCGATGGCGCTTACAAAAGCTGAAATGTCAGAATATTTGTTTGAAAAATTGGGTCTTAGCAAACGTGACTCTAAAGAGTTAGTGGAACTTTTCTTCGAAGAGATTCGCAGTGCGCTGGAGAAGGGAGAACAGGTCAAGCTATCGGGATTTGGTAACTTTGATCTTAGGGAAAAAAACCAACGTCCAGGGCGAAATCCTAAGACCGGTGAAGATATCCCTATCACTGCTCGTCGAGTAGTGACTTTTCGGCCTGGGCAGAAACTCAAAAGCCGGGTTGAAACTGCAGTGCCAAAAAAAGACTAATGCAATAACCCTAATAATAAAAGAAGCTGCCTTGGCAGCTTTTTTTATCTCTATCGCTTGCGTTATCGTTTAAGACAAGGAGTGGTGTAGGCTTATGTATAAAAAGTTACTCTCACGCAGTGTGCCTATTTTTGCAGTCCTTTTAACATTCTTAGTGATTGGTTGTAGCAGTCATGCACCGTCACCAAATGCCCGGCTGTCAAATCCCCGAGCGGTCCATCAGGTACTGAGTGACCAACTGGTTAAGTGGCGCGGAACACCTTACCGATATGGTGGCCTGAGCCGAAGTGGTATTGATTGTTCGGGCTTTGTCTACCGCACTTACCGCGAACGCTTTGGGATACAGCTTCCAAGAACGACACGTCAACAAAGCGATATAGGGACTCGTATTCGTAAGAAAGATCTGCTTCCTGGAGATCTTGTTTTCTTCAAAACCGGCTGGGGGGAAGGTGGATTGCATGTAGGCATCTACGATACCCAGAATCAATTTATCCATGCTTCTACTAGTCGTGGCGTTATGCGTTCGTCGTTAAATAATGTCTATTGGCAGAAAGTCTTTTGGCAAGCGCGTCGTTTATAACTGCTACGGCCCGAGGTGAAAATGAAATTCGAACATCAATGGTGTAATGAACTCCCTGAACTTTGTACTGAGGTAATGCCTACCCCATTACAAGAAGGCCGGCTCCTGTATTTGAATCGCGCTCTCGCTGACGACTTAACGCTTCCCTCGACAGAATCACTACAAAAATCGTCGGTATGGTGGGGGGGAGAACTCCTTTGTGGTATGCGCCCGATTGCCCAGGTCTACAGCGGACATCAATTTGGGGTATGGGCAGGGCAGTTAGGTGATGGCCGTGGTGTGTTACTCGGTGAACAACAGCTGGAGACTGGAACGAAGGTCGATTGGCATTTGAAAGGGGCGGGTAAGACGCCTTATTCGAGAATGGGTGATGGTCGTGCCGTCTTACGCTCAACGATCCGTGAGTTTCTGGCATCTGAAGCGATGCACGGTCTAGGTATTAAGACAACACGGGCGTTGAGTATCGCGATAGGCCAAGACTTAGTTCAACGCGAAGTGGCAGAGCCTGGAGCAATGCTTATTCGTACTGCTGAAAGTCATCTTCGTTTCGGCCATTTTGAGCACCTGTTTTATCGACAACAGACGGAAGAGCTGAAAAAATTAGCGGACTACAGTATTAACAATTTTTGGCCTGAATTGATTGACCAAGCGGACCGCTATTATCTCTGGTTCGCTGATATCGTGCGACGCACAGGCACGATGATTGGGAGATGGCAAAGTGTGGGATTTGCCCACGGTGTGATGAATACCGACAATATGTCGTTGCTAGGCTTAACGCTCGATTATGGTCCGTATGCCTTTATGGATGATTACAACCCTGAATTGATCTCTAACCACAGCGATTATCAGGGCCGTTATGCGTTTGAAAATCAACCCACAATTGGATTATGGAACCTCAATCGCTTAGCGCATGCTCTCTCTGGCCTGCTGCCTGCGGATAAGCTTAAATTAGCACTTAAAGAATATGAACCCGCACTGATGACGGCCTGGGGCGAACGTATGCGGGCAAAGCTAGGGCTTTATGAAGCACAACCAGAAGATAATGATTTATTGATTGAGTTCTTTGCCTTAATGGGACGAGAAAAAGCAGACTATACCCGGTCTTTCCGTCTACTGAGTTATTCAGCAGGCAGTGATAGGGGCGGTGTATTAAGGGACGATTTTATAGACAGAGCTGCTTTCGACAGCTGGTTTTTGCGTTATCAACAACGCGTGGGTCAAGAGTCGCTGGATCAATCACAGCGTCAAGCGAGGATGCTGGCTGTAAACCCTGCTATCGTGCTCCGTAATTATCTAGCGCAACAAGCGATCAGCGCGGCAGAACAAGGGGATACAACGGAGCTGGAAGCACTCCACTTAGCGCTCCAGAACCCCTTTGCACAACAGCTCGACGGCAGTGCATTCGCTAAGCCACCACCGGAGTGGGGCAAGCAGCTAACCATCAGCTGCTCAAGTTAAGTCACTCACTCTTTTGGCTGAGGGGAGATGCCGCTGCTAGGCTTGCCAGCAGTTGCTCGGTATCTTCCCAGCCCAAACACGCATCGGTAATAGATTGGCCATAGCAATCATTACCTTGGCCTTGCCAATCTTGGCGCCCCTCAACAATAAAGCTCTCGACCATCACCCCTGCAATCCCATGGTTTGGCTGGCCGAGCTGTTGGGCGATATCCTTGACGACCTCAAGCTGACGCTTGTGCTGCTTTAAACAATTGCCATGGCTACAATCGATCACCACGCGATCAGACAATGAAATAGCCGCCAAGGCCGCTTGGCAGGCCTTCACATATTCAGCCTGGTAATTGGGTTCTTTACCGCCACGTAAAATAATATGGCCGTCAGGATTGCCCAAGGTTTGATACACTGACATCTGTCCATGTTTATCTGGCGAAAGGAATAGATGCGGCACTTTTGCGGCGCGGACGGCGTCAATAGCAATCTTGCAGTTACCATCTGTACCATTTTTAAAGCCGACTGGACAAGAGAGAGCAGAGGCCATCTCACGGTGAATCTGACTTTCCGTGGTACGCGCCCCAATGGCTCCCCAGCTGATAAAATCAGCGATATATTGTCCCGTCACCATATCAAGAAACTCTGTCGCAGTTGGAACGCCAAGGGCGTTAATATCAGAAAGTAGCTGTCGGGCAACGACTAAACCATGATTGATATCGTGGCTACCATCAAGGTGTGGATCGTTAATCAGCCCTTTCCAACCGACGATTGTGCGTGGTTTCTCAAAATAGGTGCGCATCACGATTTCAAGACGATCTTGATATTTATCACGCAAAGGTTTGAGCCTTTTTGCGTAATCGACGGCCGCAGCAGGGTCATGGATAGAGCATGGGCCAATGATTACTAATAGCCGTTGGTCATGACCCTGTAAAATTTGACTGATAGCATGGCGTGTCGCGTGGATGAGCTGTTGGCAATTTTCGGTGATAGAGACTTGCTGATTCAGTTGGTGCGCGGTCATTAAGGTTCCGACAGGCACCGTTCTAAGTTCGTCTGTTAACATCATGGTTTACTCTATAGTCCTGCTCACCGGCAATACGCCGGTAATTATCCATTAACAATAAACGAAAATACGGGGGAAAAACATCGCTGTGTTTTAGACAAAAAAAACCCGCCTTCTGGCGGGAAAAGACTACACACAGCAATTCAATAATTAAGACAGGTGCTATAAACGCGTCTGAGAAATATTACCCTGTAAAAATAGGGTAATATGTAAGAATTCTCCCAGAAGAGGATTACCCCTCTTTAGGTACGCGGATCTGGCGCTGATTCTCCGCGATGTGCCGCGTATCTTCAAAGAGTTCCTCAAGCACCTCTTCAGGAGGAGCATCTGGACAAGGGGCTTCATGCATCCAAACATGTACCAGTCGGTAAGAAACAGCTAACACTACTGGACCAATAAACAGCCCAAGCATGCCAAAGGCTATTAATCCGCCAATTACCCCAGTCAGGATAATCAGCATCGGGAGATCGGCCCCTAGACGAATGAGCATGGGGCGGATCACACTATCCATGGAGGCTACCACCACGCTCCAGATTACCAAAACGGTTCCCCAGGTCGTGTCGCCACTGTAGTAGAGCCATATGATGGCTGGGATCAGTACCAGCAACGGTCCGATTTGGATTAAACAGCAGAGTATAATCAACACGGTGAGTATTGTGGCATAAGGAATTCCGGCTAACGCTAATCCTACGCCCGCGACAACACCTTGTAGAAGGGCTGTCACGACAATCCCCAAAGCAACGGCTTTAATAGCTTGATTCGCTAGGATGACTACGGCATCTCCTCTGCTCCCCGCTAACCAAAAAGCAAAGTGTCGAATCCCCATTGCTACCCGCTCACCACGCCAATAGAGCAGGGCGCTAAAGAGCAGCATGAGGGCTAAATGTACTAACAGCCTACCAAAATGTCCGGCTTGCGCGACAAAGAAACTCGTCGTACGGCCGATATAAGGTTGAACGGTAGCCAGTAGTTGAGCGCCTCCCCCCGCGATCATTTGATGGTAGTAACGAGACGCTTTATGACCGACTAACGGCAGTCTGTCTAACCAGGCTAATTGAGGCATAACCAGGTGTCCTGCACTTAACCAATGCAGCACCGGTTGTGCATTATCCAACACACTACTAATAAGTAAGGCAATAGGAATAATGAACACTAAGAGAATAATAAAGGTCATCACAATGACGGCCAGCGTGCGGCGGTTCCACAGTAGTCGTTGAAGGCGCTGCATCATGCCCCAAGTGGCAATGACGACCATTCCCGCCCAGGCAAAACCTAAAATAAAGGGCTGTACGACCCAGAAACAGCTGACAATCATTAACAAGAAAAATATTAATGTTAGTAACCGTTGTGGAATACTTCGCTCCGGTGGAAGCGGTCTACTCATAGTCAATGTTCCTTGTATTCATAAGGCCTAGCTTTTTATATTGCCTATGATGCTTGATTCGACTACGGAACAACATCTCTTTTCGATAATTTTAGTAATCCAACAAGGCAGCGCCATTAAAATATGTTAAAACAAAGGGGTTGATCGAAGACCACTTTTAAATTGGCAATGGGCAAATGATTCCACAACTAAATCACTCTCCTGGACAGACAGACGTAACCCGTAAATTTTTACAACTACTCAAACAATATGGATTTGCGGGAGATATTGGACAGCGCTATGCCGACCGCCTAAGTATGGCAACCGACAATAGTATTTATCAAAACTTACCTGATGCCATTCTATTCCCTAAATCATTAGAGGATATTGTGGCCATTACGCAATTGGCCTCTACTGAACGTTATCGCAGTATAACTTTTACACCGCGTGGCGGCGGAACGGGCACTAATGGCCAGTCTCTCACCAACGGCATCGTGGTAGATCTCTCGCGGCATATGAATGGTATCCTCGAATTTAATGCTGAAGAGGGGTGGGTGCGGGTTGAAGCGGGTGTTGTCAAAGATCAGCTAAATACGTGGCTAAAACCGCAGGGCTTCTTTTTCGCACCAGAGCTTTCTACCAGTAACCGCGCCACGATAGGTGGCATGATCAATACCGATGCGTCGGGTCAAGGCTCACTGATTTATGGTAAGACCTCGACTCACGTTCTGGGCGTACGTGCTGTACTACTGAATGGAGAAGTGATCGATACGGTTCCGCTATCGCGTCAGCAAGCAGAGATGAAGGGGCAGAGTACGACTCAAGAAGCGAAAATCTATCGCGAAGTAATGAGTAGCTGCATAGATAATCGCGCACTGATTGAGCAGAAATTTCCCAAACTAAACCGTTTTTTAACCGGTTACGATTTACGGCATGTTTTTTCTGAAGATGACGAATACTTTGATCTGACACGAATACTGTGTGGTGCAGAAGGATCGCTCGCTTTCATCGCTGAGGCTAAACTTAATATTTTACCGTTACCTAAGCTTCGCCAGCTGGTTAACATTAAATATGACTCCTTCGATTCCGCGCTTCGCAATGCTCCTTTTCTGGTGGAAGCCAAAGCCCTGTCCGTTGAGACCATTGATTCAACAGTTTTAAACCTTGCTCGCGAAGATATTGTTTGGCACTCGGTGAGTGAGTTAATGACTGAAGTTGAAGGCCAAGTGATGCAAGGGATTAACCTTGTTGAATTTGCTGGCGATAACGTTGAACAGATTGAGCAACAAGTGGCTGCGCTGTGCCAGAAACTCGATTATTTACGTGAGACTCAGCAAGCTGGTGTAATAGGTTATCAATGTTGCCGCCAATTGGAGCAAGTCGAAAGAATTTACGCGATGCGTAAAAAAGCGGTTGGGCTATTAGGTAATACCAAGGGACGCGCTAAACCGATTCCATTTGTTGAGGATACGGCAGTCCCACCCGAACATCTAGCTGATTACATCACAGAGTTCAGAGCGATTCTGGATAACCACAATCTCTCCTACGGCATGTTTGGTCATGTCGACGCGGGGGTACTGCACGTTCGCCCTGCACTGGATATGACCTTACCCGAGCATCATCAATTAATGCTGAGCATTTCGGACCAAGTTGCCGAACTCACTCGCTCGTACGGCGGATTGTTGTGGGGAGAGCATGGTAAGGGTTACCGTTCCGCTTACAGTGCGGACTTTTTTGGGCCAGAACTTTATTATCAACTACGTCGAATCAAAACCGCTTTTGACCCGGATAACCGTTTAAACCCAGGTAAAATTTGCCAGCCACTGGATAACGACACGGCATTATTACCCATAGATAGCCCTACGCGTGGGACTTTTGACCGACAAATACCCGTGGTGGTGCGAGAGAACTGGCGGGGGGCAATGGATTGTAACGGTAATGGCCTTTGCTTTAATTTCGATGTGAACAGCCCGATGTGTCCGTCGATGAAGGTCACCCGAGACAGAATTCACTCACCTAAAGGCCGTGCAACCTTGGTCCGTGAGTGGTTACGTTTGTTGTCTGAGCAGAATATCGACCCTGAGACGCTCGACAGCTCACCAGGCTTCTCTTTACGCTCGCTCAGTCAGAAAGTAAAAAATAGCTGGGGAGCTAAAAGGGCAGAGTACGACTTTTCTCACGAAGTCAAAGAGTCGATGAATGGCTGCCTTGCCTGCAAAGCTTGTGCGACACAGTGCCCGATTAAAATCGACGTACCCGTCTTCCGTGCACGATTCTTAGCGCTTTATCATACACGCTATTTGCGGCCTGTTGCTGACCACATCGTTGCGAATATCGAGCCATTGCTGCCTGTCATGGCTAAAGCACCGCAAGCCATCAATTTCTTCTTAGCCAAGCCTTGGGTGAACCAGTTAAGTCGTCGATATGTGGGTATGGTCGATCTCCCGCCACTGTCGCATCCAACCCTACGCAGTCAGCTTACAGGGCATTCTGCTTTGAGCACCACCCTTGAAGACCTCCAAACGATGTCCGTTGAACAGCGAGCGAATTACGTCGTGGTGGTGCAGGATCCCTTCACCAGCTTCTACGAAGCGAATCTGGTTAATGATTTAGTGCAACTGATTAGCCATTTAGGCTATAAGCCCGTACTGTTACCTTTTGTGCCGAACGGTAAGCCTCAGCAAGTCAAAGGGTTCTTACAACGTTTTGCACGGACAGCGAAAAAAAGTGCAGATGTCTTAAACCGTGTGGCAGCATTAAATCTGCCGATGGTGGGGACTGACCCGGCATTAGTGTTGTGTTATCGCGATGAATATAAAGTATTGGGTAATGACCGTGGCGAATTTAACGTGCTGTTAGCCCACGAGTGGCTGAAAACAGTGGCATTACCTGCCGAGCATACTCCTAAGAGTCAGGAGGAATGGTACCTTTTCTCTCATTGTACCGAAGTTACAGCGCTACCGTCAGCCTCTCAGCAGTGGAAAGACATTTTCGCCAAGTACGGTGCGAAATTGCATACCATAAATGCGGGATGTTGCGGTATGGCAGGGACCTATGGGCATGAAGCGCGAAACTTAGAGAACTCTCGTAAAATCTTTGGGCTATCGTGGCAACCGCAACTCGCAGATAAACCTATAGAACGTTGCTTGGCAACTGGCTTTTCTTGTCGAAGCCAAGTAAAACGCTTTGGTGGAGACAAGATCAAGCACCCACTCCAAGCATTATTACAAATGGCTCGACAACAATCATAATCCCCTCCTAGCTCATCGAGTCAGCGTATTGCAAAAATTCACGTTGCAGTTCGCTGGCTTTCTGCCAGTTACCCTGTGCAATAAACACTTGGCAAAGGCCTGTCATTGAATGACGGGCTAATTGGATAGTCTGCGCTTTAAACAGTGACTCTCGTTGAACATTACTGTGTAACTGCTCGATCAGCTTTTGATGGAGACCAGAGAGGACGGCGAAGTAATTATCGTCATCACCTTGTATATAGCAGTAATCAGCAATTTTTAGGCTTAAATCGTTGAATTGGCGCAGCTGTCCTAAAGTACATTGTTTGTTGTAAAGTGGACGTTCAGCGAGATAGTACTCAACGCGTAAATCTTCAAGCGTTTGCTGATAATCTTCTAGATTACTGGTTATCCAGAGCGAGAATGAATGGGGGATAGGCATAATAGCTCCTTATTTAATGATAACAATTATCATTATCATAGCGAGTTATTATGTGTTTGCAAGCGTTGATTAGGAATTGAATAAAAAAATGGCACCCCGAAGGATGCCATTTTCTAGTCCAAGACTCTTACTTACGGTAAGAGTGAGCTTGGTTGTCCAGACGCTGGTTAGCGCGAGCTGCATCATCTTTAGCAGCTTGAACGTCAGTACGTACTGAGTTCAGGTCGGTGCTCAGTTGATCAACTTTGGTGTTCAGAGTTTGAACGTCGCTTGACAGTTGGTCAATTTTAGCGTTGCTAGAACAACCAGCAAGCAGAGTTGAACCAAGAATTACCGCGCCCAGTACCAGTTTAGTACGATTCATTATTTTACCCTCGTTATTAGGTTAATATCCATGTAGCCAGATAAGTATTACACAAAGCTTTTTAAGTTGAGAATAAATTTTTTATAAGAAGATGCTTAAAAACGCTTATTCGCTTAAATAGTGTTCATTCGGTTTTTATTGATAAGTTTTTTTGAGATAAAAATACTATTCAATCGGGCTAACCTTTGAATTGTGAGCAAAAAATGCTTTTGCTAATCTTATTTATCGATATATAAGTGACTTATAAAGAGAAAAAAGTAATTGATATTGAAAGTAGTCGTACCGATTTCTGTGAAAAGGCTCAGAAGAAATAATGAATCGTACTACTACGACTCAATTGAAAGCAGATAGTTCAGATAAAATAAGAAAAGAATTAAGAATAAAAAATATTTTTTCGAATTAATACTCGCTTTTATTAATTAGCTAATCGATTAAAAATAATAATTTAAAGTGCAGGTACTGTTTGAGGAATATTGTAGGCAAAAAAAAGGCCAGGAAACCTGACCTTTACTAAATTGATAAGGACTATACTATGTGTACAGAAGCGGTATTTGTCGTACCGCTTGGTACCAATGCACCGGATACCATGACCACAACATCACCTTTCTGAGCGAAACCTTCCGCTACCGCGATCTCTTTACCGATACGGTAGAAGTCATCGGTAGAAGTGATTTCAGGAACAAAATGCGTCGTAACCCCTTTGGTTAGAAGTAATTGGCGACAGGTTGTCTCATTGTCCGTTAGGGCTAAGATAGTGGCCGATGGGAAATATTTGCGAATAGATTTTGCAGATTTACCGCCTTTAGTCGCCACAATGATTAACGTTGACGCTAATTTTTCTGCAGTCTCCACAGCACCGCGGCATACCGCTTCAGTGATGCGAAGTTTACGACCTTCTTTGAGCTCGTCGATACGGCTTTTCATTACGGCATCGGTACGCTGACAGATAGTCGCCATGATGGTGACCGCTTCAAGAGGATATTTTCCTTTCGCACTTTCACCTGACAGCATTACCGCGTCAGTACCATCGAGAATTGCATTGGCCACGTCGCCAGCTTCGGCACGGGTAGGGCGAGGATTCTTGATCATTGAATCAAGCATCTGGGTCGCAGTGATAACCACTTTACGCGCCTGATTACATTTCTTCACCATCATTTTTTGGGCAAAGATAACTTCTTCAACAGGGATTTCTACGCCGAGGTCACCGCGTGCTACCATGATGCCATCTGACGCTTCTAAAATTTCATCAAAATTATTGAGGCCTTCTTGGTTCTCAATTTTAGAGATGATTTGGATATGCTCGCCGCCATGTTGTTTAAGGTGCTCACGTATCTCCAACACATCAGAACGTTTACGGATAAATGAAGCCGCGACGAAGTCGATACCTTGCTCGCAACCAAACACGAGATCACGTTTATCTTTTTCAGATAGCGCAGGTAACTGGATTGAAACGCCGGGTAGGTTAACCCCTTTATTCTCACCGAGATCACCGTTGTTAAGCACTTTACAGACTACGGTGTTTTCGGTGACTTCTATCACTTCCATACCTAATAGGCCATCGTCGACCAGTACGGTATTACCAATGCTTAGATCCGCGGCAAAACCAGAGTAGGTGACGGCCACACGATCTTGGTTACCAATAATCGATTGATCGGTCGTAAAGGTAAAGGTTTGACCAGCTTGAAGGGAAACATCGTTTCCGTTTTCAAGCTTCATGGTGCGGATTTCAGGGCCTTTGGTATCAAGAAGTATCGCCGCATGGTGAGCTGTTTTACCCACTACTGCACGCAGATTCGCGATACGCTGACCGTGTTCGTCGTAATCGCCGTGAGAAAAATTCAGACGCATAACGTTCATTCCTGCATCAAGCAGTTTGGTTAGCATCTCTTCTGATTCAGTTTTAGGACCGATGGTACAGACGATTTTTGTCTTTTTCATAATATTTGTCTATTAGTTGAAATGAATGAACTTGTGCGGGGCAAAGCGAACGGCACCCGCTGGGAATACTTCTAGGGCGGAGTAGAACGAATTCTTTGGATTGAAAAAGAGATCTTTAAAACGAAGGAAGCAGCATGCGTAGGAGTAGGCTATACGCATAGGGCTAAAAAAATGTTGAGTGAAGCACACTCTGTACGTTAAGGACCTTATCACGTTATTCGTAAAGACCTTTTCAGTGGGTAACATCCATATTATAGTCACTTAGTGCCCGGAAACCAAACAGAATTCGCTAAGGCCAGTACGACAAATAATAAAATAATGATACCTCTCAATGAATTGTAGCCTCCCGGTATGCTTTCACTGGGAGTCAGCTCGAGAGGCTACCCACTGTAAGATGGGGAGGAAACAGTTGCTAAACTAGTGCTACCCACCCATTACCACCAAATTTCCATTTGTGCCCCAAAGCTCAATTCATCTCTGGCCCCACGGCTGAGTCTTAGGGCAGTGTTATCAGAATAGGCCATGCCTTTGATCTTACCGAGATCATTTGACACCGCATAGCCCCATTTTTCTTTCCAGTCCGCATAAGTGACGTACAAACGCAGAGCTGGGCGGGCAAAGTTCCCCAGCCCAGCTTGCCACTGTTGTGCGAGGGTAATTTTGTACTGGCTATTAGTCTGTTCGGTTCGTTGCGATTTAACCTGATCATACCCCAACTCGACCAAGGTACTCATCGTTGGTGTCCAGTGATACATGGGGCGGACACCTGCAGTAAGCCAGCGTGTACCATTATCGTCATCACGTTGAATATCTTGATACATCGCAACATAGGTAAAACCCCAACGGTCGTTGAGCTCATAAGTACCGTGTTGAATGAGTCGTAGCATTTTCCCTCGATTATTCACTGCCGCACCTTGAGCTCGGCCATTATTCAGTGACGTCATGGCATCGGTGGCATATTGCAGCACCGAGGTACTCCACCCTGTTGATAACGTTTGACGATGAGACGCAGTGAAGAGCCATCCCTGTTTACTCGCATTGTTTAACAGAGAGTAACCTTCGCTTGGATTGGCTCTGCCGTAATCAACGCCAACTTCAAGTCTACCGCCTGGGTTAACCTTAAGATCGGCGACACGAAAATCAAGGGTATCAGTGATGACATCTTTTTCTCTTATTTGTTGTGAGATATAGCCCTGTGAACCCCCCGTCTCACTATTACGTGTCACGGCCAATGAGAGCGAGCTCCAACCAGTGTTAATATTTTCTAATCCTGCACCGGGCCCTGAAATATCCCAATAGTAGAAATCGATCATATGCACATCATGGCGCTGATAAAAACGTTTACCCGCCCAAAGCTTGGCGCCAGGCAGGGCAGGGAGTAGGTTATCAGCTTGAATATTCACTTCACGTAAGGCTGGGGAAACGGCTTCAAAATCCGCTCGTTGTGAGACGGCATAGGCTAAATTGGTATCGAAATAAAAACTCGCGTCATCTTGCTTCCAAACTTGTTGTCCAAGTTTTAGCTCAGCATAGGTTTCACATTCATTGCCGAGGCGATATTTACTGGCCGCACCCGTGACAGTTTGGCACTGTTGTTCACCGCCGCGACTGCTCCATCCAATGCCTGACCTTGCATACCCTTTAAAATCTAAGGCGTAGACGGGTAGAGTTATTGCTGCGGTTACGATAAATATAACGTGGGATACCCTTCCTTGAGTCATTATTGGTCACTCCTGAGGTCAATAGAACATTAAAATACCAGCACTAGCGATACACCCGTAGAGGTTGAGAGCATGGCTTCATGCGCCCTGAGTCTGCCTCACCGGATTAATTATTCTCTGTCCATAGCCACCATGCGGCTTGATACGCTTTTAACGGACCTGCAGTCGGGGCATCAGTGACTGTAGGATAATTTGCCCACAGCAGTTGATACTGTGAGTGATGACCGAAGTTTGGCGGAGACCAATCGACGGATTGGGTCGTTAGATTGGCGACGACCAACAGTATTTGATTATTCCAACGCCGCCGATAGCACCAAATTTTTGGATGTTCTGGGAGTAGATCAAGATAGTCACCTAACTGAATAATCTGGTACTGCTTGCGTAAGTGAATAAGTGCGCGATAGGTATGTAGAATAGAATCCGGATCGGCGATTGCGGCAGCGACATTGATTTGACGATAATTTGGGTTGAGGGAGATCCATGGTGCGGTACGACTAAACCCGGCGTAGAGTTCATTGTTCCACTGCATTGGGGTTCGGCTATTGTCACGAGATTTAGTGGCAAGAATCGCCAGTGATTCAGCTGCAGGGATGCCACGATTACAGTGTTCAGTATACATAGAGAGGCTTTCAATATCGCGATACTGAGAAATATCTGTAAAACCAGCATTGGTCATACCGATCTCTTCGCCTTGAAAAATATAAGGGGTGCCTTGCATACCATAAAGTATCATGGCAAGCATTTTCGCTGAGGTGACGCGGTAGTCTTTATCTTCGCCGAATCGTGAAACAACGCGGGGCTGATCATGATTACCCCAAAAAATCGCACTATTTGCCCGTCGATGCATTCCCTGTTGCCAGTAACTGAAAACCTGCTTTAGTTCTAAAAAGTCAGGGGGGGCTAAACTCCACTTATTACCCTCAGAATAATCTACCTTTAAATGATGAAAATTAAAGACCATGGTGAGCTCGCGATTATCGAGCGCTGCATACTGCTGGCAATGCTGTAAGGATGTGGAAGACATTTCCCCCACCGTGATCAGGCCTAGAGGCTGAAATACATCACGGCTAATTTCCTGCAAGTACTGATGCACCTTAGGACCGTCGGTATAGAATTTTCGACCATCCCCACTGGGGTCATCAAGAAATTCAGAGGGTTTGGAAATAAGATTAACGACATCCAATCGAAATGCATCAACGCCTTTAGCAGCCCAAAATTGACAGATATCTTTGATGGCTTGACGCACCGGTGGATGATCCCAATTCAGATCAGCTTGCTGTGGGCTGAATAGGTGTAAATAGTACTTACCGGTTCTTTCTTGCCATTGCCAAGCACTCCCCCCAAATTTAGAAACCCAATTAGTGGGTAGCCCTTCAGCTGAGGCCTCCTGCCAAATATAAAAAGGATGCCATTGACTCTTGGGATCGCAAGCTTGTATAAACCAAGGATGCTCAGTTGAAGTATGGTTGAACACCATATCCATCATAATGAGCATATTTCTTAGGTGCGCTTGTTGGACAAGGTTTTCAAAATCGGCCATAGAGCCGTAAAGGGGGTCTATATTATAATAATCACTAATATCGTACCCATTATCTACTTGAGGAGAAGGGTAGATAGGCGTTAACCAAATAATATCGACGCCGAGAAACTGCAAATAATCCAGTCGTTGAATAATACCCACTAAATCGCCAATTCCATTGTCGGTCGTATCTTGAAAACTCTTAGGGTAAATTTGATAAACCACTTTATTCTGAGACCATTTTTGTTCCATGGTACAACGCCTCCTTGATATTCTGCCTGATTGATGAGGGACTTACTCCTCGACAGACAGATTGTGTTGCCGACGGCTCAGGTAATTAGCGTACAACAAGGTTAGAATTATCGGTACGGCGATAGCGATAATCATGGCGAAGAAAAATGTTAGCCAAAATTGCGGTTGAATAGATAGGATGCCGGGCAGACCACCGACACCAATACCATTGGCTAGCACCTGATTGAAGCCACAAACCAAACCGGCGAGTGCTGAACCGATCATTGCGCAAAGCATCGGGTATCGGGACTTCAAGTTCACGCCATACATTGCAGGTTCAGTCACGCCAAGATAAGCCGCTATCGCTGCGGGAATCGCAACCTCCCGCTGTTGTCGACGTTTATCCCTAAGGATCGTCCCAATCACCGCTGAGGCCTGAGCGATATTCGATAGCGCAATCAATGGCCATACCGGTGTGCCACCCATGCTTTGAATCATCTGCATATCAATGGCTATGGTAGTTTGATGGATGCCAGTGATTACTAAGGGTGCATAGAGGAAACCGAAAAGCGCTGCGCCAATTGGTGCTAAGCTTCCCGTCATGACATACTGTACGATAAATGCCACGCCTTCCCCGAGTAAACGACCGAAAGGCCCAATCACAGCATGGGCCAGTGGGATAGCCAACAGTAATGAAGTCACTGGCACTAACACCAAATTTAAGGATAGAGGAACAATACGGGTTAGCTGGCGTTCAATCAGGGCTAACATCATACCCGCAAGTATTGAAGGAATGACTTGCGCTTGATAACCCACTTTCTCCACACTAAACCAGCCAAAATCCCAGATTTCAGGAATTTGCTGACCTAATGAATAAGAGTTCATCAATTGGGGGGAAACTAAGGTAATGCCCAATATAATGCCTAATATTGGTGTACCTTTCATTTTAGATACCGTTGACCAACATACAGCGACCGGTAAAAACATAAAAATAGCTTCGCCGGGTAACCAAAGTAATTCATAAATCGTTTGCCAAACGGGATACTGCTGAGCGAGAGTCAGACCATGACTGAATGGAATATCGCCAATAATATTCCTAAACCCTAATATAAGGCCACCGCTAATTAATGCAGGAAGCAGAGGGAAAAATATTTCAGCAATATGGGAAAAGGCGGCTTCTGAAAAAGACATATTTTTCCGAGCCGCCTGACGAATAGAGGATTTATCTGAGCTTGAGAGTTCAAGGGTATCCATTAAGCCTTGATAATATTCTTTTACCTGCGGTCCAATAACGACCTGAAATTGACCTGCATTGGTGAAACATCCCTTTACCATCGAGAGTTTTTCAATATCTTTAGGTTTGGCTAGGCTTGGGTCATTAAGTACTAATCGTAGACGTGTAATACAATGGCTGACACTATTAATATTATCCTGCCCGCCGAGTAACTTCACGAGGCTATCAATTTCCTTTTGATGCAGCTTACTCATAATTCATCCTTTAATTTTATAGCAGAGCTGACTTAAGTTCAGCCAAAGTCAGAGAATTATGGCTGATAGTTATTTCGCTAAAGATGAGAGGTAAAATTTAACCTGCTTAAGCTAAAAAGGCTTGCTAACAATTAACTATGTGGGATGAAGATCACTAAAATAGAATTATTACGTGCTGATATCAAAGGGGAGGGTATTTAAAGTTACTCATTACTTTAATAATAAATTTTAGAAGGTAATTGTAATGACTTGTTAAAGTAAATGACAACAACAACAAAATAATAATTATTTATTAAGATAAATATAATATAAAAAGGAAAATGAGGAATTAATGAAGTTGACGATGATTTATGGTGCGTCCGAGTGGACTCGAACCACCGACCCCCACCATGTCAAGGTGGTGCTCTAACCAACTGAGCTACGGACGCACACGCTGCATTGCTACAGCGGGACGAATATTAACGGCATCCTTAGCGACTGGCAAGCAGAAAACAATAAATACCTGCTAAATGGTTGACATCTAATCACTGAGTGGAAATTTTAATCGTTTAAAGCACTTTTTACCGGCTTGCACGCGTTAAAATCACATCAGTAGGTTTTTTCTGCAGAGTAATGATACGTAGAACCATCATTATCGCCGCGGAGGTTAAACCGATGATAAAGCCACACCAGAAGCCTGCAGGTCCCATTCGCGGTACAACCATATCCGTGAGTGCCAGAATATAGCCGCAGGGTAATCCCAATAGCCAATAAGCAATAAAAGTAATAAAGAAAATAGCACGAGTATCTTTATAGCCTCGTAATATTCCGCTCCCAATCACTTGTACACTGTCTGAGCATTGATAAATAGCAGCGAGAAACATCAATTGCCCCGCGAGTGTGACAACAGCAGGGTCATCATTGTATAACCGAGCAATATCATGGCGGAACACTACTGTGACAATCGCCGTACAGCAGACAAAACATAACCCGACGGCTTGAGATGTCCATGCGGCCACTTGTGCACCTTGAGTTGAACCACGGCCCAACTGGTAGCCTACTCGGATTGTGCTAGCGATTCCCATTGATAGCGGGATAACAAACATTAAAGAGCTAAAATTCAGCGCAATTTGGTGACCTGCTACCTCAACAACACCTAGGGGAGAGACTAATATTGCCACAACGGCAAAAAGTGTCACTTCAAAAAATAGGGCAGAGGCAATGGGCAATCCAAGCGTGATAATCCGACCTATAACGGTAAAGTTTGGTTTAGCCCAGCGAGCGGTGGGGCGGATATCTTGCAGGCTACGAGATTTTTTTGTCCATAACCACAGGCCAAAAAACATCATCCAATAGACGGAGGCGGTGGCGACACCACAGCCAACACCACCCAGTGCAGGCATACCAAAATGGCCATAAATAAAGATGTAGTTGATAGGGATATTGCACAGTAAGCCGATAAAACCAAAGACCATACTTGGCTTCGTCTTCGATAAGCCATCACATTGGTCGCGAATGACTTGGAAGAAGAGAAACCCTGGTGCGCCCCACATCAATGCATGCAGGTAACGCTCGGCAATATCCGCCATTTTGGGATCGATTCCTGACATTGCTCGAATAAATATTCCGGCATTCCAAATAATGGCAATCACTAAAATTGAAAGGAATGCAGCAAGCCATAAACCTTGTTGAACATGATCCCCGACTTTATTCCTACGTCCCGAGCCAGCTAAATGAGCAATTGTGGGTGTAATTGCCATTAATACGCCTAATGCGAACAAAATAACGGGTAACCATATTGACGTACCGATCGCAACCGCCGCCATATCGGTAGCACTAACAGAACCAGCCATTGTTGTATCAACGAACCCCATCGCCGTTTGCGAGGTTTGTGACAAAATGACAGGGATAGCTAGCACCAGTAACTGTTTAGCTTCTTTAAAATATTTCTGCACTGGATATCCTTAACTCAATTATTATCCCAATCTCAGGCTATCATCGCCGAACTCCCTACATACATAAAGAAGAAAAGGATAATTATTTTCTCTTATGGCACCAGCCAGTCATGTTCATGCCGCAATATGTGATAATCTGAAGCAAAATAAGGGGGAAGAGATGTTTACTGGTATTGTGCTCGGCACCGCTGAAATTATTGAAATCGATGAACAACCACTGTTTCGCACGCATAAAGTGATGTTTCCGCCAGCGTGGCTAGAGGCATTACAAATTGGTGCTTCGGTGGCGCATAATGGGTGTTGCCTAACTGTTACTGAAATAAAGGGCAATACAGTAAGTTTTGACCTGATCAAAGAAACGCTCCGCGTCACGAATTTGGGACAGTTATCGGTCGGTGACCGAGTTAACATTGAGCGTGCGGCTAAATTTTCAGACGAAATCGGTGGGCACTTGATGTCCGGCCATATTATGGCACAAGCCTCAGTGAGTAAAATTATTCAATCTGAGCACAACCGGGAGGTCTGGTTTGAGATTAATGATCCCAGTTTAATGAAGTATGTGCTGCATAAAGGCTTTATTGGAGTTGATGGCTGTAGTTTGACCATAGGTGATGTGACTGAGCGGCGCTTCTGCGTACATCTTATCCCTGAAACGTTAGAGCGGACATTATTGTCTGATCGTAAATTAGGTGACAGTGTCAATATTGAAATTGATACACAGACTCAGGCCATCGTTGATACAGTGGAAAGAATGCTGCATAAAAAGTAACGGTAAAAAAGCTCCTGAGTGTGAAAGGAGCTTTTTTTATTCAGCGTGCCACGCGCAGCCCGCCGTCAAGACCGCGACTGAACACGACTTGCCATAACTGAATATCACGAGAACGAAACGCTCCTGCGCAAGCATTAAGATAATAGGTAAACATACGTTTAAAGCGCGGGTCATAACGTTGTGAAAGTTCAGGCCACGCGGCAAGAAAACGGTCATACCATGCCATTAACGTTTTATCGTAGTCCGGTCCAAAATTATGCCAATCTTCCATGACAAAATGCGGTTCACTGTATTCTGCAATATGTTTGACTGATGGTAAGCAACCGTTGGGGAAAATGTATTTATCAATCCAAGGGTCAACATTGAGGTCTGTATGATTGGACCCTATGGTATGGAGCACAAAGAGTCCATCAGGCTTGAGGTTTCTGGCTGCCACATCAAAATACGTGGCATAATTTTTTGGACCAACATGCTCGAACATCCCGACAGACACGATCCGATCAAATTGCTCATGCAGATCGCGATAATCTTGCAGTAATATTTCGACATCCAAACCTGCACAACGTTGCTGAGCCATTTTCTGTTGTTCGGCAGAGATGGTAACGCCCTTGACCTTAACTTGATAATGTTTGGCGGCATATTCCGACAATCCGCCCCAGCCACAGCCGATATCTAATAAGGTCATCCCGGGTTGCAGTTGCAATTTACGACAAATTAGGTCGAGTTTAGCCTCTTGAGCCGCTTCAAGTGTCGATGCAGTAGGCCAATATGCACAAGAATACTGCATATAAGGATCGAGCATTAAAGAAAAAAGGTCATTACCTAAATCGTAATGTTCTTTTCCAACAATCCAGGCTCGTTTTCTCGACTGAAGGTTCGTCAGTCTCGCGGTCGCAATACGTAAAGTATCTTTAAAATGGCGGGGTAATTGATGGTCCAATTTATGACGGAGAACTTTTGTGAAGAATATATCGAGACGGTCGCATTCCCACCAACCATCCATATAACTTTCACCTAAGCCTAAAGAACCTTCTTGTAATACTCGTTTGAAAAATTGCTGATTGACGACACGTATATCGCCAGCTCTTGAACCGTTAATCTGAACATCAGCACGATCGAGTAGCTCCTGTGCAATACGAAACCAATGATCTTCTTTTAAATTAATTTCTTCTATATATGACGTGGACATATGCGTATATCACCTGTTTAAATAACACACTACGCTTGGGAGCGGTTGCATAACTTTCCCTAGAAAAGTAAACAGCTATTCATCAGTGACAACTAATTATTTTTATAATGAGGTGGTAGCGTAAAGTTTTGTAATACGTCGGCTACCGAAGTCAGTATAGGACTGACTTCGGTAGAGTTCAATAGGGAATATAGGGCGAAGGAAAAACCGGTTAGCGAGACGTTCTTTCGGTAGACGCTTGGTAAAAATAGCCAATTAGTGCCAAGACGACAGTGGTTGCCATGGCGATAACGGTAATACTCAACACGTGATCGATTTGTGAAGAAACCCATAGGCTATACAAAAAACATACGCCAAGTTGTGTAAAGTTCTGTACTGAAGCGGCTTTACCGCTGTGCTCAGGAAAGGCTTTTAACGCTTTCGATACAACGATCGGGTAGATAGCGCCGTTAGACATGGCCATCACACTAAAAGGGGTAAGCAAAAGCCAGAGCGAAGGTGTCATCCATAATCCGCTAACCAGTAAAGCCAAGACACTACCCAGATAAAAAAGGAGTAACCAAGGTAATAGTTGCTCGCCGTTAAAACGGTTTAATAAGGCACGACAACCAAAACCACCGATTAAAAAAGTCACGGTTTGCGGAATATAGCTCAATCCAATTTCGCTCGGACTCAATCCCAATTGTCCCATGATAAAAGGAGAACCGGTTAGCCAAGCGAAGAAACTTGCAGAACAGGCTGCATAAATAAGAATATTACCAGTGAATTGCGGCTGCGAGAGTAATGTTTTATATGGCAGGTGCCCGGTCGCTTTTGACGACACTAACTGTTGTGCTGGAAGTAAATAAAAGGTGAGGCCCAGTAACAGTGTACTGATTAACGTTAACGTGCCAAATATTGCTTGCCAGTCAAAATGGGTGATCAGCCAGGCACCAATCAGCGGTGCAAGTGCGGGTGAGAGCGCGACCAATGGCATGATCGCCGCGAACATTTTATGGGCTTTTTCTTTGGGAAAGTGATCAAGCACTAAGGACTGCCAACATACTGCAGCGGCGCAGACACCACAGGCTTGAAGAAATCTCAGTGCTAATAACACCCGAGCATCGGTCACCCATACGACGGCTAGACAACTCAAGGTAAAAAGAGAAAGACCATAAACCAACACGGTTCGGCGGCCAATTTTATCCGACAGAGGGCCCCAAAATAGCTGTGCACAACAGAATCCCGCTAAGAATAGACTGAGGCTAGCACTGACCATATTGGCGGTGGTTCCTAAATAGTCTTGCATGGCGGTAAAGGCAGGGAGATACATATCTGTTGCCAGAAAACCCAGCATGCTTAGCAGGGCGAGGTAAACGAAGAAGAGTTTCGGATGTTGCATGGGGCGTCCTAGTCAAAATAATCCGGTGAGTGTAAAAGGATGCAGACTTGTTTGTAAAACGGTAATATTTGTCAACACTATTCAAAATAATTGAAAGTACTATGTGGTCAGAGTATACCTTAACCGTCATTGACAGCGTGGCAAGAAATGGAAGTTTCTCTGGCGCTGCTCAGGAATTACATAGAGTGCCATCTGCCATCAGCTATTCAGTCAAGCAAGTTGAAGAGTGGCTGGCAGTTGAACTGTTTGAGCGGCGACATCGTGATGTCTTATTAACGCCTTCAGGCGAACATTTTCTCACTGAAGCGCGTAGTGTTATCAAAAAAATGAATGGCACTCGACAACAATGCCAGCAGCTGGCTAATGGCTGGAGAGGGCGCTTCTCTATCGCTATTGATCGAATTGTCAAACAGTCCCGCGTCGAGCAGCTAGTCGTCGATTTCTATCGTCATTTCCCTGATATTGAATTACATATCAACGACGAAGTTTTCAATGGGGTTTGGGACGCTCTCGCCGATGGACGTGTCGATATGGCCATTGGCGCCACTCAGGCGGTACCCGTATCAGGGCGATTTAGCGTGCGTGATATGGGAAAATTATCGTGGCGCTGTGTGGTGGCAAACGATCATCCACTTCACCGTCAAGGGGTCATAAATGAGGATCATTTGCGGGAATGGCCATCTTTGGTGATAGAAGATACCTCGCGAGTACTTCCGCGCCGTGACACCTGGACATTGGATAACCAGCGGCGTCTTGTTGTGCCCAATTGGCCGGTGGGTATGCGTTGTGTTCAAACCGGGCTATGTGTTGCGATGGTGCCGGCGCATATTGCTACGCCTTACCTGCAGCAAGGGACGTTAATCCAGTTACCCATCAGTATTCCAGATAGTCCCTGTTATCTAAGTTGGCGGGAGAATAGTTTTTCGCCCGCCCTACAATGGATTTTGGAATATCTAGGCAATACTGCCACGCTCAATCAAGAGTGGCTGGTATCTCTTGATTAGCGGCGGTAGTCGATATAAGGGCCATCTATTACTGAACGTCGCTCAATGAGTTGCGGATGAATCTCAAGGCGTTGTGCCTCATCCCGCTTATTGACGATTCGATCCAGCAGCATCTCCAACGCCTTTTCGCCCAGTTCAATCTTCGGCTGATGAATGGTGGTTAAAGACGGGCTGAAAAAGCGAGAGTTTCGGATATTATCATAACCGATCACCGAAATATCATGAGGTACATTTAGTCCTTGTTCGTTCGCAGCGCAAATCGCGCCCATCGCCATGACATCTCCGCCACAGAATACTGCGGTAGGACGTTGTTTTTGGGAAAGGATTTGCTGCATGGCGTTATACCCGGATTCAGATTCGAAATCGCCTTGAACGATCCATTCTTCGCGGGGTGTAATGCCAGCATCTTTTAACGCTTTAATAAAACCGGCTAAGCGACCTTCACCGGTATGTCGCTCCATTTGGCCGGGGATACAACCGATATCCCGATGACCACGATCCAACAAATACCGTGCCGCTAAATGGCCCCCTGCGAAAGCATTATCTTCTACAGTATCGGTGAAATTGGCATGCGAACTGCCCCAGTCCATAACGACCATGGGTAGTTGGCTATGATCCTCAAGTATTTTTAATAATGAATCAGGGTATTCGGCACACATCACCATTAACCCATCCACACGTTTTTGCGCCATCATCGAGAGATAGGCACGCTGTTTTTCAAAGTCAGTGTGTGCATTAGCCAGTAACAGGGTATAGCCGTGCTGGAAGCATTTTTTCTCTATGGCTTCGATAATCTCTGCCCAATACGGGGCTTCTACAGACGTAGATAACAGACCGATGGTCTTAGTGGTATTGACTTTTAGGCTACGCGCAACGGCACTGGGTGAATAGTGCAGAGTGTTGATGGCATCCCATACTGTTTGTTGAGTCTGTTCCGCAACGAAACGCGTTTTATTGATCACGTGAGAAACGGTGGTGGTGGAAACCCCGGCGAGTTTCGCCACATCTTTAATGGTTGCCATGGGATATTCTCCTAGGAAAGCGTTTGCGTTTGCGCAACTAAAAATAAAGGGGGTGGATTCTAGCAGGGTGGAGGGGGTAAAACGAGCTTTTTGCGCAACAAAGGGAATGAGTTTACAAATCGTTACGTTGGTGAGTGAAAATAGCCGCTGAAAAAATAAAAAATCCCCGGCTAAGCGGGGAGTTAACTGAGATAGTTAGTGATTAACGCACCGAGCTTGGCGTCATGACGCGACGTGCACCAATATAATGTTTTTGCCAATATTCACCGGTTAAGTCGGTGATTTGAATATCTTTGCCGGTACGTGGCGACTGGATAAATTTCCCGTTGCCAACGTAAACACCAACATGATCAGCTGCGCCATGGCGATGAATACGGAAGAAGACTAAATCGCCTTTTTGGAGAGAGTTTCTTTTAACCGGGGCAGCATCGCGTAAGTGATACATCTCGTTAGCGGTACGGGGGATCTTAAATTTCACCAAGTCTTTATAAGCATAATAAACTAAACCGCTGCAATCAAAACCAGTATGGGGTGAGGTTCCGCCCCACTGATAAGGTTTCCCCAGTTGGTTCATTAATTTACTCATCGCTGTTTGACGCGCTTTTTGATACTTCTGATGATGGGTTGCGTTCATGACCATCGCAGCAGAGCGGGAAGAAGCGATGCGCGTATTGTGACGTGCCAAGACTTTCTGACCCGCATAATATTTTTTTCGTGTAATACGGGCTTTAGCAAGTTTATGCGATGTGGTTGAGTGTGGGGCGGAAAGAGTTTTTTTTGAGATTTGTTTAACTTTGTGGGCTTGAGGTTGTTTAGTACGTTTAGGGGGGGTTTTGACCTGTTTACGCTTACGGCGAGTGTCTTCAGCAGCCACCTTTTTTACCGATTTATGCGCAGTGGCATTAAGATGTCGGTGAGGTGCCGCTTCGGCGACATTGAAAAAAAATTGCATAAAAGCAAGAATTGAAAGCGTAATTATTAGCCGCATATTTATAATTTAGTCAGTGATGTACTCAAAAAAGAGTCAGTGAGTAAAAATAACCTCTGACAATGTTGTCAGTCCCATTAAGCCATTCTAATCCAGAACTTTTCTAAAAGTTAAGCGAGAATTTAAATAAATCTGTTACTAAGCGTGATTGCGTTCATTAGTTATCTATTATTTCGGCTAGAGTGGGGTATTATGGTTACATTGATGTGATCTACATCACGTTAATGAGTGTTAATAAGATAATTCTTATCTGTATTGTACGTCTGAAAAGTAAAACATCACGGAATTTCACACTGACCTCGATAAACGCTACAATACAAAAAATTAAGCTGTTGTTGAGGAAGTAAAATGAGCACCCTTGAAAAAATAAAAACGCAAATCTCTGAAAACCCGATTCTCCTTTATATGAAAGGTTCACCTAAGCTACCGAGCTGCGGCTTCTCTGCGCAAGCAGTTCAAGCGCTATCGGGCTGTGGCGAGCGTTTTGCCTATGTGGATATTTTGCAAAACCCAGATATTCGTGCTGAGCTTCCAGCCTATGCCAATTGGCCCACTTTCCCTCAACTTTGGGTTGACGGTGAACTCGTGGGTGGATGTGACATTATTATGGAGATGTACCAGCGGGGCGAACTGCAACCTCTGATCAAAGAGATTGCAGATAAATATCGCGAAGCGGAATAACGCGAACCGCTTAGTTTTCCTGTGGTGGGGGAGTCTCCACCACTTGTTGTTGTTCTTCTTCCACGGCCAGTGGCCAGCCACCTAAACGCTTCCATCTATTCACTAATTCACAAAAGAGTGCTGTGGTCTGCTCGGTATCATAGAGGGCACTATGCGCTTGCTCACTATCAAAACTCATCCCTGCACTGATACAAGCCTTAGCCAGCACTGTTTGACCCAACACCAATCCACTTAACGCGGCAGTGTCAAAGGTTGCAAAAGGGTGGAAAGGGTTACGTTTCAAGCTAGCACGTTGTGCAGCAGCCATGGTGAAACTGTGATCAAAATGGGCATTATGGGCCACGATCACTGCTCTGGAACAATCAGCCTCTTTCATTCCTTTTCTCACCATTTTGAAAATAGCATGTAGGGCATCATATTCACTGACGGCATTACGCTCAGGATCATTCGGGTTAATTCCGGTGAAGGCTAACGCTTCCGGATGGAGAATCGCCCCTTCAAAAGGCGTGATATTGAAATGAATTTTTTGATCTTCAACTAACCAGCCATTTTCATCCATTCGCACGGTGATTGCCGCAATCTCCAATAATGCATCCGTTTCAGCATTAAAACCTGCTGTCTCGACATCAATAACGACGGGGTAAAATCCACGAAAACGGTGTTTGAGTAGGTTGGCGTTGGCAGTATCTGACATCTGATTCTCAATAACTGTGAAAATGGTCGGCAAGTATGACAAAAACAGGGCTGCAACGCAGCCCTTAAACAGCGATTAATCGTTATTTAATCCAAGACCAGCGTCTTTTTTCTCGATAAGTTCAATTTTATAACCATCGGGATCTTCAACGAAAGCAATGACGGTTTTACCACCCTTGACCGGGCCTGCTTCGCGTGTGACGTTACCGCCTGCTTGACGGATGCGTTCACAGGTTTCAGCAGCAGAATCGACTTCTAAGGCGATATGTCCGTACCCTTTACCTAGATCGTAGTGCTCGACGCCCCAGTTATAGGTGAGCTCCAATACGGCACCTTCAGACTCGTCCGTATACCCCACGAAGGCGAGAGTGTACTGATACTCAGTATTTTCGCTGGTACGTAATAAACGCATCCCCAATACACGAGTATAAAAATCAACAGCTCGATCAAGATCCCCGACACGGATCATTGTATGTAAAAAACGCATAAAACCTCGTTACAGTGCTCGTTATCAGTGGATAGGATATCAGTTTTTTGTTTGCGGCAAAAATGGGTAATCGATGTAGCCATGCTCATCCCCCCCATAGAACGATTCAGGATGTTGTGCATTGAGGGGAGCCTGTTGCGCAAAACGTTCGACTAAATCTGGGTTGGCAATAAAATCCCGACCGAATGCCACAGCATCAATCAGCCCGTCCGCTAATAAAGACTCACCTTTTTCGAGTGTATAAGCACCAGCGCCAATGATGGTGTGTTGGAATGCCGCACGTACCGACTGTCTAAACTTGGGAGTGTAAGAGTTACCTCCCGCCCAATCAGGTTCAGATAAATGTAAATAGGCCAGCCCGAAACGATTAAGCTGTTCAATCAGCCAGATTGCATCTTCTTCTTCGTGTGGCCCATTGCCCAATGCTTGGAAGGTTCCAACCGGAGAGAGGCGAATCCCAATGTGACCGGCTCCCCACACTCGTGACACCGCTTCGATAATCTCAAAGATTATACGCGCACGATTTTCACGGCTTCCACCGTATTCGTCTGTCCGTTGGTTAGATTCTGGTGATAAAAACGCATGCAAGAGGTAACCATGCGCAGCATGCAGTTCTAAAAGATCGAAACCAGCTTGTTGTGCGTTAACGGCGGCTTGTTCGAAATCTTTCACAACTTGCTTGATTTGCGCAACGCTCATTGCTTGTGGGAGAGTGGTTTCACTGCGATACACTTCGCCTTTCTCATTCTTCAATGAGGTTTTCGTCTCAGAAGGTAAGGCGGAAGGCGCTTGTGGGGCGGCGTTGTTAGGTTGTAATGATGAGTGTGAAATACGTCCGGTATGCCAGAGTTGTACGGCAATTTTCCCGTTTTCAGCATGGACTGCGTGGGTGATAGCTTGCCAAGCGGCAACCTGCTCTGCAGTGTGTAATCCTGGTGCACCAGCATAACCCTTGGCCTCAAAAGAGATCTGCGTGGCTTCCGTAATAATTAAGCCGGCTGAGGCGCGCTGTTGATAATACGTTTTCATCAGTTCCGTTGGGATATCGCCAGGTTCGATACTTCTCAAACGTGTCAAAGGAGCCATGAAAATACGGTTTTGAGTAGTGATAGCGCCGACTTCAAGTGGGGAAAAGAGGGATAACGCTGACATATTACTCTCCTGCTATAATGTAAGGGTTTTTAAACAGATTAGTTTTTGTTACGTCGCCCGACAAGGGGGGGAGCCCTCCGTCGCACAGAACAACAAATTGAGCTGATCATTAATACAGGTGAAGGGAGGAGCATGGCAGAACAACTCGAAATGTTTTCGCTACCGAATCCTTGCAGGGGGCTGTGTCAAGCTAATGCTCGCGGGTATTGTTTAGGATGCTTTCGCAATCGAGAAGAACGTTTTGGATGGCAAGAATTTAGTGATGCCAAAAAACGTAATGTGTTACGGCGCTGCACGCTGAGGCAACGTGCAGCGCAACGCGTTATGGTGATAGCGGTAGAAAACATTGCCGATCAAGGTGAATTATTTTAATGTTTGCGGCGGGACCGAATAGCCGAGTTGGGCTAACGAGCAGTTAAGGCGCCAAAGTATGCCTGCTAGACGTATCGCGTCAGGATTTTTTGTTTGCGCAAGCTCAGCACTTTGTTCCGTCAGTTCCTCTAATACCGTATTCAGTTGCGAAATATACACGCCTCGTTCGCTAATAATGGTCTGTAAAATCTGAAAACATCGGTCGCGTTGAGCACTCAGCCGCTCAGAACTCGTGTGCCAAGCCCGTAATTCCCAAACGATATGAGCACTATTTTGTAATACAACCCCCCAGCGTAGTAGCCAGAGTTTGGCTTGGGCATGTTGGCTGGATTTCAATTGGTTAATATGAAAATAGAGCCGTGATTCATAATGATTTTGGCTGGCATGTGGCTTAGGGCGAAGTTGATCGAGGAAACCTCGACGAATGTCTCTTATATGGCGCAAACTTTTGCGGTCGTCGGAACTCGGCCTAATCAGCACGAAAGCCAGCCAAGCGAAAATTACGCCACAAACCTTTGCGACATCGCCATTCAATACCGCACCATAGTCCCAAGTTGGCGGGTTACTGACAGAGATAAAAGATCCCATAAACACTACAATTTGTCCCCATAGCGCGGCGCGCTTTGGTATCAGCAGTTTGAAAAGCTGCAAGGTAATGATGATGGGGAACAGTACAAGTAAAAAATGCCACAGTTGCGTAACTTGAATCATCACGCCGAATTTTATCACAAAGCTCATTACACAGAGGATCAGTAATGTCTTTAACAGTAAGGTGACACTAGCGGAAGGCGAAGGGGCCGAAGAGTAAAGCACGCAGGCAATAGCCGTTAAGGTTAACGCTGCAGGACCTTGATCCCACTGCGTATAAATTTGGAAGCTACAACCGAGTATAATTGCAAAAAAAGTCCGCCCTGCACTCAGCAATGCCTCAGCACGATCGGATTCTAAAGCGAGGGCGGGGACTTTGGGAGGTGTCAAGCGTTGCGCAGGATCCGCGTTATTCACCAGACGCGTCCAGCGTTGTACATCCAAATAGACCCAACAGAAATAGCGTAGACGGCTGACAAACGCGAGTTGTCGATAATCACCTTGGCTTATCTCTGGGGTGATAGTGCGTAAAATTTTTGCCAATTTATATTTGTCGCACTCGGGCTGCTCTAGTTCCGACAAGAGAAGCTCGATCGCTTTAAAGAGAGCAGGTGGGGCTTCTGGCCAATTTAACAACATTCGGCGTAAGCCCGACAACACGCCGGTTAAACGTAATTGTTGATGTAAAACGTAATTCAATACCCGATTTTGACGCCGATATCGGTAATGGCTCCAATAAGCTTGAATACGCAGTAAATTAGTGGTCAGTATCTGCCCAATCATTGTTTCATGCGCGGTTTGAGCCTTATCTGCCGTTTCTCTGTTTAATAAAAGGCGAGCATGCTCTAACAACCTGACTTGCATCTGTTGAAGGGTAACGATCAAGGTATCCCCATCGGAATTACTGGGGAGTAACATCAGAATTAGTCCAGCACTTAAAATACCCGTAATCGCTTCACAAACTCTCGCTTGGGCAATATCCCAGAGTTGACTAAACTCTGTAATATTGACGGTACTGAAGGCAATCAGTGCGGCGGTATAACCCGCTAATGAAAATGCATAGGCAACATTATTTTGATGTAAATTTGCGATCCAAGTACAAAACCCTAACCATGTGGCAAAGCTTAAAGTAAATAACCATGGGTCATTCAGCGTATTCCCGGCAATAAGTACCGCCGCTAAGGCTCCCAACAAACTGCCAACAATGCGACCTAAACTCTTACTGATTGCTCCGCCAATAGTTGGAAAACTGACGACTGCGGCTGACGTCATGGCCCAATAAGGTTGGTCAAGATCGAGGCTATAAGCAAAGCTCAAGGCAATACACATAGCAAATGTATTACGTAGCGCAAAGCGCCACTGCGCTCGC
This sequence comes from Rosenbergiella gaditana, assembly GCF_018494065.1. GTDB lineage: Bacteria > Pseudomonadota > Gammaproteobacteria > Enterobacterales > Enterobacteriaceae > Rosenbergiella > Rosenbergiella gaditana. Next base: position 74,317 of record NZ_JABBFR010000002.1, on the reverse strand, counting down.
GTTGCGCGAATCCAAGGTAAATTCTCCCAAGCTAACCATTGCCAGGACATTAGTGCGAAACCGGATGAATAACGATAGTACAAGTAGTCCCTGCGACTAATAGTTGTTGGTGGGGGAGTTCGGTTAAGCGGATCCTCACCGGTACGCGCTGTGCAAGCCGCACCCATGGAACGGTCGGTTTAACATCAGGCACAAGACGGCTATCAGAATCGACGCTTTGGTCGCTGATTGCGCGCCCAATACTTTCGACGCGTCCCTTCAAGGCAGTATTGTCACTGTACAACGTTAAGGTGGCAGCTAAACCCGCTTGGATATGCCGTAATTTCGTCTCTTCAAAGTAACCGACGACATAAAAAGAGTGGCTGTCCACTAAGGCAAATAGCGCGGAACCGGTATTGATATAGTCCCCTTTACGCAGGTGGAAGTTAGTCACCCAACCGTCAACCGGCGCATAAATTTTCGTTTGTGACAGATTCCACTCAGCTTGGTCAACGTTGGCTTTGGCGGCAAGCATAGTGGCTTTCATCGCACTTGCAGCTTGTCGATAACTGTCTTGGTCTTCTGCAGAAATAATATTAGTGGAGAGTTGCGCACGGCGGGTCGACTCATGTTCGGCTTTGCGTAGATCGGCTTCACTTTTTGCTAACTGAGCTTGAGCATTTTCTAACGCTATTTGGTAAGGGCGCGGGTCTAACGATAATAATAAAGTTCCTTTATGAACGAATTGGTTATCTATTACCGGAAGTTCAATCAGTCGTCCCTCCACTTCAGAGGCTACCTTAACCATCTCTGCGTGGACTTTACCGTCACGAGTCCAAGGCGACTGCATATAATAATTCCACATCCACCATGCCGCTAGAACGGCGATTGCGAAGGTGAATAGGGTAGAAAAATACCGTAACGCATTAAATTTCATTTGAGTTATCCATAATACTATCTCAGGACCGCTAACGCGGCAGAAACACAGAGGAAGAAAAGCGAAAGATCCAGTAATGTCGGATGCCAAACTTGGCCAGAATAAATTTTATGACGGATCAGGGGGTGGATGGCTAGCCAAAAAAAGAAGCCGAGTAATACCGATTTAAAAATGGGAGGAAAAAATAACATATCGCCTACAACCAAATCCGTTAACGCTGAAGTAAGTGGAAATTGTGACACATGCATTATTAAATCCCTTATCTGACAATATAACACTTAAACAAATCGCTTTTTTAACCGATACTTATATGTAATTCCGAAAAGGAAAACGGAAAATAGTCTAAAATTGACTATACTACTTAGTAAACTAATTATAGGTAAAGTTATGGAATCATCACTTGGGACAGACTTAGCAAGACTGGTACGCTTATGGCGTGCAATTATTGATAATCGCTTAAAGCCATTAGGTCTTACGCAGACTCTTTGGGTCACATTACATAACATACATGAATTACCTGCTGATCAATCACAAATTCAACTCGCTAAGGCGATTGGTATTGAGCAGCCCTCATTAGTGAGAACCCTTGATCAACTTGAACATAGAGGGTTAATCGTTCGTTCTGCTTGCGCAGAAGATCGCCGTGCAAAGCGTATCTCTCTAACGGAACAAGCCGCACCGATTATTGAAGAACTTGAGTCGGTCATTGTACAAAGCCGTAATGATATTTTGCAGGGGCTATCCGATCAAGAGCGACAACAGCTGAAGAGTTTAATTGCTCGCTTAGAAGTCAATATTGTCGAAATTCAAAAAAATGAGTTGAAAGCTTAAAAATTAAGCGCTTGATGAATGATGACAACCTCACTCCTTCTCTTTTTGAACCTATTTATCGATAGATAAAAAAAAACCCCTCCAAAGAGGGGCATACCATTATTAAGCATTGGAGTGACTTAACGACGTGGTGAAATCGTCACTTGGCTACCATTGGTTGCGATGGCTACACGTTGACCTGGTGAATAACGGGTTGCGGCTTGTTTTTGTACAACCATGATAGTATTGCCGTCATCCTTACGGATCTCGAGCTCAACACCATTTGAAGTATTGACCGCGCCTTGTACACCTTGACCGGCTACGCCACCAAGAATAGCACCCCCGGCTGTTGCCAAGCTCCTGCCCGCACCACCACCGATAGTATTTCCTAAGAATCCACCGAGTACAGCGCCGCCGATTGCACCGATTGCATTGCTGTCATCACCACCTTGGATCTTGACTGGGCGGACTGAAACAAGTGTACCGTAAGTCACGTTTTGGACTTGCTTAGCCTCGTTAGCAGAGTAGACATCCCCAGACAATGAATTGTCATTCACACATCCTGTTAGGGTCATAGCAACAGCGATTGCTGCGGCAACAGTTGAAAACCGTTTTAACATTTGAAACTCCTTTCAATAGTGAGTGCATTATCAACTATGCAAGCATTAGAAATCGTATTAAGTATAGTACAATCTAGAAAGATGATTCTAGCTTAGTAATGTGGCCTAGAGTTTAGTTATTCAACTTTAACCATAACTCAATATGTTGCAATGATTTTGCTTATATGAGTCACATGTCAAAAAGAGAGCCGGCTTTTAGAGGAGTAGTCAAATGCAAACAGGACGTTATATTGGCGTGATGTCAGGGACGAGCTTAGATGGTATCGATGTGGTACTTGCGGCCATCGACCAGAACATCGTGGCATTGCAAGCGAGTTATTGCCATCCGATGCCATTGGAAATTCGTCAACAAATTCTCAATATCAATCAAGGCCAATCTGTGACGTTGTCACAAATTGGCCAGATGGATACGCGCTTAGGACGTCTTTTTAGTGAGGCTATTTTACAGCTAATGGCTCGTGAAGGGCTGACAAGACGAGATATCGTCGCCATTGGTTGTCACGGTCAAACGGTCTGGCATGAGCCACAGGGTGATGCCCCATTCAGTATGCAACTCGGGGACAATAATACGATAGCTACCCGAACGGGGGTCACGGTGGTCGGCGATTTTCGTCGGCGCGATATGGCATTAGGGGGGCAAGGTGCTCCATTGGTCCCTGCTTTCCATCGAGCACTATTAACTCACCCTAGCGAACGAAGAGTCATCTTAAATATAGGTGGAATAGCGAATGTGTCATTACTCTCTCCAGGAGAGGTGGTAAGAGGTTTTGATACCGGTCCAGGCAATATCTTAATGGATGCGTGGATTTGGCACCATCAACAACGGCCCTATGATAAAGATGGTCAATGGGCAAGCTCTGGACAGGTCGACTCAGCGCTACTGGAGGCGATGTTGGCTGATCCTTGGTTTCAACGTCCGGTCCCTAAGAGCACTGGACGCGAATATTTTAATTTCGGTTGGATCGAAAATAAGTTAGCAGCCTTCGGTCCGATTGCGGCAGAAAACGTCCAAGCAACATTACTGGCATTAACGGCGATTAGTATCACTGATCTCATTAAACAACAGGGTGAGTGGGAGCGTTTGCTGGTGTGCGGAGGTGGGGGACATAATAAAGCCTTAATGCAACATATCTCGTTGCTAATCCCTTCCACGCACGTCGCGCTTACCGATGAAGTGGGGATTAGCAGCGACGATATGGAAGCATTAGCCTTTTCGTGGTTGGCTTACCGTACAGTGTCTGGATTACCCGGTAACCTTCCAGCAGTGACCGGTGCGAAAGATTTTACGGTATTAGGGGCAATTTTCCCCGCAAACCCTCTGGATGTAAGGTAATACGATTAATCATCAGCTAAAGAGTGAACGAATAATGAGCCAATCTACTGATCCTTTTGCCAAACTTACTGACATACGTCGCGAATATACGCTAGGGGGGTTACGTCGTGAGCATTTACCCGAGACGCCAATTACGTTATTTAACCAGTGGTTAAAACAGGCTTGTGAAGCTCAATTGCCTGATCCCACTGCAATGTGTGTGGCGACGGTGGATAATCAAGGGCAGCCGTATCAACGTATTGTGCTACTCAAACATCTTGATGAAAATAGTATGACTTTCTACACCAATCTGGGTAGCCGTAAAGCTCAACATCTGCAAGAGAATAATCGTATTTCACTGCATTTTCCATGGTACTTTTTGGAACGACAAGTCATGGTGATTGGTCGTGCCGAGAAGCTTCCGGTGTCACAAGTCCTGACCTATTTCAACTCTCGGCCTTTTGAAAGTCAAATTGGCGCATGGGTTTCTCAACAGTCGAGCCGCATCTCTGGGCGGAATATTCTTGAGACGGCTTTTAAGCAGATGAAACAAAAATACCAGCAGGGTGAGGTCCCCCTCCCGAGTTTTTGGGGTGGGTATCGTGTCACTATTGAAGCGATAGAATTTTGGCAAGGGGGGAAACACCGTCTCCACGACCGATTTATCTATCAAAAACAGGATGATTGCTGGAAAATCGATCGCCTTGCGCCATAACTCGCAAATTAATGCGTTCAGAGCTGGAACCTTTGTGCGTAGCGAATTATTCTATGGGACTTACTTTATTCGCCGGTGGCGGAAACTGTGTACCAGTTTAGGTGCAGACTGTTCAACTTGGAGTCATTAATGACCAGTAGTAACCTTATCCAACAATTGCAAGAAAGAGGGCTGATCGCCCAGGTAACGGATGAAAAGGCGTTATCAGAGCGACTGGCACAAGGGCCTATTGCACTGTATTGTGGCTTCGATCCTACCGCAGACAGCTTGCATCTGGGGCATTTGGTGCCACTGCTTTGTCTAAAACGTTTTCAAGATGCCGGTCATAAACCGGTTGCCCTTGTCGGCGGTGCCACGGGGTTAATTGGTGATCCAAGCTTTAAAGCGGCCGAGCGTAAATTAAATACGGAAGACACGGTACAAGAGTGGGTTGAAAAAATTCGCCATCAAGTCTCTCCCTTCCTTGATTTCGATTGCGGTGAGAATAGCGCTATAGCAGCCAACAACTTCGATTGGTTCGGCGGTATGAATGTTTTAACCTTCTTACGTGATATTGGTAAACATTTCTCTGTTAACCAAATGATCAATAAAGAAGCCGTCAAACAGCGGCTAAATCGTGAAGACCAAGGTATCTCCTACACTGAGTTCTCTTACAACCTACTTCAAGGTTACGACTTTGCCTGCCTGAGTAAACAGTATGGCGTGGCATTGCAAATTGGTGGGTCAGATCAATGGGGCAATATCACATCAGGCATTGATTTAACCCGCAGAATGCATCAACAGCAAGTCTTTGGACTCACGGTACCTCTGATCACGAAATCAGACGGCACTAAGTTTGGTAAAACCGAAGGGGGCGCTGTTTGGTTAGATCCTGTCAAAACCAGCCCGTATAAATTCTATCAATTTTGGATCAACACGGCAGATGCCGATGTCTATCGCTTCCTGAAATTTTTCACCTTTATGAGTATTGAAGAGATCAATACGTTGGAAGCTGAAGATCAACAAAGTGGCAAAGCACCGCGGGCGCAATACGTGTTGGCAGAAGAAGTCACTCGTATGGTGCATGGCGAATCAGGATTAGAAGCAGCGCAACGCATCACGCAAAGCCTGTTTGCAGGAACCTTGAGCGATCTGACGGCGAGCGATTTTGCGCAATTGGCGCAAGACGGCATGCCAACGATTAGCCTTAGTGCAGAAGCTGATCTACAACAAGCTCTGGTGGCTGCAGAATTGGTACCTTCTCGTGGTCAAGCTCGGACAATGATTAGCTCTAAAGCCGTTGCGGTGAATGGCGCTAAGCAAGAGGATGTTGAGTATCGGTTCACAGACAGTGATAAATTACATGGCCGATTTACGCTATTGCGTCGTGGAAAAAAACACTATTGCCTGATTGATTGGGCATAGCAAAAGGGGCCGGAAACGGCCTTTTTTTTATAATAATAGACATGCAAACATGAAAAATATCTTAGCAATACAATCCCATGTAGTTTACGGTCATGCGGGTAATGCCGCAGCTGAGTTCCCTATGCGTCGTATGGGGGCTAACGTCTGGCCATTGAATACGGTTCAATTCTCCAACCATACTCAATATGGGCAATGGACAGGCACTGTCATGCCTGCGGAGCACCTCACTGATATTGTGCAGGGGATAGCGGCTATTGATCGATTAAAAACCTGTGATGCAGTATTGAGTGGCTACTTAGGCTCAGCAGAACAGGGTGAGAAGATCCTGGATATTGTGCAGCAAGTGAAAGCAGCCAATCCTGATGCATGGTATTTCTGTGACCCCGTAATGGGACATCCAGAAAAGGGCTGTATTGTCGCCCCCGGTGTAGCAGAGTTCCATTGCCAGGTCTCGTTACCTGCCAGTGATATCGTTGCACCGAACCTGTTAGAACTTGAAATGCTCAGTGGACGCACCATTAATGACCTCGATGAGGCGATTGAGGCAAGTCGTTCGTTAATTGATAAAGGGCCTAAAGTCGTATTGGTTAAACACCTTTCACGTGCTGGATTACGCAGTGATCAATTTGAAATGTTGTTGGTTACGAAACATGAAGCGTTACATATCCAACGTCCGTTGATTGATTTCGGGGTAAGACAGCCGGTAGGGGTGGGTGATCTCACCAGTGGCTTATTGTTAGTCAATCTCTTACAAGGTAAGAGCCACCTGCAAGCACTGGAACACATTACCGCTGCGGTCTATGGTGTAATGTTAAAAACACACAGCATGGGTGAATACGAGTTGCAGCTGGTGGCAGCTCAAGACGAGATAGCAACGCCGAGCCACCATTTTCGTGCTATTTCAAAAGTTACAATCTAGCCAAAATGTGACCTTTACCTCATTAGTAAAGGTCACAACCCTTAAGTTTTGACAAACATCATTATTTATCCCGCGAATATCTCCTAGACTCTTCTCCACCTTAACGTTCATGGATGATTGGGTACATGCTGCAGTGCTTGAAACAAAAACGCCTTCCTATGCTGGATTTACCCGCCAGTGTCCGACGTAAAATGTGGTTTAAGCCTTTCATACAATCTTATCTAGTTGTTTTTATTTGTTATATGACGATGTATCTGATCCGCAAGAATTTTAATATTGCGCAAAATGACATGGTCACTACTTATGGTCTTAGCTTAACGCAGCTCGGGCTAATAGGGCTGGGGTTCTCCATTACCTACGGTGTAGGAAAAACCTTACTCTCTTACTACGCTGACGGGAAAAATACTAAACAGTTCCTCCCTTTAATGCTGATACTTTCTGCACTCTGTATGTTGGGATTTAGTGCAAGCATGGGTTCTGGATCGGTGGCATTGTGGCTAATGGTTGCCTGCTATTCACTCAGTGGATTTTTCCAAAGTACCGGCGGATCCTGTAGTTACTCAACGATAACCAAATGGACGCCAAGGGGAAAACGCGGCACCTACCTAGGATTGTGGAATATTTCTCATAATCTTGGTGGGGCAGGTGCAGCAGGTGTTGCCTTATTCGGGGCACACTTTTTCTTTAATGGTCACGTAATAGGAATGTTCATTTTTCCATCGATCATCGCTTTGGTGGTGGGGTTAATCGCGTTACGCTTTGGTAATGATTCCCCTGAAGCTTATGGCTTGGGGAACACTGAAGCCTTATTCGATGAGCCAAAAAGCGAAGAGGACGAAGAGGCTGATGATGAAACTCTAACTAAGTGGCAAATTTTTGTGACCTATGTGCTGAAAAATAAGGTCATTTGGCTACTCTGTTTTGCCAATATTTTCCTCTACGTTGTGCGAATTGGAATAGACCAATGGTCAACTGTCTACGCCTATAATGAGCTAAAACTGTCCAAGGAAGTTGCCATACAAGGATTTACGCTATTTGAAGCGGGGGCCTTAGTGGGGACCTTACTCTGGGGATTCCTCTCAGATCTTGCCCGCGGGCGCAGGGCGTTGGTGGCCTGTATTGCGCTCGTATTTATCACCATTACGTTAAGTGTCTATCAACACGCCACGGAAGAGTGGGTCTACCTTACCTCGTTATTCTGCTTAGGCTTTATGGTTTTTGGCCCGCAACTTTTGATCGGTGTCGCAGCGGTCGGCTTCGTCCCCAAAAAAGCAATCAGTGCAGCAGATGGGATCAAAGGGACCTTTGCCTACTTAGTGGGTGATAGTTTTGCTAAATTGGGGCTAGGCATGATTGCCGACGGTCATTCTATTTTTGGTATGACAGGATGGGCGGGTACATTCGCTGCGCTGGATGCCGCGGCAATGGGTTGTATTATTATTATGGCGGTAGTGGCGATTCTCGAAGAGAAGAAAATACGGAGTATTGCGAAGAGAGGGATGCAGCGCTAGAAAAGAAAAAACCCGTCCGAGGACGGGTTTAACCATTAGACGTTTTCGTTGCGAGTCATACGTTTTAACAACGGAGAGACTAATAGCATCACTATGGCGATACCCAGCGTAAATTGTCCTATTTGCATAAAGACATTGCTGTATACCTGCAGGGATTGCAGTGGATCGACAACGTTGTCGGGAACAGCCATACGGTTAGCGACTTTACCCGCAATCATTGCTGCACCTGCGGTAGTCAAGAACCACGACCCCATGATAAAGCCCATTAGGCGTTGTGGAACCAGCTGTGCGACCATCGCCAAGCCTAAACCTGAAATCATCAACTCACCAATACTTTGTAGGGCATAGCTGAGAATTAGCCAGTTAACTGAAACGATACCTTGTTCCGAGGCCATTTTTGCGCCGAGGGGTAAGACGAGGAAGGCGGCAGAACATAAGAACATCCCGATGGAAAACTTGTAAGGCATCGGTAAGCGGTCGCCCAACTTGTTATAGATAATGGCTAATAACGGACTAGCGAGCATAATCCAGAAAGGATTTAATGCTTGGAACTGCTCAGGTTGGAAAGTAAAGCCTAGAATCTGGTGCTCAACGTTATGGATAGCAAAGAAGTTAAGCGACGTAGGCATCTGCATATAGAGCACGAAAAAGACAATCGCTTCTACCATCATAATGAAAGCAACAATCATTTTACGGCGGTCAGCCCCTTTCAGCTGCATGGTCTCTTTTAAGAATACCAGCACGATTCCAATGGCGATAACACCCAGTGCCATACGCGCGATATCTTGATGGTGCAATAACCACGTGGCAAGAGCGATTAAAATAACCACACCGACTAAGGTCATAAAGAGTTTGCCCCACTGTAAAGGAGCGAAGTCCGGCTTGGAGCCGTAATTTTTCACCATACCTTGGCAGAAGAGGAAATTTAATAAGGTGATGATTAAGCCGACAACAGAGAGCGAGAAGGCGGCACTCCAGCCATAGTTCGCTGCCAGTACTGGGGTCAACATCATGGAAACAAGGGAACCGATATTGATCGACATGTAAAACATGGTGAAGGCACCATCAATACGGGGATCGTCTTTCTCATAGCAGGTCGACAGTAGGGAAGAAGGGTTCGCTTTGAATAAACCACTTCCGACGGCGATAGTGGCCATCCCAATATAAACCAGCGCAATTTGATGGCCGGAAAAGGCAATCAGACTATAGCCTAAGGCTAATACGATAACACCCAGCGTTAAGACGCGTTTCGTACCAAGAACTTTGTCGCCTAACCAGCCACCAATGGCAACCATACCGTAAACCAAAGCACTGAAGGATGAGAATAGGGTGATGGAGTCTGCTTCCGACATTCCCAGCTGTTTAACGAGATAAACCGCCATAATGGCTTGTAGGCCATAGAATCCAAAACGTTCCCAGAGTTCAATTGAAAAAATGAGATAGAAAGCTTTAGGCTGTTTGAAAACATTCAAACTCACCTCTTCGTTATTATGATGTTGTTTGTTTGCAGTAGACACATAAACCTCGGTATTGCCAATCCTAAAACAATGCTAGGAATTGCTGTGATCCGCGGGGTAAACCACGAAGATTATTGATGTAAAAAAGTGACAAGTCGGTAATGTGTCCGATTATTACGGTCAGAGCAAGAGATTTTTCTTATATGGTTAAATAGTAATCTGATAGTGATAAGAAATGTGATAAAGCTTACACACGATAGTAAATAGGCTTTAATAAAATTCACTAGCAGAAAATATTTTAGTCGGTTTTGTCGCGGTATTCGCAAAGGTCTTCGATTAAACATGAACCGCAGCGAGGTTTACGAGCGATACAGGTATAGCGCCCATGCAAGATGAACCAGTGATGACAATCAACCTTAAACTCAGCGGGAACCACTTTTAGAAGATGCTGTTCGACAAGATCCACATTCTTCCCCGGTGCGAAGTTAGTGCGATTGGCGACGCGGAAAATATGAGTGTCTACGGCAATGGTTGGCCAGCCAAAGGCGGTATTTAACACAACATTTGCTGTTTTTCGCCCCACACCAGGCAGTGCTTCCAGGGCTTCACGGTTTTCCGGGACCACTCCCTGATGCTGTTCAACCAATATCTGGCAGGTTTTTATCACATTAGTGGCTTTGGTATTAAATAATCCTATGGTCTTGATATGGCGCTTAACCCCCTCCACACCTAAATCCACCATCTCTTGTGGGGTAGAGGCTTGAGCAAAAAGGCCCACAGTGGCCTTATTTACACTGACATCTGTCGCTTGCGCGGATAATAATACCGCGATCAAGAGTTCGAAAGGAGAATTAAACACTAGCTCAGTGGTCGGGTTTGGATCGTTGTCTCGCAGACGAGTTAAAATTTCCCGACGTTTAAGCTTATTCATCCTGCATGCCCTATTGAGTTATTCTCTGCGATGTGAGCTTGTTGTGCAGCTTTGCGCGCACTGGCTTGTTTAGTCCGTTGGTCAATCAAATATTTAACCGCGAGTAGCATACCTAACCCAATAAAGGCACCCGGTGGCAACATCGCTAATAACATTGGTGAATCAAAATGGAATACTTCAACACGTAGTACTTTTGCCCAAGACCCTAATAGCTGGTCAGCCCCATTAAAAATGGTGCCATTGCCAATAATTTCGCGAATAGAGCCTAAGGTTACCATGGCGCAGGTAGCACCCATACCAATAGCAAAACCGTCTAAGGCAGAAAGCCCAACATTTGCGCGCGAGGCGACAGCTTCAGCACGGCCAACGACAATACAGTTGGTGACGATCAATGGGATGAAGATCCCAAGAGATTGATATAATCCGTGGGCATAAGCGTTAATCAATTGCTGAACACAGCTGACGACGGAGGCGATAATCATTACGTAGATTGGAATACGAATCTCAGAAGGCATCCAACGACGTGAAAGAGAAATGGCACTATTAGTCAGTGTCAGTACCAAAGTCGTGGCTAATCCAAGCCCCAAGGCATTGGTAGCAGTCGAGGTGACGGCCAGTAACGGGCAAAGACCCAATAGTTGTACTAAGGATGAGTTATTCTTCCACAGCCCGCCAATTAGCAGTTCTTTCGCTTCACTCATGGTGCTTTATCCCCACATTTTTCTAGCGTGTTAATTTTCTGCCGTAATTCAGCAATTAAAAGTGTGGTACGTTTTGTCTCATTAACTACCGCACGTGGCGTAATGGTCGCACCGGTGAATTGGTCAAAATCACCCCCATCTTTTTTTACCGCAAAATGGCTGTCTTGCGGACCATGAATGTTAACTCCCGCAAAGTGCGTGATCCAATCTGATATCCGCAATTCAATTTTATCGCCTAAACCTGGCGTTTCATGGTGCTCCGTTACGCGTACCCCAAGAACTGTCCCTGAGAAATTAGCCCCAACCAGCATTCTAATCGCACCAGAGTAGCCATCCGGTGCGACAGTTTCAATAGCCGCGGCTACCGGTTGGCCGTCCTTACGCGCGATATAAAACGGATGTTGTTGATTATCACCCAATATTGGATTGGTCACCCAATAGCACTCTTTTTGTAAATCGTTATTATAAAGATGAGGCGGTACAACTTGGTCGAGTAATGTTTTCTCTTGTATGGCCATCTGTTTTGCTACGGTAGGTTTCGTTACCTCATTGACCAATGCTGTTACACCGGTTGTTACCGCAGCAAAGATAGCCAAGATCACACCATTTTTACGGATAGAGTCTATCATTTCCTATTCCTTATTATGGCCATAGACGGCAGGCTGCGTGTAATAATCAATAAGCGGGACGCAGATATTGGCTAACAATACCGCGAAAGCTACGCCATCGGGATAGCCACCAAAGCTGCGGATTAACCAGACCAGTACACCAATTAAAGCACCGTAAAGAAGACGGCCACGGTCAGTGGTGGAGGCCGAGATAGGATCCGTAGCAATAAAAAACGCCCCTAACATTGTGGCCCCTGAAAAGAGGTGTATGACTGGCGAAACCAAGCTGTTAGGAGAAAAGACCCATCCTAAGGTTGCGCAGACCGCAAGGGAGAGTAGAAAACTCACCGGTATATGCCAGCGAATAGTTTTTGACGCTAATAAGTAAAGGCCTCCGAGTAGGAAACCGATGTTAATCCACTGCCATCCTTGACCCGCAATGATGCCATGGTAGATCGGCTGGGCGAGAAGATCCTGCGCAGAGTGCCCGGCTCGCAAACCTGTTTTAAAATTATCCAGTGGTGTGGCTTGGCTAATCCCATCGACACCCATTTGAAGCTGCTGTAACGTCAAGCCCGATGCATTATGCCCTGTAAATATCATCTGCCAGGTTTCAGCTAGGGTTAACGGCGTATGCTGCAGCGCTTCAGGGGGTAACCAGCCAGTCATCTGAACTGGGAATGAAATCAGTAATACAACATAACCTACCATGGCAGGGTTGAAGGGGTTTTGTCCGAGCCCCCCGTAAAGCTGCTTGGCGAAAATCATACAGAATGCGGTGCCGATAACAATCACCCACCAAGGCGCTAAGGAGGGAATACTCACCCCAAGCAACAACGCAGTGAGTAGGGCGGAGTTGTCGGCCAGCGTGGAGAGGACTGGTTTTTTACGAAGACGCAAAACTGCCGCTTCACACCCCCAGGCAACCAGTGCAGCAATGGCTATTTGGATTAAATTTCCCCAACCAAAGTAATACCACTGCGCAAAGAGTCCAGGAATGGCTGCAAGCAAGACCAACGTCATTATACGATTAGTACTACGACGGTTATGTGTGTAGGGAGAGCTAGCGATGCGAAAAGCCATTTAATCCTCTGATACCGATGAAGGCTGTGATGTCTGGTGAGAACGTTGGGCGGAAGCCGCTTCAGGTTCGGTCATTGTTTCTGCTGCCTGTGCCGCACGCTTCGCTTTGGCGCGCGCAATAGCCGCGGCCACCGCTGCTTTACGCGGGTCGGTTTCAGCGGAAGCGGCTTCAGGTTCGGTAATTGTTTCTGCTGCCTGTGCCGCAAGTTTCGCTTTGGCGCGCGCAACGGCTGCGGCGACAGCCGCTTTACGCGGGTCGGTTTCAGCGGAAGCCGTTTCAGGTTCGGTAATTGTTTCTGCTGCCTGTGCCGCACGCTTCGCTTTAGCCCGCGCAACGGCCGCGGCGACCGCCGCTTTACGCGGGTCGGTTTCAGCGGACGTCGTTTCAGGTTCGGTAACTGTTGCCTGTACCTGTGCCGCACGCTTTGCTTTGGCGCGCGCAACGGCTGCGGCGACCGCCGCTTTACGAGGATCTTCGCTAGCACCGGGTTGTTCTGTGACGGCTTCAATGCCAACGAGATGAGCGTTAAGCTGGCTATCATAATCATCGGCAGTGACTAGGGCTTCTTCTTGATCTGATTGACTTTGCGCTTTTTTCGCTTTAGCTCGAGCGACTGCCGCGGCCACCGCAGCGTGTCGTGAGTCTTCCTCAGAATGTGCAGCCTGCTGTTCTGCTTGATAAGCACGAGCTTTCGCTTTACGTGCAGCGCGTTGAGCGGTCACCGCGCTATTATCAGGCACTGCGCCAGAAGTTGAGGTAACGGATTCGGTAGCCGTTTCCTGTCGGGCTTTAACACGAGCTAGTGCAGCATTAACCTGATCTTTCTCGGTATTTGTTACACGCGCTTTTGCGGCAGCGTGGCGAGCCTCACGCGCTAACTTCTCTTTCTCTAAACGCGCTTGGCGAGCTTCGAAGCGGGCTTTAGCTTCTTGTGTCCGTTGCGTTTCAATATCGATAGCCAATAGTTCTGCTTTCTCTTGGCGATAGTACTGAACCAATGGAATATTACTTGGGCAGACATAAGCACAGGCTCCACATTCGATACAGTCATTGAGGTTGTAGGCGCGCGCTTTATCGTGATCGCCCCCTTGACAATACCAATAGAGCTGCTGAGGTAAAAGTCCAGCAGGACAAGCATCCGCACAGGCACTACAGCGAATACAATTCTGTTCCTCTTCGGGTTGACCCATCTCTCGCCGTGAAGGGGCGAGTAGGCAGTTGGAGATCTTAATAATGGGAACAGTTAACGCAGGAAGGGTGAAGCCCATTAGTGGCCCCCCCATGATCACCATCTGATCAGGTTGAGGTTGAAAACCCGCAAAGTGCAGCAGATGTTCAACCGGTGTCCCTAACCGGCCCCAGACATTACGCGGCTGGCTCAGGGTTTCACCGGTCAGCGTCACGACGCGTTCAGTTAAGGGCTCACCATCAATGACCGCGCGTTTCACGGCAAAGGCGGTACCCACGTTCTGCATTAGCACACCGATGTCAGACGATCGTCCGCCCTTAGGGACTTCCCGACCAGTTAAAATTTTAGTTAACTGTTTCGCACCACCAGAGGGATATTTAGTTGGGATAACCCGGATGATAATATCCTTGGCATCGCCAAGCGCTTGGGTCAAGGCACGAATCGCTGCGGGTTTATTGTCTTCAATTCCGATAATAATTTTCTCAGACCGGAGCAACCAGCCCAAAATACGTGACCCCTCTAAAACCTCTAGCGCATAATCTTGCATCAGACGATCATCTGCAGTGATGTAAGGTTCACATTCTGCAGCGTTTATAATCAGCGTATTAACACCCTGTAAGCCACCATACACTTTCGTCGCGGTAGGGAACCCTGCCCCCCCTAATCCCGCGACACCGGCTTGATGGATACGCTCAATAATACTTTGGCGTTCACAGGCTTGATAATCAGGGATAATCGGCATTTTCTGCCATTGATCGAGGCCATCAGGCTGGATAAATACCGCGATCTCGGATAGACCCGAAGGGTGCGCAGTGATATGGGGCGCAATAGCTGTCACCGTGCCGGAGCTCGGGGCATGAATTGGCAACATCTTACCCTTACCAAAGGTCAAGGGCTGACCCCGCAAGACGTAATCACCAACGGAGACTAAAATTTCCCCTTCATGGCCGATATGTTGCTTAAGTGGCAAGATAAACTGTTGCGGTAGCGGGACTTCAGTCAATGGAGTACCTGAAGACTGAGACTTCATTTCAGGCGGATGAATCCCACCCTTAAAGTCCCAAATAGGCTCGGGGCGTGAACGTGAGAAAAAATTAAACATGATGATCAACCGGTATAACACGGACGGGGATAGTATTAAGATCCCACTTCCAATTATCCTGAGTAGTAGGGACAGGGCGCATTTCAATACAATCGGTAGGGCAAGGCGCTACACAGAGATCGCAACCTGTACATAAATCGGTGATGACAGTATGCATGGCTCGGGTTGCCCCGACGATAGCATCCACTGGGCAGGCCTGAATACATTTGGTACAACCGATACAGTTACTTTCGTCTATCCAAGCGATCTGTTTCTCCGGTTGCTTGAGTACAGCGTCCCCTTCGATGGGCTGAGGATCAACGTTCAATAACTCAGCAATACGCAGCATAGTCTGCTCACCGCCAGGTGCGCACTTATTAATTAGCTCCCCCTGGTTCCCTACAGCTTCTGCATAAGGTTTACAGCCAGGATAACCACATTGGCCACACTGGCTTTGGGGAAGTAATTCGTCGATTTGTTCAACGATAGGATCTTCTTCAACTTTAAACCGCCGAGAGGCATAGCCAAGAAGTCCTCCGAAGCTTAACCCTAATACACTAATAGCAACAATTGCGATACAAATAGCGGTAATCAAAACTTCACCAATCCTGTAAAGCCCATAAATGCCAGTGCCATCAAGCCCGCAGTCACTAAGGCAATGGACGAGCCTTTAAACGGCGCAGGTACATTGGCTAACACCAGACGTTCACGAATACCTGCAAACAGCACCATGACCAATGAAAAGCCAAGTGATGCACTGAAACCGTAGACTGCCGCTTGTAAAAAGCTATGGTGCAAATTGACGCTCAGTAAAGGTACTCCGAGTACAGCACAATTAGTCGTGATTAAGGGTAAAAAAATCCCCAATAAACGATAAAGAGAAGGACTGGTTTTACACACCACCATCTCAGTAAATTGTACCGTTACCGCAATGACCAAAATGTAAGCCAATGTCCGCAGGTAGACGAGATCAAGCGGGACCAAAATTAGGTGATTAACCAGCCATGCACAAATTGACGCAAGCGTAATCACAAAAGTGGTCGCCATACCCATACCGATTGCAGTTTCGAGTTTTTTAGACACGCCCATAAACGGACAGAGCCCTAAAAATTTCACTAACACAAAGTTATTTACTAACACTGTGCCAATAAAGAGGAGAAGATAATCAGTCATGTGTATGCCATTAAATAAAATCTCCCGATATTATCTGAAAATATCGGGAGTATCTCAACGTCGTAACGCGAATATAGCTGCGGATAAGCACTGAGTAATAAATTTATGGTGAAAATTTAATCAATTCATGCTCAGCTTTGCGCAACTTTTTCCTTTAACGCACGTTTCTCATCATCAGAGAGGAAAGCCATATATAATCCATTTTCTTGCGCTTGACGGATCTCTGCAGGCGTTAAGCCGGCAGCGGGGGCAGCAACCTCATATTCGTGAGCTAACTCAATGCCTTGTACAGCGGGGTCATCGGTATTTATTGAAGCCATAACGCCGTGTTGTAAAAATTGTTTTAGAGGATGATGGCGTAAGTCAGAGACGGTACTGGTTTGTATATTTGACGTCAGGCAAGATTCAATACCAATCCCGTGCTCAGCGAGGTAATCCATCAATGCAGGATCTTGAACCGCCTTAACACCATGGCCAATACGTTCTGCACCCAGTTGCTGAATGGCCTGCCAAATACTTTCTGGACCTGCCGCTTCACCCGCATGAACAGTAATACGAAGCCCCGCGTCACGCGCACGCTGGAAATGGTTAAGGAATCGCTCACCGGGAAAGCCCAGCTCGTCCCCAGCCAAATCAACGGCCACGATCTGCTCTTGATGTGCCAGAATAGCGGCCAATTCTTGTTCACAGGCGTGTTCACCGAATGTACGGCTCATAATTCCAATCAGTTTTGCACTAATACCAAACTCTCTGCAGCCTGCTTGCACGCCATCAATAACGGCTTCAACAACACCAGCGATAGGGAGTTTATGGGTCATTGCCATGTAGCCTGGTGAAAAGCGAAGTTCGGTATAGTCGATACCGGCGCGTAATGCGTCCTCGATATTTTCGTAAGCGATACGGCGGCAAGCATCCAGATCCCCTAATACTTTTACCCCCCAATCAAGTTTCTGTAAAAAGCTAACTAAATCAGGTTCGTTAGACATCACTTGCACATGGGGCCGTAAACTTTCGATATCGTCGGCAGGCAGTCCACAATTAAAGGCACGCCCTAAATCAAGAATAGTGCTTGCACGAATATTGCCATCCAAATGACGGTGAATATCGGTAAGGGGGAGTTGGGGTGTAATCATGGTCGACTCTTAATAATTGTTTAAGTACTGCATAGTATAAAAATATCACACGCTGAGATGCCAATATTTTAGTTGTTTATGAGCAAGTTTTCGTCGATTGAGGCATAAACTTAATCTTCGATAAACAAATTAGATTAAACAGATTAATATTACATATAGAATAAGCGGAGTGATCTACGGTCAAAAGGTAAACAGGTGATGATTAATTATTTAACTCTCGCAGATGATGAACGCTTGACGCTGCTGCATGAAACCCATTTACACACCCAAGGGCAAACGTCGATTAAAGAGTGGCATATTATTGATGGTCAAGGCAGGGTGACTGGCGGAGTAACGCTACAAGATAGGATTAATTTACGCCGTTCATTTAGTGGTGAGTATCGCCTGATACAGCGTAATGGTCAGGGCGATATCATTTTAGATCGACTGATTAACACAATTTAGGGCGCTTCCTATCCCGCAACAGGTCTTTACCCGATATACTGTCAGCGTACTCATTAGGAGAATTAGATGAAGATAATGTCTTTATTAGCGAGCATCAGTGGGATTGCCGTCGTTGCTACGCTAGCGGGTTGCGCTCAATCCGACTCGCACCCTGATACGCAACATCAAATTGGTATGGCCAATCCTGCTTCGGTCTACTGTCTGTCGCAAAAAGGGCAGCTGGAGAATGTTAAGACTGCTCAGGGCGTCAGTGGCTACTGTACGTTACCCTCCGGTGAGCGTATTGAAGAGTGGACGCTCTTTCGCCGTGACCACCCACAAAAATAAAGTAATAATCATAATCAACCCCACATCTGTGGGGTTTTTTGTATCATAAGAACAAGATTAATCATTACTGCTTGAGGTCAGATATTGCTCGATAAACTGCTCAAGGGTCATCTTATCTTGGTTAACGCTGACTTGACCTGAGGCGTAATGCAATGCTGAATTAAGCTCATCTGCCTTACTGGTAGTCAAGTGATACATTTCACCTAACGCTGAGAGTGACTGAACTTGTTGCGCAGCAAATTGACCGGCTTGTTCGACAGGCACACCTTCAGACTGGGCAATGACAGAGAGGAGTTGTGTCGCCATTGGTTTGTTAATCGATAATGAAGCATTCAGTTGTTTCAGATAGCTATCCACGATACCTGATAAGCCTTGACTTGTGACCTGAGCCTTAGAAGGATCATTGAAGTCAGCTTTCATTGAGAATTGGCTTTCACCCTTATCATTTTTTAGGGTTAAGCTATCGACTGAGAACTGCGGAGCATTAGCCAGTAATACGGGAATGTTTTGTAGTACAGCCGCATTAACTTCGTTTTGCATGGCCTGTAGTTCATCTTGATTGGTGACATGAGAGATATTCGCCATGTTCTTTTCAACGGCTTGATTGTAGTTATCATAAAAGGTCTTCATGCCGCTCGCGCTAAAATTATGGAGAGAGAGTTTTAGCGTGGCAGAACCGAGAGGCAGCTGCTGCCAGTCGATCTTATCTATCTGGTAGTTAAGGCTACCGTTGACTAGGTTTTGAGTACTATCCAGATTTGAATTACCTTTAATACCCGTTAATTGGACCGCAGGCTTATGATTTAACGCATAAAGGAAATTCTGCACATCAATCTGTTGAGTGCCTACACGCAGACCTTCGTTACTCAGTCGACTATCCGAATGGATAGACAGACCATTAATGGTCATTTCAGTATCAACGTCTGCGTCATTTTTAAAATTGAGTGACACTTTTCCCGCATCAATGTTCAGGACAATCGCTTTATTATCCGGCGACGTTTTAAGAGAAATATTGGCTGTATCGCTGCTCAGGCTGCTGTCCATCGCATTATAGTGGATTGGCTGCACTTGGATGTCAGAAGAGGTTGAATGACCATAGCCAATCCGTGTCTCAGCAGTGAACGGTAATTTGCCCTTGGTGAAGTCGAATAATGGCTTAACAGTAGGGGTATTTGCTAACTCGCTATGTATTGAGGCAAGCGACGGGATCAGGTTCAAATGTTTTAGTTGAGCAAGAGGGAAAGGACCGTGACTGATCTTCTCATTAAAAACAAGTTGGTCGTTCGGTGCTAATAACGCGTTGTCATCATCAGCCGGTAAGCGGCTTTTCACGATAAGTTGCGTAGTACTGCTGAAAATATGTCGCTCGTAACCTTGACGGGTAACAATTAACCCTGCTTCAGGGTATTGCTGAGTTAATTGGTCATTTAGTTGCGCAACGACCTTATCGATATGCTGTTCTGCTTTTTTACCTGTGAACCACGCGCCACCGGTCCAGAGAACGCCAATCCCTACAACGACAGCGATAGCAATTTTAGACTTCTTCATAATTATTTGGGTCCTTATCGATCCTGATATCTAGCCAGCGGTCACTGTGAAGGATTTTCTCCACTGCCCCACAATTGTTTTACATGCTTTTACATTCTAATCCCTTAATCTGTCAAGGAACGGCAGGGTACAGGGCGAATATTTCGAGAACGGTATCTGTCAACTTCCCAATTAATGCCGTCGAACGGCAAATTTGTAATTAAGGCATAGAATTAAGAGATATTTATAATGCAGGGGGATGAGGAAAATGAATGAATTTCGTTATGAACAAGATTCGATGGGTAAGATAGCGGTACCCAGCCATCGGTTATGGGGCGCACAGACCCAACGATCATTAGAACATTTTCGAATTTCGACTGAAAAAATGCCACAAACATTAATTTATGCTTTAGCCATAACCAAACGCGCTTCCGCCACGGTAAACAATCAGCTTGGTTTATTGGACAGTCAAAAGGCGTCAGCCATTATTGATACGGCCGATGAAGTGTTAGCGAATAAACACCCGAGTGAATTCCCGTTAGCTATCTGGCAGACGGGATCGGGGACGCAAACCAATATGAACATGAACGAAGTGTTGGCGAACCGTGCTAGCGAGTTGTTAGGGGGAAAGAGGGGGATGGAACGGAAAGTTCATCCTAATGATGATGTCAATAAAAGCCAAAGTTCCAACGATGTCTTCCCGACGGCCATGCATATTGCTGCAAAACTTGCGACCGTCCAGCAGTTAATCCCAGCGCTTGAGACCTTAACTCAAGCGCTGAGCCAAAAATCAGCGAGCTTTAGCGATGTGGTGAAAATAGGTCGAACACATCTACAAGATGCTACGCCACTCACTTTAGGGCAGGAAATATCCGGTTGGGTGAGTATGTTAACCTTTGCTAAATCCCATTTGATTGCCGCAATGGATCATCTTTCAGAGCTAGCCTTGGGCGGTACAGCGGTGGGAACCGGCCTTAATACCCATCCAGACTACGCTAACTTGGTAGCGCAGGAAATCGCTACTTTCACCGGTGAATCTTTCACCTCCGCACCGAATAAATTCGAGGCATTAGCAACCTGCGATGCCTTAGTTCATTTTCATGGCGCGTTGAAAGGACTGGCTGCATCACTAATGAAAATTGCCAATGATGTGAGATGGCTGGCCAGTGGTCCGCGCAGTGGCATTGGTGAAATTACCATTCCAGAGAATGAGCCGGGAAGTTCGATTATGCCGGGTAAGGTTAACCCAACACAATGTGAAGCCCTCACAATGATTTGTGCGCAAGTGATGGGTAATGATGTCGCGATTACAGTGGGCGGAGCCTCGGGAAATTTCGAGCTAAATGTGTTCCGGCCAATGATTATCCATAATGTTTTGCAAAGTCTACGATTATTGGCTGACGGTATGCACAGTTTCACTGAACACTGTGCATTAGGTATTGAGCCAGATAGGAGGCGTATCCAACAATTGGTTGAAAATTCGCTCATGGTAGTTACGGCACTCAATCCTTATATTGGTTATGATAAAGCCGCGGTAATCGCCAAAAAAGCGCATCATGAAGGCTTAACGCTGAAAGCTTCGGCGCTGGAATTGGGGTATCTGACCGAACAACAATTCGATCAATGGGTAAGACCCGAACACATGACCGGTCAGCAACAGGATTAGTCTTCTTTCCACAGCCATAAGCGCGGAATGATTAACGTCGCAGGATGGGCATCAGGCTTATGGCGGTGAATAATATTCTCTTCATCATAGTTCGGTAAACTCCCCAACTCGGGTAAGGTTTCCCCCTCTAAACAAGTAATAATCAGCGGATTCGGACAGGCGACTTGCGTCTGTTTCTGCTGAGTACTCTGCCAAAGTCGTGCGATAGGTTGAACCTTTACCGGTCGCTTGATTTTTAAACGACAGTCGCTAGGAAGCTGTTTGATCAACCTCAATTCTTCATTCACTTTTTCTGCCCACTCTTCACGTGACCACGGCGCACGCCCTCGTCCGGCATTAAGACTCTTCTCCAACATCTCAATGACATCGTGTTGATTTAGACGTTTAATGACATGTTTATTTGCCCAGCCGAAATTGACAGAGTCGACACTCGGATAAACATTAAGCGTACGGTAGGTATTTAAAGTCAGTAATCCGGGGAAGTGTTGATGGACGAAGGGGAATCGAGCCGCCGCAGGCAGGCCAGTATCGACAGTTATAAGTTGTTGAAATAGTTGCTTAGCTTGATTAATCGTGGTGCTCAATGCGATCAACTTTCGCTTTTCCTCAGCGCTGACTTTTATACAAATTACGCCTGGGAGTCGAGTCGCGCTGCGCGTACTCTGCTGTTCAGCTTGTTGTTGCAAATAGAGATGGGAAAAGTGCTGCAAAGCAAGTTGGCGTGCTTGACGTCCGACATGCTGTTCGACGCTGATGATAGGAGTGGGCGTAAGCTCTTCTCCTTTAAGAATCGGAGGAAGGACGAAAACTCGTGCCGCCATTAGCTGTGCAGCCTCAATGCTCTGGCAAAACGCGGCCAATTGGGTTTCGATACTATTAAGCGTCTCGCGCATTTCTTCAACCAGTGAGTAACGCATGGTAGTCCTTAGTTACAACATACTATAGTGTGGCAATATTCT
Organism: Rosenbergiella gaditana; assembly: GCF_018494065.1. Taxonomy (GTDB): domain Bacteria; phylum Pseudomonadota; class Gammaproteobacteria; order Enterobacterales; family Enterobacteriaceae; genus Rosenbergiella; species Rosenbergiella gaditana. The sequence continues at coordinate 51,830 of NZ_JABBFR010000002.1, read as the reverse complement.
ACTGTGCTTCGGTGACTCTGGCAATAAACAAGTCATAATAGAAAAGGGCGACCGGACTACGTATAATGTGCGGTGATTCTCCGCTGAACTTCTTCTATCGATCGATATTTGTTAAAGTAGTGGGGTTCTCTACGAATGTTCTTATTTCTGATGTGAAGAGGCTTTGATGTTAGATTATCGTTTTCCAACTGCACTACAAATGGTTCTCAGTGTCGCAATGTCTGAAGAACAAGGAAAACGTTCGACCAGCAATACTCTCGGTAATGGTGCTGAAGCCAATCCAAGTCTAATCCGTAAATTGATGGTCCCCCTGACACGAGAAGGGATTTTTGTTACGACACTAGGCCGTACCGGCTCAATTCACCTTGCTCGTCCCGCAGAGAAGATTACGCTCTGCGATATTTATATGGCAGTAAGCCATGAGAAAAAACTACTCAATTCCCGCCCGGATGTAAAAAAGCCTTGTTGTGTTGTAAGCGCTAATGTGTGCTGGTATTTCAAACAGATAGCAGAAGAGGCGGAACAAGCTTCTTTACAGGTATTAGCCAAACATACCGTCGCCGATGCACTAATCGCCCTTAAGCAGGGGAAGGCACTAAATCCGCTTTTAGAATGACTTCCTTTCACTAGCAAAAATAAAGTGCAACTTTAAAGGTTGCATTTAATCGGATTAAGATGCATTATTTAATGCAACTAAAAAAGATACACTTTATTTCGCTAGGAGTCACTGATGAATGGTTCTTTCTTTGATGATTTAATTCACTGGATTGATACCCATATCGAGAACCGCTTAAACTTAGATATGGTTGCCGACCGTGCTGGCTACTCTAAATGGCATCTACAAAGGATGTTTAAAGAGCATACTGGACACGCGCTTGGTGAATACATCAGAACAAAAAAATTAGAAAAATCGGCTTGTCGTCTAACACATTCAGATGAGCCAATATTGGCTGTCGCGATTTCCATGGGATTTGACTCTCAGCAATCCTTTAATCGCAGCTTTAAACGCCAATACGGTATGGCCCCTGGTACCTGGCGCCGTAATGCTTCTCCTGTCCAAACCATGCATTAAACTTATTTTACTCCGCCTTATTACAAGGCGGTGCATTATGCTGAACAGCCATACTTCTCTCATCGTAATCCCACTGGCACTCTGCTAGACTTTCTCCACGATTTATTTGACGTGTAACTTTTATGCAGCTTAAAAAATTTCGTCCGTTGATCATTGTCATAATGCTAATTATTGGCTTTGCGCTGAAAGCGTGGCATAGCCCATCAACGTCATCTACCGTAACCACATCCTCGTCTGGGCAAGCGTCTTCATCAATTGAAGCTAAAACCAATCCCATTACTGTGGCGCGTTATCTGCGTTCCCATCAACAGCTACCTGATTACTACATTCGTAAAGGTGAAGCTCGCCATCAAGGATGGATTGCTTCCAAGGGTAATTTATGTGATGTCATGCCGGGTAGGGTAATAGGTGGGGATCGCTTCTCGAATCGAGAGCATCGTCTTCCCGAGCAATCAGGGCGTTACTGGCAAGAGGCTGATGTCAATTTCAGCTGTGGACGCCGTAACAGTGACCGATTACTGTTTTCATCGGATGGGTTAATTTACCTTACCACCGATCATTATCGCAGCTTCCAACAGGTGCCTTAAATGTTTATGCTTCATTTTGATTGCCAACACATACACTCTCGTGCGGATTTTTATCATCAATTACGTCGGCAATATCAAGCGAGCAACGCTTTTGGTGATTCGCTTGATGCGTTGTGGGATTGGTTGACTGGTGAATTTCCTCTGCCTTTAACCTGTTACTTTCATCACTTGCAACCGCAACAATTAGCGGCTGACCAACCATTAGCCGCTATTGTGGACCTTTTCTATGAGGCAAGAGAAGAAGCTCCTGATCAATACCATATAGTTCTTGAACAGGATAAAGCCGAAGATTGCTAGGTAAGGGGGGCCATTACGCGCCCGTCATCACGCCAGTAATATTCTTGACTATTACCCCGCAGTGACAGGGTATTCATCTCAAGGGTCACGCACTGTCGATCTATGCTCTGCTGTCGGCTGTCTTGTAGGCCGATTAGGTTAGGCAGGGCGAGTAACTCGCCCTGTGGATCGAAATGCCACTCAAGCTCTAGCGTGATACCTAATGCCAAATTATCAATTTTCTGACGATTAGGGATCAGCGCGAAAAGTGGGGAAGCAATCACCGTGGAATTCTCTCTACAACGATAACCGATAGAGGTTGGCTGAGTAATTGTGAGGCTAGTGCGCAGCGTAGTTTGATAGGGGGGAGCCAGCAAGGCATATTCTAATCTTCCATCTAACGCGAGTGGCCCATACCAGCGTTCAACCGGAACATTGCTGATGTTACCGGGCAAAATGGATCGCTCCATGGTTAATTGTTCCGCCGTTAACGTGTACAGTAAGCCACCTAAACTCGTTGCATGTTTACCATTCGCTAATTTACCGGAAGCACAGAATGGTAAACTTGCGTCCGTCGTTAACGCGGTTAATAGACAAGTGTCAGTAGCTGGACGGCGAAATATCTGCTGAAAAAGTGGCAATTCCATCACTTGCCCACTGAGTAAGACCACATCACACTGCTTTTCAGTGACAGTGTCACTTATTAATGTCAGAAGTTGACTCAACCGACATCTTTCGCCCTGTAAAAATTCAACAAAATCCTTAAACGACAATTGAAAACATAATTCCGTCAAATCCACCCGGATACTCTTAGCGGAGAGGCCAATAATTTTGTCCGCTAAGCTGGACTCGATAAAGGTAAAAATATCCCTATCGATTAACTGACTGACGCGGCAAAAGTAGGTCGTTTCTTTTAGACGATAACGCCAGAGAATATCTTCCACCACAGGCAACAACAGGTGCCTCACCACATACTGACGCCATACCGTATCACCCTCATAACTCTTTTCACGACTGAATAACCGTTCGAGGATCAACTCAACAGAGGCTACTCCTTGCAGGCGAAAACACTCAGCAAGCTGTGGAAGTAAAAAATGGGTAATAACATCTTCTAACAAACTGTCACCCGCTAAGGTAAAGCCTTGTCTTAGCAGTAATTGAGGGGAAAGGGCATGCGAATGAGCGTTATCAGGCGTTGATAAAGGATACTCAGTAATCGCTAAATCTGTTGTTCCTCCTCCGACATCTACTAACGCAATACGTAAGGGCGGGGTGTGAGGAGAGCGATGATAGCGTTGAAGTAGAGCTGAAACTGACTGGTTACGCAATTGCTGCCATAGCCAAAAAATTTGTCCGCAACAGGCCTCGTCCCAAGGGAAGCTTATTTCGATATTATTAAAGCTTACTGGGAAAAATTTGGGTTGTATGGCTTTAATCAGTTCAATGGCGCGTTGGGCGAGCAAATAAAAACGCTCTCGCTCTATAGCGGTAAAATTTACCGGTAAGGTGAAAATAACGCGTCTAATAAAACGTGGGGTCTCAGTATTATTTTGTCGTTGGCGGTAGTCTATGCTATTGATTTGTATAGCAATATGGTTAATGAGTTCGGTGATAAGAAAAGTGAAAAGCGTCGCCCGTGAAAATTGGGGAACAAAAACAGGGAACCGTGCCGCGACAGGTAACTCATTTAATAGGTTACCCTGATCGTTAATGAATAAACTTAGGGGATGATCGATGGATGAATACTGAGCTCGTTGCGTCTGCGTGGCATTAAACCAGGTAAATGGAGAGGCGTGATCATCCCATAAATAACGGCGGGGACAGGTGATCCCTTGATACTGAAGATCCTTGTGTGACTGACCATTTAAGCGTTGAGCCTCAGGTCCTATACGTACTAGCGAATGCCATTGGAAGGCATCCATTCTGCCACTTGCCGAGGATAATCCCCGTTCTCCAAAAGGCTCCGGTGAGAAGTTTAATTCGCTACTAAAAATTGTGTAGCGATCATTGGTGGGGCAACTGAGATCTCGGATCTGTAGTTCACTACAGATGCTGAGCGGATTCGCGCGATTCGCCTCAGCTTCATACAACACGCCACAACTATTACTGTTCCCTAAGTCGATGATCGCATCTACCGCAATAGACTCTCTCTGCAGCGATACTTCCCGTAATAAGATAGGGTTAGGCTTAACTTGATGCATCAAAATTTTAAGCAGATTAATGTAGTGGGCTTGCCACATAAATGCTGGGGAGTGCACCGTAGCCTCTAGCGTCGTAGCAGAATAAATAGACTCCATCCACGCACTGACCCAAGCTTGCTGAAAAAAGTGTTGCCAGACTTTAGGATGTTGAGGGAATTCAAATAATTGCCCCTGCTGCACCTCAAACCGACCAGGCTGTAAGCTGTCGTCATCGTCACTCACCGCGGTATCAAAGGCTAAGGTAATTTTCCAACCTTGATCGCGTTGGGGGTGCGGGGACAGATAGGCTCGCGCCCAATTCGTCGGGCGAAGGGTATCATTGTATCCTTTCATCGTTAAATAAGGGATGGGTAGCCAGTGATGTTGTAACACCTCTAGTGATTCAGATAAGGAAAAATAGTATTCAGGTCGTACCCATTCCACGGCCGCTTTGTCGTTTACACAATAGGTGTAGTGGCCCATTTCATCGGGTGTGACTTCACAGAGAGGGCCTTGAACACTTGCCCGAATAAATGCTGATTGGGTGTGTGTGGGATCAATGATAAAGTGCCGATCGATAAACTGGACTCCTGAATCCATAAAGAGTATTTGCGGTTGTTGACCTAAAATTGGCATTATTTTCCCTCACTGTATAGTACGACAGGCAGAGTGGTTGACGGATTTTGTTTCCAGATACACTGGGTATTTGGCGCGCTCTTCTCACAGACAAGGGTGATGGCAGGTAACCTCGAGCTATCATTGCAATGCGTTTTAGCGGTATTAATGAACAATTGCCCGGCAGCGGTGAAAGCGGCTTGACTGGTTGTGACACAGTGCTGTTGCCCGTTCTTTACGGTGGTGCTTGCCTGTCCGTGTTTGAACCGATAAGTTATTATGGCAATCTTGGTATTCACCTTCAGATTGGCATGCCATGTCCCATCAAGAAAATCGGTATTTCCCTGGTAACGCGACCGCTCGGGGATCATTATCGGCACCCTGATTTTCTTCATCACGACTGGCTTTACCCTAGGAGGAGGAGCAATATATTCTGCAGCATGGATCGGTAATGCTTGGGTTGCAGCGGTTAACGCCTTAAGGGTGAGCTTGACCTCATCCGCCGGGGCGACAAATTCCTGTGCTGGCGGCGTCGGCACTATTTTCGTAGGTTGCATAGCGTTGAAGCAAAGCGTGCCGGCGATAGACAGTGCTCCTAATGCCGCAGCGGTATAGTAGATACGCGAAGTCTTATGATGAGCTAGCCGCGGCAGTACAGTCGTATCCGGTTGTGCGGGGGAGGATTCTTCGCCTAGCGTCTGCTGTAATCTGTTGTGAAGATGATAAAAATCGACTGCATGACGGTCCTGACTGTAATAGCCCCAATAAAGTAACAAGGGTTGCTGGTTAACTAAAAAAATTGCATCAGTAGAGGGAATGACCGTTAAGTTCTTCAAAACTTGGTCGATAATAGTTAAAGAACGATTGTCGTGTTGTGAGAGTTCACGACGTAAGGATTCAATTGCTTTTGCCATCTCAATCAACGTCGCTAAGCAGCTTACTTGCTGCGGCAACGTTGCCTCCCGCCAAGGCGTGATCGGCTGTGAGGATACGGGAGAAAGCCACTGTGAGGCTAAGCCATGATGCGTAAAAATAGGTTGAGCAAGCGATCCTTTAATAGCGTCAAGACCATACTGCGATAACAGGTGAAGTATCTGTGGCGCATAACGCCCTAATGGTATGCCTTCGACATTCACGGCAATGTAATTTTGCCCCTTTTCTACCTGTAAGACTGTCTTCACCATAAGTCATCTCAGTTTATTCATTCTTCGTGATTAATGACTTATGATACGGAGCTCAAACTCACTTTATGCTGCGAATAGATTATGTTTAGTCGGCCTAACTCGGCTATTATTAGTCGTATAGTTATTCCGTCGCTAACGATTGAGAGGGAGGGCGTGTGTTACACTCACCGCGAATAGTACGTTGGCTTGTCTTAGTTATTCTCAGTCTTGTTGCCGTTTCATTGCTGGAAATAATCCATCTACCGGCCGCCTTAATGCTTGGCCCGATGTTTATCGCGATCATCTTTGCCGTCGCCAAACAGATGGTCTCACTAAATCGTACTCTGTTTTGTGCTTCGCAGGCGGTGGTCGGAGCCATGATTGCACGCGCAATGCCCGTTGAAGTATTTAAAGCGATGCAGCACACCTGGCCGATCTTTATCATGACGGTCTTTTCAGTTATTGCAGTCAGTACCTTGCTTGGCGCAGTGTTAGCAAAATTCAAAATTTTACCAGGCACAACGGCACTATGGGGATCGTCACCGGGGGGTGCCACTGCAATGACCCTTATGGCAGGTAATTTTGGCGCTGATGTACGATTGGTTGCCTTTATGCAATATCTGCGTGTACTCCTTGTCACCTTATTGGCCACCGCAGTAAGTCATTATTTCGCACCAGACAGTTCAGCTACTTCCGCTCTCACTCAGCTTGAACAGTCCATCGCTTGGGGCGCTTTCGCCATCACCTTAGTGATTATTGTTGCCGCGTTATTACTGTCCAAGGTGATTTCTCTTCCCGCCGCCCCTTTATTACTCAGCATGGTCATCAGTAATCTGGCCATGAATGTCGGTGGTTTGCATATCGAGTTACCCTTGCCTCTATTAGCGACCGCTTATGCTGTGATTGGTTGGAGTATAGGGTTACGTTTCACCAAAGATATCCTTCGTTATGCCTTTCATGCGCTGCCAGCAATCTTATTTTCGGTAATACTATTGATGGCGATTTGCTGCATTTTCGCCTGGATATTAGTGGAATATGCCGGTATCGATCCGTTAAGTGCCTATTTAGCGACTAGCCCTGGCGGAGCGGATTCTGTTGCGATCATTGCCTCTTCGGTATCGGTTAATCAGCCCTTCGTCATGTCGATGCAAACCGGTCGTTTTATCGCTGTGCTGTTTCTGGGCCCTGCATTATCTCGGCTGGTAGCACGGTGGATACATTAATAGTTAACACCTGAATATTTTTCGGTAACGCCATGATTTATATGAAACTACTAAGGGCTGAGCAAATGACATGATGATTATCCCTAAGATCATTGCCAGCCCGTCTGCCATTATTCTGATCGGTGAACTGAAAGCGACCAGTAATAGAAAAATCACAATACATACACCCGTGACCCAGAGTAACGTACTGAATCGGCGGGCGAGATCATTTATAGCTTCTTCAAGAGTTCCGCCATAATTTTCCACGTTATTTTTGATTTTTTGAATATCATCATGGCTAAATCCTGACTCCAGCAATGCCGTTTCACTCACTTTCATAGCATTCCACCTTCCATCCTTAAAATGTAGATACCTCTCAGCAGCAAGTATATACAAAAGCCTCGGGCAAAGCTGAATCATCACAACCATTAGTTGTCAGCCCTAAATCACCTCCAAGGGAGGTGGTGATTGGTCCTATAAGGCTATACAACTTGTAAAAACGTGAATTATTTCGAGGTTCATAAAATTCTCTGTGGTATATCGCAAGGTGTTAATGAAGTGTGTCAGTAGTTTATGATTCTTACAACAAAATATGTCTTAATCTCCCTGAACACTTATTTAACCTCTGAGTTGCACTACACTGTGACTAATCACCAGAGGAATCAGCTATGCAAACGAAGATCACTACCGTCGCAGTACTTGGCTTAGGTGCAATGGGACATGCTTTTGCAACGAATTTGGCCAACCATCATTTCACGATCCGCGTATGGAATCGCAGCGCACAGAAGGGTGAAGATTTAGTGCAAAAGGGGGCGACACTCGCCCAGACACCTGCCCAGGCCGTAGAGGAAAGTGAAGCGGTCATACTGATGTTGGCGAATGCTGAGATTACGCTTGAGATTATGCAACAAGTACTCTCATCACTCGCCGACAATGCGATCGTTGTCCAGATGGGGACGATTGGCGTTGACGCGACGCAACAGCTTCATTCATTGTTAAAAGAGAAACGTCCCGATGTTGGTTTTATCGATGCTCCCGTATCAGGAACAAAAAAACCTGCTGAAATGGCGAAAATCGCCATCCTTGCCAGCGGTGACAGTGCTCTTCAAAAGACTATCGAACCGGTATTCGCGGCGATTAGTCAGGCCATCCACTGGTTAGGGGAAGCGGGTGCGGGCAGTGCGATGAAACTAGTGGTTAATAGTTGGCTGATTGGTCTAATGCAGAGCTTAGCGGAAAGCCATTGCTTGGCGAAACAACTCGGCTTTAGCCCAGAAACCCTCTGGTCAGTATTAGAAGGCGGTCCCTTGGCCGCGCCTTACGCCAAAACTAAATTAGAGATGATGAGTCAAGGCACCTACGATCCGCAGATGCAGCTCAAATGGGCTTTAAAAGATGCAAAACTTGCCGCGCAAACCAGCGGGCCAAACCAGATGCCTGCTTTACAGGGGATCATTGATCTATGGCAATCTGCAGTGGATGCGGGATTAGGGAATAAGGATCTCTCTGTGATCGCACACTACCTCGAAACACAATGTGATACGGCGTTCACAAAAGGGTGAACGCCTAAAACACTTATTGCCAGAACTTACGGCGACTCGTTTTACCAATCCCCGGGTTACAGCTGTTGGTGGGATCGAGTTCACGCCAATGTTGCTGATAGTCCTCTTTAGCGGCATACAGATGGCCGACGTTATGCTCAGCAGGATAACGCGCGCCACGTTGTTCGATATAATTAATCACCTCTTGCTTAAACTTCTTGCCGTCGACCCCAGGCTTCAAGATGTAATCCTGATGGTTAACTAAACAGAAAAAGTGTCCGCAACATGAATCAGCTTGTATCTGGTCTTGGAGATGGGCAGGCAGATCAAATAACCACTGATCGTCGTTACGTCGAAATGCCGCATCAAAAGCAATAAGGCGCTCATTAGGGTCAATACCGAGATAATCGCAGTAAGAAATGGCGGCACCACCTACGGCAAAACGGATCAGAAATGCATCCTGTGCCTCGTGTTCATCGCAGATAAAATATTCACCTTGCTGCTCAGTAAAGAAGGTATCGAGGAGGCCAGTTAATTGAGCGGCTTGCTCACTGTCACCTTTAATCAATAAGTGATGCTGGAAGCGACGCCGATAATCCAAAATACGTTTTGCGACGAGAGGGGGCGTAATTTGGTTAAAACCTTGAATCAGTCGGTCAGTCAGGTTACTTGGCAAGCACTTGAAATTTTTGACCTTAACATCCCACTTAGCTTTTCTCGCCATCAGTCCGGGGATCGATTGAGGTCCAAGCTGACGTATGGCTAAAATCATATGCTTAGCATAACGTAACGTCATATCGAAGGCATTGGCATGAATGTATTCAGCTTGAATTGGCAAGTGCTCGAGCTTGTTCAACAGAAAACGACGCAGGGCGATAAGCACTTTTTCATCATTGGTACCTATGTACCAGGTTTTAGTGGCTTTACTCGCAGGAAAGGTGGCGAGTCTTGCTGCAAAAACGATAATTTTTCCGGCACAGCCAGCACTATCATGTAAGTAATGGGGATCGCCATTAAAACGTGCGGGCGAGGCTGATTCCGTATCACGCAATTTTTCCGCGTAATCATCGGCCCAAATTTTTCCTTGCCAGTTTGCCGTATCACCGATGGTAAATTGCTTAGATTCTAAATGACTTAACATCTCTTCAGGGGTCTGCCCTAAATCAATACCCAAATGGTTGATTAACCTGATTTCACCTTGCTCACTGATCTGCGCATACAGTGACTTTTCGGTAAAGGCCGGCCCGCGCCGGATCAGCGAACCACCGGAATTATTACATAATCCACCAATCACCGAGGCACCAATACAGGAAGAGCCGATCACTGAATGGGGTTCTCGCTGTAGAGGTCTGAGCGTATCTTCTAATTCGGTCAGTGTTGAGCCAGGATAGGCAATCACTTGCTGGCCATCATCGATCACCTGAACGCCTTTTAAGCGGCGGGTGCTGATGATAATCACCGGCCGATCATAGTCATTACCGTCGGGCGTAGATCCGCCAGTAATGCCGGTATTTGACGCTTGCATCAAAATAATGACGTCTTGGGCGACGCAGCATTTCAAAACTTGCCAGAGTGCAGTCAGGGTTTCGGGGATAATAACGGCTAAAGCCTCTCCTTGGCCGACGCGAAAACCGGTGGTGTAAAATGCTTTGTCATCTTGAGAGGTTAATACTTGCTTGTTTCCAACAATAACCGATAACTCTTGAAGCAATGCTGAAGCTTGTCGTTCCATATCCGCCTGATCCTTCCTGCTGAATGATAGGAAAACAATATACCTAAATGCGCTGTCGGGAAAGAGGGGATGATTAATCAAAAATTCGGTAATCAATACTGATTACCGAATAGGGCTTATAATTGGGTGATAATTTTATCGAGCGGGAAACGAGACTTAGGCAGTTGCGCATTAAAATCTGCATCGCTGTTATAGCCGATGGTTGCCATCACCACACTATGCAGACCTTGTGCCTCTAAATCTAGGATACTGTCCATTTTTTTGGTATCAAAGCCTTCGATTGGCGTAGCGTGGAGACCTAGTGCTGGCGCCCCTAATAATAGAAAGCCTAATGCAATATAGAGCTGTCGTTCCATCCATTGACGCTGAAACTCAGGAGAGTGGGCGACATTATTAATATAGCCCCGACGGCCGGCATCATTTTTTTGTCGTGCTTCGGCATCACGAAAACGACCATCTACTTCTTCTTGCGCCACCAAGGCATCAAGATGTTGATCATTGATCGTATTGATACTTGAAAAAACAATGGCTAAAGGTGCTTGGGCCACTTTTGTTTTATTTAGATCAAAAATAGCGGGAGCAATTTTCTCACGACCCGTTTCTGTGTTGATGACATGAAAATGCCAGCCTTGCAAATTCAGTGTGGAAGGGCTGTTCTGTAATAGCGAGAGGATGGCAGAAATCTGCTCATCAGTCAGCGGTCGTGATGCGTCGTAGGCCTTGGTTGTAAAACGGTTTGAAGCTAGATCAGTAATGTTCATATTATAAGTTACCATTGTGAGCAAATAATAATGAAGTACGTTACTGATTTATCGTGACCAGAGCAATACATCAAGCACATAGGGTTAACTACTCAATCAAGGTATTTGTTGGCGATAGTTTTCAATGTGATGTTATAGCGTAGGGATACCATACGTATCGCGGTACAACTACCAATCGCCAGCCAGATACTGTATTGCGGTGGAATGACGCCGGACGACCCCAATAGCTGAATACTGGCACCAATGAGGGCGGCGCTAGCGTAAATCTCTTTAGTCAGGATAACAGGGGAGCGCCCAGTTAAAATATCTCTGATACATCCACCGCCGACAGCACTGATACAGCCCATTAGAATGGAAAAGAAAATTTCATGAGTATGGATATAGGCCTTGTTAGCACCGAATGCGGCGAAAAAACCGAGGCCGAGAGCATCAAAAAATAGCGCGGGTTTTTCAAAAGAGAATACAACCTTTTGAAAAAAGGTAATCAGCATAATGGCGATGATCACACAAATAAGGTATTCGACATTAATGAGCCCAGCAGGTGGCGTTGCGCCTAAGCATAAGTCTCTGACGCAGCCACCGCCCACAGCGGTAACAAAAGCCAGCACAAAAACGCCAAACAGGTCAAAACGATGCCTTACGCCGACCGTTGCGCCACTAAGTGCAAAAACAAAAGTACCAAATACATCAATAAAATGCAGAAGAACAGTCATGGCTACAGTGCTCAAAGAAATAGAGGGAGTATCATCAAGGAGAGCCTCAACGAGACCGGCAGATGATATGCCATAACGGGCACGGAAAAAAGGGTTTCCCGTGCCTTGCAGGGGAGGATGCTTTATTGGCGGGAGAAAACTGACGCTTCTTGCATTAATGCATCACTCGGTCTGACCCCCGTATATAACGCGAATTGTTCTAATGCCTGCAGTGCAATCACTTGGTCACCGCTCAGCACCTTTTTCCCCAGGGCATGGCCTTTTTTGACCAGAGGCGTCTGTGCTGGGAATGCCACGACGTCGAATACGGTAGTGGCCGAGGTAATCGTCGACTCGGCAAACGCGAGGGTTTCACTCTCAGTACCGCCGCTCATTCCAATAGGGGTAACATTCACGATGATATCCGCCGGCGTGGTATCTTCAGGGGACTGATAACGATAGTGATATTTATTAGCTAATGCTTTCCCACTCTGTTCATTGCGGGCCATGACGCTTAGGTGGGTAAATCCCGCATCATAAAATGCAGCGACGACGGCTTTGGCCATTCCGCCTGCACCCTTTACTAAAACCGTTTGTGAACTGTCTGGCAGGTGATCGGCGATTAACTGACGAATAGCCATAAAGTCGGTGTTATAGGCGGTGAGAATACCATTATCGTTAACAATAGTATTAACTGAATCGATCGCTTTAGCAGAGTCAGTTAACTGATCGATAAAAGGTATACAACTCTCTTTGAAAGGCATTGAGACGGAACAGCCACGGATCCCTAATGCTCGTACTCCTTTAATCGCTGCTTCAATATCGGTGGTGGAGAAGGCTTTATAAATAAAATCGATATCGAGTTTTTGGTAGAGATAATTATGAAAACGGGTGCCGATATTACTGGGGCGGCCGGAAAGAGAAATACAGAGTTGGGTATCTTTATTAAGCATCATTCAGTCCTAGTCATAATATTTAGCGATATTATTATCAGTGAACCGATTCCAATGGAAGGTTCACGATAAAAAAATGCGACTCATGGGAAAAAATTAGGCTGTGTAATGCCAGATATTTTCCAAAATAGTGCTTGAGTATAAAAATCGGGTATTCATGAACCGCACAATCATCTGTCGTTTAATGCTTTCAGCAATCGGCAGGAGTGAGCGATCCATGGTTAAACCACAGCTAAACCCCCAACTCTATCTCAGTGATAAGGCGCGCTGGCAAGCGGTAAAACGCGAAACGCCCGCGTCGATGGCTATTTTGTCGTGGCCGTCACAGCCACGGGCCATTTTAAGAAGCTTTGGCAATTCTGATAAAATAATCCTTGAAGCCGCGAAAGCGACCCAAACCAAAAGCCCGATGTTGATAACAAATGGGTAACGTAATTTATGCCCGTTTTTGGGTGGGAAAGTGTCACTTTTGGACGGTTGAGGGGATTTTGTCGGCGAGTGGTGTAGCAGCGGTGCGCGCAAAAAAATAATCTTATGATAAATAGGGCTGCTTATACAAAAAAACTATCATTTAATTTCAGGTTCAATATGCTGTGTAAAACATAGAATTCTTTCTGAGAGGGTATGTTTTGAATGATATATTGATTATTGCTTGCGTTGGTTTAACTACAGGCATCACTACAGTTCTATTTGGTTTTGGGGGCGGTTTTGTCGTTGTACCCTTTGTGTACCAACTGCTCTTACGTCAGCCCAGTTTAGAGAATAATGCTATGCACATTGCTGTTGCGACGTCTACGGCTGTGATGGTTTTTAACTCTGGGTGGGCTAGTGATAAAAATTTTAAAGCCGGCAAACTCTCAATGCCTATCATTTTTCCATTGTTTTGGTTTATCGCTACCGGTGCGATTTTGGGTTCACTGATATCAGGCATTTTAAGTGAATCGCTAGTACGAGTGCTTTTCATCATTTACATGATAGTCACTATCCTCGACTGTGTTTTTAACAAGGGATTCTTTGTTAACACTGATAAACGCTATTTATCTTCTTTAGCCATAAAAGGTGGCGGGATAACAATTGGGTGTATTGCCTCCTTATTGGGGGTAGGTGGGAGTGTTATGACAGTCCCACTATTACGTAGATATGGGCATGCAATGAAAGAGTGTGTCAGTAGTGCGAATCCTCTTTCTTTTCCTGTTGCCTTATGCGGAACGGTAACCTATACCATCAATGGATGGGGGAAAGTCCCAGCTAATGCATTTATGGGATTCATCAGTCTAAAAATACTCTTAGTTTTGGTTGTTTTCGGTCTAATCGGCATTTTTATTAGCCAGCGATACATCCCAAATATTAAGGATAAATGGCATGCTCGTATATACGTATTACTACTGATATTGGTATTAATCTCCATGCTGTTCTAATTACTATATGCGAGCTACATAGGTAGTGCACTTAAGTTAGTTTGTCGACATAAGTTTTAGTGTTTCAAATCGTGCTGTGGCAGGGCGCAGGTGAGGGAGTGGGACGAAAGCATTATCACCGTGAAGCCTAACGACTTGAGCCCAATAACGGATTTGGCGGGAGGCTATCGAATACTCTTTTGAAAGTAAGCATTAAGACTCACCGAATAGATAGCGGTTAGCGATGAAATTTTTAACTCACGGCTATATTTTGCCATAAAGAACCCCCGATAATAGGTTGTCCAACTATCGGGGGTCACTTCACAAGGTGGTTTTTTCGTTTACAGGGCAAGAGACTACGACTCTTCCAGAAGGATCTCAAGAAGATCCTTTTTATTGTCTCAAGATACAGATTTAATCTGCATGCTCACGCCGATAAATTTCTACCTCAACAAAGTCTGATTTTGGCAAACTATAAAATGACACTACGTCTTTACTATGTGGAGATATCCAACATTCGGCTTCAGTTTGGCACTGCTTTTGCTTTTCATACCCTTCGGATATCAGGTATTCACGAATTCTACTGGTATCGTTTGTTCCATTAAATTGAATACCGTATACAAAAGCCTGTGGGCCGCTGATATTGCTATAACTGAATTCATAGTTATCAGATATGCGAGGCATTCTTTTTAGCAATTCAGGTGTGTAGTAGTCGTATTCCCGCTTGTCTCTTTCGGTATAGTTAGCACTGCTGGCAAATCCCACCTCCAGATATGGCCAGCCCAATGTCAGTGCCACACCAACAAACAGCAATACAACAGAAAATATGGTTATAAATTTTCTCACAGCCCCATCCTGCCATTCCCTTTACCCAGAATAACGAAGGTTTTGTCATGTCTTGGAAGTATCACATTACCCGACAGAAAATCGTTATAGGGAACAACGGTTCTCATGAATGGGGGAAGTATCCCTTTGTATGGCCGGGCATGGGGGTTTTTGTCCGGATCAGGAAATAAGAGCGGCTGGAACGTCTCATTCTTCCAGCTACCAATTTTCCCATAGTGATCCCAGCGCTTTAGCGCCTCTTCTTTGCTGACAGGCCGCAGCATACTGAACGGATTCTGAACCGATACGACGCGGTAAAATCCCAGTAAATCTGACACCAGGTCTTCGCCACTAAAACCGCTGCCAGTCACCAAGTTGTTAGGAAAAGAACCCTGAAACGCCTCAAATTTGCGAGCCATAGTCATCATCATCGCCAGCGCAATGCTCTTCTGCTCCCAGTAAGGCCTCCCTCGACGAATTCGCCAAATCATGACTTTTCCCGTTCGCACCTGACCTAACAATCCTGACATCCCCTGTGAATACCGGACATCATAACATTCTTTCCCTGATGCTTCGCCCTGAGCTATCAGTGCTAGAAGTTCTCGAATATCTTTCCCTTGAGCGTGCCCCAGATCTACCCAGCCCAGCACTTCTGTATAAACAAGGCCTTTATTTTTATAAGGTGCTTGAGCACCATCAATAATTTCACTTCTTGTACTCATCCTGAATATCATTTCCGTGTGTTCGTTCTGTCTGCATCAAATTTACCATAACATCTCTTTTACGTGAACAAAGTTAACTCCCTGGCGTAGTTATCATCTCTTTTTCTATTTGAGCCCATAATTCACTAATCCTACGGTTAATTTCAGGAATATTACATAACGAATTAGCGGTGTTACACGGTATGACATAAGGCTCATTCAGCGAGGCCTTGGGGCTAAAAGATTCAGTTATCTCCCCTCCCATAACCATCAATATTTCAGCTAGTTGTGCATGAGCAATACTGGCGCGGGGAGATAAGTTTGGTAAAGATATTGGCTTACCTAACAATTCGCCACTTGATACTATCCAGTCCAAGGCGTTTTTTATAACACCTGTAATACCATGGGCATATTCTGGACTAGCAAATATAACAAAATTCGCATCATTTAAGCTCTTACGCCAACGTGAAACTTCCACATCTGGTTTGTCTTCAAAATCAGGATTAAAGAATGGAAGCTGATCCAGCCCATCTTGGATCAGAAACTCAACACTGTCCGGCTTAAGTAATTTCATAGACTCTAGAAAAAGGCGTTTCAAGGATGCTTTCTTAAACTTCCTGAAACTGCCAGCACATTAAATTTTGTAGATTGCATATCTTAATATCCGCTTACTCCAGTAATTTCATCTTATCCCTTTTCATGAGCAAACAAAAAATCATCAGCTCATTTAACATAAGCCTTGCTAAAGCGAAGGTTCAGAGGCTACCCCAATGCATGTTTTGTATTACAACTCTGTAGCCATCCTTGTCTGCAAAAGTAACCCCCTTACTATCCCAGTAAGGATTAAATGATTTAACTCTAATGAATCCTGCATCATCCATGCATTGACAAATCACGCCCCAACATTCCTTATCAGGAAAATATAAAACCAGTAAATCATCTGGTGTTGGAGAGGGTTTAATTGGGTGAAAGTCGCATTGAGTAAATTCCAAATGCCAACTGACATCTTCCATTCCTAACATGCATCCATTAAAACCGGCGTGATCTATAAACTCCGCAATTTTTTTTAAACCAAGACCATAACAATACATCTCACAGCTTTGGCTAAGAGATGTCACAGGGCGAGCTATTCTTATCTGTTGTGGTTCCATAACATTCCTCATATTTTCATTATGTATTTCATATAAACCCATCTTAGATGAATAATAAACCTATAAATCGTTATGCACCCAACTGAGTAGCGGCTGATTTGAACGTGATTTGAGAGTAAAATTGAGAAAACATTGCCCGATAACGTCATCAAAAACAGTGAACGAAAAATAACTTATTATTAGACTGTAAAGCTATGCGGTGAGAGTATGGATTAATGATTTCAATAAAACTTTTTTTTCATTATACGCTTAGTCATCTACAGCGGCGATCTTCATAAGGCTGATTTATTCAGTAAAGCCAAGTTGCCGGATAAAAAATATCAAACTTAGATGGTTTTTATCGTACTATAATGTCACCGCACAAGTGCGTCACAACGACTTGGGATGACGCCAAAAAATTCTCGACGAGGGGCTCAAGGTATCACTATTTATTTCGCGCTGGGACAGTGCAGTATCGGCATAGTGCTCGTGGCACAAAGTGAAAAAGGCGTCTGTGCGATTTACTTAGGCGAGAAGCCAGTGTCGCTGATCAATCAACTGCTGCAGCAATTTCCCCACGCCATCTTAATGGGTGACGATTCGCACTATGAACAACTCGTCGCCGAAGTGATCGGATACATTGAGCAACCGCTTTCGACGTGGCGTTTGCCATTGGATATTCAAGGTACCGTCTTCCAAGAGCGTGTTTGGCGGGCGTTACGCCAAATCCCGCTAGGATCGACCGCCAGTTACAGTGATATCGCTGAACAGCTCGGCTCTCCAAAGGCCGTACGTGCCGTTGCACAAGCCTGTGCGGCGAATCGACTCGCCGTCGTAATCCCTTGTCATCGCGTCATTAAACGCGATGGTCAACTTTCAGGCTATCGTTGGGGCATTGCACGTAAAGAGGCGCTCTTAGCCCGTGAAAAAGGGCAGTAGCCTCACTCGTCGTGATAAAATTGCTGTTGAGGGATCAGTACCGTGGCACGGCACCCAGTGGGGTGTAGGTTAGTTAGGGTGAATTGGCTGCGATGTAATTGGCAGATACGTTGCACGATATTAAGTCCTAAACCAATCCCCTCATAGCGGCGATCCATACGCACAAACGCCTTACTCAGTTCAGTGGCTTTTTTCAGATCAATTCCGGGACCTTGATCATCGATCTCAACACAAATCACCTCATTTTTCGCAGAGACCCGAAGGGTGATGTCTGAGTAAGGTGGGCTGTATCGGTGTGCATTCTGGAGTAGATTTTGGATGACCATTTGCAATAACGTAATATCGCCGCGCAGTGGTAAGGGGCTTGAAGGAAGTTGGACCCTTAACGATTGCTGACGCTGCGCCAACTGCCGTTCAAATTCTGGCATCATCGGGGTGATCACGGCGGCCACAAGGCCGAAATATTGATAACTTCCGGCAGCAAAAGATTGACCGACGCGAGCAAGCTTTAACAGCTGTGAGACACTGACTGTCATTTGATCGAGCCGAGACAGCAAGTCACCCAGATTAAGTTGATGTTTTTTCTCTATTAACTGTAAATGTAGACGCAAACCTGCTAACGGTGTCCGTAATTCGTGTGCAACGTCGGCGGTAAATAGTCGTTCTCGCTCTAATGTCACGGTCAACCTCGCCATCATGGTATTGATCGCCTCGACGACTGCGCTAATCTCGGTGTACTCACTGATGGCAGATAAGGGGGCGAGATTATCCTCTGAGCGTTGTGCAAGAGCATCACTCAGATCAGCCAAGGGCTTAGTCACACGCCTGATGGCATTAAAACAGAGCACCAAGCAAGCAATGATAATCAGTAAAGAGGGTACGGCTAAACTCGCCACAGCCTCATGCACCTCTTTTTCATAATGCCTGTGACGATCATGATGATTAATCGCGCTTTGTACCAAGATCGTCACCTGTTCACGGCTCTCATGCCATAACCAGAGAATACTGATAGCTTGGCAAACAACAATAATTGCCCCAACTGTCAGCATTAGCTTCCAGCGCAAGGTGGTGGGGGAAAAAGCATGCAGCGTTCGTTTCACGATGTTTTCTGAGCCATGATGGAGTAACCAAAGCCACGTAACGTTTGGATACGTTGTTTCCCGACTTTATCCCGCAGATTGTGGATATGAACTTCCAAAGAGTTAGTGGAGGGTTCATTATCCCAACTATAAATATCGCTGTACAACACATCGCGATGTACCGGTTGATTCGCTTTTAACATCAAACGCAACAAAATAGCGTACTCCTTAGGGGTTAGCTCAAGGTGCTGTTGATTTAAGAAGACTTGGCGACGGCCAATATCAATGGTTAAGTCATCAATTTGTAATAGATTATCCGATTGTTGGTGATAGCGGCGGATTAACGCTCGGCTTCTGGCCAATAGCTCTTCTAATGCGAAAGGTTTCACCAAATAATCGTCAGCACCGCTGTCGAGGCCCACCACGCGATCCTCCAAGGTATCTCGGGCAGTCAGCACGATAATAGGTGTCGCGATTTTTTGTCGGCGTAAATTTTTTAATAAGGTTAAACCGTCGCCATCCGGTAAGCCAAGGTCGAGCATTATCAGGCTATAAGTCGAGGATTGCAGAAATTGCTCAGCAAGCTTAATCCCATTGACGGCATCACACAGATAATTTTCACCCTGCATCGCCAGCAGGATCCCCTGCTGTAGCAGGGGATCGTCTTCAATAATTAATACTCTCACTGTCTTCCTCGACAGTGCGTCAGTAAGTCGAGTTGGGGTTGATATTCTCGTGTTTGAACGCCGAATAACCCTAATACCGTGGGGAATAAATTATCTTGTGACGTTTGCATAAGCTTTGCCTGATCAATCATACATTTTTTATCAATAGCATAGCGTTGCTGGTAGTCTTCGGAAAGCCAAATTAACAGGGGGACATGTTTCTGTTGAATCGGTGCAATCATATAGGGAAGCCCGTGTAAGTAAACGCCATCTTCACCTAAAGACTCACCGTGATCGGAAAGATAGACCAAACTAGTGGTAAAGCGCTGTGAATTTGCTTGTAGCAGCTGAATACCTTGATCGACCATCGCATCCATATAGCGGATGGTATTATCATACGTATTGACGAGCTGTTCTGTAGAACAGTGCTGCACCTCATTCGTATCACAGGTTGGGGTATAATATTTAAAGGCATCAGGGTAACGATGGTTGTAGGTCGGGCCATGGCTACCAATAGTATGTAAAACAATTAAGGTATTGCCGGTTTGTTTATCTATATAGCCTTGTAAGTGATGGAACAGGACATGGTCGTAGCACTCACCGTCAATACACATACCCGATAGGTTTTGTGAGGTCATCTCTTCGGTAGGAACCCGTGAGCATGCGCCTTTACAGCCACCGTCGTTTTCACGCCACAGTACGTTGATGCCAGCACGTTGCACAATATCGAGCAATCCTTCACGATGATTGGCCAGCTTGTCGTTATAGTGGTCATGACCCATTCCCGAAAACATGCAGGGGACAGAAACTGCCGTCGATGTACCACATGATAAGGT
The DNA here is from genome assembly GCF_018494065.1 of Rosenbergiella gaditana. Taxonomy (GTDB): domain Bacteria; phylum Pseudomonadota; class Gammaproteobacteria; order Enterobacterales; family Enterobacteriaceae; genus Rosenbergiella; species Rosenbergiella gaditana. Next base: position 31,484 of record NZ_JABBFR010000002.1, on the reverse strand, counting down.
GTTGGGATAATAGACCACATCATCTTTGGCCAATAAAGGCGTAGTTTGTCGTTGATAGCCGCCTAATCCTACATCTTGCGCACGTGTTGTCTCACCGACAATCAATATCGTCAAGGTCGGTTTACCCCCTAGATGGGCTGCTGCTTGGTGAGCATCCTCACCAAAGCGGATTAGCGGTAGATTAGCGGTACGCTCGTGTTTATACCAAGAAAGTGCGGCAGCGATACTGTTTGATGGGCTTAAATAGGTGATCAATTCCCGATTATTACGAAAAAGTGAGGCGTAATCTTTATAGAAACTGTTCGAAATCAGATAAGTCCCGGCACAGGAAATTAACAAGGTTATCAACGCATAACTTATACGTTGTAGAGTGGACTGGCGTGTCAAACGTCGTGCGACAAACAGCACAATAATCGGAATAACTGCGGTCAGGATAAAGTAGCCGATCATCTGAGGGGTGACTAACGCGAAACTCTCTGCCGCAGTGGTGTTCGCCATATTCGCGACCATCGTTCTATCGACGATAATACGGTAACTACTGATAAAATACTGGGCGCTACTCGCGAGCAGAATAAACAGAATCGCGACAGGGAAAGCTAGCCACACCACTTCTGCCACCATCAGTATGCTGAACAGCACAAAGAAAGAGACCCACGGCATACTCAGCAAGAATAGCCATGTATGACTTTTGTCTGGGTGAACAAGATTATAAGCCTGCTCAAAAAAAGGAATATTTAAACACAGCGTGATTGCTGCTGCCGTCAGCGCATTCAATACGGGGTGCGTTAAGCGCGTCATTAACCAATTTTTCATAACATAAGTCCGGACTAATCATCGAATAATGGATTATCTCTGACCGACCTTAAGATAATCTTAAGTCTGGTGCGACGCGCTCCCAGATGTTTGCTGGGATTCAGCCATTTCAGAAGCCAGTGACTATAACTGCAAAGCTAAATAGGGCGGGATAGAAGCCCCTGATATCAAAAATTCACTATTTTTTGTCTGATTTTGAGTGGCTCTTATACCTGTCGATCGCCGGTATTTACCATAACATCTGGTGCGTACATCTCCTCAGAAACCCTCAGCTCGTTTTTAGTTGCTAAGCCACACATAGCAGGTTTTCCTACCAGAAAATAGCTCCAAATTTCTTGCTTAGGAAAAAATGGTATAAAGAAGGTCATTGTGAAAATAAAAAAATCTGCTATAAGCATGAATGGATAAGTATACAAAAAAGGAGATAGTAAATGGAACCAAGAGAAGGAATTCTGACGTTCAGGGCAGAAGGCAACAACATATCAGGCAGTCGTTATTATTCTAGAAAAATACATTGGCCTGGAATTGAATCTCGGTGTAATCAATATGGATCAGGTGTAACCATTGGGCGCGGTTACGATATGAAGGAAAGATCAGAAACACAAATAATACACCACCTCACTTTAGCTGGAATACCAACTGTAAAAGCAAAAAAATAGCAGAAGGGTCAAAAAAAAGCTATTGCGGTGCAAGTGATTTTATAAAAGAAAAAAGAGAACCCATAGGTGAAATAACAGAAATACAACAGCTAAGGTTGTTTGAATTAGTTTATAAAGAATATGTTTCTGACACAATAAAATTTTATAATAAATATAAAAACCATAATTCTGTTTCTTGGGGTAAATTACAAAAAGAAATAAAGGATGTTTTTACTGACATGAAATATCAAGGAGTGTTAACATACAGAATGGTTCCTGATTTTGGCAAGAATAAAAAAGAAGAAATAATTAATTTAATAAAAAATAACCCGACTTTACTAAGAGATGAGAAAGCAAGGCAGAGGATAAAGCATCTAGAAGGTATAGCAATATGAAAGTGATTAAAGTATTTTCTTTTCTACTTAGTTTATTAATACTACAAGCTAAAGCAACTACTGAAAATGAAGAAACACCTTGCATGAACATAGCCCATACGGATGAGGTTATATCTTGCATGATCGATTTTTCTGAAAAAAAATGAAAGAGTACAACAAAAAATATAAGATTTACTTAGATTCAATAAAAAACAATAAAGAAAGGCCAGAAAACATAAAAAAGATAAACTCTTTAGCAAAAGAAGCAAAAGCAAACTGGGATCTTTACGTCAAAAAAGAATGCCTTGCAGAAGCACTTGTATTCGAAAAAGGAAGTTATGGCTTTAACGATACTTACCACTCATGCTTAATTAATAATTACACTAAAAGAATAAAATATTATAAAGAAAATAAAATTTAAAATTACGTACCTTTTAGTGTGTGTATGATATTAAATAAGAATTCTAATGAATTCCTCTGACATCCCGGCTATTTTAATAGAAAAGCAACAATACATACACCTGTGACCGAGAGCAACGTACTGAATCGGCGGGCGAGATCATTTATAGCTTCTTCAAAAGCTCCGTCATAATTGTCCACGTTATTCTTGATCTTTTAACCAATACAGAAAGTTATATCCTTAACGTATTTTTTTACACTACTGGCCTCAAACCCCGAGAAGTACCGAAGGAGAAGCATTTAACGGGTAAGATATTCATACACCTGATTGAATGTGACAACCTGAGCCTGCGTACTCGAATCAAGTGGTTGGCGCACAGAACCTTCTGTTTTCCACGCTTGGTCGAAATCCACGAAAAAGTCATCGGGGCTTTCATCGCAAAATATATGTTCTACTCATTGGAGACAGCATCTTAAATTTTATGTGAATAGTTAAATATTCTTTTGGCTGGGCGATGGTTTTACGCAGTGATGCCATCATTTAGCTAAGCTTTCAAGGCTAGCAAAGCGTACACAGTACTATACATAGTGTGTACGATTTGAAATTTCTCAAGGAGTATTATTAGTAAAGGGTTGTCACTCACTCATAAGTAACTGTACATACTTTTTACTCTATACTCCATGAGGAGGCCTAATAGTCTTATTGTGATGACTTAACTTTCTCTGCGATACGGTCGCCAAGGGTTTGATCAATTGCGCGCCAGTAATCGAAGGCACGGGAGAGCACCGGCTCTTTTACGCCATTCAACAGATGACCTGCCACATTATTGACTAAGCGATCACGTCCTGCATCATCAAGAACCTGATTAACCAGGGCATTTGCCTGACCATAATCGTCATCTTCAGCATGCAAAGAATAGGGCGCACGTAATTGTTCACCCTTAGCAGCCCACGTGGAGTCGGTAGGATAACGTTCACCGTCTGCTGCCGGGCCACCCTTGCTGTTCGGCGCGTAAACCGGATCACTGACGGGTTGGATGCGCATTGCACCATCTTTGCTATAGCTGTTGACCGGACAGCGCGGGCTATTGACAGGAATCTGCTTATAGTTGACCCCTAAACGCGCACGGTGTGCATCCGCATAAGCAAAAATACGGCCCATTAACATCTTATCTGGGCTAAGTCCGATGCCAGGCACTAAGTTGTTAGGTTCAAATGCCGCTTGCTCGATTTGAGCATGGTTGTCGGTAGGGTTCTGATCCAGCGTTAACTTACCAACTTTAATCAGTGGGTAATCTTTGTGTGGCCACACTTTAGTCAAATCGAAGGGATTAAAACGGTAATTATCGGCGTCTGCGAACGGCATAATCTGCATATACAGCGTCCAGCTTGGATTCTTGCCTTCAGAAATCGCGTTATAAAGGTCACGTACATGGAAATCACCGTCAGCGCCGGCTAATTTGTCTGCTTCGTCTTGGGTTAAGCATTCAACGCCTTGGTCGGTTTTGAAATGGTATTTAACCCAGAATTTCTCCCCTTCGGCATTCACCCACATATAGGTATGGCTGGAGTAACCGTTCATATGACGCCAGCTTTTAGGGATACCACGATCGCTCATTAACCACGTAACTTGGTGGGCGGATTCAGGGGATAACGTCCAGAAGTCCCATTGCATATCATTATCACGCAGGTTGTTGTCTGCACGACGCTTCTGCGAACGGATAAAATGTTGGAACTTCATTGGGTCACGCACAAAGAAGACCGGCGTATTGTTGCCGACCATGTCGTAGTTACCTTCGGTCGTATAGAATTTGATTGAAAACCCGCGTGGGTCACGCCAGGTATCAGGGCTGCCGCGTTCACCGGCAACGGTGGAAAAACGCATTAACACTTCTGTTTTTACGCCCGGCTGAAATAGGGCTGCTTTCGTATATTGGCTAACATCGTCAGTGACTTCGAAATGACCAAACGCACCGCTGCCCTTGGCATGGGGCTGCCGCTCTGGAATACGTTCGCGGTTGAAATTTGCCATTTGCTCGATAAGGTAATGGTCGTGAAGGACAATCGGACCGTCAGGGCCGACTGTTAAAGAATGCTCATCGCTGGCAACGGGAATGCCGGCATCAGTGGTTGTTATGTTTCTTTTTTGATCGCTCATCACTGTCCTCATGATTTTTATTTTTTACATTGCTCCTTACTAAGCGTAGACAAAGATTTAGTAATGAGACATTTTTTTTTCGTGAGTGAGAGAAGTCGGTTTTCGTCAGTCATGGAGAGATCATGCTATGCTTATCGTCCTTATTATCAGTATGCTTAGCTTGGAGCCAAGTCGTGAACCCCGTAGCCTCCTCATTATCACCTTTTAGTCACCGTGGCTTTCGGCACTACCTTATCGCACAGACCTGTTCATCACTCGGTTTTCAAATTGTCTCATTAGCGGTTAGCTGGCAAATCTACGCCATGACCCACAGTGCATTTATGCTGGGGATGATTGGACTGATGCAATTTTTACCCTCGATATTACTGGCATTGCCGGCGGGGCACCTTGCCGATCAATACAATAGAAAGACATTAATCGTTACAGGGCAAGTTATCGAATTTCTCGCTGTAGCTGGGCTGATTGCTTTACCTTTTTTCTCGTGGTTATCCACCCCGGCTTTATTGGGACTGGTCGCATTATTCTGGATTGCTAAAGCGGTGGAGGGCCCCGCAAACACTTCACTACTGCCCGCACTGCTGCCTGCTGAACTACTTTCCAAGGCGATGGCGACTAACCAAGTTTTCCGTGAGGCCATGGTTATCGCGGGTCCGATGATCGGCGGGTTGCTGTACCTGTACTCACCCGAGGCGGCTTATGGGGTTGCGGCAATCTGTTATTTCGTTGCGTTGCTCATGATTGCCACCGTTCACTATCCTCCAGTCGCGTTAACCCGCCTGCCCATGACGATGAAAAATCTGTTTGCAGGATTGCACTTTATCTTTGAACGTAAAGATATTTTAGGGGTCATTTCGTTAGATCTTTTTGCGGTATTACTGGGTGGCGTGACGGCTTTATTACCTATCTTTGCCCAAGATATTTTACATACTGGGCCTTGGGGGCTCGGTGCGCTTCGCGCAGCACCTTCTGTCGGTGCCTTACTGACAGGGATCTGGATCAGTCGTCGTGTATTGACTCGCCACACCGGGTTGATCATGTTTGGCTGTGTAGCGGGTTTCGGGGTAGCGACCTTGGTATTTGCGCTGTCTCACAATCTAGTGTTATCGCTTCTCGCGCTAGTGGCCTTAGGCGGTTTTGACATGGTGAGTATGGTGATTAGAGGGGCGATGGTTCAGCTTGATACCCCGGATGCAATGCGTGGCAGAGTTAATGCGGTCAACTCAATCTTTATTAATACCTCAAATCAGTTTGGTGAATTTGAAACAGGCGTACTGGCGAGCATGTTAGGAACGGTCCCCGCAGCGGTGGTCGGAGGAGTAGGGACGTTAGTCGTTGTTGCGATATGGATGAAACTTTTCCCTAGTTTGCGTCAGCGTCAGCAATTGACATAGCCTTCAGAGTAACAAATACCCCTTCAGTCAGTCGACTGAAGGGGATAATACTTACAGTGCCATATCTCGATTTGGCGTAGAAGTCGAGGAAACAGGCGCTTGATTTGCTGCCGTAGGAGCAGTCATCTCAATACGGGGTGGTGGCGTTAACTGTAAAACCTCAGCAGTATGATCCCACACTTGCTGAGCTAATGCCGGATCACTGTTCAGTTTCTGACCGTAACTTGGCACCACTTGTTTGATACGTGCTTGCCATTGTGGGGTTTTCACCTGTTGCGGGAACAATTTCTCAATCACGTTTAACATGATCGGGGCGGCGGTTGACGCACCCGGTGAAGCACCGAGTAATGCGGCAATGGTCTTCTGCTGGTCGGTAACAATTTCGGTGCCTAATTTCAAGACGCCACCTTTATCAGCATCTTTCTTAACGATCTGCACACGTTGACCCGCTTGCCACAGCTTCCAATCAGCTTGTTTAGCCTCTGGGAAGTACTCTTTCAGGGCATTAAAACGATCTTCATCAGATAACATTACCTGACCAATCAAATACTTCACCAAATCAAAGTTATCCACGCCGACATGAGCCATTGGTATGACATTATGAGTCGTGGTTGCACTGAACAGATCCAAGAGGGAACCATTTTTCAGGTATTTAGTCGAGAAGGTAGCGAAGGGTCCAAAAAGTACCACTTTTTTACCGTCTAAATAGCGCGTATCGAGATGAGGAACAGACATCGGCGGTGCACCCACGGACGCTTGCCCATAAACTTTCGCAGTGTGCTGAGCCGTGATGGCAGGATTCTCTGTCACCAAGAATGATCCACCGACTGGGAATCCACCGTAGTTCTCTGCTTCTGGAATACCGGTTTTTTGCAATAGTTTCAGCGACGCACCCCCTGCACCGATGAAAACGTATTTAGCATGGATACTGTGTTTTTCACCTGTGGTACGGTTTTCGACGGTGACTAACCAAGAGTTATCGTCTTGACGCGTAAATTCTGTCACTTGCGTAGAAAGTTCTAAGGTAAATTCAGGTTTTTTTTGGAGTGTACTGACTAACTGGCGTGTAATTTCGCCATAGTTTACATCAGTGCCTAATGGCGTCCAAGTCGCAGCAACTTTCTGCGCGGGATCACGGCCGTCAATAATTAAAGGCGCCCATTTTTTAATCTGTTGTTGGTCCGTGGAGAACTGCATCCCTTGGAATAATGGGCTCTTTTGTAAGGCAGCATAGCGACGTGTTAAATAATCAACATTCTTATCGCCCCAAACAAAACTCATATGTGGAGTAGAATTAATAAAGCTGCGCGGTTGTTGTAACGTGCCTAGTTGTACCTGTGATGCCCAAAATTGACGGGAAATCATAAAGGCTTCATTGATCTCGATAGCTTTTGAAATATCAATCGACCCATCTTCGCGCTGAGGAGTGTAATTAAGTTCCATATTAGCGGAATGGCCTGTTCCCGCGTTATTCCAGCCATTGGAAGATTCTTCAGCTACGCCATCTAAACGTTCAACCATAGTCTGTTTCCACTCTGGTTGAAGCTCATGTAACCATGTACCCAATGAGGCACTCATGATGCCGCCACCGATCAGTAAAACATCGGTGTTTTCGGTACGCGCTTGCGCTGTTTGAGTGAAAAGTGATGCGGCGATCAGAGATAAACTGAATACTGTTTTTTTAATGTGTTGCATAACTAGCCCTGATAAAATCCAACAAAAAGTGTGATCAATTTTAAACAATTTATTCATAATTGTTAATAACAATTAATCAATATTTTCAAAACAACCTTGCTGAATTCGATAAGATATCATTACTTATCGTGATGTTATTCTTCAATTACGCACGATATTGCTGGTAATAGTCATTGATAAAATACGCCGATTAAGTGAATGACTTATCATTGAAGGAATCAGATTTGTTCGCAGTTTTACCGCTATTACTACCCAAAATTCTTGTGGTTCCCTCCTTTCACGATGGGGTAACGTATCCTTTGGACTTTGGATGTTCGTTCACCTGAAAGAGGTGGATTCGCTGGAACCGCCGAAATTTCCGATAACCACTCGTATTCAGGCATCACAGAATAATCCTGTAAAAACGAAAGGGTGTCGGGTCACGTGATATCCCTCACATTTCTCATTATCCAGTTGCTAATTGTTCAACTGGGAATCAACAAATAGCGCGTATTTGTATCAATTACAATCATCTTCCTTAAAGCTAAAAATCCCTCTGTACCTTTAAGGAAGATAATTATGAAAGTGAAAACATGGACGGTTTTACTTATGTCGACGTATCTGACGGCCTGTGCCGCACCCGCGACAGAAAAATATCAGACAATCATGGACAGTGTTACGGCAGGAAAAGTTAACCAGATTATCCGCTCGGACGTCATCCCTTCTTCAGATAAATATCACGGGGAAGTCATTAGCCGCGTGTCATCTGCTTTCCTTGGTACGCCTTACCAAGCTGAAACGCTCATCGGCGGGCCCAGTATCCCAGAAGCACTTGTCGTGAATTTCAACGGTGTGGACTGTATTAGCCTGATAGATTACGTTGAGGCCCTGACCTATAGCCATGACCAGAAATCCTTCCTGCAGAATTTAGTGAAGGTTCGTTACACCGGCGGCAACGTTGACTACCTTAGCCGCCGGCACTTCTTCTCCGACTGGTTTGCCAGCGCACCACGCAATGCCCGGGACGTCACCGCGGATATCAGCCCTGACTATGCCGTAGTGGACAAACAGCTTAACCGCAAACCTGGTGGGGGGGAGTACATTCCGGGTCTAGGCATCCATCCCCGGAGAATAAATTACATTCCCGGAAAAGCCATTAGTCAGCAAATGCTGGACCATCTGAAAATAGGGGATTATGTCGGCGTCTACTCTCCGCTTGAAGGACTAGATGTTTCGCATGTGGGTATCGTGGTTCGCCACGACGGTCGGGTATGGTTCAGGAATGCCTCCTCGCTGGCTGCTAACAGAAAAGTGGTGGATTCACCGTTTCTGGAATATATGCGCGCTAAACCAGGCATTGTCGTACTACGAGTTGAGTGAGCGTTCATTACCGGAGCTGCTCTATGAAAAGAATCTAGACAGAGAGAGAAATAAAGACCCTTCGCCTGATGTTAGCAGCATGCTACACAACTCCACTAGGACTAGAGTGAAATGACGTGATGACTGCCGGCTATGCGCTGGCTGATCCCGTTGTTTTGGCATGAGTGAAGCTGCCCGTGATGCTAGCATCAAGAAGTCGCTGAGGGGTGTAAATTGAATAGTGGAAACTGTTTACTTTTTTTTCTGAATTATGGTGACCGCCGGGGCGGTCAGTTATTTTTAGAATCATGTGAATATCTTTTATTTATTTCCACAGTCTGTCTTTGATTATTTTATAATATTCATCTTTTAAATCTTCATACTTCCATATGAATAGTCCTCCAAGATTAAAATCCAGTACCTGATCGATGAAATAATTTAAATTCCATTCATTCAGTCCACGTGTTGTCAGGGCCAGGATACATTTCTTGTTTTCAGCTCCATGCGCTAACGTCCGTTTCAGGGCAGGAATAACGTTGCCGGTAATATCCTCTTTACTCCACATCGCTGCAGCATAGCAGTAATGGATAAAGCGATCACACTGACCCGACTGGATGATACTTTTAACCTTTTCGTTCAATTTTTTACCGTTATCTGCAGCCGGATGATTGTAAGAATATCCGGCAATAAAACCAAAGCTGGTTTCTTTCTGGCGTTGTTTTAATTGCTTCATTGCTTCAATGACAAGACCGGTGTTCATATTGCATTCATCATCAAAATCTACGCCATCCCAGCCCCGGCTTTTTGTGGCTTCAGCTATCCGCAATACTTCATCCTGATTTGAAGGTTTTCCTTCAGGGGAGCACCCGCCTCCGCCATAGACCCAGAGCGTCTTCCCTTCAAAATCGGGGGTATTATTGGGTTTATCCTGCTTTTCAGGACTCCATCCCGGACTGACGGCCGTCCCTGTCGTCAGCCCGTCAAGGTTTGTCACCATTCCATACATCATGACGTCGAATTCTTTAAGGGGTCTGCCAGACAGTGACTGGCTCCACCCGCCCGTAATAAATTTATTCATAATCTGTATCTCCTTATTTGTATTTTTCCTTAAGAACATGAAGGATCGCGGCAGTTTCAGTGTCCAGCTTGCCGCTATAATTTCTGATTTAAGGCTGAGGTATAGCAGCTTAAGTAACTTTTCATCATCTAAAGGTGATCTTTATCAAAAGTACGAAAGAGATCGCTGATTACTTGTTGCCATGGCAAAGCCATTTCGATAAAAGAAGGTAGTCTTATCCACATTCACTGAGTTGGAATAACCCGAAATCTACCTTAGAAAGTCCATGATGGACTTGGAGAAATTGCATGGATGCGAAGCCGCTTTATGGTTGGTTATTTGTCGCCAGTATTTCTGTTTCAACGCCACTTTTCGCTGCTCCCTTTATCCCTACCGCACTGGGTTTTGAACCTCCTCCAGAACAAGGGTTACTGGGTGATATGCTTGGCTTAAGGCCTCGATTAAAGCAAGAGGGCTTGAATTTCAATCTAGCCTATTTATCGCAAACCGCGACTAACTTACATGGCGGTGCCGATACGCGCCGTAAAACCGCTTACATCGATCAGTTCGCTTTCACTTTCACGCAAAACCTCGAAACATTGATCCGGATCCCCGGTGCCATTATTGAGGGCAATATCGTGAATCGTAATCATAATCAGAACTTAGCTATGCAACGTCTTCAAGATACGTCCGTGCCGATGACAGACTTAGCCCAAGAGAGCTGGGGAGGACAATCGATCACGCGCCTTGGCTGGTTAACCGCGGGACGGAGTTTTTTTGAGGGAGACCTTTTTTGGCGTGCAGGGCTTATGAATAAAGTACAAGTTTTTGACCAAGCGATTCCCTGTGATTTCCAAATTCTTTCCTTGTGCGGGGGGAAATCTGCCTATTCTATGACGTGGAATAACTGGAATGTCCATACTTGGGGGACCAGCTTAGAATGGAAAGCAACCTCTGAAATCGCCATCAAGGTTGCGCTGATGGAACAAAATTCTCAAGCAGCGAACCGTGGTCATGCCTGGAGTGTCTCTACGCAACACAGCAAAGGCATTATTCTTCCTATCGAGGCTGAATGGAAAACGACCGTGAATCAGCTGCCTGGTCTCTACACACTGGGGGTAAGCTGGACTAATGCTGAGCAAACGCACTTAGCTCGGGGAGCCAGTCAGTATTGGGGTGCCAGTGATCCAAACGGTTATGCCAAAACCCACAATTCTTATTATTTATGGGCGGCAGCTAACCAACAAGTGACACAGCATACCAACGATCCACTTCGTGGCATGAGCCTGTCAGCTAGCTTAGGTCTAGGTGATAAGCGCACGATACGTTTGCCTTGGGTGGGGTCAGTCTCTGCTCGCTATCGCGGCATGTTCGACGCGCGACCTAACGATTGGATTGGACTGGGCGTCAGTTACGTTAAGGTAGGAAGCTGGGCGAATAGAGATCAACAACAGAAAAAAAACTCAACTGATCTCAATGAGTTAACGGGATACTGGCCGACAGGGAGTTCAGCCACAAATGCAGAACTGTTCTACCGTTTCGAACTGACTCCTTGGTTTCAACTGCAACCTAGCGTGCAATATTGGCATAACCCAGGGGCGGTGAGTGATACCCTTGATGCTTGGGTAATGGGTTTAAAAACCAGCGTTACTTTTTAATTTTGAGGGCTAGCCCTAAATCCGGGCTGGCTTTTACCCATTACCGTTTTCGATAGAGCAACCATAATAAACCTGGAGCCCCTAAAATTACCGCCACAATGCCAGCGGGCACTTGGAAGGGCCAGATGATCATCCTGCCGATAAAATCTGCCGCTAACATTAATAACGCTCCACAGATCACACTGATATAAAGAGAATGACCGTAACGATAAATTCCCAAATAGCGGGCAACTTGAGGTGCTAAAAGGCCTACAAAGCTCATTGGGCCAAGCAATAGCGTTGCCCCTGCGCTCAACACCGCACACCAAACAATCAGTACCGTTGTACTCCATCGTAGCGATAAACCGCGTGATGACGCCACGGTTCTTCCTAATGGCAGTAAGCTTAACCAACGAGTGAAAAGTAGACTAACCGGTAGACTTAACGCTAAGGCGATCACTGCACTTAAGGCTTTCTCTTTCGTCGCCCCCCAAGTTGAGCCTGATAACCAGCTGATGATAACACTGCTGTTAGGTGCTCCTGACGCTAAAAAAAGTGTGATCAGCGCTAGCGAAAAAGCGCTTAACGCGGTACCCACCAACAGGATTTTAGTGGTTTGATCGCTGGCATTGACGGCAAACAGGATAATGATACCCAAGCTTATCATTGCGCCCAACGCCGCGACGGGAAACAGTAACATGCCACTCGCAGAAGGCACCAGTACGAGCAATAACACTACCGCACAGGCTGCGCCACTATTGATCCCTAAAACTTCCGGACTAGCCAATGGATTACTGGTTAATCGTTGTAAGATGACCCCAGCACTGGCTAATAGCCCTCCACATCCTATTGCCATCGCCGTTCTTGGCCAGCGTAGATTAAAAGGATCGCTAAAACTGATTTGCCATCCATGCTGAGATTGGGTGAGGGTAAAAGCCAAAAAGAATAGGACAATAATGGCTACTAACAGTAACCCTTTTACTGTCCGAGGAGGGGCTAGGGCATTGAAGGCAGTGGTACGCAGTGCAGGCGGGTGCGGAAAACGTGCTTTAATGATGATGAGTAACATCACCGGAATACCGATAATAGCGGTAATGTTTCCGGCGCTGACCTGCCAATTGAACACCTCTGCGAACAGTGCCAACTGGTCACAAAATAGTAATAGCCCCGCGCCGAAGGCCATTGCGAGTAGCAAATTCTTTTTGAAGGATAGGCGAGGGAAAAGGCGAGTGATCTGCGGGGCGAAAAGACCAATAAAACTGATTAAGCCTACTTGGCTCACCGTCCAAGTCGCAAGCAAAGCCATCATCCCCAAAGCATATAATCGATAAAGATGGCTATTGCCGCCCAGACTATCGACAACCTCATCAGACAGTTTGAGTAAGGCTAGGGCGCGGGCGCTGATAAAAGTCAGCGCAGTGATTGCCAGTAAAAAAGGTAATAATTGTGTCACCACTGACCAGTCGTTCTGCGCTAAATTGCCACTGTTCCAGATAAACAATGACTGCATCTGTTCATGATGGAACAACACCAATCCATTTTGTAAGGCGGAACAAAAGAGCCCCACGACCATACCGGTCAAGAGGAGGGTTAACGGTGACATTCCTCGATGGCGACTTAAGGCATAAATTATCGCGGTAGTGATAAATCCGCCCACCAGAGCAAAGCCTTGACTCAACCACGTGGAGACGCCGGTAAAGAGCGCTAAGGTGGTGCCCAGTTGCGCGCCGGAAGAAATCCCTAACGTCGCCGGTTCTGCTAAGGGATTTTTTAACACCAGTTGAGCCAAGATCCCACACAGGCCTAATGCGGCACCGGCTAGTAGCGCAACGCATATTCGTGGCAGATAACTTTGTGACCAAAGCAATGAGGTCATACCGGGTTGCCCCGCGGTACTCACCGATAAATGCTGGATATTCCACCCAATAATCACGGCGGTAAGTAAAACTAGCAGGGTGATAGCGAGACTCGCCCGAAATTTAGTCATGCCACTGTCCTGACAAATGAAGAAGTTGGTCAGTAAAACGCAATGCTGCGTGAAGCCCACCGTACATCCATGCCCCATCCACTTGGTAATGGTTATGTTGTTGCATAAAGGGCATTTTCTGCCACAGTCCCGATTGTTCGACATCACTGGTTGCGCCACGTTCGCCATGCATAAACTCAATGGCGATATCCGTATCGACCGGGAAAAGTTGCTCTACACCGATTACCGCGCTGCCCCACATATTCGCACTGCCTTGCCACGCACACTGCAGATCTAAATAGCTCAACACTTCTCCAAATAAGCTACTCGCCGACATCACCAATACTTGGCGTGGACTTAAAAAACTATAAAGCAGAACACGTTTACCCCGCCAAGAACTTAACTGTTGGCGGGCGACGGTCATTTTTTCCTGCCACTGACTTATCATGTGTTGACCAAGGGCTTCGCGGTGCAAGCGTTGTGCAAGTTGATGTAAATTTTCACGTGCGACCGTTAGAATTTTTTTACCAGGCAGAGTAAAGGGATAACGGATCACCTCACCAAATTGTTGAAGTAGAGCCTCCGGCAGTGCCGAATATTGCGGTAAGATCATGATATCAGGACGAAGTTGGGCTAATAGCTCAAGATTAGGCTCATTACGCAGTCCTAATTCTAGAGTGTCTGAAGGAAGTGACGGTGTCACAACCCATTGGCGATAATTGGGAATATCAGTGACAGCGATAGGGTGTAATCCTAACGCATTAACCAACTCGACAGCGGTCCAATCTAATACAGCGATACGCGGTTGGGGTTGCGTCGCCGAGCATACCGACGGTAAAAGGCTGACCATTCCGACACCTACGCCATATTGCAGTAAACGCCGTCTTGAAAGTGAATAGGGGTTATTTGACATAGCTAATTGGTGGTAGATCGCGATCGGGATGTGTCACACCCATTGGGACATGATAAATGGCGGAAAGCTGTTCAGCGGTCATCAATGCCTGCGCATCGCCTTTAAACACGGTCTTGCCCTGACGCAAGGCGACAAACTCATCACAAAATCGGGCAGCCATATTGATATCGTGCAACACCATTATCACCGTAAGATTACGGGTACGAGAGAGGTCATGGATAACCTGTAAGACTTCTTTTTGGTGTGCAATGTCCAAAGCCGACGTCGGTTCATCCAACAACAGACAGTGACACGCTTGTACCACACACATGGCAAGCCATGCCCGCTGGCGCTCCCCTCCGGAAAGTTGTTCCACAAGGTGATCGCGAGCCCATTCAAGATCGACACTGCGAATCGCTTCATCAACCGATGCCAGATCTTCAGGACTCACTCGCTTTAACGCACCGTGCCAAGCGAAGCGCCCTAAAGTCACTAATTCTTTCACCGTCATACCTTCCGCAGGCGGTAATTGTTGCGGTAAATACGCCACATGACGAGCGAATTCGCGTGACGGCCATTGTGAAACCGGTCGCTGCTGCCAGAGGATTTGCCCGGTATGATACGGGTTTTGACGGCTTAACAACTTAAGGAGCGTCGACTTACCGGACCCATTGTGGCCAATGAGTCCGGTTACACGGCCAGGCGTAAATGTGTGGGTAACAGGCTGCAAAATATGTCGGCCCGCGATCTGTACCGCAACATTACGAAGTTCAAATAGCGGCGCGGACGCGAAATGTCTTACATTGTTCACAATCTTTCCCGTAGTTTTTAGAGGATGGGCAACGGTCAAGTGGGCAAGAGATACCTAACTCGTTATCTAAATGAATGCGCACACAGCAATGCCGTCGTTGCATTATCGCGGGCTTCTCCGCTTGGTCAAGAGCAGTGATAGGGTGATGAAGGCAATTTTGTTCACCTTTACTCAAGTGCGTTGCATTAACAAAGGTTTGTAATGGGTGACCAGCTACGTCCGATAAGGTCGAGCATACCAGAGAAATAAATCGATCCATTAACTGTGAGATAGCTTGCTGCAGGGCTACCTTGTTTTGCGCCGCGAGGGAGAAGTGTGTGACCGATATAGGCTCGGGAAATCCTCGGTCATTAACAGATAAACGCCCAAACCATTGCCATAAAGGATAGGCTAGTTGTTTTATAAGAAGTCGTTCTCCCCACGGCAGTAACGTGCCAGCAAAAAACCATTGAGACCATTTTGTTAGCCAAGCTAATTGCTGTGTCAAACGGTATGAGGTCCATTCTGCAGGGAATAAGGATTGAAAACTTTCGGAAGAGCGCAGGATGGCTAAGGGAAAGACAGAAGGTAATGCCATCGCTGTAGAAACTGCTTTAGACATTTTTTCTCTCGCACAACAGGAATTCGGACAATACTAATGCAAATGAGAGATATTTGCATTAGTATTGTCCGAATTTCGTTAACCCCTATTATAAAAAATAATTATAACCTTATGATTATTGTACTCTTTATGCCTTCCATGGGACAATCACACCGTAAAAAATTGTTAGCTCATGCCATTTCGTTGAGTCTCTTCCCATTCGCCAATATAGCGAGTGCGGCGACATCTCCTGAGACCTTAGTCGTAACGGCAAAACCCGCGACCACAGATAATGCTAACGGCCAGCACCTTATTCCGGCTTTTCTCGAGGGTAATATTGCTAACGGTGGGCGACTGGGGGCGTTAGGTGAGCAAAAAGCGCTGGATGTTCCGTTCAACGTTATCGGCTACACCTCAAAATTAATTGAACATCAGCAAGCGAGAAATCTCGCGGATGTAATGAAAAATGATGCCTCAGTGCAGAATGTCAAAGGCTACGGCAACTTTTCACAAGGCTTCCGTATCCGTGGATTCGACCTAGCGGCCGACGACATTGCACTGGGTGGACTCTATGGTATTTTACCTCGTCAAATTTTACCTCTTGAAGCAGTCGAACGCGTAGAAGTGATCAAAGGTTCCAGCGCCTTCTTAAATGGTGTTCCCGCCGCAGGCAGTGGAGTCGGCGGTAATGTTAATATCGAGCCTAAACGCGCTGACTCAGTGCCGACACAACGCGTTAGCGTCGACTACACAGGCCGAGGCCAAACAGGAGTAAGCACCGATATCGGACGGCGTTTTGGCGATAACGACCAATTTGGAGTGAGAGCCAACGTGGTGCATCGTGAAGGTGAAACCGAAATTCACAAAGAACGCGACCGTACCACCGGGGCTTTCTTAGGATTGGACTACCATGGCGATAAGCTTGAAAGCTCACTAGACATGGGATATGTGAAGTCAACTATTCATCATGGCCGCGTCGGTATCAGCCTCGATACGCTGAATAACGTTATTACTCTGCCCAGTGTTCCAAGCGTCCCCAGTAATCGTACCAATTACAGTTCTGCTTGGAACTATGCCGACCTAGAAAGTCGTTATGTGATGATAAAAAATGATTATCTTCTTAATGATCAGTGGGTGCTCTATAGTGCGATTGGTAGTAGCCATAATAACGAGTGGTCTGCAAGTGGCGCACCGCTAGTCAGCGACATGAGTGGTCGTTCAACGGTTACCCGTCTGACTACTCACTTTAAATCAGACACGACCAGCGGTATGGCAGGTCTACGCGGTAAGGTTGATACGGGTCCCGTGAGTCATCAACTGAATATGAACTACTCCGGCATTTATAATCGCAGCGCCAGTGCCTATACAATGTCTACAGCACAGGATTTTGGCAGCATCTATCATCCAACTCCCCAGGCTTCTCCATCGACAGCTTTCACGGGGGGGAATTTGGCTAACCCGCATATTCGTAATAAGAATATCAATAATGGTGTCGCGTTTTCCGATACGTTAGGCTTTTGGCAGGATCGTGTGCAGGTGACGGCGGGTGCACGATACCAACATATCGACGTGAAAAATTATAGTTATGAAGGTGTCGAAGATAACAATGCGGCGCTTAAAGCCCATCGATGGTCACCGGTTTACGGGGTTGTCTTTAAAGCCACTGATTGGTTATCGCTGTATGCTAACCATATCGAAGGATTACAAGCGTCAGGGACTGCACCAACCACGACACTCAACTCCGGCTATATTGTGGGATTAGGCCGTACTCGCCAAAACGAGGTCGGTATCAAAGTTGAGAAGGGCCGTTACGGGGGGAATATTGCCTTATTTGACATGCGCCGTCAGGTCGGCTTAACCGGCAGTGACAATGTTTACCGTCTTGCCGGTGAACAATGCAACCAAGGCGTCGAGGTGAATGTGTTTGGTGAGCCAGTCTTGGGTTGGCGTATTAATGCCGGATCCACCTGGTTACGTCCTAAAATGTCTAACGCCAATGGTTATGAAAATAACCGTTGGGCCAGTTACGAAGGTAAAGATGCGGTCGGTGTACCTCGTAACCAATGGACATTGGGAACCGAGTGGGATATACCGCAGGTTGAAGGGTTAATGGCACAAGCGAATTTACTGCATACCAGCCGTCAATACGTAAACAGTTTGAATACACTGCGACTCCCAAGTTGGACACGTCTTGATGTGGGTGTGCAGTATCAAATGCCGATCCACTCTGCAATGGTCAGCGCAATAACTTGGCGTGCTGGCGTGGAAAACGTCACTAATGAGAAATACTGGGAGACGGTCGGCACCAACAATGGCTACCTGACACAAGGTGATCCCCGTAACTATAAACTGTCTATGAGTCTCGATTTTTAAGGTATCAGCTCTCGGGAGGTGCCTCCCGAGAGCTGATTGAAATTAATTATGCAACTGCTTAAAACTATTCTTCGCCAACATACGCTGGCCTTTATCGCCATTATCCTACTTAATTTGCTCAGTGCTGGATTAGGGATCGCGATAATTTCTTGGATAAACCATGGGCTACTCGGCGAACACTCTCTCGCACTTGGCATCAGTAAAATGCTGGGCTTACTAATCCTATTACTCGCGACGACCTTAGGGGCGCAATGGAGCCTCACCACACTTGGCCATCAATTTATTTGGCGTAAACGCTCGGCGATGGTTTGGCAAATGATGAATACACCCATTGCAACCCTTGAGGCCAAAGGCGAAGGGGAATTGCTGGCGTTATTAGGACCTGATATTCGTAATATTACGCTAGCCTTTGTCAGGCTCCCGGAACTCATCCAAGGCATATTACTTTCCCTTGTGGCGATAGGATATCTTGGCTACCTTTCTGTACCCGTGTTGCTGATTACCATTGCTTGGTTGATAGCCACCTTTACCCTTGGCTATAAGATGGTGAGCAAGGTTTACCAGCATATTGCTCAAGTCAGAGACTATGAAAGCGATCTTCAATCCTCGTTTCAAGTGGTGATCCAAGGTCGAAAGGAGCTGGCATTAAACCCTGCGCGGGCTAGACATTTCTATGAAACCCATTACCAAACCGCTGCGTTAGGCTATAAGCAAAATATCGTCAAGGCAGATAGTTACCATCTTTCCGCCATTAACTGGTCTAACATCATGATGCTCGGCTTAATTGGCGTGATCTTTTTACTCGCCGAAACTCAGGGTTGGATATCGATGACGGTAGCGACCTCCTTCTCGTTGACCATTCTCTTTTTACGCACACCGTTATTGCAGGCGATTGGTGCCTATCCAACCTTATTGTCGGGTGAGCTCGCCTTTAAAAAAATCAACGAGCTACTACCGAATACACCGCTACAAGACGACGATACTGAGACAGCTAACGTTAACGATAACTGGCAACAACTGCGCTGGGAGGCAATCACCTGGCAGTATCCGGAAAAGGGTTTTCAAGTCGGCCCTTTATCAATGACAGTCACTCGCGGCGAGACGATATTTATCATCGGTGCCAATGGCTCAGGGAAATCGACGTTAAGTCTATTGCTCACAGGCCTTTATCCCATGGCGCAAGGCCGCGCCTATTGCGACGACCAATCGGTTTCCTCTAAAGGCTTAATGTCGCTCTTTTCGGTGGTGTTCACTAAACCCTATCTATTCGACACCGTATTCCTTGAGCCAAGCGAAGCGGACCATGAATTAGCCACAGAATGGTTGGCACGCTTACAACTCGACAATACGATCACGATTAATCATCATCAGCTTAGCACGTTGTCACTGTCGGCAGGCCAAAGCAAACGCGTCGCGCTGCTCCTTGCCATGGCCGAGAAACGCGATATCCTATTTCTTGATGAGTGGGCCGCTGAGCAAGATCCGCAGTTTAGGCGCTATTTTTATCGTGAATTACTCCCTTGGCTAAAACAACTCGGGAAAACCCTACTAATTATTAGTCACGATGACGACTATTTTGATGTCGCGGATCGGGTATATGAAATGCAACAAGGGCACCTGCGTTTACTGAGTGCTGAAGAGAGTCGCCAAGCTGCCCGCGCAGTGATCTCGCAATCTTAATTAAGGTATTTTAATGAAAAAGTTAGTTATTTTGTTACATGGTTATGGAAGTGATGGTAACGATTTAAAAGGGTTGGGGGAGTTCTGGGCAGGCGCATTGCCTGGTTTACGCTACGCATCACCGAACGCACCTGAACCTTGTGAAGCGGGAATGGGCTATCAATGGTTTAGTTTTGCAGATATCACACCGCAAAATATTAAACAGCGTTTAACCTATGCTCGCGAAGCCATTGACGCTGTCCTCAGCACGCTTCTCCAACAGCATGACATTGATGCGGCCCACGATCAGATTGTATTAGTGGGTTTCTCACAAGGGACCATGATAGCACTCGATCTCTTACTTCGCCGCCACTTTAACGTTATCGGTGTCGTCGGCTTCTCCGGTCGCTTGATTGAAGCACCGACCAAGGCTGCTACCACTGCGGCAGAAGTTTTATTAATCCATGGCGAGGCAGATGAAGTGGTTCCCGCGCAAGAGACACTCACGGCTCAAGCCACGCTGAACCAATTGGGTATTCCATGCCAAGTCATGATTGAACCTGAATTGGTGCACACCATCTCTGCCGCCGGTGTTGAGGCTGCCACACAATTCTTGATCGAACGATTCGGTTGGGAAGACGAAGAAGACGAAGAGTAAATATTATCGCCCCAAGTCGTCATCATTAGACTTGGGGCGTAAAATTATTCGAAGAAGGTCTCTGGATTGTCCGCAAGGCTCACGAAGTGTTCACCTTGTTGGTCCAACGCATGAATTTGGCCACTTTCGATATCATAGACCCAACCGTGAAGGTTGATTCTTTTATTACGCAGTGCAACCGCGACAGAGGGGTGGGTTTTGATATTGTTCAGCTGAGCAATAACGTTTTCACGCACCATTGCGTTCAGTTTGTCTTCAGGAGACGCATACTCTTGTTTTTCTACGACCGCTTTCGCCGCATCGGCGTAACGTAACCAATGGCCGACGGCAGGCATCGAATCTAAACAGGCGCAGCTAGCAATAGCAGACATCGCTCCACAATTAGAGTGGCCACAAATAATGATATCCGTCACCCCTAGCGCCATGACAGCGTATTCAATGGTGGCTGATACTCCACCAGGTTCTGGACCAAAAGAAGGGACAATATTACCGGCGTTACGGATAACAAATAACTGCCCAGGTTCCTGTTGCGTGACTAATTCAGGGACCAAGCGGCTATCAGAACAGGAGATGAAAAGCGCTTTCGGTTTCTGACTTGAAGCAAGACTACGAAAAAGTTCTTCTCTTTCAGGGTAAATGTCTTTCTGGAAATTCAAGAAGCCATCAATAATTGTTTTCATACTTATTCCACATAGGTGCAGGTATTAAGGAAAAACGAAACCTTTTGTGAAGGTTTCACATGCTTAACCACAAAAGTCTGTGTTAAAAAACAGAAAAAGCCAATCGGTCAGAGATATGTTCTAACACCGCCGTACCGGCTAATGAATTACCAAACTGGTCTAGTGCTGGCGACCACACGGCAATACTCATTTTTCCTGGCACGATGGCAACAATTCCGCCACCGACTCCTGATTTTGCAGGTAATCCCACTCGCCAGGCAAATTCACCCGCAGCATTATACATACCGCTTGTCATCATTAGGGCATTGATATGACTCACTTGTCGATGATTAAGTTCCTGTCTAAACAAAACCTTACATAATTCGGGTGAAATCAAGTAACGGAAACAGCGGGCCAATTCCTCACAGCTCATCGACAATGCACAATAGTGAAAATAATTTTCCAGTACCGTGTTCACATCGTTATTGAAATTATCGAATGATTTCATCAGCCAAGCGATGGCGGCGTTACGGGCAGAATGGGCAAGTTCAGAGCTGGCCACTTGCCGATCGTAATGGATATCCTCGACGCCACTCAATCGACGAACGAGGGTTAACATCTGCTGACGCGGGGCCGATAAGCGGCTTTGCAACATATCACAGACCACCAACGCACCTGCATTAATAAAGGGGTTACGCGGGATTCCTTGTTCCATTTCTAGCTGAACTAAAGAATTGAACGGTTGACCTGAAGGATCTTTACCCACTCGTTGCCAGAGGTCTTGCTCAGAATAACGGGTCATCGCCACCGTTAAAGAGAGAACTTTGGAAATGGATTGGATGGAGAAACGCTGGGATGCATCACCTGCGGTCAAAAGTTGTCCATCATGGGTACAGACTGCGACCCCTAATTGGTCTGCAGGAACTTGGGCGAGCGCAGGGATATAAGATGCGACTTGACCTCGCGCCAATAATGGACGTACCTCGTCAAGGATTGATTCAAGAAAAGCATTATCTAAACGCGGCACTGCTCGCTCCTAGCACTAGTAAAAAGGTGAGCATGATGCGATGCTCACCCAGTAATTGCAAGTTTAAATCATGGTGCGGCACTCACTCGCCACACTTGATTTCCGACATCATCGGCAATGATTAATGCGCCTTGATTATCAAGGGTTAAACCAACCGGTGCCCCATAAATCGTTTTCTGATCCTCAGAGACAAAACCGTCCACCACGGTTTTTGGTTGACTTACCGGTCTACCCTGTGAAAATTCCACATAACTGACACGATAGCCATTCAGCGGTTTACGGTTCCAGCTGCCATGCTCGCTAATAAACACACCATGGGGAGAAAAGCCGGGCAGTCGACTCCCTTGTGCAAACTGAATTCCTAGCGGGGCAACATGTGAACTTAATGCATAATCCGGTACCACTGCGCTCGCGACTTTATCGGGTGCAGGGGGCTGAACTCTAGGGTCAACATGCTGACCATAGTAGCTATAAGGCCAGCCATAAAAGGCACCTTCTTTCACTTGAGTAAGATAATCAGGGACTAAGTTTGCACCGATCTCATCGCGTTCATTGACGATTGTCCATAATTTCTTCGTGTCGGGATCAAAGGCTACACCAGTTGGATTACGCAGGCCACTGGCATAGATCCGGCTAGCACTACTCTGTGGATCAATTTCAAGGATGGCGGCTCGTCGATATTCGGCTTCTAACCCATTTTCGGTAATATTGCTGTTGGAACCTACCCCGACGTAGAGGTGCTTGCCATCCGGCGAGGCGGTTAACGACTTGGTCCAGTGGTGGTTAATGGTAGAAGGGAGGTCAGCTAGGCGCTTTCCGCTATTGGAAGATAATTGTAGATCCCCGCGCTGGTAGGGGAATACCAAGAGAGCGTCCGCATCCGCAATATAAAGCGATTGACCAATAAGTACGATACCAAAGGGCGAGTTAAGGTTCTGGATAAAAGGGTATTTTTGCCAATGGCCTTGAGCATCTTGACGCAGCAGAGTCAGTCGATTCCCCCCTTTACCACCTTTCCCTGAATCTTTTTTCACTAATCCTGAGATCAACTGTTTGGGGGTAGTGATTGCTTCGCTGCCTGGTGCATTAGATTCAGCGACCAAAATATCGTTATTGGGCAGCTGGTACACCATTCGTGGATGGGCTAAGCCTTGGGCAATACTCTCTATCTTTAAGCCGGATGCTGGATGGGGCGTTTGGCCTTGCGCCCAATCAGTTTTTGACGGCACACTGATCGGGGGTAACAGAAAGGCACTAGGTCGGTCGAGCTTAGGATGAGGGCCAATCTGTTCGGCAACAGTCGTCGATTCACTGTTATCGCATCCCACTAACAGTGAACAGAATAAAAAACAACTAAGTTTACGATTTATCATAATACGTCCTCCTGATGGAGAGGAATGCTAAGCGCTTGATTTACTACAGCCAGCACGAGTAACACAACAGTAACCCCAGAGAGAATGAGGCCTGTGGGCATGACTCCCCAAGCATCACGGCTATGGACGAACGCATTGAAAATCGCCGCAACAATCGCTAAGGCATTCAGCCAAAAACTACGACGAGCAGCTAACAGCCTTTGTACTGAACGCGAGATCCACACTTGGTAAAGATTGATAAGCCGAGGAATTACCGCAAAGAGCAGACCAAAAAAGTTAAGCCAACTTGCTTCTTTGACCCAGAAGATCTCTTGGGTCATAAAGTAGATGATGTCAAAGCAGAAGCCTGCGACAAAGGCACCATATGCGGCGGGATCGAGTAAATTAAACAAGAACATCGCCACCCTTGAAGGTGAACGAGGGTGAGTCACAGAAGGCATAGCACGCTCCTAAACGTTGAAGACAGTCTATTGAGCATGGCTAAAAATCTACAAATTAACAGCTAATTTAACAAATATTTAAATATTCCCACAGTAAATTAACCTTGTAGCGGGGGGACTACCTCGTTGACCACCGACAGAAACGCTTTCTCAACCGGTGAGGCTGAGTAACGATGCCAGACTAAATAAATATCACAGGAAGAGGCCGTGGTGAGAGGGTAACAATAAAGTCCTTTCACTTCGTCATTATTCTCAATGAAACTTTGCGGCATCACGGTAAAACCCAATTGTTGTCGAATAGCACCTAAGATCAGCGAATAAGACTCAATATCGCACTGTTGGCGTGATTCCAATTGTTGTGCAGCAAGCCAATCTTCGATAACTACGTGGTAGAAACAGTGTTCACCAAAGGTATACAAGGTGAGCTGTGAGACTTGCTCAATAAAGGCTTCCATCGTCGCACAGTGCGTGACCAAACTTAAACTCTCCGGCCCAAACAGTCGGCTCCCCAATACTGGGTGTTCAACCGGTCCATCCACCAACACCATGTCTACTTCACCCGCCAGTAAGCTGTCCATCAGTGGTAACGAAGAGTGGCTAGAGAGTGACACTGTCACGTCAGGGTGCCGTTGCATAAATCCAATCATTATCTGCTGCAAACGGCTATTGAGTGCAACATCCAAGGCGCCTATGCGCAGATGGCCTTGCAAGGATTCAGGTTTGAAGAAGTGCAGGCACTCTTCACTCTGTTTAAGTAACTGTTGTGCTTGCGGATAGAAGGCACGTCCCTCAGGTGTTAGCGTTAAACGTTGTTTATCACGATTAACCAGCGCCACACTGAGACTTTCTTCCAATTCACGAATCCGCGTTGAAATATTAGAAGGGACGCAATGCATTTTCTTTGCTGCTTGCACCACGCTACCGGTTTCGACCAATGCACAGAAAATACGTAATTGTGGCAGTTTCAGCAACATATCAACCCTCCGAATACCTACAGTGACAATAGTATGTGCCAAATCGGTATCGTAATGAAAGAGAGTAAAATAGCATATCCTTGAATCGCATTCGCCAATGCCGGCTGTAAACCCGCACGTTGTGCCATGATTGCCGCCGCAATCATTGGTGCCATAGCCCCTTCAATCACGGTAACTTGCTGAGTCAGCGCAGTGGCTCTACTTACCACGACCATGGCCCACACCACCAGTGGTGCTGCGATTAATTTCCACACTACACCCGTAATTAGCGGTGAAATCGCTCCGCGAGGCGGGCGTAACGCAATTTGCAGTCCGACACAAAACAGTGCCAAGGGTGTCAATGTTGCCCCGATTTGGCTAAGTGGCACTTCCAGAAAGGTCGGTAGACCATTGAAGGGTTTGATGGCAAGACTGATACACAGTGCGATAAAAGGCGGAAAGGTCAGCACCTTTTGAACAATCATCTTAAATGTAGGTGTCTGGCCTGAACAGAGGGCCATTACAACAACCCCAAGAGTGGACAAGATAATAAAGCTGCCAACTTGGTCAGCGATCACTGCAATTTGTAATCCCGCTGCACCATAATAGCTTTGTACAATGGGATAGCCCATAAAGGAGGTATTGCCGATACCTGCCACCAGTGCAACGACACCGATGACCTCACGTGTCCAAGAAAAGAGACGCCCCAAGACCACCGCGATACCTAAAGCACCAAGAAAAACACACCACATGCCAGCAATGGGCACTAAAGATTCTCGATTAAGGGTGGTGTGTGGGATTAAGGTTAAAATAAGACAAGGCAATGCGACGGTGATCAGCCACCAGTTTATCGACGGGACTAATTGGTCAGGAAAGGTTAGATAACGGCGTGCCGCTATACCAAGCAGCAGACAAATAATTAATAAAGGATTCATCGTAGAGACCGAGCGTGGGAAAAGAAAACCGGTGCCGAAGCACCGGTAGACAGCTTAAGATTTATAATTCAGGTAGACTGTTTTCTGTTTCACATAAAGCTGATAGCCATGTTCGCCGTCATCGCCGCCAATCCCTGATAATTTCCATCCAGCATGGAAACCATTAACCTCTTCTGGTCCATAGCGATTGATATAGACTTCACCGTATTCTAACGCATCACTGATTTGCATCGCAGCGTGCAGATCACGGGTATAAAGGTAAGAACTCAACCCATACTCACAATCATTTGCTAGCGCGATCACCTCATCAATGGTGTCAAACACCACTACTGGAAGAATAGGGCCAAAGGCTTCTT
The DNA here is from genome assembly GCF_018494065.1 of Rosenbergiella gaditana. Lineage (GTDB taxonomy): Bacteria > Pseudomonadota > Gammaproteobacteria > Enterobacterales > Enterobacteriaceae > Rosenbergiella > Rosenbergiella gaditana. Next base: position 5,302 of record NZ_JABBFR010000002.1, on the reverse strand, counting down.
CTTTGAGGATAGTGGCATTAGCCGGAAGATCGGTAATGATCGTCGGTGCAACCCAGTTACCGCCTTTAAATTTCTCATCGCTAGGCACTTTGCCTTGCCAGAAGATAGTACCACCTTCTTTTTGGCTTTTGGCCAGCAACTCGTCGACGTGCGATTTTTCTGCCGCAGAGATTTTCGGGCCCATGGTGGTTTTGGACGCCATTGGATCACCGACGACCACTTTATCTGCTGCTTTTTTCAGTGCTTGCATGAATTTGTCATAGACATCACGCTGCACATAGGTTCGTTCGTTACAGATACACACTTGCCCACAGTTAGCCATACGTGCATCAATCGCATCCTGCGCTGCTTTTTCGATATCTGCATCAGCCAGTACGATAAACGGCGCCTTGCCCCCAAGCTCTAACGAAACGGGGATCACTTTTTCGGCTGCATTCTTAGCGATAATTTTCCCGGCACGCGTAGAACCTGTCATCGTTACAAGTTGTACATCAGGGTGCCTCACTAGTGCATCACCCACTTTGCTGCCTTCACCACACAGCACGTTAATCACGCCATCAGGAATGCCTGCCGCTTTACTTAGCGTAGCTAATGCCAAAGAGCAGAGTGGGGTATTCTCGCTGGGTTTAACCACAATGGTATTACCCGCAATTAACGCTGGGGCAGTTTTACGCGCGAAAATCGCTAAGGGGAAATTCCATGGAATAATGGCTGCCACAACACCCAGAGGGGCTTCTTTAGTGATAGCTTGTTGTTGTGGATGATTTGAAGCAATGACATGGCCAGTCCGTTTCCAACCGAATCCCGCGTAGTAGCGTATCATCGTTACCGCCATCTCCACCTCGCCGATGGACTCGCTCAATGGCTTACCCTGTTCAGTGGTCAGCAGGGCAGCTAACGCTTTTTTATGCTTCTCGATTTGCTGAGCAAAGGCGTGTAAATAGTCAGCACGTTGCGGCTGTGGCACTGCGGCCCACTGTTTTTGCGCATTTTTTGCTGCACTTATCGCTTTGTCGGCATCTGCTTTACTGCCCATGGCAACCTGAGCAATAGTTTCTCCGGTTGCAGGGTTGAGCACGTCGTCGGTGGTTTGACACGCTAACCAAGCATTGTTGATAAAATGGCCAGCATGTTCTGGTAGTAATTTTTTAAAATCGGGTGACATGGTTTTTCCTTAAGAGTCCGTCAACATTACGCATCAAGTGGAGTCGGTTGTAGGATTTCAATCCAATACCCATCAGGATCTTTGATAAAGGCAATGTGTTTCATACGCCCATCACTGAGTCGCTTTTGGAAAGGGACATTGAGTGCTTCGAAGCGCTCGCAGGCTGCACGCACATCGGGAACCGAGACGCAAAGGTGGCCGAAACCTTGTGGCTCGTCGTTACCATTGTGATAGTGGAAGTCAGGCTTATTTTCTGTCCCGTGATTATAGGTTAGCTCCAAAACACCCGTTTGGCTGAGCACCCACTCTTTACGTGTTTCGTCTTCATCCGGAATGGCAGAGAGAGGCGCTCGGATTAAATAAACGATGGTAAAAGCTGCATCGTCATTCACTTGCTCGTAAACGGGTACAAAACCTAGCACGTTACAGTAGAAATCGACCGATTCCTGCAGTTTTTTAACTCTCAGCATGGTGTGGTTAAACTGGTAACCGGCTGAGTCGGCACTTTGCGTACGGTCGTAAGAGAACTTTTCTAACAATGTTGCTAAAGCCATGATGACTCCTCAATAAAGCCGGTGAAATCTATTAATTTGAAGCTTAGGTCAGGATCTCATTTTACGAAAGTGACAGTTATTGAGAAAAGTATTTCATTTTTAGTGAAATACTAGAAATTGCGTTTCATGCATTATGTGCCACACTTTTTTCTAATTTCTCGAATAAGGATCGCACAATGTCTCGTTTTACTCATAAAGTCGTGGTGGTAACCGGTGCAGGTTCTGGTATGGGTGCAGCAATAGCTAAGGCGTTTGTGAACGAGGGCGCTAAGGTTGTGCTGGTTGGCAGAACTGAGGATAAACTGAAAAAAGTCGCTGCAGATCTTCCTGCTGAACAGATATTAGTGGCTCCCACAGATGTTGCCGATCCTCATGCTGTCACCGCATTAGCGGCACACGTCGAGCAAAAGTGGGGAAGTGTAGATATTCTGGTCAATAATGCAGGTGTGGTAGTGCAAGGACTCGCCCACGAACTGTCAGTTGAAGATTGGGATAAACAGATGGGCACTAATTTGAATGGCGTGTTTTACATGGTACGCGCTTTTGTGCCCGGTATTCTCAAGCAGAAGGGGAATATCGTTAATATTTCTTCTGTATCTGGACTCGGTGGCGATTGGGGAATGAGTTTTTATAATGCGTCGAAAGGGGCGATCAGTAACTTTACTCGCTCATTGGCGATGGATTATGGGCAGCATGGCGTCAGAGTCAATGCGGTCTGTCCCGGAATGACTGAAACCGAAATGACCTCAGGGATCACCTCAGACAGTAAAGCGTTAGATAAATTTAAGGACCGCACACCTTTACAACGCCCCGGTCAATCCGAGGACATCGCGCATGCGGTACTGTTTTTAGCCAGTGATCAAGCCAGTTACATCACCGGAGTCAATTTACCCGTCGATGGCGGCATTCACGCTTCAAACGGTCAACCTCGCTAAGCCTAATCGCTAGCGCATACTCGAAAGTAACTGCTGGGTGTTATAACGAAAAGCAACCAAGTAACTCGCCGCGGGCCCTTTTTGAGTCGAAAGGGCCTCCGGATAGAGTTCTCCCCCCGGCGTCGCACCACTGGCTTGAGCAATTTGTTTGACCAACCTTGGGTCGGTCTGGTTCTCAGTAAAATAGTGAGTAATATGCCGCTGTTTGAGTTCTCGAATCAAGGATCCTACTTGCTGAGCAGAGGCTTCCGATTCGGTCGATAAACCAAGCGGAGCATTAAAAGTGACACCGTAACGCTTGCCATAGTAGCCAAACGCATCATGACTGGTTAGGACAAAACGTTTGGACGCGGGTATTGTCTGGTACTGCTCGATCGCCCAACTATCGAGTTTCTCCATTTGTTGAATATAGTCAGCTCCGCGTTGAGCATAGTCTTGGGCATGTGATGGATCAGCGTTTTTAAGCGCTTGCATAATATTCCGCGCATAAATTTCCCCATTGACCAGACTGTTCCAGGCATGAGGATCGACGACGCTTTTCCCATCCTCTTCCATCTTGTCACGCACGATACCTTGCGAGGCCACGGTTAATTTTCCGTTATATCCAGAGGCTGTCACTAAACGATTCATCCATCCCTCTAACCCCAGACCATTCACGATCACTACTTGTGCCTGGGCTAATGAACGGCTGTCTTGTGCGGTCGGCTCAAAACTATGCGGATCGCCATTGGGACCGACTAGGCTTTTCACCTCGACATCTTGGCCACCGATACGTTGTGCCATATCACCCAATATCGTGAAACTGGTGACGACTTTCAAAGGGGCAGCAAAGGAAAGTGGGCTCATAAGAAATAAAGTCGTGGTCAGTACTGAGAGTTTCATTGTTGTGCTCCTGAACGATAACGTAAAAAATTCGCTAGGCCCCCGTTGGCTCGGCCAGCAAAGCATGAAAATAGAAAGATGATTGCGCTGCACAGCACCACGGCAGGCCCAGCAGGAAGCGCGCTATACCATGAAAGAAGTAAGCCAATGAGTGATGATAAGAGGGCAATCATCACGGCGATAAGTATCGTCGGCAGTAAGCGCTTAGCCCAGAAACGGGCGCTGATTGCCGGTACCATCATCAGTCCCACCGACATTAAGGTTCCCAGAATTTGAAAGCCGGACACCAGGTTTAACACCACTAAAAAGAGAAAGAGAGCATGCAACGTAGCGGCCAGCCCTTTATGACGTACCCGTAAAAAATCACTATCAAAGGTATCTATAACCAGTGGCCGATAAATAATGGTGAGCACGACCAGCGAGCAGAGTGATATTGCTGCAGTGAATAATAACGCTTGATGGCTGACGGCGAGTAATGAACCAAAGAGGATATTTAACAGGTCCATCCCGGATCCTTTAATTGAAATCAAGGTGATTCCCAATGCTAATGCCCCCATATACAGTCCAGAGAAACTCGCATCTTCCTTGAGTAAGGTGGTGCGGCTGATCAGCCCCGATAGCAGCGCGACCAGTAGCCCGGCGAGTAACCCGCCCAACCCCATCGCCAGTGTTGACATGCCACAAAATAAATAGCCGACAGCGGCACCGGGTAGCACGGCATGGGAGAGCGCATCACCCGCGAGCGATAATCGACGTAAGGAGAGTATGACACCCAAAGGCGTGGCACTGAGTGATAGACAAACACAGCTTAAGAGCGCGTGGCGCATAAAATCGAATTCGATAAAGGGCTGTAATGGATTCATTAACTGACTCTGCATGGCGAAGGAATATGATCAATCGGGATGACCCACTGCGCTGACTGGGGGGTAAGCACAAGCTGACGAGTAAAGTAGCGCCGGACTAATTGCTCATCGTGTAATACCATCACAATAGTTTTACCTTGCTCACTCGCTTGACCCACTAGGGTCATTAGACGCGTAATCGTTGATTCATCCACACCGGTAAAAGGCTCATCTAATAACCAGACATCGCTATCTTGCACCCACATTCTGGCGAATAAAGCGCGTTGGAGTTGTCCGCCGGAAAGGTAGGCGAGTGGGGTATTCGCCAGCTCACTGATGCCGGTAAGGTCCATAGCTTCTTGAATACGTATTTTAACCTTCAGCTGTAATCGTCCAGACCAGGTACGCTGTGACCAACCGCCCATGTTGACAATATCCTTGACGCTAAGCGGAAAAGTTCGATCGAGGCTTTGATGCTGAGGCAATAACGCTATATTGGTTGAGTCACAATGGTAGTGTCCCGCGCACACAGGCAGTAAGCCGGCGAGTGTCTTAAGGAGGGTAGATTTTCCACAGCCATTGTCACCGGTGAGTGCGGTCAGACTACCCACCGGAAGAGAGCCGTCGATAGCAGGTGTAATGCGCTGACCGGAATAGCCTGCATAAAGTTTTGTGAAGTGGATCATTATCGTACTCAATAGATGTAATAATATAACATTACATTAATTGATCGGCATTGCGTGGCGGCGAGTGTAAGAAAGTGTGTCGATTGTATCCTCTTATCCCATATAATAACTAATGGAATTTAAATTAAGAGGCGTTTTTATATGGCTATACCCGTTTATCTGGTGATGTATCCAATTAGTTGAATTGATGTATAATCATCGCTTTGAGGTTTTCTCATGGCCAGCGTTACTGTTCATT
>NZ_JABBFR010000029.1 GCF_018494065.1 Rosenbergiella gaditana | reverse complement strand
TCATAGAAATCTCCCCTGAGTTCAGGTTAGTAGAAAATTCTACTTATGAACACACCGATTTTTCGGGGGGATTACCCCAGAGCAGAACAAAATTGGATGTATTAGATAATGATGGTCTCGTAAAAAATAGGTCGTCAGGAATCAATGAAAATGAAAAGAGCAATCATTTTTTTGATGTGTTATCAAAGAAATTACAGGAAAATAAAAATGAATGAAAAAAGATCATGAGTCAGAAGATGTAATTAATTCTACCATTAGCGATATAGCATCATCACTATTTATTGTTCTTTGTGATTGCTATCCTGAATTAGCCACTACTGATCTTGAAGATATTTTTAATGAAACATTTAAGAGTAATGTGATGGTTTTTATTCAAGATTATCGTAGAAGTGTCCATGAAGGTACTGAATTTAGAACTAAGGCACAGCGGATTGCTCAAGGATACACACAACAACGATTTTTTGAAAAATTATCTTCAGCAATAGAACGAAGTAAAAGAATACGAAGAAATCGAACTAAAAATGGCATAGAGAACAATCAAGAAAATAAACGCTGAACAGGTGGAAACTTGTTTTCACCTGTGAAGGGTTGAACAAACCCACCGGGTGCGGTAGTAATTAAACTAGCAAATAGGATTGATATTATTTTAAAAAATTTTACTAAAAGGTCGTTGTGCAATTTTTATATTCAAACGCACCCCCATTTTTTAATAGAGGGTTATTAATGTTTTTTAAAAATTGATTATTTAAAAATAACGTAGAAACCATTCTGGAAATGGTTGGGCGTTAATTTTTTTTGTGCATAGTGCAGTTGGAAGTATACTATGCCCCAATCTTATCAACTAAATATAATATTATTTTTATCTATCATTTGCGAAATCAAACGGCCTAACCATAGAACTCTTATTTGCATCCAAAAAATCAGCCCACCATTGTAACATTAAGCGGCGCTGTTCAAGGTGTTTCGCTTTATGCGTGTAGGCGGCACGGACATTGTTTTTTTCCATATGGCTCATTTGAAGTTCAACCACATCTTCTGACCAGATACCTGATTCAATCAGAGCACTACAAGCAAGGGTTCGGAAGCCATGACCGCACAAGTCGGTTTTGGTGTCATAGCCCATTTTACGTAGCGCCTTGTTGATGGTGTTCTCGCTCATCGGTTTCATGGTGTCATAACAACCCGTAAAAATAAAACCGTTATTATTGCTCACGTCATAACTGAGGTTTTTTAGCTCTTCCAAAATTGCCAGTGCCTGATTACACAATGGGACGTAATGCTTCCTTCGCATTTTGGCACCACGGCCTGAATGTTTTATCTTTTTTATTACTTCACGTTGTTCTGGGATAACCCACAAGGCACTTTTAAAATCGATTTCAGACCATCTGGCGAATCGTAGTTCACTGGAACGAACAAACGTCAGGAGATTGAGCTTGATCGCCAGTAACGTTAGCCGGCTACGTCCCTGATAACCCTCAATACGTTCCAGAAGTGCTGGTATTTCTTCCAGTTCAATTGCAGGCCTATGCTCTGTCTGTGGCTTCTGTACAGCACCTTCCAGATCATAGGCAGGATTGAAGCGGATGATCTTTTGCTGAACAGCATATCGCAGGATAGCGGTAGCGTACTGTTTTACCCGCATAGCGATTTCAAGATAACCGAGTGTTTCAATCTTCTTGATTGGAACCAACAGATCACCTGTATCTAACTCACCGATATCCTTGTTGCCGATATCAGGAAACAGGTAAGTTTCAAGACGAGTCCAGACTGAGCGCTGATAATCTTCTGACCAGGTTGTTTTGGTTGCAAACCAGCTTTTGGCAACGCTTTTAAAAGCGCGGGTATTGTTACGCTTTTCAAGTGTTGTTTTGTTGTCAGCCTGTTTTTTAGCGCTGGGATCAATCCCAGAGGCTAAAAGCTTTTTGGCATCGTCGCGGCGTTGCCTTGCGTCTGCCAAAGAAACGGCAGGGTAGATGCCTATGGAAAACACCTTTTGTTTCGCTTCAAAGCGATAGCCTAACTGCCAATATTTCGAACCGTTAGGATGTACCAGCAGGTAGAGGCCGAACCCGTCAGTGAGCTTAATCGCCTTTTCAGCAGTCTTTGCATTTTTTATTTTAGTATCAGTAAGTGGCATGACGGTTTCCCCAGATTGCTGGTAAAAAGAAAATCGAACCAGCTTTACCAGCATTTTTACCAGCAAAAGGGTGTAGCTTCGAGTGTTTTTTAATAGACGTGAGTAGACAAGCTTGAAGGGTTAACCAATTGATAAAAAGTAAAAAACCAGACATCAGTAGATATCTGGTTTCTTTAAATTGGCTCCTCAGACTGGACTCGAACCAGTGACATACGGATTAACAGTCCGCCGTTCTACCAACTGAACTACAGAGGAATTGCTTGGTGCGTAATGTACGGCTTGCTGGCAGGCTTGTCAAAATAAAAATAGAGTTCGACGGTTTGACTGCCGCTTTTATCAGCAGAGTGGTGAATAACTCAACACTCTACTGAAAGGTTGGCTACGACACCGTTAACGCTGCGGCATGGAAGCGTAAATGTTCCTCGATAAAACTGCTAATGAAGTAGTAGCTATGGTCATAATCCGGATGGTAGCGGAATGTCACCGGAAGCGATTTTTCTTTACAACAGTTTTCCAGCAATTCAGTGGTGAGTTGTTGGGGATAGAAGGGATCCGCTAGCCCTTGATCAATTAAGGTAGGTGGCAGCGGGTGCCCATTCTCGGCTAACCAAAGGCTATCCCACTGTTGCCACTGAGTCGTATCGCTACCGAGATAAGTGGTAAATGCCTTCTGCCCCCAAGGAACTTGGCTTGGGGCAACAATTGGTGCAAAGGCGGAGACACTCTGGAAAAGCCCCGGATTTTTTAGCGCGACCATTAGTGCGCCATGCCCACCCATCGAGTGACCGGCAATCGATTGTCGGGCATTGGTGGGAAAATGCGAGGCGATCAGTGCAGGGATCTCTTTTGTCAGGTAATCATACATTAAGAAATGTGCTGCCCAAGGCTGTTGTGTCGCATTCAGATAGAACCCGGCCCCTTGACCGAGATCCCAGGCACTATCATCCGCGACATCTTCACCTCGTGGGCTGGTATCGATAGCGACCACCATAACACCTAGCTCGGCGGCATATCGCTGAAAACCCGCTTTAGTGATCAGGTTTTGCTCGCTACAGGTCAGCCCTGATAACCAATAAAGCACGGGGACTGGCTGGTTAGCCGCTTGTGGCGGCAGATAAACCGCAAACTTCATCTCACAATGGAGGATATCCGAGCGGTGTTGCCACACCTCTTGCCATCCTCCAAAGCTAGCGTGTCGTTCTACACGTGTCAGTGAATCGGTGGACATGTGTTCCCCTTAAAAACGAATAACGGTACGGATGGATTTGCCTTCATGCATCAGGTCGAAGGCTTGGTTAATCTCATCTAAGGTCAATGTATGGGTGACAAACGGTGCTAAATCAATCTTACCGGACATCGCCTGCTTCACCATGTCGGGTAATTGGCTACGTCCTTTGACGCCGCCAAAAGCCGATCCTTTCCAGTTACGCCCGGTCACCAGTTGGAAAGGACGGGTTGAAATCTCTTTCCCTGCGCCAGCGACACCGATAATAATGGACTGGCCCCAACCGCGGTGAGCACTTTCCAAGGCTTGGCGCATCACGTCAACATTTCCGATACATTCAAAGGTATGATCGATACCCCATTTATTCTTCTCTAGTAGGACATCTTTGATCGACTTATCATGGTCTTTAGGATTAATACATTCGGTGGCGCCAAATTGGGTCGCTAACGCAAATTTACCGGGATTGGTATCAATGGCAATAATTTTTCCCGCTTGGGCTTGGCGAGCACCTTGAATGACCGCTAAGCCGATTGCGCCCAAACCGAATACTGCCACTGAATCGCCTGGCTGAACTTTAGCGGTATTGTGTACAGCACCGATTCCAGTCGTTACGCCACACCCTAATAAACAGACCTGCTCATGATTGGCATCGGGGGTAATTTTTGCTAAAGAGACTTCTGCGACCACTGAGTATTCACTAAAGGTTGAGCAGCCCATGTAGTGATAGAGCGGTTGACCTTGATAAGAGAAACGTGTGGTACCGTCTGGCATCACCCCTTTGCCTTGCGTCTCTCTCACGGCGACACAAAGGTTGGTTTTCCCTGATTGACAGAACTCACATTCACCACACTCAGCAGTGTAAAGCGGAATAACGTGGTCGCCAGGCTTAACGCTGCTGACCCCTTCACCCACTTCAATGACGATGCCCGCGCCTTCATGACCCAGTACGACCGGAAATAGGCCCTCAGGATCTTCCCCTGATAAGGTGAAGGCATCAGTATGGCAAACGCCCGTGTGGGTATTTTTAATCAATACTTCGCCTTTTTTTGGCGCTTCGACATCGATTTCGACAATTTCTAAGGGTTGGTTGGGGGCAAAGGCGACCGCAGCACGTGATTTCATTTTAGCTTCCTTAGGGATTGAGCAGGGTAAAAGGGTAAGTGTAGTGTTGGTTCGGGTCGGCGAGAAGAGAAAATCTTCTTATACTTAACTTTAGGTGCTTTTAGCCTTCGTCTCCCACTTGCGTGGGGGGCCAATATTACTTGACCACTACATTGTTCCTGTCAGGGGGTGGAGAATGGTTCATATCTATATCCTCTTGGCGAGACCCCGCCTCAGAATGCGGTCACGCTATCGTGTTATGTTTTTCTCGAATAACGGGGCCCCGAAGCGATATTATTCCATTGCCACCCCTGTGTTTCAGGGGATGAGCTGCTGATTTCGTGCCCATCGCGTGATGGCGTCGCGTGCTGTCGGAGCGGGTCCAAAGAAGCGCTCGTGGCTGGAGACGTCCGAGATATAAAGCCCTGTTCTGAAGAACAGGAACATCTGGATGAGATCGTAACCCAGTTCTGAAAATAGCCTGACGGGCCGTGCGGCCACCCGAATCATCCACCAGGGAATTATCTGGATCTTGAGACGCTTGTTGATGACATCAGAGATGATATCGGCCAGCTCCTGCTGGTTCTTTGGACCATCACTCCAGCCGACATCGATCGTCTGGTTGACTATGTCGGTGCCAGAATAGGTTGCGGCCTTCGCCAGATAGGTGGCAAGATCATCCGTCAGTACATAGGACCACCTTGTTGCCTTATCACCCATCCCCTGGAATTTTCCCGCCTTCACGGCCTTTGCGATAAAATCGGTGCTCTGGTCGAGAAAAGAGGGCGCGCGAACAAAGACGTAGGGCACACCAGACTTTTTGATCAGGTCTTCAGCGACTTTCTTGGCATAGAAGTGAGGTACAGCGGACGCAGCTTCGCAACTCACGATGCTGAGAAAAACAAATCTACTCACCTTTGCCCGTGCTGCGGCCTCGATGAGGTTTTTGTTGCCCTGAAAGTCGGTATCGAGGCTGCCCTTCATGTAACTGTTTGCCGAGCTGACGACGACGTCAACGCCCTGCAATGCACGATCCAGCGACGCCGGATCCATCATATCGCCGCGAACCCATTCGATGTTGGCGTCCCCACCAGATGGGGCACCCTTTCGCGACATGGCAACGACGGCCGCGCTTTTCTCAAGCGCGAGTTTGTGCAGAATCTTTGTGCCGAGGAAACCTGTTGCGCCGACGATCAGGACTTTCTTTCTCGCCGGCGTGAGGGTATCCGCGACGGTCACAAGTTGCGGTGATTTAGCCATTATCTAATATCCTTTCATGAGCGGGTAGGGTTCAGTGGTTAAGGGTAGGGTAGTCGGTATAGCCCTCAGCGGTGCCGCCGTAGTAGGTTTTGGGGGCCGCAGCGTTCATCTCGGTGTTGGTCTTAAGTCGTGCGACGAAGTCAGGATTAGCCAGGACTAGCTGACCATAGGCTTCCAAATCGGCCAGTCCCGACGCCACGTCGGTGCCAATCTGCTCACGCGGACGACCAGGGCGATTGACGATCAATGATTGATGCCAGAGCTGGCGGATATCAGTAAGCAGCGCTTCGTTGCTCTGGTGCATGAGGTGCAGATAGGCAAGACCGAGCTTGTCGAGTTCGGCAACGAGGTAACGATAGAGCTCCGGCCCTTCCGAATCTTCATCAATTCCCCATATCGTCGTACCGGGAGACAGGCGGATCGCAGTGCGGTCTGCGCCGATTTCCTCGGCAATCGCTGAGGCCACTTCGATAGCAAACCGGGCGCGGTTCTCGATAGAGCCGCCATACTCATCCGTGCGCGTGTTGGAGCTTGGCGCGAAGAACTGTTGGACGAGATAAGCGTTAGCTCCATGAACCTCGATACCATCAGCACCGGCTTCAATCGCAGAGCGCGCCGCATTGCGGAAATCGACGACGGTCTGGCGCACCTCTTCGGTCGTCAACGCGCGCGGTGTGGGGATGTCCTGCATCCCTGTCATGGTAAACATGCCTGCACCCGGCGCGATTGCGGAGGGGGCCACGCCTTGGCGATGATGCGGCGTGTTGTCAGGATGGTTCATGCGCCCGGCATGCATGAGCTGGATGAAGATTTTCCCACCTTTGTTGTGGACGGCAGATGTGATCTTTCGCCAGCCGGCTAGGTGTTGAGGCGCATAGATGCCCGGTGTCATCAGGTAGCCTTGGCCGTCATCGGAGGGCTGGGTGCCTTCAGTCACGATCAGGCCGAGGCTGGCGCGCTGTTCATAATATTCGGTGGATAGCTCCCCGGGTGTACCGTCGAAGGCTGCCCGGCTGCGGGTCATGGGCGCCATGACAAGTCGGTTGGTCAGTGTGTAGCGTCCTACATGGACAGGTGCGAATACTGGATTCATTTGAATTCTCCATACGTTGACGTCTCTATCCACTATCCACCATTCCGATTTCGGGATAAATACCCTATAGTTGAAATCAGTATTCCATATATGGAGCAATAAGATGGACCATTTGAATGACATGGTGCTGTTCGTGGAGGTCGCGAGGGTCAGGAGTTTTCGAAGGGCCGCGGAGGCACTGGGCATTCCTAACTCCACCCTGTCACGCCGGATCAGTGAGTTGGAAAAGGCGATTGGTTTGAGGCTCCTGCATCGCACAACGCGCAAGATCGAGCTGACCGAGGCGGGCCAGCTTTACTATGCACGAAGCAAACATATCGTCGACGAGGTCCGGCTGGTGCATGAGCAGCTCAGCGAGATGCTTGAGCAGCCGAGCGGGATCTTGCGGGTTTCGCTACCTGTCGATTTCGCCACGCTTTATCTCGCACCGATCCTCGTCGATTTTGCCGGACACTATCCCGGCATCACGTTCGAATTCGACCTGACTCCGCGGCGTGTCGATATGGTGACTGAACCGTTCGATGTAGCGATCCGCATGGGCAAACTGGAAGAGTCGGGTTTGATCGCTCGCCTTATCGGTCGGCACTCGCGCCAACTCTATGCGTCTCCCGGTTATATCGAAGCGTCAGGAGAACCTGCTGCACCGGCGGATCTGGCAGTGCATGAATGCATTTGTATGACGAAGGTCTCGACCTGGAACTTGCAGCAAAAGATGAACAAGGTAGAGGTCGAGGTGGGCGTTCGTGGCAGGTTCACGCTCAACAGCGTTGGGATGATCCGTACTCTCGCCCTCAAACATCAAGGTATCGCACTGCTTCCCGAGAAGATTGTCGCCGATGATCTTGCTTCCGGCCGGTTGCGGCGCGTTCTTCCTGAGTGGACAGGGTCAACTGTGAGCATTTATGCCGTCACCGAAACTCGCCTTACGCCGGCCAAGACACAGCGCTTTATTGAATTCCTGTCCTCCAGGCTGATGGAAGTCTAAAAATCTCATTACAGGCTATCTGAGCCCCGGCATGGCGCAAGAGTGGCCACCGTCAACGGGCAGACATACCCCGGTGATAAATCCCGCTTCTTCAGAGGCAAGAAAAACTGCCGTACTGGCAATATCCCACGGGGAACCTGTTTTGCGCATAGGGACTGCATGACTGCGTGCTTTGACCATTTCCTTGACTGAGGAGTACTGATCCGCAATCTGTTTGTAAACCAGTGGGGTATCTATCACACCGGGCATGATTACGTTGGCACGTATACCCTGGTCTGCATACTGCAAAGCAATCGCCACCGTCGCCTGATTGACCGCTGCCTTCGATGCGTAGTAAGAAAAATAGGAGTAACCTGTCCAGCGAATTGCCGCGAGAGACGAAACATTCACAATAGCCCCGCTACCCTGCGACAGGAAATGCGGTAGTACGGCCCGGACTGTACGGTGTACCGAGCCGACATTCACATCCATTACCCTCTGGAAAGCATCGTCATCCAGTTCAATTGGGCTGCCTGCGGGGGCTATCCCCACGTTATTGTGGAGAATATCCAGGTGGCCAAAATGTTCAATGCCAGCCTTCACGGCCTGCGTGACGGCATCCGTGCTAGTCACGTCAGCTTCAATAGAAATGGACGGATAACCTTCACTACGGATCATGGCCGCGGTTTCTTCTGCGGCCTCAGCCAACCTGTCTGTGGCGATAACTGCAGCTCCCGCCCGGGCATAGGCGATAGCTGCAGCGCGGCCGTTACTCATTTCACCTGCAGGGCCACCTGCTCCAAAAACAATAGCAACTTTACCTTCAAGACGATTTTTCATGAACTTAATCCTTTTTAAGACGTGAGCGCTTAGAAAATACCTGCCGGCTTATGCCTCCAGGATACCTGCTGCGATAAAGCCGCCGTCGACGGCAAGCAACTGACCCGTTACGTAACGAGCCTCTTCGGATGCAAAAAATGCGACAGCGGAGGCAACTTCGGCGGAAGTACCGTATCGTTTCATGGGGACCTGCCGAAGATAGGCCTCCTTCGCAGAAGAAGAATGATTACCGGCCAGGGCTGTCTGTATAGGCCCCGGAGCAACGGTATTTGCCGTAATCCCGTAAGCGGCGAGTTCGACAGCCAACTGACGCGTCAGGCCAATAAGTGCCGTCTTAGAGGTCCCATAGCCGACTCGCCCCACACCGGCGCGGATACCGCTTGTGGACGCAATATTGATGATCCTCCCCCAGCCGTTGCGTTTCATCAGCTCTGCAGCATGTTGAGCAAGAAGGAAGGGGCCAGTCACGTTGATATCAAGAGTGGTTTGCCATGTATCTACCGGAAAATCTTCAAACGGAAGAAGCTTGGCCATACCGGCATTATTAATCAGGTAATCGCAACGGCCAAATTGCGTTTCAATCTCTGCAAAAAAGGCTGCAATGCTTTCGCTGTTTCCGGCATCAAGCTGGTGCGGCGTGGCCGTATAACCCCGGTCCTTGAGTTCAGCGGCGACCTGCCTTGCTGACTCCATATTCAGGTCGGCAATAACGGTATGGATGCCGGATGCTGAAAGCTTTTCAGCGACAGCGCTGCCAATGCCCCCAGCACCCCCCGTGATGACGGCAACCCTGATATTTTCATTTTTCTCTGTTTTACGGACATTAGTCATTGTTACTCCAAATTTTTATATACGTATATCGAAGACGCGGTTGCAATACGCCGGGCAGAGGGTATTCATCCTTCTGCGGTCCTGATATGTTCGTCCGCGTTTTCATAGTTAAGATCGGCATCAAGAAACACGCTGTCCGTCGGCAGATGTAAATCGAACCGGTGATAAAGCTGAATTTCCAGCTGACCCTGTTCAATCTCAATATCCATTACATGGCCACCGCAGAGTTTCTCTTCATCTAGAAAGTGTATGTGGATGCCCGCAACTGAAGTTCCTTGGTATTGAGGAGGCGTCCAGAAGCCAAGAATTGTGCCACGCATGTCGGAATGAGTGACTTCGGTTTGCTCCTTAAGCACTTCCACGAGTGGAGGATAGGGAGGTGTCAGGCCTGACGGAGGTTGTCGGATTTTGACTGCACTAAAGGTGCCTGTAAGGCGAAATCCGATAAAGAGATTGGACGTTTGAGCCTGCTCAAGCAGAATCTCTGTCAGTCTTTCTTTATCTTTGATGTGCGTGACAGGAAAGTAGATGGAGGGTTCAAACCAGGCCATCTGTGCAAAGGCGACCTTTTCATCCTGCCCCATCAGCCGTGGCTGCCGGTCTGCCGGCGCGACATAACATTCTCCGTTATTTATCAGCATTTCCCCCTCCATAGTATCCGGGCACCCGATCCCGAAATTACCATGGCTGCAAATGTGACTTACCGGAAATAAGCCGTCATACAGTCCGACCAGCAGGGAATTAACCGTCGAAAACTGCGTAATTCCTGATTTTAGCGATATATTATTTTTCAAGGTCCTGTACTCCTCTCAAACAGATAACGCTAATCTAGTCCCTTAGGATTAGGGTGTATAACGATAAGAATTAACTCCCAGGTTTATTTCTGCTTAACCTGGGATCTGTTATAGTATCAATCCCAATGTTATGACATGCCTGACTCTGCAAGGAGGGTAAGCGACTGAACGGTCAGGGCTGACCCGTTGCTAGAATAACTTCATTCAAACTGGATAAACCTGTGACACGATTTCCCGTACATCTCAACAGCCTTGAAGTCTTTGCTGAAGCTGGTCGTTACCAGTCTTTTCGCCGGGCAGCAGAAAATCTTTCTCTGACAACCAGTGCGGTAAGCCAGTCCGTCCGGAAACTTGAGGAGCGCCTAGGCGTCAAACTGTTTTTGCGGACGGGCAACAGCGTCACGCTCAGCCCGGAAGGCATTTATTTGCTGCGCGAAATTGAGACCGGATTCAGATACATGCGAAACGGACTTAATATGCTACGTCATCAGAAGGTTAAACCTCTATCCATCAGTTCTCCGCCTGCCATTGCTGCGCTTATTATGCCGGTAGTACAGGAACTTATGTCGCTTGATGCTTCTGACCTGCAGCTGGTTTCCGATGAGAATCCTGATTACGTGGCTTACAAAAACTACGATATTGCGGTTTTGTATGGTCATGAAGCAGCAGGGCAGGCGGAACTGGTCAGCCTAGGGCCGGATGTTTTTATACCGGTCTACACCCCGGAAATTGCTGAGAGAGTGTGGATATCCGGGGAGAATATAACGGTGCCTTTACTGATCAACGAAACAGCAACTGTCAGATGGGAGCACTGGCTGAAACTCAACAATCTGTCAGCTCCGGAAAGCAAGCGACTGCAGTTCAACCGCGCCTCTCATATCATTTCAGCGCTTTTGGACGGCGTGGGGATGGCGCTGGAGTCGTTACGTCTGATGTCTCCCTATATTCAACGCGGGGAGTTGGTCTGCTGGCCGCTCGGTGAAGCAGTGGCTATCCATCGCGAGCTGACTTTTCTGTATGTGACAGATGATCCCATCAGGCGCGCGCATGCACTTAAGGTGGCGGAGCTGATAATCGAACAGTGTTCGACAAATGAGGTCGGATTATTACGAAAGTATGCTGGCGCGTAGAAGCAGAAAAATTGTAGTATGAATACCTCCATTATAAGTTAAGTGTTTGACTTTTTAATTATTCCTAATATGCACATATTATCCCTTGAACATCAGTTTTATGTGAAGTTAAAAATTATCACGCCCTATCCTCTCTGCAATTATCCCCAAGACTGAACAGTGCTGATTAAAAGAGTGAGTAGGAATGAATTAAAGCCAATAGTTATTATTTCAAACAGTGAGCTAAAAAAACGAGCGACCTGAAATTTCCCAGGCCGCATATAAGTCAAAAAAGATCTGATTTCACAAAACGTAATGAATGTGCTTTTTGCCATGATACGGCGAGATATCAATTCTGGTTTCAACCCGAAAAACATCCCACAGAAGTGACTCTGTCAATATCTTCTCCGGTGTTCCTCTGGCAACGACTTCGCCTTGTTGCATAACAATCAGTGCATCGCAAAACATGGACGCATGGTTGAGATCGTGGATAGCTACAAGGCTGGTCACCGGTAATTCGCTGATCAATTTCATCAGCTGTAACTGGTGGTGAATATCCAGATGATTTGTCGGTTCATCCAGCAGAATTTCGGTGGGTGACTGCGCCAGTGCTCTGGCGATGTGTACGCGCTGGCGCTCGCCTCCGGACAGACTCTGCCAGCCCTGATCGCTGCGATCAAGCATACCCACCCTTTCCAGCGCACCATTGACGGTTTCATCATCGTGGGTGTTCCAGTTAGAAAAGGGTGAGTGGTGGGGGATGCGACCCAGTTTTACGACATCCCGGACGCGCATATTCGCTTCCGTCATCCCGTGTTGCTCTACGAAGGCAATGCGGCGAGCCAGTTGCTTTTTGGCAATCTGAGAGATGTCCTTTCCATCCAGCGCGACAGATCCGGAGTGAGGGCGGCGTAATCCTGCCAGGAGGCGCAACAGTGATGATTTCCCCGAACCATTCGGGCCAAGCAGACCCACGGTTTCGCCAGGGTTAACCCTAAGAGAAACGTCGTTGACGATGATTTTTTTCCCTACCTTCCAGGTCACGTTTTCAGCGCTGATACTCATCACTTACTCCTCGAACGGTAGATAATAATGGCAAAGAACGGCACGCCAACTAATGCAGTGACAACGCCGACAGGCAAGCTTTGCGGAGCAATCAGGAGTCGGGAGGCAATGTCCGCCAGCACCATCAGGATGGCGCCCGCTAACGCGCTGGCAATCAGTAAGACCCGATGCAAGGGGCCAAAGAAGAATCGCATAACGTGGGGAACAACCAAACCGACAAAGCCAATGGAACCCGCCATACTGACAATGGTTGCGGTGATAAGTGCGGTGATGGTGAACAGGACAAGCCGAACCCGGGGGACCGAGATACCCAGCGAGGCCGCAGCATCGTCACCAAATGTAAACGCGTCCAGAGCGCGGGAATAGTAGAGGCAGACAGCTAAACCCAGCATGACGATGACCAGCACTAACTGAAACTCCGGCCACCTTACTCCGCTAAAGCTTCCCAGCAACCAAAACATCACGTCGCGTGCCTGCTGCGCGCTGGCGGACGTACTGATAGTGTAAGCCGTGATCGCGTTGAAGAGCTGCGAGGCGGCTACGCCAGCCAGAATGGTGCGATCGTTGCCGCCGCGCGCGCCGTTGCTGAGAAAGGTCACAAAGGCAAAGGCCGAGAAGGCCCCGGCAAAGGCTCCCATGGAAAGGGAGATTGACCCGGTGCCGATGCCGAGCACGACCACAGACACCGCGCCGGTTGAAGCTCCGGCTGAAACACCCAGCACATAAGGCTCTGCCAAGGCATTTTTCAGCAGGCTTTGCAGTACCGCACCACAGATTGCTAGTCCGGCACCACAGCAGGCAGCAACCAGGGCTCTGCTCAGACGAAAATCCCAGATGACGCTTTCATAAATGCGACTCAGCGGGATATCGGTCATCCCGGTTTTATTCCCGATAGCCTGAAACACGCTGCTCATCGGGATAGATAGCTCGCCGACGCTGACTCCAAAGGCAATCACCAGCACTAAAATTAGCACTGAGAGAACACACGACGTGGTCAGGATAACCCTCTGTCGTGTGGGGTGAACTGCTGAGGTCATTCATTCAGCCCCTTTTTTTTGAGCTGCCCGGCAATTTGTTCAGCGCCGTAAAGGGTACGGATCGTCGGGTTCATCGCCTGCCCATCCATCACAACAATATGATTTTTTCGCACGGCGTCCAGTTGGCTGATGGCAGGATCGCTTTTGAGAAATTTGATTTTTTCCTGAGCGTTATCAAGCGCCCAGCGGTTACGGTCGAGGTTTGAAACCACAATCACATCTGGGTTTGCAGCAATAATGCTTTCCCAGCCCACGGTCGGCCATTCAGTTTCCGATGTGATGGCGTTATGACCACCTAACACGTTGGCGATAAAACCGGAGGCGCTGTTTTTGCCGCCAACATACGCATCTGCGGCAGGCGATGCGCTGGAAAACCAGAAGACAAAAGCGAGATCTTTATGATTTTTACTGAATTCCTTACGCAGTCCTGCTTCCCGATTTTTGAAGTCGGTGATGAGCGCCTGCCCGCGATCCTCAACGTTGAAAATAGTGGCGAGATCCTCAATTTCTTTATACAGAAAAGTCATGTCCCACAGCTTCTGGCGACTGCCATACATATCACCCGTGTCTTTTTGGGTCGCACACATGCCCGGAGACATATAGCTATTTACGCCGACGGCATCGAAATCTGCTCTTTTCGCTACTTTACTTTCCGGCCCCAGCAACAGGGGTAATTGTGCGGGGACAAAATCAGGATCCTGGGCCAGGATAGATTCGAGCGTTGGAATTTCTACCGTTAGGGTTTTAACTTTGGCATTTTTTTCAGCCAGTTCCGGCAGGACTTTCGATGGCCAGAATGCGCTCGCGATGATCTTATCCTGTAAACCTAACAGCAGCAGAATTTCGGCGGTGTTCTGACCCAAGGCGACAACACGCTCAGGCGCTTTTGTGAAAGTGAGTTTATACCCGCAGTTATCAATCGTCACCGGGTAGGTCGTCGCGAAAGCGGGGATGACCGAGGCGCACAGCATTCCTGCCGCGCAGAGGATTCTTTTCATCTGACACATTCCTTTACTGAAATCGTTTACTTCAATTATGTTATAGTCACTGGCAGTAATGATAATGAAAATTATTCTTGATGCGAAACTTATTTATGCCTGGAGAAGCGATTATTCTGCGAGGTTAAATTCGTCAGCATAAAAAAGAGTTTTCACATACAGTGGGTCTCGGGCACTTAATGGTGAGCCCGTGATGAAGGTGTGGAACCGCAGTGGGCCGCACGAACGCCAGGTGGGTGATGACGTCCCGCTTATGAAGAGCAACTCGCCTCGTACAATCCCACCGGGCAGGCTGATGACATGAACCAGATGACGGCAGGGATTCAGATATTAGGCATCCCGACCTCAGATTCTTCCTTGTCTCGGTTATGTTTTATTCTGTGCCGCAATCCAGCCTGCCAGAGTCAGCAGGTCTGGCTGTCTTGTCCTCAGTGCAGGAATGTCTGCCTCGTAACCGGTTTCGCCGAACCACTCGAACATTCTCCGGATATCATAGGGAAGCGGCCGCAGCAGCAGTCGGGGAACCGGGAAGGGAAGTCCGGCCTGCCAGCCGTGAGATCTGAACGTTGCGACGATCTGCGCGCGTGTCAGCGCGTCGCCTGCGATTTCTTCATCCCTGCCGATAAAATCGCCTGGACTGGCGAAGGCCTGCGCCACGTACTTGCCGATGTCGGCTGTTGCAATCATCTGCAACGGTTTTTCTCCCGGCACATAGCTACGCAGCAGGGCAATCAGTACGGCACGCATACTTGATTTGAGGAAGTTGTCCATAAAGAACACCGGTCGCACGATGGTTGCAGGAATGCCCGCCTGACGGATATGTGCCTCGACGCGCCATTTGCTTTCGAAGTGAGGCACGCGTGACTGACGGTCAGCACCGCCGACAGAAGCATAGATGAGATGTTCAACGCCGGCAGCACGCGCGCTGTCAGCGACTGAAATGCCTCTGCGGGTTTCCAGCTCACCGCCTCCTTCAGAGGCCTGTACTGAATAAACACCGTATGCGCCTTTGAAGGCCTGACGCACTGAGTCGGGCTTGTCTATGTCCGCTGCAACGACCTCGACGCCCCTGGCAGCCAGCCGGCGTGCCGTGTCGGAGTCGGGGTTTCTGGAAAGCGCACGTATCCGCCAGCGTCCGTCGGTGATAAGCGCGCGGGTCACAGCGCCTCCCTGCTGTCCGGTAGCACCCAGCACAACGATGGTTTTTTCAGTCATAATAAGAGAGGCCTCTTGTCCTGTGTTAGTATGGGGAACAACTGTTTTGTTAGTATTAATATCAGCTGTTTTATAAGATGAGACAAGTAGGATGAAAAATCATACCGGTATGAAAAATAATACTCATGTGCCTGATGACAAGCCATGTGCACCCACAGAAACCGAACTGAATGAATTTCGACAGGCCTTAAGCATGCTGATGGGAAAATGGAAAATCGAGATCCTGTGGATACTGCTTTCCGGTCCGTTACGATTTGGCGAAGTCCGTAAGGCACTATCCGGCATTACGCAACATATGCTGACCGCCCAGCTCCGGGCGCTGGAAGCCGATCGGCTCATCACCCGGACATCCTATGCAGAAATTCCGCCAAGAGTGGAGTATGCCCTCACCGAAAATGCCCTTGCCCTTAAACCCGTGTTTGTTGCGCTGACAGAATGGGCACTGGCAATACAGGGAGCGGAAGAAAAGCGTTAGCAGCGCACTGCGAGACTTACTTACCTAATGAGGCAGGACTGCCCCGAGTTGCTTCTCGGGCGTCGAACACTTCTCTGGCCGCATCAATATCAGCGATGTGCCTGCCTGCCCATATTCCCAGCCCAATGACCGGCTCAGTCAGTGAATGACCAAGCGGGGTCAGTTCATATTCCACGTGTGGCGGCATCACGGCGATAACCGTACGTTTGATCAGGCCGTCCCGCTCGAGACCTTTCAGGCAGAGGGTAAGCATTCTTTGTGATATTCCATTGATGGCACGCTTGATTTCGCTGAAACGATGCGGTCCGTTTGCGAGGAGCATGATGATCAGTATGCTCCACTTCTCTCCGACACGGGCCAGCACCTGACTGATTTTCGGGCAGTCTACATTGTGTAAATCATGAGATGGGTCAGTCATATTTATGATACCGGGTTACCTGTATGTGCCTTATTGCCTGTAATGAACGATAGTGGTTACATTATTAGCCTCAGTCACAATACTATACTAAGGCAGGCTAACGATGAAGATCCTTCATATCGATTCCAGCATTCTGAACGAACAATCCGTCAGCCGTCAGCTTACGGCGTCCATCATCAGACAACTGAGCGAACGTCATGGCGACGTTGACATCATCCAGAGAGATCTGGCCGACGAGCCCATTGGCCATCTTTCCACCGCTGAATTTCTCGCGTTTCAGGGTGTAGAGCCGCAGAGTGACGTGGCAAAAGAGGATACCGCCAGAAACGCCAGCGTCCTGAACGAATTCCTGACGGCCGACGTCATTGTTATCGGTGCCCCCATGTACAACTTTTCTCTTCCCTCACAGCTCAAAGCTTGGCTTGACCGGCTTTCGGTGGCGGGAAAAACCTTCCGCTACACGGAAAACGGCGCTGAGGGGCTGGCTGTAGGTAAGCGCGTGATCGTGGCTTCCACACGCGGTGGTCTGTACGGGGAAGGTTCGCCCGCCGCCTTTCTCGAGCACCAGGAAAGCTATCTGCAGGGATTTTTCAGCTTCCTCGGCATCACTGATATTACGTTTATCCGCGCCGAAGGCCTCGCCCTGGGAGAAGAAAGCGTTAAAGCTGCTCTCGACAGCGCGCAGTCTGAAATCGGCAGGCTTACGGCCTGATTGCTGAAACCTTAAAGAGAGATGCATGAAATGAAGAAGAGTTCTGTAACAACATCCTCAGGAGCGTCCCGCACAGTTAGCGCGGTATCCTGGAGCCTGAGAATATTCGCAGCAGTGGCATTTCTCGCTGCGGGCGGTGCCAAGCTTGCGGGCGTGCCTATGATGGTTGAGATTTTTGAGCATGTTGGCCTGGGCCAGTGGTTCCGTATCGTAACGGGGCTGGTCGAAGTCAGCGCGGCTATAGCCCTGCTGATACCTGCCATCGCAGGGCTGGGTGGGTTGTTGCTGGCGGTCACTATGGTATTTGCTGTTCTGACCCATCTGTTCGTTATTGGCGGCAGCCCCTTACCGGCCATCGTGTTGCTGCTGATCACGGCGGGTATTGCGTGGCTCAATCGTACCACCATTCTGCCACTTAATCGTTCCAGCCAGATGCGCGTGAATTTAAGGGAGTCGAAACTATGACCCTAACCTCGTCAACACACCCGGATAATAATTTGCCCCGGCGAATTGCGGAGCAAACGCGGGGAAGCACAGGCCACGGACCTATTATCCGCCTGATGAGCCCTTCCGATCTGGGTCAGATGCTCAAACCTTTCGTGTTCCTTGATATCTTTGACGTCAGTGGTAATGCCATTCATGCGATGTCAGATATGCCTCTGCATCCGCATTCGGGTATTGCCACCGTAACGGTGTTTACTAAAGGCAGGGTACGTTACAGCGATCCGGACAACGGTCAGGGAACGTTGGGTTATGGCGGTGTCGAATGGATGCGGGCTGGAGGAGGGGTCTGGCATGGCAAAGAGCTGACTGCCGAAGAAGTACCTCGTATTCAGGGATTCCAGCTATGGATTGCCCTGCCTGAAGAACTCGAAAATAGTGAGCCAGAAAGTCGCTATATCGAGTCGGTGGGTGATAATGAAGGGCAACCTTTCCATGTCATTCTCGGCCATTATCAGGGCGTGCAGAGTCCGGTCCCCGCGCCGGAAGGGGTTAACTATCTGCTGGTCACGTTAAAGGCCGGAGAGCACTGGACCTATAACCCACCCGTTGGGCACACTGTCGGATGGCTCGCGCTTGCCAGCGGAGAGCTGGATGCCGGAGGTGTTATCCAGGCGGGTGAAATGGTGAGTTTCGATACCAGTGAGGCACCCGTAACCCTGCAGGCATCGGGTCAGGAGGACGCAGTATTCGTGCTGGGTTCAGCCGTTCCTCATTCGTACCCGCTTCACCTTGGGCATTACTCTGTGCATACCAGCGCGCAGGCGTTGGAACGGGGTGAACAACGCATAACTGAGCTGGGCAGAAAGTTAAAAGATGCGGGGGATCGCCGTACTGAATCAGGAACCGTTCCGGTATTTCGGTAACGGCTTGCTATCTTATCGGCGTGCACGCCTGCTTTTGCCTTATATGCCACCAGGGTTTGACGGGCAACATAACCCTGCAGGGCTACAGGTTATGTTACTGACTGCATTTAACCATATCTTGCGCGGTCAGCTTACATTCCGGCATTGGCCCGCAAGTTGCTGCACGAATAACCGGATGTTAGCGTACCCCGGCAGGAATTTTTCCTGCCGTTTTCTTTATGGGGGGAGCCCCGCATGGTGCTGGACATTTGGCTCTACATGTAGTGGTCAAGTAATATTGGCCACGGTTTTACAGTAAAAATGATATCTCTTCTCTGACTCTTCCGGCGTCAGGC
>NZ_JABBFR010000028.1 GCF_018494065.1 Rosenbergiella gaditana | reverse complement strand
AGTCGGTGGAGTTGCATGATAAGGTCATCGGGTACTACCTCACGATAAAGCACTATCAATAAATTGGAGTCATTACCCGGATTTCTGCGCAGCGTGTACAGCGAAATTAAAGAGGGGGGAGGGGAATCGGCTATTAATCGTGAGGGAGAAGAATAGCCTCTTAAAATGAGGCCATTCTTACTCGGCGTCAGAGTTTAGTGCTGATCGCTTAAGGTTGCTACCATCAATGCTTTGATGCTGTGCATCCGGTTTTCGGCTTGATCAAACACAATACTGTGTGCCGATTCGAACACCTCATCAGTGACCTCGATGCCTTGAGGTAAATCGTATTGTTCGGCAATTTGTTTACCTACCACTGTTTCGGTATCGTGGAATGCGGGTAAGCAGTGTAGGAACTTAACCTGAGGATTGCCCGTTGCGGTAATCACCTGCTGATTCACTTGATAATCGCGCAATAGTGCAATACGTTCTTCCCAGACTGCTTTCGGTTCTCCCATGGAGACCCAAACGTCGGTATAAAGGAAATCAGCGCCGTTTACACCTTCTTCCACATTTTCCGTCAAGGTAATTGAGCCGCCATGTTGTGAGGCCAAGGTTTGACACTCTGCCACTAAATCTGCTTCTGGCCAACAGGCTTTAGGTGCGACCATTACTAACTGTAAACCCGTTAGTGCAGCGGCTTCCAATAAGGTATTACCCATATTGTTTTGTGCATCACCGAGATAGGCCAGTTTTATCTTATTCCATGGCGTATCCGGTAAATGTTCTTGCATCGTGAGTAAATCGGCCAGTAATTGAGTGGGATGAAACTCGGTGGTTAGGCCATTCCAAACAGGGACTTGTGCATAGTCAGCGAGAGTTTCAACAATAGATTGTCCATATCCACGATACTGGATACCGTCATACATTCTTCCCAGCACTCGTGCCGAATCTTTAATCGATTCTTTATGGCCAATCTGGCTGCCACTTGCACCAAGATAGGTGACCCGGGCACCTTGATCGTAAGCGGCGACTTCAAAAGAGCAGCGGGTACGCGTCGAGTCTTTCTCAAAGATCAGCGCGATATTTTTACCGTCTAGATAGCGTTGCTCGGTTCCCTGCTTTTTTGCGCGTTTTAAGTCTGCGGCAAGTATCAGAAGTTGCGCTAACTCTTGCTGGGAACAATCGAGCAATCGTAGAATCGACCGCTGGTACAGTGAAGACATGACGAACTCCCTAATATTGAATTGATATTCAATTTATATGACTAAGAATTCACTTTCAACTTATTTCGATGATTATCGGTTTAGGGAGTAGTGCCAAAGCGCGGTGTGTGGGAAAATAGCATGATTATTCCAGCGTGTAGCGAAAGAGGTTTTGTATGTCCAGTGAAGAATTATTAGCAGAGCAACGTGAAGAAACGTTAGCGATTATCGAAGAGTTACTGGAAGACGGCAGCGATCCAGATGCGCTTTATACCATTGAACATCACTTTTCATGTGATAGCTTTGACGCACTTGAGAAAGCCGCAGTCGACGCATTTAAAGCGGGTTACGAAGTGACCGAGCCTGAAGAGTTAGAACTTGAAGATGGCACCACAGTCATGTGTGTGGATATTATCAGCGAATCAGCGTTAAACCCTGAATTGATCGATGCGCAAGTTGTACAGCTTGTCTCGATTGCCGGTAAGCATAATGTTGATTACGACGGTTGGGGCACTTACTTCGAAGATCCTGATGCGCAAGACGAAGAAGATGGTGAACACGACGCTATCGACGAAGACGATAATGGTGTTCGCCATTAATGACTTGAACACAGCAGCAGGGTCTGCTGTGTTTTTCTCGGCTAACAAGATGCTATGAATACCCAAACCTTACTGCAACCGATTCAACATTTCCTCTACTGTCAGACCCCAGAAGCTTGGATCATTGAAGCGCGTAAACCGGAAAATTTACCGCTGCTCTTAACGGATCATCTCGTCTGTGAACTCAAAGCGGCTCTCACTGCAACATGGCTCATCCGCAAATATGTGGCGGATAAACCCAGTGGCGAAGCGATTCTCGATTGGCTCAAACCCTATGAAGCGTTCGTTTACCGTGAGATGCCCGATCCTGATTTTATCCGTGCGCACAAGGGGCTGAGTCGCCCGGTCACCACCGCCACTGACTACGCGTGGGCAGGGGAGCTGGTGGAAAAGATGATGTTATTGATCAAAGAAGAGCTACATCACTTTTACCAAGTATGGGAAATTATGCAGCAGCGGGGGATCGCCTACCAAAAGATGACCGCCAGTCGCTATGCAAAATCGCTAATGCGTGAGGTGACCACTCACGAGCCGATGACGCTGGTGGATAAACTCATTTGTGGTGCCTACATTGAAGCGCGGTCATGCGAACGCTTTGCAGCGTTGGCTCCTTATTTAGACCCGGAGTTAGAAAAGTTTTATACCTCGCTACTCCGCTCTGAAGCACGCCATTATCAAGACTATCTGCACTTAGCCCAGCAGATCGCCGATTTCGATATCTCAGCACGGGTGCAAGCGATAGGTCGAGCCGAGGCTATATTGATTACGTCCCCAGACCCTGAATTACGTTTTCACAGTGGATGCCCTATCTACCTGTAGTGAAGAGATCGCCACGATGGGTTGGCATCGTGGCGATCAAGATTAAGAGACATGTTTCAAAAACGTCTGCAGTCGCTCACAACCTTGTCCTTCGTTTAGCAGTTGTTGCGGTAAGCCATCTTCTGCAATGGTGCCACCATCAATAAAAATTAAGCGAGAGGCCACATCGCGGGCAAAACCAATCTCGTGTGTCACTATGACCATAGTCATCCCTTCTTCGGCGAGAGACTGCATCACTTGTAAGACCTCATGCCTCAGTTCTGGATCGAGCGCAGAAGTCGGTTCATCAAACAGCATCATTTTGGGTTTTATCGCTAAGGCTCGAGCAATGGCAACACGTTGTTGTTGTCCCCCTGAAAGCTCAGCAGGGTAGTGATGCGCGCGACTGCTCAATCCCACCCGTTCAAGCAATTCAAGCGCTAGGCGTTTTGCTTCGCTTTTACTGCTGTGGCGAACACGTAAAGGACCAAACATGACATTCTCTAACGCGGTAAGGTGAGGGAATAGATGAAATTGCTGAAAAACCATCCCTGCTTCGCGGCGAATATCACACTCATTAAGGTGTGGGTCAGTCATATGCATTCCGGCGACGATCAGGGTGCCGGAGCTAATCTCTTCCAGTTTATTGATACAGCGTAGTAGCGTCGATTTACCGGATCCGGAAGGACCGATAATGACGACAACTTCTCCACTTTCTATTTGTAGAGAGATATCATGCAAGACTTCAGTTTTACCGAATTGCTTAGAGACGTTTTGAAATTCCACCATATTCATAAGATATGCATCCTTTTCTCTAGAACTTTCAGTAAGAAACTTAAACAGAGTGTCACCACCAAATAGAGTGCGGCGACGGCTGTCCACACTTCTAAGGCGCGAAAGTTACCGGCAATAATTTCTTGCCCTTCTCGGGTGAGTTCTGCGACGCCAATAACAATAAATAACGAAGTATCTTTGATACTGATAATCCATTGGTTGCCTAAGGCCGGGATCATCCTGCGCAGAGCTAAGGGCATGATGATGTGCCACAGTGTTGTCCGGGAGGAAAGGCCCATGGCTAAGCCTGCTTCTTTAAAGCCTTTATTGATGGAAAGGATTGCGCCACGAGTAATTTCAGCGATATACGCACCAGAGTTAATCATAATGGTAACGACCGCTGCGGTGATGGGTTCAATTCTGATTGGTAGCAGCAGCGGCAGTGCGAAATAGATAAACATGACTTGCACCATGATTGGGGTGCCACGGATCAATTCGACGAAAATCAGTGAAAGGGTTTTACTGATACGGCCGCCTAAAGCGCGCGCAATACCTGCAATAAGGCCGATGATAAAGCCACCACATAGACCGACTAAAGAGATAAAAAGGGTAAGTTTAAGTCCCTGTAATAGAATGGGGATAGCTTGCCACACATAAGTAACATCAAAATTCATAAGCGGTGTCCGTCAACAATATCAAAAAGGTTGGCCAGGATCGCTGGCCAACAATACTACTTAGGCGCTTTATCAAACCACTTTTTATAAATTTTCGCGTAAGTACCATCCGCTTTAAGTGCGGCGAGCGCTTTATTCACTTGCGCGGTATAAGGGCTATTTTTCTGTAAGGCGAAACCATATTGTTGAGGTAAGACGCTATCATCCTGGCCGGTGGCTTTGATGTTGCCATTTCCTGATACCTTGATGTAATACATTACGTTAGGGGAATCATGAACCACCGCATCGATATTTCCTGCTTGTAAATCAAGATAAGCATTATCAATATTTGGGAACTCAACATAATCGGCCTTAACATGGGCTTTCATATAGGTTGCCCCAGAGGTTCCCTGTTTCAGTCCCACTTTTTTACCGGCTAAATCACTAAATTTAGTGATACCCGTTGCACTGCTTTTAACCGCCATCAGTAAGTCAGCATCATAATAGGGCGCACTAAAATCGACGGCTTGAGCACGCACTGGGGTAATAGTGATCCCTGCCATCGCAACATCCAAATTACGAGACTGTAGACCCGGAATCAGTCCAGAGAAATCCATAGGTTGTAAACGGTAATCTACGCCCATTTTTTTGGCAATCGCGTCCCACAGGTCGACATCAAAGCCTACATATTTGTCTGCTTGTTTAAATTCAAAGGGAACAAAAGCGGTATCGACGCCGACATTAATCGTCTCCTTCGCTAACACGCTGGCACTGAATAACGTCGAGAGTAATGTTAAACCTACACTTATTTTCTTGATGGTCGTAAACATGTCTATTTCCTTTAAGGGTGTTAACGAGAGCTTGCATACTTCTAATAAGCAAAAGCTATGCCAAAGTAAAAATTGAGCGCATCGGCTCTCCGAAATAAACCATTAAAAATGGAGTAATAGGCGTTATGCATGGATTTGGAGGCTAGAGGGGTATTTATTGAGGCTTTAGGTTGAATTAAGACAAAAATAGGCTGAGAAAAGTTGAGGGATGATGTTTTTTTCACCTTTGTCATTGGGGGCGGTGACTGATCATTCCAAAATGATGCATGTCGATACTCCTTCTCCTCCTTTTAGGGCAAGCTGTCGTGTTAACAGTAGTGACGCCTTACTTCACAAAGATTCAAGCGCGATAACCACCCACTCTCAAAACCTTATTTCAGCGGTTCGCAATATAACTGCCGGAATCGAATAAATATTTTTCTGACTTCTCAATACTCTGCACTGCAGGTTCACCGTGTTTGGCGACTAAGCTTGCCAATAAGGCCTCAGCGATTGCCATACCTGACACCACAGAGGGGAAGAAGGAAGCACTGTCGATCGAAAAGAGCAGCGTACAGTCAGCGACTTGTGCCAGAGGTGAGGAGGGAGAGTCTGTGATGGCAACAATTTTGGCGCCCACCTGTTGGGCAGTCTCTAGGATCTGTAGCGTTTCTCGTGAATAAGGAGAAAAACTGACCAGTAACACACTGTCCTGATCGGTTAATTCACGCGTAAAGATTTGCTGACTATTTGCAAGGTTATCGATCAAGGTTACCCGCTGCTGAAAGAGCCGATAAACATAATAGATTGACCAAGCAATCGAGAAACTGGCGCGAAAACCGCAGACATAGACTTGCTGAGCATCGTCCAGTAATGCGACAGCGCGCTGCAAAGCGTCTTGATTCAACGCTTGTGTATCTTCTAACGAGTTACCAAGGGTCGAGAACACGGCATCATACGCCGACTCTTGTTGTAAATTCTGCTGTAAGCGCACCGCTCGGCTAGCATAACTGCTACGCGTTAGCTTTAACGAATAGATAAATTCTGCTTTTAATGCTTCCCAGCCTTCGTAGCCGAGTTTTTTTGCTAATCGCGACAGGGTAGCGGGTTTGAGATCGGCATTATGCGCAATCGTCCGCATCGAGATCAATGCGACATCATTGATATTTTCCAAGACGAAAGCTGCTGCTCGCTGGAGTTCAGGAGTGAGGGCAGGATAGTGATCAATGATGAGTTTGCGAAGGTCCATACATAAGCCTCAGTAGAATCGCGGTCGAGCAAAGAAAAGCCGGGACGATGCCCGGCTATTTACGAGTCATTTATCGATTAGAGTGCTGCAATCACGCCCTGTTGCTCGATAATTTTCGCTTTAGAGTGCTCTAAATCGGCTAAACGCTCACGCTCTTTGGCCACAACGGCTTCAGGCGCTCGCGCAACAAATCCTTCATTTCCAAGCTTAGTCGCGATTTTTTCGATCTCGACGTCGACTTTACCCAGTTCTTTCGCCAGACGCTCTAATTCAACGTCTTTATTGATCAAGCCAGCCATCGGGATTAAGAGCTCCGCACCCTCAACCAGTTTATTGACCGAAACAGGTGCTTTATCTTCAACGTTGAGCAGGGTGATACTCTCTAGCTTCGCTAAACGCTTCAAGAAGTTAAGGTTCGCCGACACACGACGTTCAACTTCTGACGTTGCACCACGCAGTAATAACTCCAGCGGCTTACTTGGCGAGATATTCATTTCAGCGCGGATGTTACGTACGGCAATGATCGCTTGTTTAATCCACTCGATATCGCTCTGCGCTTGAGCATCTTCTTTCTCAGCGGACCATTCAGGGAAGGCTTGCAGCATCAGCGTATCATCGGTAATCCCTTTCAGCACTTTGACGCGCTGCCAGATGGTTTCCGTGATAAATGGAATGATCGGGTGTGCTAGGCGTAACAAGGCTTCGAGCACGGTCACCAATGTATTACGTGTACCTCGGAGCTCAGCTTCAGTTCCGCTATTCATCACCGGTTTTGTTAACTCTAAATACCAGTCACAGAATTGGTTCCAGGTGAAATCGTACAGCAAGTTAGCGGCGATATCGAAACGGTAGGTGTCTAACGCTTCGCGATAGGCTTTGACCGTACGGTTAAACTCACTACGGATCCAACGGTCAGCAAGGGAAAGCACTTGTTCCCCACCTTGGAAACCACAATCTTGCTCTTCGGTATTCATCAGAACAAAGCGGCTGGCATTCCATAACTTATTACAGAAGTTACGGTAACCTTCCAGTCGTTTCATATCCCAGTTGATATCACGCCCAGTCGAGGCTAACGCCGCTAAGGTAAAGCGCAGGGCATCCGTTCCTGAAGGCTCAATACCGTTCGGAAATTGCTTCTCAGTACGTTTACGGATTTTCTCAGCCAATTGTGGCTGCATCATGTTTCCGGTACGTTTCTCAAGCAGCGCTTCCAACGAAATACCGTCCACCATATCTAAAGGATCGATAACATTCCCTTTAGATTTAGACATTTTTTGACCTTCTTCATCACGAATTAGGCCAGTCATGTAGACGGTTTTAAACGGAACTTGCGGCTTACCTTGCTCATCTTTCATGAAGTGCATGGTCAGCATGATCATGCGAGCAATCCAGAAGAAAATAATGTCGAAGCCACTGACGATAACGTTGGTCGGGTGGAAAGTGCGCAGCGCGTCGGTGTTTTCCGGCCAGCCTAACGTAGAGAAGGTCCACAGCCCTGAGGAGAACCAAGTATCGAGAACGTCTTCATCTTGGGTCAGAACGATGTTGTCGGCAAGGTTATGTTCGCGACGAACTTCTTCTTCGTTACGACCTACGTAGACATGTCCACTTTCGTCGTACCACGCTGGGATACGATGCCCCCACCAAAGCTGGCGTGAGATACACCAGTCTTGAATATCACGCATCCACGAGTAGTACATATTTTCGTACTGTTTTGGGACAAATTGGATATCGCCATTTTCAACCGCTTCAACCGCGACTTTTGCCAGGGGTGCCGTACGGACATACCATTGGTCAGTCAGCATAGGTTCAATGACGACGCCACCGCGGTCTCCATAAGGGACCGTTAAGTCGTGAGGCTTAATCTCTTCCAATAACCCTAACTCTTCAACCGCCGCGACGATGGCTTTCCGTGCAGCGAAACGCTCCAGTCCAGCGAAGGCTGCAGGAATATCGCTCGAGTAGGCATCAGACTCTTCGCCATTAGTATCAAATACTTGTGCCTGTTGGCGAATATCGCCATCAAAGGTCAAGATATTGATCATTGGTAGCTTATGGCGACGCCCCACTTCATAGTCATTAAAGTCATGCGCAGGCGTGATCTTCACGCAACCCGTCCCTTTGGTCATGTCCGCATGCTCATCACCGAGAATAGGGATGCGACGGTTTATCAATGGCAGAACCAGTTCTTTACCGATCAAGTCAGCATAACGGGGATCTTCAGGGTTAACGGCAACGCCCGTATCACCCAGTAAGGTTTCTGGACGGGTAGTCGCGACGACAATATAGTCTTTTCCATCCGCGGTTTTTACCCCATCGGCAAGCGGATAGCGGATATGCCACATTGAACCTTTCGATTCACGGTTTTCGACCTCTAGGTCAGAAATCGCTGTACGGAGTTTAGGATCCCAGTTGACTAGGCGCTTACCACGGTAAATCAGGTTCTCGTTGTACAGGCGAACAAAGACTTCTTTTACTGCATTGGAAAGCCCATCATCCATGGTGAAGCGTTCACGTTCCCAATCGACAGAGTTACCGAGACGGCGCATCTGATTGGTAATGTTGCCCCCTGATTCCGCTTTCCACTGCCAAATTTTATCAATGAACGCATCACGGCCATAATCTTGGCGGGTTTTGCCTTCTTCTGCAGCGATCTTGCGCTCAACGACCATCTGGGTTGCGATACCAGCATGGTCGGTACCTGCTTGCCATAAGGTATTTTTACCTTGCATACGCTGGTAGCGCACTAGGGTATCCATGATGGTTTGTTGGAAAGCATGCCCCATATGTAAGCTGCCGGTGACATTCGGCGGTGGGATCATGATGCAATAGCTCTCTTTACTGAGGTCGCCATGCGGTTTGAAGTAGCCTTGCTTTTCCCAGTGCTCATAAAGCGGCTGTTCGATCTCTTGCGGGTTATATGTTTTTTCCATAGGAATTATGCCGATGCTGCCGTTACAGTATTCAATTGAAATCCAGCACTGCGATACGCTTTATAACGATCACGGGCCAGTTGTTTTAGGGTGTTATCTTCAGGGACGAAGTCTACCACTTCATAGAATCCGGTGGCAAAGTCTGCGAAGTGGGGGAGTAAACTAATTAGTAAGTCGCGGGCGCTGCTTCCCCGTTTCTGTGGCCAAGCCAGCTCAACCGGTGCTCCCTGACGAGGTCCTTCACCCGCTAAATTATGCGGAACGAACGCTTCTGCAGGACGTTGCCAGAGCGCTTCATCCACACGTAAGGCTTGCGCTTCATCAATACAGGCGATGAGGATTCGTTTACCTTCACGCCAAAATTGCGCGGCGAGATCGCAGGCCGCTATTTCAGCTGCACTAAGCGACTGATCAGCAGAGTCTGCAGGAAGCAGGTAAAACGTCGCATTTTTCATATTAGCCTGTTAACCATAAGAATGAGAGAAGGAACCCGGTTAGGGCTCCTTACTTTAGTCGGTACGGATTACTCTTCTGGGGTCAAGCCTGCGCGATTCAGTAAGAACTGAGAAAGGAGAGGAACCGGTCGACCGGTGGCGCCTTTCGCCTTACCTGAACGCCATGCCGTACCCGCGATATCCAGATGCGCCCAATTATACTTACGCGTAAAGCGCGATAGGTAACAGCCCGCGGTGATTGCGCCGCCAGCCCGTCCACCGATGTTGGCGATATCGGCAAAATTAGACTCAAGCTGTTCTTGGTACTCATCGGCCAGCGGTAAACGCCATGCACGATCGCCCGCTTGTTCGGATGCACTCACTAATTCATGAGCCAGTGGGTTATGGTTAGAGAGTAAACCACTGATATGATGGCCCAGTGCCACAACACAAGCCCCCGTTAAGGTCGCCACATCGATGACCAGTTCAGGATCGAAGCGTTCAACATAGGTCAGGACATCGCAGAGGACAAGGCGGCCTTCGGCATCGGTATTTAAGACTTCGACGGTTTGACCCGACATGGTCGTTAGAATATCCCCTGGGCGCAGTGAGCGTCCGTCAGGCATATTTTCACAACCCGCTAGGATCCCCACCACATTCAGAGGTAGCTTCAGCTCAGCCACCATACGCATCACGCCATAAACGGTGGCCGCACCACACATATCGTATTTCATTTCATCCATGGCTTCGCCTGGCTTAATTGAAATACCGCCGGAGTCGAAGGTTAACCCTTTACCGACTAACACTATCGGGCGGCTGTCAGCATCTGGGTGGCCTTTATACTCAATGACCGACATTAAGGATTCAAAGTGCGATCCAGCACCCACCGCGAGATAGGCATTCATGCCCAACTCTTTCATCTGCTGCTCGCCAATCACACGGGTGGAGATATGGCTGCTGTTCGCATCGGCTAATTGACGGGCTTGTGAGGCAAGGTAAGCCGGGTTACAGATATTCGGTGGCATGTTGCCAAGGTCTTTCGCGGCTTGTACACCCGCCGCAATGGCTAAACCATGCTGGATAGCGCGCTCACCACTGGTTAATTCACGGCGAGTCGGTACGTTGAAGACCAATTTACGCAGCGGGCGGCGTGGCTCAATACGGTTACTTTTTAATTGGTCAAAAGAGTAAAGTGACTCTTTCGCAGTCTCAACGGCTTGACGCACCTTCCAATAATTATTCCGGCCTTTGACATGCAATTCGGTTAAAAAGCATACCGCTTCCATCGAACCCGTTTCATTCAAGGTACTGATGGTCTTTTGAATAATTTGTTTGTACTGGCGTTCGTCGAGCTCACGTTCTTTGCCACAACCGATCAATAAGATACGCTCGGAAAGTACATTAGGAACGTGATGGAGGAGTAGCGTTTGACCTACTTTACCTTCAAGCTCGCCACGACGTAGTAGCGCGCTGATGTATCCATCGCTGATTTTATCTAGTTGTTCCGCGATCGGGGATAACCGACGAGGTTCGAAAACCCCAACGACGATGCAGGCACTGCGTTGTTTCTCTGGGCTACCGCTTTTTACACTGAACTCCATGTATTCTCCTGAATCTTAAAGACAACGACCTTGACAGTTAATTAACATACATAACGGCTTAAGTGTATAATGACCGTCAGTGCTCAACTTTATGCTATTGTCGTTTATATTGAAGGGTGAGTAAGCAGAAGCCCTCACCACTGATGCTTATGGTGTATGATACACTGTAACAGCAAAAATGTGTTGATGAAGAAAACCGGCAAACAAGCGTTGAAATTATCGACTTTCCTGCAAAAAGACAAGTTTTCACAGGCGTATTTAGCGTGATAATAATCAGATATTTGGTTCGTGAGACGCTTAAGAGTCAATTAGCGATTCTCTTTATCCTGTTACTAATCTTCTTTTGTCAGAAGTTAGTACGTATTTTAGGGGCTGCCGTCGACGGTGACACCCCTGCAGACTTGATTCTAACGCTTTTAGGCTTGGGTGTACCAGAAATGGCACAGCTCATCCTACCGTTAAGCCTCTTTCTCGCCATCTTAATGACGTTAGGTAAACTGTATACGGACAGCGAAATTGCCGTGATGCACGCCTGCGGATTAGGAAAAAGTGTATTGGTCAAAGCGGCATTGATCTTAATGCTATTGACTTCCGCCGTTGCAGCGATAAATGTGATTTGGGCGGGTCCTTGGTCGGCGCGCTATCAAGATCAAATTATGCAAAATGCGCAAGCGAATCCAGGGAGTGCTGCACTGGCTGCCGGTCAGTTCCGTCCTTCGAGTGACGGAAGTTTTGTTCTATTTATTGATAACGCTCGCGGCAATCACTTTAGCGACGTCTTCTTGGCACAGCTTCATCCACGGAATAACACGCGGCCCTCCATAGTGGTAGCGGATCGTGGACATATGGTGCAGCAAAAAGATGGTAGCCAAGTGATCTCTCTCGATAACGGTACTCGCTTCGAAGGCACAGCCATGCTGCGTGATTTCAGGATCACCGACTTTACCCAGTACCGTGCTTACGTGGGCTACAAAGAGTCAGTGCTTGACCCCAATGATGCCGATGAGGCCTCGTTTACCACGCTGTGGCAGAGTAATACGCCGCAGTTTAGGGCTGAATTACATTGGCGCTTAACCTTAATATTCTCGGTCTTGGCCATGGCGCTTATGGTCGTACCGCTAAGCGAGGTGAACCCTCGTCAAGGTCGGGTACTGTCGATGCTACCGGCTATCTTCCTTTACCTTATTTTCTTCCTGATACAGAGCTCGTTTAGAACCAATGCCAGTAAAGGAAGGTTAGACCCGGCGATATGGATGTGGGGTGTGAATATTCTCTATTTAGGCTTAGCGATAGTCTTAAACGCATGGGATACTTTACCTATCCGTCGGCTACGCGCGAAGATTAGCCGCAAAGGAGTCGCATAATGTTTGGCGTATTAGACCGCTATATCGGTAAAACAATCTTTAATACCATTATGACGACACTGTTTTTGTTAGTATCGTTGTCCGGCATTATTAAATTCGTCGAGCAGTTAAGAAAAACCGGTAAAGGCGCTTATAGCGTATGGGATGCGGGTTACTTCACTCTGCTAAGCGTTCCCACTGACTTAGAGCTATTTTTCCCGATGGCGGCATTACTCGGCGCCTTATTAGGCTTAGGGAATTTGGCTCAACGCAGTGAGCTCGTGGTGATGCAAGCCGCGGGTTTCACGCGCTTACAAGTTGCTGCATCGGTGATGAAAACCGCTATCCCGTTAGTCTTTTTATCCATGGCAGTCGGTGAGTTCTTAGCACCCGCCGGCGACCAACTGGCGCATAACTACCGTTCAGAACAGATTGATGGCAGTTCACTACTTGCGGCGCAGGGGGGGTTATGGGCGAAGGATGGTAATGATTTTATTTTTATCCAAAAATTACAAGATGAGCGTCATTTAAACGGCGTGACGGTCTACCATTTTAACGATCAACGCCGGCTTGAAAGTGTTCGTTATGCGGCAAGCGCTCAGTGGGATAAGCATCGTAAAGAGTGGAATTTATCGCAAATTGATGAATCGAATCTCTCTAATCCCGAGCAGATCACCGGTAGTCAAGAAGTGAGCAGTATTTGGAAAACCGCGTTAACCCCCGATAAATTACAAGTGGTGGCGCTGGATCCCGATTCGTTATCGATTCGTGGGTTGCATGACTATATTCAATATCTCGACCAAACTGGGCAGAAATCAGCTATTTATCGTCTGAACATGTGGAGCAAAATTGTACAACCTTTATCGGTTGCGGTGATGATGCTGATGGCGCTCTCCTTTATTTTTGGTCCTTTACGCAGTGTCTCTATGGGGCAGCGTGTAGTAACGGGCATAAGCTTTGGTTTTGTCTTTTATGTATTAGATAAAATCTTTGGTCAGTTAAGCTTAGTGAAAGGTTTACCGCCAGTATTTGGTGCTATCGTGCCGAGTGCCGTGTTTCTCGCGTTAAGTTTGGTGTTATTGATCAAACGAAAATAGTGAAAACGAAGCCCCGTCATCACGGGGCTTTTTTTACTGCGGGGATTAAAGTAGCCGAATCAACCAAGGCAATTGCGACAGAGCAAAAAGCACTAATCCAATTAATCCTCCCACCACCGTACCGTTGATACGAATAAACTGTAGATCCTTACCAATATTCATCTCGATCTGTTCCACCAACAGTTTATCATCCCAACCCTTAATGGTGTCGCTGATATGACGCGTTAATAAACGCGCGCTCTCTGGACCGACCGTGCGGACAGTCTGTTCAATGTGTTGATTAAACGCGTGACGGAGTTGCGGATCCTGACTTAGCGTCTCTCCCATCCATCCGGCGGCCCGTTGCAATTGTGTACCAATACGTGAATCCTCGTGATCTAAATCGTTGTTTAACCAGCCACGAAGATCCTGCCAAATCTGGCCAATATAGAGGGCGAATTGCTCATCTTCTTTTAACCAATTCTTCATGCGCATCATACGTTCAGTCATCTTAGGATCACGTTGCAGACTATGAATAAAGAGTCTCACGGCCCGATTAAACGCACGGCGTAGCTGATGGTCCGGATCGCGCGCGACCTCTACTAAAATTTGGTCAGTCAAATGTGCCACTTTCACCGCCCCTTTTTCTCCTAGCCACTCGCTTGAGACCACACGCGAAATAGTCGGATATTCCCGCTGAAACCAGGCACTGATTTGGCTGGCGACAAATTGGCGGGTCTTTGGTTTTTCCAGCAGTTTAACCACTTGCCGTATTACGGTATCAAGCACTGCTTGGTGGCGATTTTCACGGGTTAAGCTCTCCAGTAAAATGATGGCACTGTGTCGAAAATCCACCTGATCAATCGCGCGGTTTACCGCTTGGCGAATGAACCGGTTAATTGCGTCGTCATGACTGGCGGTCAATAATCCGCGCAGCACTGTTTTTAAGGCTTGTGCAAAACGTTGCTGGTTAGCGGGTAATGAAAGCCAATCGGCCATCTTTTGTGAGAGATCGTGCTGCTTGACCAAGCGTGAAAGGGCTTCAGCGTTTAAGAAACGTTCTT
This sequence comes from Rosenbergiella gaditana, assembly GCF_018494065.1. GTDB lineage: Bacteria > Pseudomonadota > Gammaproteobacteria > Enterobacterales > Enterobacteriaceae > Rosenbergiella > Rosenbergiella gaditana. Next base: position 5,612 of record NZ_JABBFR010000028.1, on the reverse strand, counting down.
CGACAAATGCCCCTAAATTATCGGCGATACGCTGTTTATTACGCGGGATAATCGCGGTATGTCGACTGATAAAGGGAATGGGGATCCGGTGAAACAGCGCACTGACCGCAAACCAGTCAGCCAAGCCACCCACCATGGCCGCCTCGGCGACGGACTTAAGGGCTTGCGAACCCAATGTGGGGGGCAGGAATAGATTGAGAATAAAGAGTCCGGTCGCACAAAGCAGAAGGGATAGGGCGATTCGCTTAGTACGACGGAGTGCATGAGATTTTTGCATAGCACCTGCTTAGTCGATGAGCGGTGGCAACCGGTCGGCTGCCACCTGAAAAATAACCTACTTACGACCTCCGAACAGACTCCCTAACACTCCACGAAGGATCTGGTTCGCGACTTGTCGGCCTGCACTTTTGGCCATCCCTTGAACGACACCGTCATGGCGTCCGCCACGCGGCCCGGTGTAACCGAACAGGACTTTTTTCACTTCATCCATGATACCGCCTTCTTCTTTGGCTTCAGATCGTGGCGCTGATGCACTAGACGACTGCTGGGCATCACTGTTCGCAACGCCTTTTTGGAGCATTTCGAAGGCTGATTCTCGATCGACCGCCTCATCATATTTACCGTACAGCGGCGAATGATTAATCAGGCCATTACGTTCATCACTGGTCAGTGGTCCCATACGTGAACCCGGCGCAATCACCATGGCGCGCTGCACGACGCTTGGACTGCCTTTTTCATCAAGAAATGAAATAAGCGCTTCACCTGTCGCGAGGGATTGAATCGCTTCTTCAGTATCAAACTCAGGGTTCGCCCGCATGGTGTTTGCCGCCGCTTTAACGGCTTTCTGATCGCGAGGGGTGAAGGCACGTAGGGCATGCTGCACCCGATTACCGAGTTGTCCTAAGATATTATCGGGAATATCGGACGGGCTTTGGCTGACAAAGTAGACCCCGACGCCTTTTGAACGGATCAGGCGCATCACTTGCTCAATCTTCTCAAGCAGGACGTCTGGGGCACCATTGAAGAGTAGGTGTGCTTCATCGAAGAAGAACACGAGTTTCGGCTTCTCGACATCACCCACCTCAGGCAGCTGCTCGTAGAGTTCAGAGAGCATCCACAACAAGCTGGTGGCGTAGAGTTTAGGCATTTGATAGAGCTTTTCTGAGGCAAGAATATTGATGACGCCTTTGCCTTGATCGTCGGTCCGCATCCAATCTTTAATGTCCAGCATAGGCTCGCCAAAAAAGTATTCAGCGCCTTGTTGCTCTAAACTTAATAATCCTCGCTGGATGGCCCCGACCGACGCACTATTGATATTGCCGTATTCAGTCGTAAACGATTTCGCGTTATCCCCAACGTACTGTGTTAACGCACGCAGATCTTTAAAATCGAGCAGTAATAGTCCTTGCTCATCGGCAATACGAAAGATGATATTAAGGACACCGGTTTGGATCTCGTTAAGGTTAAGCAAGCGAGCAAGCAGTAAAGGACCTAAGTCGGTCACCGTTGCACGAACGGGGTGACCTTTCTCACCGAAGATATCCCAAAAAACGGCCGGATTAGTAACGGGCTGCCAGTCAGTGACCCCAATCGCCTCTAACCGTTTGGTGAGTTTTTCTGAAGCTTTGCCTCCTGTTGCCACCCCGCTTAGATCGCCTTTCACATCAGCCATAAAGACGGGAACACCAATTGATGAAAAGGACTCAGCGAGTTTTTGCAGGGTAACGGTTTTGCCTGTCCCCGTCGCGCCAGTAATTAACCCGTGGCGGTTGGCGAGGGCAGGTGGTAAATCGAGAGATAGCTCTTTAGTGCATGCAATACGGAGCGGTTCTGTCATAATTAGGATCTCATCCATGGACAAATCCTAAGCATGCAATGATCCCGAGGCAGGTGTCAATCAGTAGGGTCTTTAACCCCGGCTAATCAATGTAAATGTGTGGCGACATCGACAATGCCATTGATCACAAATTGAATGCCCATACAGACGAGCAAAAAGCCCATTAAGCGAGATAAGGCTTCGATACCCCCTTTACCGACTAACCGCATGATCGAACCGGAACAGCGCAGCGCCAGCCAGAGCATGATCGCCACCAGTAAGAAGCAGATGACTGGGGCAACGGTGAGGATCCACGCCGGGTAATCGATACCTGATCTAACCGAGGCCGCAGTACTGATAATGACGGCAATGGTCCCTGGGCCTGCCGTACCTGGCATGGCGATGGGAACGAAAGCGATATTCACCGTCTGTTGTTGATGAGTGGTGGCATCAAGCTCATCTTGTTTATGCTGGACTTCAGGGCCTTCATGCACCTGCTGCACCGGGAATAGCATCCTAAAGCCAATAAAAGCGACAATCATCCCCCCTGCAATACGCAAGCCTGGAATCGAGATCCCAAAGGTGTTTAATACCGCACTGCCCGCAAACCAAGTGATCAGCATAATAAGAAAAATATAGATCGCAGCCTGTAGGGCTTGTCGATTACGCTGCTGAAAATTCATTTCATCTGCGAGGCTGAGGAACATCGCCACCGCGGTTAATGGATTGGCTAAAGGGAGTAATATCAGCAATCCCCAACCGATGGCATTGAGAAGCGTCATCATGGTATGCCCTTAACGAAATGACTTTAGCAGTCAGGGTAGAGAGAGCCAAGAGGGGTTGCAATGAGGCAAAACAAGATTTAGCACAAAAGGCCTGTTCGGAGATGGCGAGCGTTATGCTCGCCAATGGACTGTTACATACCGAGGTATTTTTTACCCTGGTCTAATACTACGCTGCAAGCTTTAGTTTTTAGCTTTTTACCCATTTGGGTATTGCTCAGCGATTTCAGGTCAATTTTTTGGTTATTAGCGGTTGTTAGCAACCCTTGCAACCCTTGTAAGTAACCATTTTCTTGCCCAGACCCTGCTGCTTGCGTCGATTGGGTAGCGGTATCGGTTAACCCCAATTTACTTTTTAACTGGTCAGCCACTGAGCTGACATTGTTATCGACAATATTGTTTTTCGCACAATACTGCAGAATACCGGTAACATTCGACATGCTGTTTGCACTGATAGCGCTATTTCCACCGCCTAACAGCTGTGTAATGGAGCCGAGTGATAAGCCACTGTTGGCAGTAGTGCTGGTTTGGCTATTACCGGAGTTATTCATTAAGTCAGAAGCGGTGCTGCTAAGCTTGTCTTGCCAGCTGGCTGCTTGCGCAAAAGAGGTGAAAGTCGCGGCGGCAAAGCCTAGTGCCAGAAGAGTTTTAGATGGAGAACGCATAATGTTGCCTCATTGCAGTCGATAGGAAGTCCAATAATGATTAGGGATGTTGTAGCAAATTAAGTTCAGAATTTCTAACCTAAGCCTAGCCCTATCGGAATTATCTGTCTAATCGCCCTGCAATAAGACTAGATGAAAGACAATTAGCCGTTTTTTTCAGCAATCAAACATCACTCGGCGTTAATTCACTTGCGCGCGCTGGTCAGGTGGGTATAATCGGCCACGTTTACACATCCCCTTCAGTGCCGAAGTGGCGAAATCGGTAGACGCAGTTGATTCAAAATCAACCGCCCTTTGGGTGTGCCGGTTCAAGTCCGGCCTTCGGCACCAAATAGTACAAAATCGACGTCTATTGACGTCTTTTTTTGTCTCTAAAATCCAGCAGTTACGCTGTTTCCCCCCTGTTATATGTCTCTTGACGTCCACTCACATCTATCCACATATACCAACAAATGATGGTATAACTGGTGGTATCTTCGGTTCGATTGATTTTGATACCAACAATGGAGGTATCAACTGATGGCGCTCACTGATATCAAAGTTCGAACAACCAAACCCTCAGATAAACCCTTTAAACTGACTGATGGTCAGGGTATGCACCTGCTAATCAACCCCAATGGCTCAAAATACTGGCGTTTACAGTATCGCTTTGATGGTAAGCAAAAGATTCTGGCATTAGGTGTTTATCCAACGGTCACACTTGGCGAAGCTCGTAGAAAAAGAGATGAAGCCAAAAAGTTGGTATCTGTTGGTATCGATCCCTCAGAAAAGAAAAAATCCGACAAGATTGAACAAAGTGAAGCATTTACATTTGAAGCTATAGCGAGAGAATGGCATACCGCATGTAATCGGAGATGGTCTCCTTCTCACAGCGAACGAGTTCTTAAAAGTCTTGAAGACAACCTTTTCTCCTCAATAGGTAAGAGAAAAATTGTTGAGCTTAAAACAAAGGATCTACTCGTTCCGATCAAGGTCGTTGAGGCTTCAGGGCGTCTGGAAGTAGCAGCACGCCTGCAACAGCGAACCACCGCGATAATGCGATATGCGGTCCAGAATGGTTTAATTGACTACAACCCAGCTCAGGAGATGTCTGGGGCTATTGCAGTAGCAAAACGAACCCACAGACCAGCTTTACCTTTTGATCGCTTCTCTGAACTCCTTCAACGCATTGATAGTTTTAAAGGCAGGAAACTAACCAAACTAGCGGTGAAGCTCACATTGCTGATTTTCATTCGCTCTAGCGAACTCAGGTTTGCAAGATGGTCAGAGATTGATTTAGACAATGCTATGTGGACGATCCCAGCAGAACGTGAACCATTACCCGGAGTGAAGCACTCACACCGTGGGTCAAAAATGCGAACACCACATCTTGTCCCATTAAGCCGTCAAGCCTTAGAAGTCCTTGAAGCGATCAGAGAAATCAGCGGTGGATATGATCTGATTTTTATCGGTGATCACAACCCTGGAAAACCGATGAGCGAAAACACGGTGAACAAGGCTTTAAGATCTATGGGATATGACACGTCTACCGAGGTGTGTGGACACGGTTTCCGTGCGATGGCTTGTAGTGCATTAATTGAAGCCGGTTTTTGGTCTAAGGATGCGGTTGAGCGTCAGATGAGCCATCAAGAAAGAAACTCTGTCAGGGCCGCCTATATACATAAAGCTGAACATCTTGATGAACGCCGTCTGATGGTTCAGTGGTGGGCAGATTATCTTGATGCTTTGAGGACGCGAGCGGTTTCTCCCTTTGACTTCAAAAAAGAGTAAATTCCAAACCTGCTGAAAAGTATCTATTGCTGATACCTCAACAACCTTCCTAAGTTTCGATGATTGTTGGGGTATCTTTCTTATTTAAGCTCTGGCTAATATATTGCTTCTGAATTTTGCCTATTTTCAGGAGGGAAAATGCAAAACTGGAAGCCAGAGCATACCAAAGAGATCAAAGCGTGGTTGAACATTGATACTTATCGTAAATTTGAGGAAGTGTCGTTGTTGCTTTTGTATCATGAACTCTGGGCAAGAACACTGTTCTTCAAGACTAATCGAGAAGGTTTTGAGCAAAAGGCATTTCTAAATTACCAACAGCAAATATTCAACGGTGATCCTTTCTTAATTGAAGAGGAAAGGCTAGGTTATTTAAATATGGAGCATCAATTGCTCGATCCTCCACATTTCCTATTGACTAATACAGAAGAAATAGCCCTGTGGAGTATTGTGGCAATGAAACGTGGAATGTTTTTCTGGAAGGGAGGAGATGATTACGAAATTAGGTAATGACTCCAATTTATTGATAGTGCTTTATCGTGAGGTAGTACCCGATGACCTTATCATGCAACTCCACCGACT
>NZ_JABBFR010000027.1 GCF_018494065.1 Rosenbergiella gaditana | reverse complement strand
AAGCGTTTAGCCCGAAAAACAATCTGCTTCTCACGCACAATAGAGCTACATGAAAAAGTCATCGGGGCCTTCATTGACAAATATATGTTCTACTAATTGGAGTCATTACCGAAAATTTTTATTTTTACACTCCACGGTCCAGACTAATTTTTATAAAGGTACTCTACGCTGAGTATCCTTTCGGTGGGATATTGCGGTATAGAAACCGAGAAATTGGGTGAATGTTTACTAAATCGATCGATTATCAGGGTGAAAAAGATCTCGGCCTGTTTTTCTACTGACCCAGTATCAGAGAATCAGTTCCGAATCTTTAATTTGGAAACTGTAAATAAAGTAGATGACGTAAAATATCATGGTATATATTAATACCCATTGGTAATAACTCGATATTATTGTTAGTAAGTACTAACTTTGTCATTAAATTCTACTATATTAGATGTTAAGTCTCTTAATGATTAATTTAATTTTTGTATTTTATATTAGTGAATTTATGTGAAAAAATAGCGTAGAGAATATCAGGATTTATTATGACAGTGTGGATTACTAAAGCAGATGTACCAGAAAACTATTACACCATATCGAGTGGGTATATAGCTAATAGAGATATGGTTGTTTTTTCTTCGGATCTTGGAGTTAAACCGCTAAAATACAATACTAATTGTATTAGAAACGCGTCTAAAGTTTCAATTGAGAGTATAATCGAAAACGTTCTTTCGCCGATATCACCAGGTGATATCGTTTTTGTCCAATTCCCAACATGGCTAGATTATGGAGTTGAAAGTTTATTAATAAAAAAATTGACAGCATTAGCTGATGTTAAAGTTTCTCTAGTCTTATGGGATGTTATCCCCTGGCTTTTTGATGACAGTGACAGAGATTTTACTGGAGATAACGAATTTCAATTAATGAACCTATGTCAACTAGTCATTTCGTCAAATGAAAAAATGACTGATCGCCTAGTAAAAGACGGGGGTATAAAAACAAAAATCATCAGCATGGGCCTTTCAGATTATTATTGTGAAGTTCCACCTTCCTTCAAAAAAAAATTCAAAAAAGAGCTAACATTCGTTGGATCACTTAATAAAACGGATTTTTCTAATTATGATGGGAGATTTTTGATAAACTTAATTGGGAATCCAAACGATCTGACAGAAGAGGAAAGGAATCAAAGTAATTTAAATATTATGGGGTAGTTAAATAATAACGATATTCCTGGCCAGCTTAACTCAGGATTTGGTTTGGTTTCTTATCATAATAGAAACAAAATAGTAGAAAAAAGTTATTTTGGTGGCGCTGAAAGATATGGCCAATTCAATAACCCTTTAAAACTTTCACTTTATCTAGCATCTGGGCTTCCTGTTATTGTTGATCGCTATTCACCGCATGCTGAACGTATCAAAAAAGATGGGTTGGGATTAGTAATAGATGAGCTGAACGATATTAATGAAGTAGTAGGTTCTATTGATGAATCACAATATAATCGCATGGTTGAAAATGTCTGGGATTACTCGCTTAAATTAAGATCTGGTTTTTTTTCTAATAATATATTAAGAAAGGCAATAATATATCTTTCAGATGGAGGTGATTAATAATAAATTCCTGGTAATTAACAGTAGAGGGATGCGGATAAAATTATTTTTTTTTAAAGTTACGCTTAAAACTAAGCGCCATACTGTTAAGGCGCTTTTATTGGAATTATCGGTATCAATGGAAAGTCATCGCGTACCCTGTTGGAAAAACGCCTCTGCCTGACGTTGCTTCAGAGAACCACTCGGCAATTACCTCTGACGGATGCGGGTAAACACTATTTTGAGCATGCTGTCAGGCGCGTGCCGCCGGGAATCGGCGCGCCCCTCAAGCCTTTACGCGTAAAGAGCTTGGATGGGAGCCGTGGCTAACCCCTAAACCTTTTGCCTCGTTCACTGAACAACAACAAGAAGTACTGGTTCGTTTTGGTCACCAACATTCGGATTATTTTCTGTTATTAGGGCATGACCAGCCAGTGCTGGAGCAGCGTACGCTGATCGATAAAGATATTTTTTATACATCGGGCGGTCTGAGCCGCGCCGAACGTGAACTCGCAGCGACGGTGGTGAGTAAGGTGAATGGCTGCATTTACTGCGCCTCCGTCCACGCGAGAAAAGCCAGCCAGCTATCCAAACAACCCGAGGAGATTGCGTTACTGTTACAGGTATAGCGCTGTAGTCGTCCATTCGGTTTTGCGTTTGAAAAATAGTACAGGGAAACTGTAGGGCGGCCATCTTGATACATTCCTTGTGTAGCCTCTTGAGTATTTTACTGTATGACGTTCAGGGGGGGGTTATTTAAACTCGAATTCATCTGTGAACTTAACTATATCGTCGCCTTTTTGTAGCTGATATTTTCCATCATATGTTGTAAAGATCGCACCCAAATTCTTACTATTACTGACAGAGAAAACAGCATCTTTATCAATACAGTTTAGCGGTGGCAGCATATCATTAAAACATAGCCTGTCATAACCATCAGTTTCTTTATATCCCTCACCAAATAGCCAGAAAATAATAGTAAAAGATCCAGAGGATGATGGTTTAGGGATATTATATTTCTCTTTCAGGATAGATTTATTTTCGAGCCACCAGTTAATTTTTCCTTTATCTGTTTGCGGGAAACTCCTGACTAAAACATAGCTATGATTACCATTGTCATGAACTGCGACAATCTCCACCGGACGTAGTGATAGCCAAAGCCAGTAACCAGCCAATACGCAGCCAGCCAGCGTGATAAAAGCAATAATTTTCTTAGTTTTTGCTTTCATTACGACCCCCGATAATCTCTACAGTGGCTTCCATATTGGTCATAAATGGCCTAAAGCCAAACTGATTGTAACGCTGGAGTACAAACCAGACACGGAAAAATCTGAACTGGTTAAACATAAACTTTGAAATATCATCAACATCAAGGCCAAAGTGATCCTGAACGTTGTAATATACCACTGCACGGTAGCTATCGTTGCTAATATGCAATGATTTTAGGGTGATATGTGTTGCCCAGGTATCATGGACGGTAATGCCCATGCCGTTAAAGTTATCTTGGAATCTGTCAAACTTAGGGAGTTTTCCACTGAAAATAGCTTTTCGCAATTCAACTTTATCTTTTTCCAGATAATGCTTGTTTACCCAGTCAATATTCTCGATTAGAGCATTTTTTATTTTTGACAACGTACTGTTCTCAGTCCTGTCATTGAGAATATGATCCTTCAAGGCACTTTCCAGCAGCATATGCCGAAACGGTGCACCGTTGGCTTTCTGCATATGGGTGATCATCTGCTTTATTAGAGGCTTGTAAGGGCTGTACAGTGCAAAGGTGCGGGACAAATCCCGAAACTCATCAAATAGAATTGCGGCGCACTGCTGGCGGGTAATTTTCTGACCCTCTCCCCGGGAGCCATAAAACATAGACTGTGGCTGATTATACGGGGTGATTTTCGCTAGGGTGTAAGGGTTGGCTCTGGTGGATACATCCAGCAAATGAAAATGCGTTTTTAACTGTGATTCTGATAAATCGCCGCAGCGCATATCTTTAGCGCTATAGTCGTCCATTCGGTTTTGCGTTTGAAAAATAGTACAGGGAAACTGTAATGCGGTCATCTTGATACATTCCTTGTGTAGCCTCCTGAGCATTTTGCTACTTCCGCTTTACTGGTTCAAGGTTGGGTAGAGCGGATAATTTTATTGCTGTTCCCATGCGAGAAAAGGTACTTTATTCATGTTTAAGCTTGACTATCTTTCCGTCTTTTATGCGATATTCACCATCAGATACTGTAAATATAGTTCCCCTGTTTTTGCTATTGCTAATCGAAAAAACTCTATCTTTATCGATGCAGTTTATTTCTGTTTTCATATCATCAAAGCAGAGTCTGTCATAACCATCCGTTTTTTTGTAACCGCCCCCGAATAACCAAAATATAATAACGAAGTATCCATCTTGCTCTGGTTTAGGGATGTTATATTTTTCTTTCAAACTGTCTTCATTTTTCAGCCACCAGTTAATTTTACCTTTGCTTGTAATAGGAAAGTTTTTTACTAAAATATCGATACTACTTCCATCCTCATGCACCGCAACAATGTCCACTGGACGTAGTGACATCCAGCTAATGTAAGCCAGCAGCATACAGCCAGTCAGAAAGAGAGTGCCAAACATCTTCTTGTTTTTAACTTTCATCGCGGCCCCCGGTAATCTCTACACTGGCTTCCATATTTGTCATGTACGGCTTGAAACCAAATTGATTGTACCGCTGGAGCACAAACCAGATACGAAAGAAATGGAACTGACTGAATTTTTGTTTTCAGTATATCGTCACTATCAAGGCCAAAGTGATCCTGTACCTTGTAATGCACCACAGCCCGGTAACGGTCATTATCAACCTGTAGTGATTTTATAGTGATATGTGTTGCCCAGGTGTCATGCACCGCGATCCCCATGCCGTTAAAGTTATCCTGAAATTGGTCGAATTTGGGGAGTTTCCCGAATGCTATTGCTTTGCGTAATTCATCCTTCATTTCTGCCGGGTAGGTAAGGCGGGAGGTGATTTTATTGCTGTCTCTACGCGAGAGGCGCAGATTTATTCATCTTTTATTTTCACCATTTCACCATTTTCCTTTGTACGATAGAATCCATCTTGAACGCCAAAAAATAGACGTTTACCCCTGTCATTCCATACAGTGAAAACCTTATCTTTCTCTATGCAATTTATCGGCGGCTTCATATCGCTAAAACACAAATTGTCATAGCCATCGGTTTCTTTATAACCCTCGCCAAAACCCCAGAAAATAACTTCAAAAAAGCCCTCATTATCTGGAGCGGGAACGTCATATACTTTTTTAAGCATATCCTTGTTTTCCAGCCACCAGTTGATTTTCCCCTTGTCTGTAATCGGGAAGCTTTTTACTAAAACTGAGCTGTAGTTACCGTCTTTATGAACGGCAACAATTTCTACCGATCGCAGCGAAAGCCAGAGTACAGATGCTAGTAACAAGCTAACGGAGAACGATAGCGCAAGTAGAATTTTGTTGAGGTTAGCTTTCATCGCGGCCCCCGGTAATCTCTACAGTGGCGTCCATGTTAGTCATGAAGGGCTTGAAACCAAATTGATTGTACCGCTGGAGCACAAACCAGATACGGAAAAAGCGGAACTGGTTAAACTTAAACTTTGAAATGTCATCAACATCAAGGCCAAAGTGATCCTGAACCTTGTAATGAACTATTGCACGGTAACGGTCATTATCAATATGTAATGACTTTATGGTGATATGGGTTGCCCAAGTATCGTGTACAGTAATTCCCATGCCGTTATAATTATCCTGAAATCTGTCGAATTTGGGGAGTTTTCCGAATGCTATTGCTTTACGTAGCTCATCTTTATTTTTTATGGGATAATTTTTATTGTCCCAGTCAATAAAGATATTAAATGCTTTCTGTAACCGCAAGCGCGTACTGTTTTCTGTCGAATTATCACTGAGAATGTGCTCCTTCAAAGCACTGTCCAGCGCCATATCAATGAATGGCATACCGTTGCCGTTCTGCATGTGGGTGATCATCTTTTCGATCAGGTGGCGGTACGGTCCGTATACTGAGAACAGGCGGGAGAGCTGACGAAATTCTTCAAACAGCATTGCGGCGCACTGCTGGTGGGTAATTTTCTGACCCTCTCCTCGGGAGCCATAAAACATAGATTGAGGCTGATTGAACGGAGTGATCTTTATTGATGTGTAAGGGGTGACCCTGGATGAAACGTCCACCAGCCCGTATTGAGATTTTAACTGTGCTTCGGTTAAGTCGCCGCAGCGCATATCTTTAGCGCTGTAGTCGTCCATTCGGTTTTGCGTTTGAAAAATAGTACAGGGAAACTTTAGGGCGGTCATCGTGATACATTCCTTGTGCCATCGTCCGTTGAGGTCTTCACAGGGAATAATATACGGTGAAAGACCAGAGTGTAAATATTGTACAGTCCCTGTCCGTCATTTTTTACTGATTATGGGCGGGGAGATAGTACGCCGTCACTATGCCCACAAGCGCGACAAAGAACTGCGTAACGCCCTCCCGGTTATCGCTGATCTACCCCGAAACTTTGTCCCAGGCATCCAGCAGGTTTTCAAACACAGGAATAAGTGCACTGCCTACCTGCGTTTTGACGTTATCGAATTCCATTTTCAGGGTGCGTAACTTCTGATTAAGCAGTCATACTGCTCTAATCAGACTCGTCTTTTACTATCTTCCCGTTTTTCCTCATACGATATATTTCATCATGAGTAGTAAAAGAAACCCCCATGTTTTTACTGTCACTAACAGAGAAAACTCTGTTTTTTTCTATACAATTTTTAGGTGGTTTCATATCGTTAAAACACAGCCTGTCATATTTCCCTTCTTCTTTGTATCCGTCATCAAAATACCAAAAAATGACAGTGAATAAACCATCTGAATCAGGCTTTGGAATGCCATATTTTTCTTTCAACATATTTTTATTTTCCAGCCACCAGCTTATTTTCCCCTTATCTGTCGGTGGGAAGCTTCTAACTAAAACATCGCTATAGTTATTTTCCTGATGAACTGCGACAATCTCTACAGAACGTAAAAACAGCCAAACCCAGTAACCCAGTAACCCACAAACAGCCAGAAAAAACAGAATCAAGATTTTTTTATTTTTTACTGTCATTGCGCCCCCCAGTGATTTCTACGGTTGCATCCATATTGGTCATAAATGGCTTGAAACCAAACTGGTTATATCGCTGTAGCACAAACCAGATGCGGAAAAAGCGGAACTGGTTGAACTTGAATTTTGAAATATCATCAACATCAAGGCCAAAGTGATCCTGGACTTTGTAATGTACAACCGCCCGGTAGCGGTTATTATCAATCTGTAACGATTTTATGGTGATGTGCGTTGCCCAGGTATCATGCACGGTGATTCCCATACCGTTGAAATTATCCTGAAAGCGGTCAAATTTAGGGAGTTTTCCACGAGATATAGCAATCCTTAATTCATCTTTTTTGCTTACCTGTAAGCATTTATTTTCCCAGTCAACCGCGGTGCTAAAAGCTTCTTTCAATAACAGGCGTGTACTGTTATCTGGATTGTTATCTCGGATAATGTGATCCTTCAAAGCCCTGTCCAGCAAACCATGCTGATACGGCATGCCGTTGTTGTGCTGCATATGGCGAATCATATGCTCGATTAACGTTTTGTAAGTACCATAAACCGAGAACAAGCGCGATAACTCGCGGAACTCATCAAATAAGATATTGGCGCATTGTTGCCGGGTGATCTTTCCTCCTTCTCCACGGGAGCCATGAAACATTGACTGTGGCTGATTGAACGGAGTGATCTTTGTTAATGTGTAGGGGTTGGCCCTGGTTGAAACGTCCACCAGCCCGTAATGGGTTTTCAGTTGTGCTTCGGTCAAATCGCCGCAGCGCATATCACTGGCGCTGTAGTCGTCCATCCACTTTTGGGTTTTGAATAGGGTGCAGGGAAACTGTAGTGCGGCCATAAGTATACATTCCTTGTGTTATCGTCCTTTGAGGTCTTCACAGGGAATAATACGCGCTGGTGGGTTGAAGTGTAAACGCCGTATGCACAATGGGAGGACTTGTGGAGTGACATAGTAGCCTTAGATAAAGAAGGGTTTCATTATATGGGTGTATATTGTATTACAGCAAACTGATCAGTATCAGTATGAAGTTATTGATGGGCAGCAAAGATTAGTCACTTTATCGATAATTGTTTTGGCCGCTATGAAGGCTATTAAAAATCTAATCGACAGGGGTGAGGAAGTTGATGAAAATAATGAAAGATATGCTGAGTTAATTAAATATTTTGTAGGTGGTAAAAATTTGGTTTCTTTGCGAGTTGTAAGTAAATTATATTTAAACAGAAATACTAGCTGGTATTAACAGAGGATCTGTTCTGATTTAGAGACTCCAAATATTAGAGGTGCAACAGCAAGGAATAAACTTAAAAAAATGCTTTAATTTCTATTGTAAAAACGATTTCGGAAATACAGGTGCTGAGATTGCTCAGTTTATAATTTATTTCTCGACTGAGATGATATTTACCAAGATCGTTGTACAGGATGATCTTAATACCTATAAAGTATCTAAAACTTTAAGCGCTGGGGGAGATGATTTTATTGCAGTCACTACGCGAGGGAGAGCGGTTCTATTCGTCTTTACGTTTTATTATTTTCCCATCTGTTCTTAGACGATATTCGCCATCATTTACTGTAAATATAGTGCCTCTTTTCTTGCTGAAACTGATTGAAAATACCCTATCCTTTTCAATGCAGTTTACAGGTGGTTTCATATCTTCAAAGCAAAGTCTGTCATATTTCCCTAACTCTTTATAACCCTCTCCAAATAACCAGAAAGTCATATAAAAATGACCGTTTCCATCAGGTTTTGGAATGCCATATTTATCATTTAATATATCCTTATTTTTTAACCACCAGTTAATTTTTCCTTTATCAGTCGGCGGGAAACTAGTGACCAGAACATCACTGAAACCACTACTTCTGTGATGAATGGCTATGATTTCTACGGGACGCAGAGACAACCACAGCCAGTAGCTAAGTAGCACGCAGCCAGCCAGAAAGAGCAGAACAATAGTTTTCTTGTTTTTCTCTCTCATTTGCGAGTTCCTGTAATTTCTATGTTGGCTTCCATATTGGTCATAGAGGTTCTGAAACTAAATTGCTACATTTCAGGCAGGTAGGATGTTGTTACGCAAGAAAACGGTTTTATTCAGCATTGTCTTTTACGATCTGCCCGTTTTCTTTCATACGATATATGCCGCCAGTAGTAATGAATGAAATCCCCATATTTCGACTGTGATTTGCTGAAAAAATCCTTTTTTTATCAATACAGTTTAGTGGTAGCGGCATATCATCAAAACATAATCTGTCGTAGCCGTCCGTTGCTTTGTAGCCATCGCCGAATAGCCAGAAAATCACAGTAAAATCGCCGTCTTTTTCTGGTCGAGGGAGGTTATATTTTTCTTTCAACATATCCTTGTTTTTCAGCCACCAGCTTATTTTACCATTATCAGTTAACGGGAAATTTCTTACCAAAACAGCACTGGAACCATGTCCTCTGTGATGTACTGCGATAATCTCTACCGGACGCAGGGATAACCAGAGGCAGTAGCCGAAAATCCCCACCGCAACCAATAGAAGGGCGCAAAGCGTTTTCTTATTTTTTACTTTCATTACGGTTCCCTGTAATTTCTATGGTGCTTTCCATATTGGTCATAAAGGGCTTAAAAGCAAACTTATTGCATCGTTGCAGCACAAACCAGATGCGGAAAAAACGAAAAAAGTTAAATTGTAGCTTGCCAATATCTTCAATATCCAAGCCGAAGTGATCCTGTACTTTGTAATGCACGACTGCCCGGTAACGGTCATTATCAACCTGTAGCGATTTTATAGTGATGTGTGTTGCCCAGGTGTCATGCACCGTGATCCCCATGCCGTTAAAGTTATCTTGGAATCTGTCGAACCTAGGTAACTTACCATCAAGTATCGCGTCTCTTAATAGGGCTTTTTTTTCAGCAGGATAGACATTATTTGGCCAGTCAATATTGACCCCAATAGCCTCTTTTAGAAGAAGCCTTGTGCTGTTCTCTGTCGAATTATCACTGAGAATGTGCACCTTCAAAGCACTGTCCAGCAGCATATGCCGAAACGGTTTGCCATTACCGTACTGCATGTGGGTGATCATCTTTTCGATCAGGTGTTTGTACGGGCCATAAATTGAGAACAAGCGCGATAAATCGCGGAATTCATCAAACAAGCTATTGGTGCATTGTTGCCGGGTAATCTTTTCCCCTTCTCCACGTGAGCCATGAAACATTGACTGTGGCTGAGTGAATGGAGTAATTTTCGTCAGGGTGTAAGGGTTGGCTCTGGTGGAAACATCCACCAGCCGGTAATGGCTTTTAAGTTGTGCTTCGGTCAGATCCCCGCAGCGCATATCTTTAGCGCCGTAGTCGTCCATCCGGTTTTGGGTTTTGAATAGGGAGCAGGGAAACTGTAGTGCGGCCATCGTGATACATTCCTTGTGTCATCGTCCTTTGAGGTCTTCACAGGGAATAATATATGGTGAAAGGTCAGAGTGTAAACGCTGTACTGATCCTACCCATGTAATATGGACATAGCCCTAGACGAGGTTCTAGTTTTCGAACTGTTCCGGGCTCAGACCGCCACAGGCACAGTGACGACGCCACCGATTGTCATCGCACTCGATATCATTAACTATCGTTTCTCGCATGGTTTCCCGACTGATAAAGCGTTCACTGTGGATACATTCGACTTTCAGCGTGTGGAAGAAGCTTTACGCACAGGCATTATCGTAGCAGCAGCCCTTTACACTCATGCTACCGCGCAGGCTATGCCGTTTCAGGGGCCCCTGATAATCTGCTGAGCAATACTGCCCGCCACAATCCGTGTGAAATGGTATATGTCGTGGCTGGGGCTCGGACTGGAAATGTTTGAGCACTACGTTTTGCTACCTTTTTTACCGGATGTAACCGGACGCCGTCCGAAAATGGCAGGTTGGAGACCCGCCCCTCCCCGGTATTGCTCAGATTCCATATTTTTCTACGTGCTTTTTCACGTCAACATTTTGGCATGGCACAACGTGCGATTACGTTAGAGTGTGGAGCTTGTCAAATCGATGGTTTTATGAGAAATAGCATTACTAAAAGGGTGTAAGGCAGGCGGTAAGGCGTTGCCGCTTTTCTCCCCGTCGGGATAGCCTCCAGCGTAATTTGCTACTTCAGCTTTGCTGGTGCAAGGTTGGGGAGAGCGGATGATTTTATTGCTGTCCCCACGCGAGGGGAGCAGATCTAATCCGATTTGTCCTTTACTATATCCCCTTTATTATTCATACGATATGTTCCACTATCCAGAACAAAATAACTCCCTGTATTTTCACTGTTCCTCACCATAAGGAGAGAGTTTTTTTCTATACAATTCATCGGAGGTTTCATATCGTTGAAACAAAGATTGTCATATCCATCTGTTTCTTTATAACCATCGCCAAAATCCCAAAATACAACTACGAAAGATCCATCTGGGCTAGGCTTTGGAATACCATATTTTTCTTTCAACATGTTTTTATTTTCTAGCCACCAGATTATTTTTCCCTTATCTGTCGCTGGGAAGCTTCTAACTAAAACATCGCTATAGTTATTTTCCTGATGAACCGCGACAATCTCTACAGGACGTAAACACAGCCAAATCCAATAACCCAGTAAAACACAAACAGCCAGAAAAAATAGAATCAAAATTTTTTTATTTATTACTTTCATTGTGCCCCCCTGTGATTTCTACAGTGGCTTCCATATTGGTCATAAAAGGTTTAAAACCAAACTGATTGTATCGCTGGAGTACAAACCAGATGCGGAAGAAATGGAACTGGCTGAATTTTGTTTTCAGTATATCGTCGCTGTCGAGGCCAAAGTGATCCTGCACTTTGTAATGCACCACTGCCCGGTAGCAATCATTTTCAATATGTAGTGATTTTAATGTGATATGTGTTGCCCAAGTATCATGCACGGTGATTCGCATACTGTTGAAATTATCCTGAAAGCGGTCAAATTTTGGGAGTTTTCCACGAGATATAGCAGTCCTTAAATCATCTTTTTGAGCAACAGGATAAATTCTATTTTTCCAGTCAAGTTTTTCTTGAAATACTTTTTCTAACAAAATACGAGTACTGTTTTTTTCAGATCTATCATTAAGAATATGCTCCTTCAATGCCCTGTTCAACGACATATCCCGGAAGGGCGTACCGTTGCTGTTCTGCATGTGAGTGATCATTTTTTCGATCAGGTGACTGTAAGGCCCGTAAAGAGAAAATTTGCGTGATAACGAGCGGAACTCGTCAAACAGCATTGCGGCGCACTGCTGTCGGGTAATCTTTTCACCCTGGCCACGCAGATTACAGCAGAACATGGACTGAGGGCGATCCATTGAGGAACGCCGGGTAAGCGTCCAGGGATCAACCCGGTCAGAAATGTAATCCAGCCGGTACTGGGATGTTAACTGTGCTTCGGTTAAGTCGCCGCAGCGCATATCTTTAGCGCTGTAGTCGTCCATTCGTTTTTGCGTTTGAAAAATAGTACAGGGAAACTGTAGGGCGGTCATATTGATACATTCCTTGTGTCATCGTCCGTTGTGGTCTTCACAGGGAATAATATACGGTGAAATGCCAGAGTGTAAACGCTGTACTGATCCTACCCACGTAATGTGGACATAGCCCTAGACGAGGTTCTGGTTTTCAAACTGTTCCGGGCTGAGTTTAGTGGCACAGTAAATTTGGCCACCTAGTTAAAGGTGATATTCTCACCACAACATAAAACAGGTGACTTAATGAACAAAAAAACTAAACGTACTTTCACTCCAGAGTTCAGGCTGGAATGTGCTCAACTGATTGTTGATAAGGGCTACTCATATCGTCAAGCCAGTGAGGCGATGAACGTCGGTTCTACCACCCTCGAAAGTTGGGTGCGCCAACTCAGACGAGAGCGCCAGGGGATACAACCCTCTGCTACGCCATTACTCCAGACCAGCAACGTATTCGCGAGCTGGAAAAGCAGGTTCGCCGTCTGGAGGAACAAAATACGATATTAAAAAATGCGACTGCACTCTTGATGTCCGACTCGCTGAACGGTTCACGATAGCGGCCAGACTGAGTGACAGCCACACGGTTGTCAGCCTGTGTTCCGCTCTGGGAATACACCGCAGCAGTTACCATTACTGGCAAAAACGACATGACACGATACGATACGGTTAGTGTAACACAGAAAGCTATTATGCTTTTATGCGTCCAGCCTGTCCGCTATCCATATATAATAATAAAAAATATTATATTTATAATAGTGATAATACCCATCCGTGTACCATCATACGTGGATAGTCTTTTTGGCAACTTACTACTTCTACCCGGTCGGGCAAGCCGTGGAAGGGGGATGATTTCGTTGCTGTCTCTACGCGAGGGGAGCAGATCTAATCAGATTTGTTCTTAACTATATCCCCTTTATTATTCATGCGATATGTTCCACTATCCAGAACAAAATAACTCCCTGTATTTTCACTGTTCCTCACCATAAGGAGAGAGTTTTTTTCTATACAATTCATCGGTGGTTTCATATCGTTGAAACAAAGATTGTCATACCCATCTGTTTCTTTATAACCATCGCCAAAATCCCAAAATACAACTACGAAAGATCCATCTGAAGCAGGAGAGGGGATTTTGTATTTATCCTTCAATGCATCCTTATTTTTCAACCACCATTTTAATTTCCCTTTTTCTGTACAAGGAAATTTTTTCACTAAGACATAGCTGTGACTGCCATCTTTATGAACCGCAATAACTTCTACAGGGCGCAGCGACAGCCAGAGAGCACTGGTCAGTAGCAGGCAGACGGAGAGCGATAGCATGAAGATAGTTTTCTTATTTTTAAATTTCATTGCGGCTCCCGATGATTTCAATTGTAGTTTCCATATTAGTCATGAATGGCTTGAAACCAAACTGATTGTACCGCTGTAGCACAAACCAGATACGGAAAAAACGGAACGAGTTGAACTTGAATTTTGAAATGTCGTCGCAGTCCAGGGCAAAGTGGTCTTGTACTTTGTAATGCACCACAGCCCGGTAATGGTCATCATCAATCTGTAAAGACTTTATAGTGATATGCGTTGCCCAGGTATCGTGAACGGTAATACCCATCCCGTTAAAATTATCCTGAAATCTGTCAAATTTAGGCAATCTACCCTCAGAGATGGCTTTGCGTAGCTCATCTTTTTGAGTGACAGGATAAAGTTTATTTTTCCAGTCTGTTTTTTCTTTAAATGTTTTCGCTAACAAAATACGAGTACTATTTTTTTCTGAACGGTCATTCAGAATGTGCACCTTCAAAGCACTGTCCAGCAGCATATGCCGAAACGGTTTGCCATTACTGTACTGCATATGGGTGATCATCTGCTTTATTAGAGGCTTGTAAGGGCTGTACAGTGCAAAGGTGCGGGACAAATCCCGAAACTCATCAAATAGCATTGCGGCGCACTGCTGGCGGGTAATTTTCTGACCCTCTCCTCGAGAGCCATAAAACATAGATTGAGGCTGATTGAACGGAGTGATCTTTGTTAATGTGTAAGGGTTGACCCTGTTTGAAACGTCCACCAGCCCGTATTGAGATTTTAACTGTGCTTCGGTTAAGTCGCCGCAGCGCATATCTTTAGCGCTGTAGTCGTCCATCCGGTTTTGCGTTTGAAAAATAGTACAGGGAAACTGTAGGGCGGTCATCATGATACATTCCTTGTGTCATCGTCCGTTGAGGTCTTCACAGGGAATAATACAGGGTGAAAGGCCAGAGTGTAAATATTGTACAGTCCCTGCCCGTAATTTTTTCCGATTATGGGCGGGGAGCATAGTGGACGCACTACATTCGACTTAATCCATAAGCTTCAGGATATTAACGATCTGAGTTTCAGTAGAACGTGCTTTTTTCATTTTGACCTCTGCAAATGTAAAGGCAGGAAATCTAATTATAGCTGTCTCATTTGAGGGGGAGTGGACAGTTTGGCGTGGTGGGATCGGTATGGAAAAATTCGGGCGCTACGTTTTGCTACGTGCTCTTTACACCTCAATAATTCTCAACATTTTTGGCATATCAAAACCCGCACATGCGCGAGTACGCCGGGGAGTGGATGGCGTCAGGTCTAAGAATTCAGGGGTAATTTTACTGAAAGGGGCTGATGCAGGCGGTAAGGTGTTGCCGCTTTTCTCTCCGTCGAGATAGCCTCTTTAGCATTTTGCTATTTCCGCAGAGCTGGCGCAAGCCAAGCAAGGTTTTTCGGTGATTGCTACGCGAGAGGAGCGGTAATTATTCGTCTTTTATTTTCACCATTTCACCATTTTCCTTTGTACGATAGAATCCATCATTAACGCCAAAAAGTATATGTTTACTCCTGTCATTCCATACGGTGAAGGCCTTATCTTTTTCTATGCAATTTATCGGCGGCTTCATATCGGAAAAACATAAATTATCATAGCCATCGGTCTCTTTATATCCATCGCCAAAATACCAGAAAATAACTCCGAAAAAACCATCATAACCTGAGTCAGGCTTTGGAATTCCATATTTTTCTTTCAACATATTTTTATTTTCCAGCCACCACTTTATCTTCCCTTTATCTGTCGGAGGGAAACTTCTGACTAGCACATCGCTATAATTATTCCTCTGATGAACAGCAATAATTTCCACCGGACGGAGCGACAACCAAAGCCAGTAAGCGAGCAGCACACAACTCGTTACGACGAGCAGCACAATGGTTTTCTTGTTTTTTACTCTCATTCTCGGGTTCCTGTAATTTCTATAGTTGCTTCCATGTTGGTCATAAAGGGCTTGAAACCAAACTGGTTGTATCGTTGTAGCACAAACCAGATACGGAAAAAGCGGAACTGGTTGAACTTGAATTTTGAAATATCGTCAACATCAAGGCCAAAGTGATCCTGGACTTTGTAATGTACAATCGCCTGGTAGCGGTCATTATCAACCTGTAACGATTTTATGGTGATATGTGTCGCCCAGGTATCATGCACCGTTATTCCCATGCCGTTGAAGTTATCCTGGAAACGGTTAAATTTGGGAAGCTTTCCAGACATAATTGCATCACGGAATTCATCTCTATCTTTTGCCGGATAATTCTTATTTTCCCAATCTACAAAAGTATTAAATGCTTTATCTAACCGCAAGCGAGTACTGTTCTCCGTCGAATTATCTCTGAGAATGTGATCCTTCAAAGCACTGTCCAGGTACATGCTGCGAAAGGGCGAACTGTTGCCATGCTGCATATGGGTGATCATATTTTCAATCAGATGGCGGTATGGCCCATAAATCGAGAACAGGCGCGATAACTGACGGAATTCATCAAACAGGATACTGGCGCATTGCTGTCGGGTATTTTCTCACCTTCTCCACGGGAGCCATAAAACATAGATTGAGGCTGATTGAACGGAGTGATCTTTGTTAATGTGTAGGGGGTTGGTCCTGGTGGAAACGTCCACCAGCCCGTAATGGGTTTTCAGTTGTGCTTCGGTCAAATCCCCACAGCGCATATCTTTAGCGCTGTAGTCGTCCATCCTGTTTTGCGTTTGAAAAATAGTACAGGGAAACTGTAGTGCGGCCATCGTGATACATTCCTTGTGTTATCGTCCTTTGAGGTCTTCACAGGGAATAATATACGGTGAAATACCAGAGTGTAAACGCTGTACTGATCCTACCCACGTAATGTGGACATAGCCCTAGTAATGACGTGTTACCACAGGAACCTGCGTTTACCTTAGTTGACCACTACCCTCAGTCAGCTTCTCATTATGACGTTCATAAGGGCGGAATACCTGCTGCAAGAAGTAGAATCAAGAAACGAAGATCAATGAAAAAGCAAGGTGGTTAATAATGGCGATAAAGTGCCCCTTTTGTTTACAGATGTCGCACTGCCGTTCAAGCCACTATCTATCTGATTCGGTGAAGCGGATCTATTACCAATGCAAAAATCTCGATTACTCCTGCACGTTTACGGCGTTGGAGAGTATTGAGAAGGTTATTAGCAGGCCAGAACGGCTAACGGAAGAGCAAACGGTCGAGGAAACGAAAATACAGATGCGTAAAGGTCAATCATTAGGCCGCTACGGCTCGTCATTCAAGTTGCCTGACCGACACGCTCAAACCTAATCTAATAAGCATTAATTCTTATTCTCACTCCTTCTCAAGCCCAAATAATTTGGGCTTTTTTACACCTTCTTTTACCAATTATCACTGGATTCAGGCGGATCGCCTCGGAAGATTACAGACACAAAAAAGCCCGCAGGGCTTGCGCCGTGCGGGCTCTTAGGACTTCATCGGATGACTTTGGTAATCATCGATGGAGAATTTTGGGCTGGCGGGAGTTGAACTTAGAAGTTAATGGACTGATTTTAATAATAAAGACATTTGGCTTTTCAGGTTCTAACTACCAAACGTACTACCAAAATGTTTTGGTAGAAAATTGCACATTACCGGCGAGGGGCTTTATCTACACTTCGCTGAGTGTAACACATAAAGCTGTTATGCTTTTGTGCGTCCAGTCTGTCCGCTGTCCATATATAATAATAAAAATAAAAAATATTATATTTATTATATAGATAATACCCCTCTGTGCACCATCATACGTGGACAGAGGTATGGACAAGGGGTGGACAGCGCTGTCCATATCTCGCTGTTTGGCGGGTAAAATGGTGTATGTTGCGGTTGGGGATCGGACTGGAAATGTTTGAGCACTACGTTTTGCTACCTTTTTTACCGGATGTAACCGGACGCCGTCCGAAAAATCTTGAGGTTGGCAGCGCCCCTCCCCGGTATTGGTCAGATTATGCATTTTTCTACGTGCTTTTTCACCTCAACATTTCTCAACATTTTGGGTTTGGCAAAACGCACAATTACGTTAGAGGGTGGGGGGCGTCAAATCAGAGATTTTAAGGGAGAGTGGCCCTACCGAAAGGAGTTGAGGCAGGCGGTAAGGCGTTGCCGCTTTTCTTCCCGTTGGGATAGCCTCCAGCGTATTTTGCTACTTCAGCTTTGCTGGTGCAAGGTTGGGGAGAGCAGATGATTGTATTGCTGTCCCCACGCGAGGAAGAGCGGTTCTATTCGTCTTTAAGTTTTATTATTTTCCCATCTGTTCTTAGACGATATTCGCCATCATTTACTGTAAATATAGTGCCTCTGTTCTTGCTGAAACTGATTGAAAATACCCTATCCTTTTCAATGCAGTTTACAGGTGGTTTCATATCGTCAAAGCAAAGTCTGTCATATTTCCCTAACTCTTTATAACCCTCTCCAAATAACCAGAAAATCAGATAGAAATGACCATTCCTATCAGGTTTGGGAATGCCATATTTATCGTTTAACATATCCTTGTTTTTTAACCACCAGTTAATTTTTGCTTTATCAGTCGGCGGGAAACTAGTGACCAGAACATCACTGAAACCACTACTTCTGTGATGAATGGCTATGATCTCCACGGGACGTAGAGACAACCACAGCCAGTAGCTAAGTAGCACGCAGCCAGCCAGAAAGAGCGGAACAATAGCTTTCTTGTTTTTCACTCTCATTTGCGAGTTCCTGTAATTTCTACGGTGGCTTCCATATTGGTCATGAACGGCTTAAAGCCAAACTGATTGTACCGCTGGAGAACAAACCAGATACGGAAGAAATGGAACTGGCTGAATTTTGTTTTCGTTATATCGTCGCTGTCGAGGCCAAAGTGATCCTGTACCTTGTAATGCACCACTGCCCGGTAACGGTTATTATCGATGTGCAGTGATTTTATAGTGATATGCGTTGCCCAGGTATCATGAACGGTAATCCCCATGCCATTAAAATTATCCTGGAATCTGTCGAATTTAGGTAACTTACCACCCGATATGGCTTCATACAGCTTTGCCTTTTCAATAGATGGATAAATGTTATTTTCCCATTCAATATTGTCTTCAAACGCTTTCTGCAATAACACTCGTGTACTATTTTCCTGCGAGTTATCCCTGATAATATGCTCCTTTAAAGCCCGGTCCAGCGACATATCACGGAAGGGTGTACCGTTGCCGTTCTGCATATGGCTGATCATCTTTTCGATCAGGTGACTGTAAGGCCCGTAAAGGGAAAACTTGCGGGATAACGAGCGGAATTCATCAAACAACATTGCGGCGCACTGCTGGTGGGTAATCTTTTCACCCTGGCCGCGCAGATTACAGCAGAACATGGACTGGGGACGATCCATTGAGGAACGCCGGGTAAGCGTCCAAGGATCAACCCGGTCAGAAATATAGTCCAACCGGTACTGAGATTTTAACTGTGCTTCGGTCAGATCGCCGCAGCGCATATCTTTAGCGCCGTAGTCGTCCATCCATTGTTTGGTTTTGAATATGGTGCAGGGGAGCTGTAGTGTGGTCATCGTGAAACATTCCTTGTGTAATCGTCCGTGGTGGTCTTCACAGGGAATAATACGCGGAGACTGGCGGGAGTGTAAATCATGCAGTAATCCTGCCCGCAATTTTTTACAGATTCCGGGCAGGGGGATAGTGGACGCTCTACGCTCTCAGCCCATCATCAAAATGCCACGTAGTATCTTTCAGACTGCCGGAGATCTCGTGCGCTATGCCCTTCAGTGGGGTAATGATCTTAGGCATGACGCAGTCTCTGGGCATACTGCTAAAAACCAGAATGACATACTGCTAACCCCTGACCGTCCGGGAATGGACACGCCCCGTTCCCAGTTTTCCTGCCTGTGGATAGGGTCTTTTTACCCATATTAGTAAGTAAAATCATTCAGTTAAGAAATTATGGACAGCGGGACAGGCCGGACGCCCTAAAAAAGCATATAGGAAATAGAACACACGCATTTTTATGTAGTAATGGTTTTTGGTAGTACACATTTTAGCAGTACAGGTTGAGGTTCACGAGCATAGCTGCATAACCATAGCAGATTGGCTGACATCAAATATTGAAGGTTGGTCCATTGACTCAGAGTATCCGATAGCGATTTTCCTTGAAGGAAAAGAGATCACCACGGACGAATGGGAAACTTCTATTATCGCCAGTGACTCCAATGTGTCTATTTACCCCAAGCAATATGGTTCCGGCGCACCGGCTTGGTTAGTATGGACAGCGGTGGTAATTGCGATAGCATCGGCAGCGTATTCAATTTACATGATGCAAAAAATGGGCGGGATAGGTGATACGCCCAGTGGCGACCAGCTCGACCTAAACCCAGCTAAGGCCAACTCAGCAAAACTCGGTGATGTTTGCAGAAGTGGGGTATGGGAGTTTCAAAACTAACGATGGCATTATCGAGGGTGACGCTCTTGATGATGCTAGGGTGTTAGAAGTGGTGACTTTTATGGTTAAAAGCCTCAATTTAGGCCGTAATTTTACCAGACTTTTACCATCTTTTTACCATTGGCGAATCACAGGCATAAAAAAAGCAGCCGTAATTGGCTAATGCTGGTCACTTAAGGTGGCCAGCATTGTTTTTTAAGGGGTATTTTGACCTTTTCTCTCTTACTTCCCTCGCATATTCCCGTTCTCGCCTCGAGGGCAGTTTTAGCATCGCTGCGTT
>NZ_JABBFR010000026.1 GCF_018494065.1 Rosenbergiella gaditana | reverse complement strand
ATCAAGCGTTTAGCCCGAAAAACAATCTGCTTCTCACGCACAATAGAGCTACATGAAAAAGTCATCGGGGCCTTCATCGAAAAATATATATTCTACTAATTGGAGTCATTACCGCATTTCCCATATATTCCATCCTCATTCTTGTAAAAAAGTAACGTGTTTATGATGGAGTTATTTTTTCATGGGAGCGTTTTGAGATTATGATTAAAGTCATTATTTTCTGATCAATAAAAATTACCTGACAGAAAAGAGTGTTTTTTATATACAACCAATGGATTATTTACTCAGTCCCCTTTTAAAACTCATATACTATGGGTGGGGATGAATATAGGTGGATTGATGAGGGAGAGCAGTGTGGCCGATCAATGTTGGCAAAGTGTGCTCTTTTTAATTTTTTTTGATGGTCACGATCAAGCAGACACCACTCACAATACATCCAAGACCGAGTAGCGCTTGCCAACTTAATAAGTTCTGTTCATTGGGAATAAATAATGAGGCTACCCATACGAGTATGTAACTGATACTAAGTAACGGGTAAGCCTGAGAAAGGGAGAGACTACGTAATGCTCGGGTCCAGCTCAGTAAAGATAAAATATAGCTGAACAAGCCTAAGAATAAATAAAGTATCTCTAGTCTGCTACGAAAAATCGATATTACGGAAAATCCGTTAGCATCAGAATGCATGGCTAAGCGAAGTAAAACTTGTGCAACGGTCACTAATAAAATGCTCGTTATGACCCATCGGTACTTTTTCACTATGAACTCCCCAATAAAAATGTACCGATAATGATTAAAAGGATGCCTAACCACTGTTGTTTACCTATTGGTTCCTGCCACAGTAAGTACGACATCAAGGCGACCCATAAGTAATTAAGACTCAACAAGGGGTAAGCGATGCCGACGGGTAAGCTACGTAACACTTGAAGCCAGCACAGCATCGCGAGCGCTAATAGCCCTAATGCGATCAGCATCCATAAGCACAAATTTCGACGATACTTACTTAATGCCGCTTGTTTTTGGCATAACTGCGCGATGCCACTCAATAAGCTGGTGATTAGCAGTTGGCACCAGACCGTCATTGGGGGAGATACTGCATTAATATTATCCTTCCTTGCTGTATAACGTGGTCAGCAGCAGGCAAGGATTGGAGCGGCAGGTTGTTTTCAACTTTCAGGAAAAGTGAAACCGTTCCGGCGGCACGATGCGCTGCGAGCCAAGCTGGAAATTCGGCTAATGAGACGAATTTCTGCTGTGCATCGGGGTAACTGAGGCCGTAAGCCAACTCACCACGATTTTTTAACATGATCACATCACTGCGTTTCAACTGCCATGCAATGCCGGCCGCAATCCCGACATCATTACTTAAAATAAATTGGCTCGATTGGAGTGCATCAGCGTTATGCTGCAGAAAAAATTGTGGTGTTTTGGTTAGCAATACAGAGGTTGGAATGACCATCCAAAAGGTTAGCGCCAGCCCTAATGGACAGCAGGCGATTAATGTCCAACCAATGCGTAAGGTTTTTAGGGATAAGCAAGCACAGAGGAGCCAGGTTGTAAAAGCGAACAGCGTAATCAGGCACTTTATGGACTCAGAATCTGTCCAAAAAGGTTTTTTGAGCAGTCCCCAAGGTGAGGCAACCATGATCGCGATAATGACTAGGCTCGCAAACAAAATATTAATCCACGCGGTGGCTCTGATAATAGCCCGCCCACTCTCAATACTTTCCTGAAGATAGCGTGCCATTAAGAGTGCCAAGGGAGCGAAACAGGGCAGTATATAGGTGAGAAGTTTCCCATTTGCAAGGCTAAAAAAGAGTAACGGCATCAGTGTCCAGGCTAAGAGATAACCGGCCTCATGGCGTCGATGCTGCCACCCATGTAATAAAGCACCGGGCAGTAGTCCTAGCCACGGCAGCGAACCCGCAATCAGGCAGGGAAAGTAATACCAGAAAGGGGCATTATGTTGTGCATTGCTGTGGGCAAAGCGTTGAATGTGCTCTACCCAAAAGAAGTAGTGCCAAAAGTCAGGTTCTTGCTGAGCAATGGTGATGCCCCAAGGCAATAGTGTGAGCAAACAGCTTATTATGGAGATAAAACTATAGAGTATGACCTCGGCCCGACGCTGCGTAATCAGTAACCAAGGCACGACACTTATCACAGGCACCGCGAGGGCAATAAAACCCTTGGTCATTACGCCTAATCCACAACAGATGCCTAATAGCGCATAGTAAAAGATTTTCTTACTATAATCGGGCGCTTGGTAAGCGTACCAACAGCTCATCATTGCGGCAACGAGCCAAAGTGAAACAATCGGATCTAGCACGGCATAGGTGCCGATCCCGTAGACAATGAAAAGGGTTAGATGGATCACTGCCGTTAAATATGCGGCTAGACGACAGCGCCATAAAGACCAAGCAAAGCGCGCGAGAAGCAAGCTGGTAAGTAATGTAGAGGCGATAGACCCAAATCTTACGGCAAAAGAGCTCTCACCGAATAACCATTGGCCTAAATTGTTTACCCAATACCCTAAAACAGGCTTCTCGAAATAACGGATATCAAGAAAATACGGTGCTGCCCAGCGCCCTGTTGCCAACATTTCACGACTTATCTCAGCGTAACGTGTTTCATCAGGCTGCCAAAGTAAGCGGCCATTAATGGGTATAATGTAATAGAGAACGATTATAGCCATGAGGAACAGAAGTGAAGAATGATAGCGACTCATGATGGCTGGTCCGTTATCTGCTGATGGCCGAGCCAGCCTTCTCGTCCAGGGATCGTTTGGCGGATAAGAGTTCCTATCGGTAGAGGACGTGGTTTGTTCGCGAGTAATTCACCGAGGGGGCAGAATTGAATCCCTTCATCAGCAGCCATCTGTAACAGTTGCGCAAAGGAATCCGCTGCAACAAGGCCTTCAACTTCGGCATGGATAGTGTAGACCGGATCGCCTTTAGCCTGATGGATAGCATCAAGCAAATAGCGGTTAAAGCCTTTTGCAGGGACTAGCCGTCCAACGGTTTCATCCCAAGTCGGTAATGTCACGGGAATTTGGACTGTCGCTAAATGCGATGACGAAAGCTTAGGAGTAAATATTTCCGATCCTCGGCAATCACTATGGTAGCGTAAACCAAACCGCTCTTGATACTCAATGACGCGTTGGTCAGCCCGCCAGCCCGGCGCAGCAGAACAGTCAATGGGTCGCCCAACAATGCGAGAAAGTTCGTTTAAGCCGATGGCGAATTGTTCACATAATTGCTCTTCACTCCACGTTTCGACCTGGGTTTGCCAAGCATGGTGATCCCAGGCATGTAGACCAACTTCGTGGTCCTTTGCCGCCATCTGAATAATAGTCTCGCATCGCCGACCAATTTTTTTTCCTGGCCAGCACGTTCCTGCTAACAGAATATCCCAACCATAAAGTGTCGCTGCGCGGGAACGGATCATTTTCAGTAAAAAAGCCGGTTTGAAGAGTCGCCAAAGATGTCGGCCCATGTTGTCTGGACCGACACTAAAAAAGAAACTCGCGGTATAGTGATGCCGAGCTAAGTTCTTAAGGAGAGAAGGAACCCCGCGTTGTGTGCCGCGGAGTGTATCGACATCAATGCGTAACCCGACATGTTTCATCTTATTCCTCGCCATCGTTGAGGACCACGGAGCGGAGGAAAAAGTCCAGCGTGCGTTCAATCGTTTGTGTTAAGGGAATGGAAGGTTGCCAGTCGAGATAACGTTGCGCGTTAGCAATGCTTGGTTTACGGTATTCGACATCTTGATAACCATCGCCATAAAATTGTTGGCTTTCAATCGATTTAAACCCGGCAAAAGGTGGAAAATGGTGGCGTAAAGGATGTTTTTCAAAAGAGATTAATAGCATCTGTGCCAGTTGGCGTATGCTGGCTTCATTATGTGGATTACCGATATTAATAATTTTTCCATCACAAGCCTTGTCGTTATTCTCAATAATCCGAAATAGTGCCGAAATTCCATCGTCGATATCCGTAAAACAGCGTTTTTGGTTTCCGCCTTCGATAAGCTTTATTGGGGTCCCTTCGACCAAATTGAGAATCAATTGAGTAATGGCCCGCGAACTGCCAATACGCGCTGCATCGAGGCTATCTAAGCGAGGTCCCATCCAGTTAAAGGGACGAAATAGCGTAAATTGTAAGCCATGTTTATCACCATAAGCCCAGATCACCCTATCCAATAGCTGTTTTGAGATTGAATAGATCCAACGTTGTTTATTAATTGGCCCGACCACTAGCGGAGAATGGTTTTCGTTAAATTCCTCATCGGTACACATACCGTAGACTTCGGAGGTTGAGGGGAAGATGACGCGTTTTTGATATTTGACGCAATGACGAATAATCTTCAAGTTTTCTTCAAAATCGAGCTCAAACACACGCAGTGGATTACGGGTATATTCGATGGGCGTCGCGATAGCGACTAATGGTAAAATGATATCGCACTTCTTTATATGATATTCAATCCACTCAGAGTGAATACTGATATCGCCTTCAACAAAATGAAAGCGCGGGGAGTCCAGAAAACGTTCGATAGCTTCAGAACCGATATCTAGGCCATATACTTCATAGTTATTGTCTGCCAATAGCCGTTCTGTCAGGTGATTACCAATAAAACCATTCACGCCTAAAATCAGGACTTTTGTTAGCCTCTTCTTTTTTTCAGGTGGAGTATGGTGTAAACGAGAACCCACGACCAAACCTAAATGTTCAGCTAATTGAGCGCCTTGCATATAGAGCCCTTGCGGTGTCTGACCAGTGATAATATCGAGGGCATTTTGCTGGCAAGCAATACGAAGCGGCGAGAGGGATAGTACGGTACCGGGTGTCGACTGATGAATTACCTGACAGACCGCCGATTGCCAAATAATAAGGGGTTGGTTCCCAGCATAACTCAATGCTCCAGGCCATGGTTGCGTTACCGCTCTGACTAAATTATGCAGTTCATCGGCAGATTTGTGCCAGTTAAGTCGCCCATCCTGTTTATTTCTACGGCGATAATAAGTCGCCTGTGACTCATCTTGTGGGGTGGCGGTAATTGTTCCTTGAATAAGGCAGGGTAAGATTTGTTGCAAAAGAGTTTGAGCCAGCAGACATAATTTATGGTGGAGTGTCAGGGCGGTATCACTCTCTTCAATCGATATGCGATGTTGAGCAATGATATCTCCAGCATCCGCCCGCTCTACCATACGGTGGAGGGTCATTCCTGTTTCCGACTCGCCGTTGGCTATCACCCAATTTAATGGGGCACAACCCCGATACTTTGGCAGCAATGACCCGTGTAGGTTGAATGCTCCGCACGGTACACTGTCAATAATTACCTTACTAATCAGTTGGCGGTAATAAAATGAAAAAATAATATCAGCGTTAAATTGCTTTATTTTTTCAATCCATAATGGATGATTAACATTCTCTGGTGCATAAATTGGAATACCTTTCTCCGCGGCTAATTTTGCGACGGAACGATAAAAGATCACTTCATCAGCGCTATCAGTATGTGTAAATATAGCTTCGATAGTCATTCCGGCTGAAAGTAAAGACATTATTCCCGTGTAACCAATATCATGATACGCAAAAACGATAGCTTTCATTAATATTATTCCTTTAATTATTATTTCTTATCCGTTGTCTCAATCCGTTGAATAAAGTATCGAGGTCGAGCCCTTACATCATGATAAATTCGGCCTATATATTCGCCGAGTAATCCCATTCCAATAAACTGTGCACCAATAAAAATAAATAATAATGCGAAAAGGATAAATACCCCTTCGGCTGACCACTGTGGACCCAGAATAATTCTCATGGCGATCAAAAAAATAGAAAATAAGAAGCCCATTAGGGCAATAACGCTCCCAAGAATACTGAGTAGCCTTAGGGGTGTCGTCGTCATACAGGTGACGAGATCATACATTAGGTTGATAAGCCGCATTGTTGTGTATTTTGAGTGGCCAAACTCCCTTTCTGCATGGTTAACCGGGATATCGACAACCTTTTGGGCGAAGGTATTCGCGAGCAGAGGAACAAAGGTGCTCCGTTCATGACAGGTCAGCATGGCATCGACGATATGACGACGATAGGCGCGCAACATACACCCGTAATCACCTATTCCTTGACCGGTTGAACGCTGGATTAATTGATTAATGACGCGAGAGGCTGTTTTACGAAAAACGCTATCTTGCCGATTTATTCTGATGGTGCCGACGACATCATATCCCTCAGCCGCTTTGTTAACCAGTCGGGGGATTTCTTCAGGTGGGTTTTGTAAGTCAGCATCTAACGTAATGATTAAATCCCCTTGTGCTTGGCTAAAGCCGGCCATTAGCGCGGAGTGTTGTCCATAATTACGATTCAAGAAAACCGCGGTAATCGCCTTATTTGTATTGAGGGCGGCATCACTCAAAAGTGGGCCAGAACCGTCCCGGCTGCCATCATCGACCATGATGATTTCATAGGGGTAAGCCAAGCTTTGGCACACCGCTAAGGTACGAGAGATTAACTCGGGCAGGCATTGTTCCTCATTAAACACAGGGATCACAATCGATATAAGGGTCAGTGGAGAATTGGTTGACATGCTATTACCTCAAAATATCGTGTATTACACGGCTAACCGTCAGAATATCGTCTTCTGTCATACCGGGAAAAAGAGGCAGAGAACAGACAGTATCACTGTTCCATTCGCTGTTCGGTAAGGAGAGGTGCGGGTATTTTTGACGATAGTAAGCGTGGGTGTGTGCAGCACGAAAGTGTAGGCCGCTGCCAATCCCTTGATCACGGAGCTTGTCCATGAAGGTATCGCGATCGATACCACAGAGTGTTTTATCGACGCGCACGATAAACAGATGCCACGCATGGGTATGTGGCCAGTCAGGGCGTTGTAAAGGGAGCAAAGGCAGATCGTCGAGTAAGGATAAGTAGTGTTCGGCGAGATGCTGCCGTTGTTGGTTAAATACTACAAGTTTCTGCATCTGTACTAACGCTATCGCAGCGTTAATATCGGGGAGGTTATACTTATATCCAGGCTGTATCACCTCTGCGTGGGGTGAGCGTCCCGGCTGCAATCTTGAGGGACTATCAAGTTGTAGGCCGTGGAACCTTAGGCTTTTCACGCGTTGGGCGAAATCCTCATCATCCGTAACAATCATACCGCCTTCGCCACAAGTAATATTTTTGATGGCATGGAAAGAAAATATCGCGGTACCCTGCCCGCCAATAGTTTGCTGATGGAAGCGGGTGCCTAAAGCATGAGCAGCGTCCTCAATAACGGGGATCTGGTAACGTAAACCGATATCATAAATAGCGGCCAGATTAGCGGGGGCACCAGCAAAATGTACTGGGATAATCGCTTTGGTTCTGGCAGTTATTGCGGCTTCAATGGCTTGTGGTGTCACCATCAAGGTTTCACGATCCACCTCTATCATGACAGGCGTAGCCCCCAGCAGCTCGATCATATTGAGTGTGGAAACCCAAGTAAAAGAGGGAGTAATGACTTCATCACCCTCCCCAATGTTCAAGGCTAGTAAGCTAATATGCAGTGCAGCTGTGGCAGAACTGACGGCAATAGCGTGCTTATTACCGGTGTAGTGGCGGAAGCACATCTCGAGTTCGCTATTTTTCGGCCCGGTAGTAATCCAACCTGAATCGAGAACTTCTTTAACAGCAAGTAATTCCTTTTCGTCGAACGCGGGTTTAGCGAACGGTAAAAAATCACGCATAGTTCATCCTTGAAATATCGAGCAGTGAAGGTAATTCATACTCGCAATGTATTTAATGTGAGAGTGAATTAGCGATGATAGAGTGTTAGTTTTCCTTTAAACGATAAATAAACGACGAGAAAGTGTTATAGAGTTTTTTTGTGGCGGTAAAAGCAATAATTCGACAATTATTATCTTTTTACTTTCGTTCGTGGATATTAAGTATGAAAATGAAAAAGAATGCTATATAGAAATTAATTAATTATTTTCAAGTTTTCCAATTAATGCCTTTCCTGAAGTTAAATTATTTTAAAGATTGAGTCGTGTATCGCTATTAATTCTTATATCGATAAATCGGCATTGTCCTAGATGGACTGATCAGTTAAATTTGCTTTTATCCTCTTCTAGGCGTAATATTGAGCTGTTTTTCGGACGCGGGGTGGAGCAGCCTGGTAGCTCGTCGGGCTCATAACCCGAAGGTCGTCGGTTCAAATCCGGCCCCCGCAACCATTTTCCTAGTTCTTTTTCCAAATCGACGTCGCTAAGCGACGGGTTTTAGAAAAATGTCTATCGGAAATGGCTCCTGTCCTTCGACAGGCCCATACAGGATTCTGATTAAAACCCCGATTTTTCGGGGTTTTTTATTATCAGAAAAGCGTTGTCATACTGGGCGTTAGCCCTTTTTTTATGTCTTGGGGGTGGCTTTGTCCACGTTAGAACAGAAGTTAACAGAGTTGATTACAGCGCCAGTTGAAGCACTGGGATACGAATTAGTAGGTATAGAGTTCGTGCGGGCGCGCACCTCTACACTGCGAATCTATATTGATAGCGAAAATGGTATCAATGTTGACGACTGTGCCGATGTCAGTCATCAAGTCAGTGCTGTCATGGATGTTGAAGATCCAATCACTGTGGCGTATCACCTTGAAGTGTCTTCCCCAGGGCTGGATCGACCATTATTTACCGCAGCGCATTATGAACGTTTCGCTGGCCAAGATGTCAGTGTGGTATTACGTATCGCTGTACAAAATCGTCGAAAATGGCAGGGGACTATCAAATCTGTAGAGGGTGAGATGGTCACATTGTCCGTTGATGGCAAAGACGAAGTGTTTGCGCTGAGCAATATTCAGAAAGCAAACATTATCCCTCGTTTTTAAACGTTCTGATTGAGGCTAACCAGGATGAATAAAGAAATTTTAGCGGTTGTAGAAGCCGTTTCGAATGAAAAATCCCTGCCGCGTGAGAAAATTTTTGAAGCGTTAGAGAGCGCGCTGGCGACAGCGACCAAGAAAAAATACGAGCAAGAGATCGAAGTTCGTGTAGAAATCGATCGCAAAAGCGGCGATTTCGATACTTTCCGTCGTTGGGTCATTGTTGACGAAGTGACAATGCCAACTCGTGAAATCACGCTGGATGCGGCACGTTATGAAGATGAAAGTCTGCAACTTGGTGAATATGTTGAAGACCAAATCGAATCGGTGACATTTGACCGCATCACGACGCAAACGGCGAAACAAGTTATCGTTCAAAAGGTTCGTGAAGCAGAGCGGGCGTTAGTGGTTGATCAATTCCGCGAGCAGCAAGGCGAAATTATTACTGCCATCGTCAAGAAAGTGAATCGCGATAACATCATTCTTGATTTAGGGAACAACGCTGAAGCGGTAATCCTGCGAGAAGATATGCTGCCACGTGAAAATTTCCGTGCTGGTGATAGAATTCGTGGTGTACTGTATGCAGTACGTCCAGAAGCCCGTGGCGCTCAACTTTTCGTCACCCGTTCTAAGTCAGAAATGCTGGTAGAACTGTTCCGCATCGAAGTGCCAGAAATCGGTGAAGAAGTTATCGAGATTAAAGGCGCAGCCCGTGACCCAGGTTCGCGTGCGAAGATTGCGGTAAAAACCAACGATAAGCGTATTGACCCGGTCGGCGCTTGTGTAGGGATGCGTGGCGCGCGTGTACAAGCGGTCTCAAGTGAATTGGGCGGTGAACGTATTGATATCGTACTGTGGGATGATAATCCAGCGCAGTTCGTGATCAATGCAATGGCCCCTGCGGATGTCTCTTCAATCGTCGTTGATGAAGATAACCACACTATGGATATCGCCGTTGAAGCCAGCACCTTAGCGCAAGCTATTGGTCGTAATGGCCAGAACGTGCGTTTAGCTTCTCAACTCAGTGGTTGGGATCTGAATGTGATGACGGTTGAAGATTTACAAGCTAAGCATCAAGCGGAAGCACATGCCGCTATTGCAACCTTCACTAAATACCTCGATATTGATGAAGAGTTCGCCACTGTGCTAGTTGAAGAAGGGTTCTCTTCTCTCGAGGAGTTGGCTTATGTTCCCGTGGATGAACTACTGGAAATTGATGGCCTTGACGAAGAGATGGTAGAAGCTTTGCGTGAACGCGCTAAGACTGCGTTGACCACCTTAGCCGAAGATTCTGCTACTGGCGGAGCCATTAAACCCCCTGCAGAAGATCTGCTGGGCTTGAATGGTATGACGCCGGATTTAGCAAATCGCTTAGCGGCTATTGGTGTTTCCACCCTGGAAGATCTTGCGGAGCAAGGTGTTGACGATCTAGCAGATATCGAACAACTGGACGAAGAAAAAGCCGGTACGCTGATTATGGCGGCTCGTAATATCTGCTGGTTTGGCGACGACGCATAAAACACAGGAAGGAAAAGCATGACTGATGTAACAGTAAAAGCGCTAGCAACACAACTGAATACTCAGGTCGATCGCTTAGTTCAGCAATTGGCTGATGCGGGTATTCATAAATCCGATAACGATTCTGTGACGCAAGAAGAGCAAGATACCTTGCGTGCTCATCAGAAAAATACAGCGTCGAGTAAATTGACGCTCCAACGTAAAACTCGTAGTACGCTTAACGTTCCGAGTACCGGTGGAAAAAGTAAATCGGTACAAATTGAAGTCCGCAAAAAACGCACTTATGTGAAAGAAGATGCTGAAGCAGAGCGTAAAGCTCAAGCAGAAGCTGAAGCGCAAGCACAACGTGAAGCGGAAGAAAAAGCTAAGCAGGCAGCAGAAGAAGCCAAGCGGGCTGCTGAAGAAGCGAAGCGTAAAGCGGAAGAAAAAGCTAAACGTGAGGCGGAAGAAGCCGCTAAGCGTCAGGCGGTGGAATCAAATAAAGTGACCCAACAGAATCAAACTATGAATAAAGACGTACAGTCAGAAAAAGCACGCCGCGAAGCTGAAAACGCGGAGCTGAAGCGTAAAGCCGAAGAAGAAGCGCTCCGTAAAATCGAATCTGAAGCACAACGTGTAGCAGAAGAAGCGCGTCGTCTTGCTGAAGAGAAAGGCGAAGAGTGGGAAAAAGCGAGTCAGAAAACTGAAGAGGATACTGACTATCACGTGACCACTTCACAACACGCTCGCCAAGCTGAAGACGAAAACGATCGTGAAGTTGAAGGCGCTCGTACTCGTGGACGCACCGCGAAAGCACCTCGTGCGAAGAAAGGTAACAAGCACTCTGAAGCGAAGACTGATCGTGAAGAAGCGCGTGCAGCAGGTCGTGGCGTTAAAGGTAAACAGCGTGGTAAAAGCACGCTTCAGCAAGGTTTTAACAAGCCTGCTCAAGTTGTGAACCGTGACGTTCAAATTGGCGAAACTATCACTGTTGCTGAACTGGCTAACAAAATGGCCGTTAAAGGTTCACAAGTTATCAAAGCGATGATGAAAATGGGCGCAATGGCGACCATTAACCAAGTTATCGACCAAGAAACTGCGCAGATGGTGGCTGAAGAGATGGGCCACAAAGTTATCTTACGTCGCGAGAACGAATTAGAAGAAGCGGTAATGAGCGACCGTGACACCGGCACAACGGCAGAATTAGAGCCACGTGCACCGGTTGTAACGATCATGGGTCACGTTGACCACGGTAAAACATCATTACTGGATTACATTCGTTCAACGCGTGTTGCCTCAGGCGAAGCCGGCGGGATCACTCAGCACATCGGTGCTTACCACGTTGAAACCGATAACGGTATGGTCACCTTCTTAGATACTCCGGGACACGCCGCGTTTACCGCAATGCGTGCACGGGGTGCTCAAGCGACTGATATCGTAATCCTTGTTGTTGCGGCTGACGATGGCGTGATGCCACAGACGATTGAAGCGGTTCAGCACGCGAAAGCGGCGAATGTTCCGGTTATCGTTGCAGTGAACAAATGTGACAAGCCAGAAGCTGATCCAGATCGTGTTAAAAACGAACTGACTCAATTCGGTATCGTGCCGGAAGAGTGGGGCGGCGAAAACATGTTCGTTAACGTGTCTGCGAAAGCGGGTACAGGTATCGATGATTTACTGCAAGCAATCCTGTTACAAGCCGAAGTGTTAGAACTGACGGCTAACCGTAATGGTATGGCAAGTGGTGTCGTGATTGAATCTTTCCTAGACAAAGGTCGTGGTCCGGTTGCAACCGTACTGGTTCGTGCGGGAACCTTGAACAAAGGTGACATCGTACTGTGTGGCTTCGAATACGGACGTGTTCGTGCGATGCGTGACGAGCTTGGCCGCGAAGTGATAACTGCAGGCCCTTCTATTCCTGTGGAAATCCTCGGGATGTCAGGTGTTCCAGCGGCAGGTGATGAAGCGACTGTTGTTCGTGACGAAAAGAAAGCACGTGAAGTTGCTCTATACCGTCAAGGTAAATTCCGTGAAGTTAAGTTAGCTCGCCAGCAGAAATCTAAGCTGGAAAATATGTTTGCTAACATGACTGAAGGCGACGTCTCTGAACTGAATATCGTACTGAAAGCAGACGTTCAAGGTTCTGTTGAAGCGATCAGCGACTCCTTACTGAAACTGTCTACCGATGAAGTTAAAGTGAAAATCGTTGGTTCAGGTGTCGGTGGAATTACTGAAACGGATGCAACCTTAGCGGCGGCGTCTAACGCGATTCTGGTCGGATTTAACGTTCGTGCTGATGCCTCAGCGCGTCGCGTTATCGATAACGAAAGCTTAGATCTGCGTTACTACTCGGTTATCTATAACTTGATCGATGAAGTGAAAGCGGCAATGAGCGGTATGTTGGCGCCTGAGTACAAACAACAAATCATCGGCCTGGCACAAGTACGTGATGTCTTCAAATCACCTAAATTTGGCGCAATTGCCGGTTGTATGGTGACAGAAGGGATCATCAAGCGCCACAATCCTATCCGTGTTCTACGTGATAACATCGTTATTTACGAAGGTGAACTGGAATCATTACGTCGCTTTAAAGATGACGTGAATGAAGTCCGTAACGGTATGGAGTGTGGTGTCGGCGTGAAGAACTACAACGACGTCCGTGCGGGTGACCAAATCGAAGTGTTTGAAATCATTGAAATCAAACGTACTATCGATTAATTGTTGGCGAAGCTAGCAGTATTTGGGAGGCCTTTGGCCTCCCGAATTGTTTGAGAGGAAGAAAAAATGGCAAAAGAATTTGGACGCTCCCAGCGCGTCGCTCAAGAATTACAAAAAGAGCTGGCAGTCATCATCCAACGTGAAATTAAAGACCCTAGAGTGGGCATGATGGTGACGGTATCAGGCGTCGAGGTTTCTCGTGATCTCGCTTATGCAAAAGTGTTCGTGACGTTTTTAAACGATAAAGATGAAGATGCAGTGAAGCAAGGCGTGAAAGCACTCCAAGATGCTTCGGGCTTTATCCGTACTTTACTAGGTAAAGCGATGCGTCTACGTATCGTCCCTGAACTGACATTCTTCTACGACAACTCACTGGTTGAAGGGATGCGTATGTCGAATCTCGTTACCAGCGTCGTTAACAAAGACAACGAACGTCATGTTGATGATGAGAGTGAGGATAAGGAGGACTAATGGGTCGTCCACGTCGTCGCGGGCGCGATATTCATGGTGTGTTATTGCTGGATAAGCCACAAGGCATGTCATCGAATGATGTCCTACAAAAAGTAAAGAGACTCTATAACGCGAATAAAGCTGGCCATACTGGAGCCTTAGATCCTCTAGCAACCGGTATGCTGCCTATTTGCCTTGGAGAGGCGACCAAATTTTCACAATATTTGCTTGATGCGGATAAAAGATACCGCGTGATCGCGCGATTGGGTCAGCGCACCGATACCTCTGATGCCGATGGTAATATTGTTGAAGAGCGGGAGATCCAGTTCACGCAAGCACAGCTTGACCAAGCCTTAGAGCATTTTCGTGGCGATAGTGAACAAGTGCCCACGATGTTCTCTGCCTTAAAACATCAAGGTCGACCCCTTTACGAATACGCACGGCAAGGGATCACTGTGCCACGCGAAGCCCGCCCTATTACCGTGTATGAGTTACTATTCATTCGCTGGGAAGGGGAAGAGTTGGAGCTGGAAATCCATTGCTCGAAAGGCACCTATATTCGTACCATCATTGACGACTTAGGTGAGCGATTGGGCTGCGGTGCGCACGTTAGTATGTTACGTCGACTTCAAGTCGATCGCTACCCTGCTGAAAAAATGGTGACGTTAGCCCAGTTGCAACAGTGGGTTGCTGATGCCGAAACAGCAGGTAAACCAGCTGCGACGCAATTGGATCCATTATTATTACCGATGGATACCCCTGCCGCGGCTTACCCCATGGTGAGCTTACCGCAAGTCAGCAGCCATTGGTTTAAATTAGGTCAAGCGGTTCAGGTGGCAGGTGCACCCAGTGAGGGTTTAGTTCGAGTGTTCGAAACTGAAACTGATAAGTTTCTCGGTATGGCGCAGATCGATGACCAAGGGCGGGTTGCCCCAAAACGCTTAGTAGTGGAATTTCCTCTCTGAGGCGTTTGCACTATGGCGTAGCGCAGAGTAGAATGTCTGCGCTAAAAGTGAGTCGCTGAATTAGAGATCGGCGGCTCGAATTCATTTAAATTTATTGGAGTATATTATGTCTCTAAGCGTAGAAGCTAAAGCTGAGATCGTTGCTAAATATGGTCGTGATGCTAACGACAGTGGTTCAACTGAAGTACAAGTTGCTCTGTTAACTGCTCAAATCACTCACCTGCAAGGTCACTTCTCCGAGCACAAGAAAGATCACCACAGCCGTCGTGGTCTGCTTCGCATGGTTTCACAACGTCGTAAGCTACTGGATTACCTGAAGCGTAAAGATGTTAAGCGTTACACTGACCTGATCGCAAGCCTAGGTCTGCGTCGCTAAGATAAAAAATCTTTACGCGAAACTGCCTTGTATTTATACAAATTGCAGAATCAATGTTAAGATTACAACGCACTATGTGTGTAAGGGGCCTGCAAGGCCCCTTTTTTTGAATATTAGTTGTCCATTTTGTAACAGGCACGACAGTGTTATACTGTTATCCAGTGAAAGAAAGTTGCACGATTCGCGCGGCTAATGATAAGGCTTAATTATTTAGAAGAGCCTTATCATTAGTCGCGAGGATGCAAACCAATCACATTAATGATGACTTATTGCTTTACACTCCTCGATAAAGGAAACGATTTTGCTTAATCCGATAATCCAAAAATTCCAATACGGTCAACACACCGTTACCATCGAAACCGGCATGATGGCTCGTCAAGCGACCGCCGCGGTGATGGTGAGCATGGACGATACTTGTGTATTCGTTACTGTTGTAGGCCAGAAAAAAGCGAAAGCTGGTCAAGACTTCTTCCCATTGACGGTTAACTACCAAGAGCGTACTTACGCAGCCGGCCGTATCCCGGGTAGTTTTTTCCGTCGTGAAGGTCGTCCAAGCGAAGGCGAAACGTTAATTGCTCGCTTAATTGACCGTCCAGTTCGCCCATTATTCCCAGAAGGTTTTGTTAACGAAGTACAGGTTATTGCAACGGTAGTTTCTGTTAACCCGCAAGTGCACCCTGACATCGTTGCGATGATCGGTGCTTCAGCGGCACTATCGCTGTCAGGGATCCCGTTTAATGGCCCAATTGGTTCTGCGCGTGTTGGTTACATCAATGATCAATATGTTTTAAACCCGACAGCTGAAGAACTGGCGACAAGCCGTTTGGATTTAGTCGTAGCAGGGACTGAAAATGCGGTACTGATGGTTGAATCTGAAGCTGAAATCCTGTCAGAAGATCAAATGTTAGGCGCGGTTGTTTTCGGTCACGACCAACAACAAGTTGTTATTGAGAACATCAAACAACTGGTCGAGAAAGCGGGCAAACCACGTTGGGATTGGCAGCCAGAAGCGGTTAACGAAAGCCTTAACAGCCGTATCGCAGAACTGGCAGAGAGCCGTTTAAGCGAAGCTTACCGTATTACTGAGAAACAACAGCGTTATGCGCAGGTTGATGCAATCAAAAGCGAAACTACCGCAACACTATTGGCGGAAGATGAGAGCTTAGACGAAGGCGAAATCAGCGACATTCTGCATGCGATCGAGAAAAACGTGGTACGTAGCCGTGT
The DNA here is from genome assembly GCF_018494065.1 of Rosenbergiella gaditana. Taxonomy (GTDB): domain Bacteria; phylum Pseudomonadota; class Gammaproteobacteria; order Enterobacterales; family Enterobacteriaceae; genus Rosenbergiella; species Rosenbergiella gaditana. Next base: position 4,607 of record NZ_JABBFR010000026.1, on the reverse strand, counting down.
CTTAAACGGTGAACCACGTATCGATGGCCGTGAAAAAGATATGGTCCGTGGCTTAGATGTTCGCACTGGTGTTTTACCGCGTACTCATGGTTCATCACTGTTCACCCGTGGTGAGACGCAAGCGTTAGTGACGGCGACCTTAGGGACTGCACGTGATGCGCAGAGCCTGGATGAGCTGATGGGCGAGAAATCAGATTCATTCTTGTTCCACTACAACTTCCCTCCGTACTCAGTCGGTGAGACAGGAATGGTCGGTTCACCTAAGCGTCGTGAAATTGGTCACGGTCGTTTAGCTAAGCGTGGCGTATTGGCTGTAATGCCTAAGCAAGATGAGTTCCCATACACCGTACGTGTGGTGTCAGAAATCACAGAATCAAACGGTTCTTCTTCCATGGCCTCTGTTTGTGGTGCGTCATTAGCCCTGATGGATGCGGGTGTACCGATTAAAGCTGCGGTAGCCGGTATTGCAATGGGTCTGGTTAAAGAAGACGAGCGCTTTGTTGTCCTGTCTGACATCCTTGGTGACGAAGATCACCTTGGCGATATGGACTTTAAAGTTGCGGGTAGCCGTGAAGGTATTACTGCACTGCAGATGGATATCAAAATTGAAGGTATCACGCGTGAAATCATGCAAGCGGCCCTTAGCCAAGCAAAAGGCGCACGTTTACATATTCTGAGCGTGATGGAAGAAGCGATTGGCACTCACCGTGGTGATATCTCTGAATTTGCTCCACGTATTCACACCATCCGTATTAGCCCTGATAAGATCAAGGACGTAATCGGTAAAGGTGGTTCTGTTATCCGTGCGTTAACAGAAGAAACGGGTACAACTATCGAAATCGAAGATGATGGTACCGTGAAAATTGCAGCAACTGATGGTGATAAAGCTAAAGAAGCGATTCGTCGTATCGAAGAGATCACTGCAGATATCGAAGTAGGTCGTATCTACAGCGGTAAAGTGACCCGTATTGTTGACTTTGGTGCATTCGTTTCCATTGGCGGCGGTAAAGAAGGCCTGGTGCATATTTCTCAAATCGCCGATAAGCGCGTAGAGAAAGTCTCTGATTACTTACAGATGGCACAAGAAGTGCCGGTTAAGGTACTAGAGATTGATCGTCAAGGCCGTGTTCGCTTAAGCATGAAAGAAGCTGTGGAAAAACCACAGGTTGAAGCATCTGAAGCGACCGACGCGCCAGCAACTGACGCCGAGTAACTGTCGTATACTTTTCCTGCTTCAATAATGAAGCAGGATTTATTTTTTAAGGTGTCAAAGTAATGAGACACCTTAAAGTTGACTGCATCCGCATGCTGGTACCTGGGAGTGGAAGAATGAAGCCTTATTTACGCTGGGGTTTTATTGCGACAGCTTTGTTGCTGGCTGGATGTAGCAACGCAAATTGGCGTAAGGACGAAGTATTAGCCGTTCCTTTACAGCCTACTTTGCAACAAGAAGTGATGCTTGCTCGTATGGAACAAATACTTGCCAGTCGATCACTGACAGAAGATGAACGCGCACAGTTGTTATATGAGCGCGGAGTGTTGTATGATAGTCTAGGTTTACGGGCACTTGCACGGAACGATTTTTCCCAAGCATTGTCTATAAGACCTGATATGCCTGAAGTCTTCAATTATTTAGGTATTTATCTTACGCAGGCAGGCAATTATGATGCTGCCTATGAAGCGTTCGATTCTGTACTGGAACTTGATCCAACTTACAATTATGCGCATCTTAACCGTGGCATCGCGTTTTATTACGGTGGCCGGTACAAGTTAGCGCAAGATGATCTGCTGGCGTTTTATCACGACGATCCTAATGACCCTTTTCGGAGTTTATGGCTTTACTTGGCGGAAGAAAAAATTGATGCCAACAAAGCAAATTCTGCATTGCAACAACGTTATAATGCAGCGAAAAGAGAGCAATGGGGATGGAAAATAGTCGAATTCTACCTGAGAAAAATCAGCGAAAAGCAGCTGATGCTGAGTCTCCAGGAAGATGCTACGGATAACACCTCGCTCGCTGAACATCTCAGTGAAACCAACTTCTATTTAGGTAAACATTACCTAAGTCTGGGGGAGAAGGATAACGCAGAAGCGTTATTCAAACTGACGGTCGCTAACAATGTGAATAACTTTGTTGAGCACCGATATGCATTGTTGGAGCTGGCGCTACTCGGCCAAGCACAAGACGACTTATCAGAATCTGACCAGCAATAGCTGACAAACTCTTCATCTAGGAATTAACTTTCCATCATCCTTTTAGGATGAGGGTGTTTTATTTGTCAAAAACTTCTAATTTGAGCCGGTTCACACTTATCAATGAAAAGACCTGAAAGTTTTCATGACGAGTTATGTAGACTGGCCGCCGCAATCTAAGAGGCACTTGTACTACATGACTGATATTCAAACCACTTTTTCCGATCTAGGCCTTAACGAATCCATCCTTTCTGCATTGAGCGATCTGGGTTACGTAAAACCATCACCTATTCAAGCGGAGTGTATTCCACACCTGCTGGCTGGCCGTGATGTATTGGGTATGGCCCAAACCGGAAGTGGTAAAACTGCAGCATTCTCGCTGCCATTATTAAATAACATCGACCCTACTTTAAAAGCACCACAAATCCTGGTGTTAGCCCCGACGCGTGAGCTGGCGGTTCAAGTAGGTGAAGCATGTAACGAATTCTCAAAACACATGCGTGGCGTTAACGTCTTGGCACTTTACGGTGGCCAACGTTATGACGTACAGCTGCGTGCATTACGTCAAGGTCCACAAATTGTTGTTGGTACCCCAGGGCGTTTACTTGATCACTTAAAACGTGGCACCCTTGACCTGTCTAATCTGCGTGGTTTAGTGCTGGACGAAGCTGATGAGATGCTTCGTATGGGCTTCATCGAAGACGTTGAAACCATCATGGCGCAAATCCCAGAAGGTCATCAGACGGCGCTGTTCTCGGCAACTATGCCAGAAGCGATTCGTCGTATTACTCGCCGTTTTATGAAAAACCCACAAGAAGTTCGTATCCAATCGAGCTTAACCACTCGTCCTGACATCAGCCAATCTTATTGGACTGCTTATGGTCGTAAAAGTGATGCATTAGTTCGCTTCTTAGAAGCGGAAGATTTCGACGCCGCAATTATTTTCGTGCGTACTAAAAATGCAACCTTAGAAGTGGCAGAAACTTTAGAGCGTAGCGGTTACAACAGCGCCGCCCTAAACGGCGACATGAACCAAGCTTTACGTGAGCAAACGCTTGAGCGCTTAAAAGATGGTCGTCTAGATATCCTGATCGCCACTGATGTTGCGGCTCGTGGGTTAGACGTTGAGCGTATTAGCTTAGTCGTTAACTACGACATTCCATTGGACGCAGAGTCTTACGTTCACCGTATTGGCCGTACTGGCCGTGCAGGACGTGCAGGACGTGCATTACTGTTCGTCGAAAACCGTGAGCGTCGTTTACTTCGTAACATCGAACGCACGATGAAGCTGACGATTCCTGAAGTTGAGCTACCGAATGCGGAACTGTTAAGCACCCGTCGCCAGGAAAAATTTGCTGCGCGTGTACAACAGCAACTAGAAAGTAGCGATCTTGACCTATACCGTGGTCTGTTGACTAAGTTGTCTCCGCAAGAAGATCTTGATATGGAAACACTGGCTGCAGCATTACTGAAGATGGCCCAAGGTGAGCGTTCATTAATCGTTCCTACTGAAGCACCACGTCCTGCACGTCGTGAATTCCGTGAGCGTGATGATCGTCGTGACGACCGTCGTAGCGATGACCGCCGTGGTAATCGCGAAGCGGGTTCTCGTGAAGATCGCCCTCGCCGTGAGCGTCGTGATGTCGGTGATATGCTACTTTATCGCATCGAAGTGGGTCGTGATGATGGTGTTGAAGTTCGTCATATCGTTGGTGCGATTGCTAACGAAGGTGATATCAGCAGCCGTTACATCGGTAACATCAAACTGTTTGCCGGTCACTCAACCATTGAGTTACCGAAAGGTATGCCGGGCGAAGTGTTACAACACTTTACCAAAACGCGTATCCTTAACAAGCCAATGAACATGCAGTTAATGGGTGATGCACAACCGGGTGAACCGCGTCGTGGACGTGGTGGCCGTGACGGCGGTGGTCGTGATGGCGCTGGTGCTGGTGCTGGCCGTGGTGCTCGTGAAGGTGGACGTCGTTTTGGCGGCGGAAACCGTAACGAAGGCAACCGCGGTGAAGGTCATCGTGGACGCCGTGAAGAATCACGTCGTTAATTATCACGTATAATTACTATCAAGGGAGCCTATCGGCTAATGCTGGTCACTTAAGGTGGCCAGCATTATTTTTTAAGGGATATTTTGACCTTTTCTCTCTTACTTCCCTCGCATATTCCCGTTCTCGCCTCGAGGGCAGTTTTAGCATCGCTGCGTTGCTGTAAAAATGCTTCAGATGACCTGGCATAGCGCCCGGTGATGCCCACGGCAGCCCTATTAACAGCCGCAATATCTCCGATACCGCACCGCTAAAACTCAGCTGGTACGGTAGATACTCCCCCTTCAGACTGAACGCCATCTTAATCATCTGGTAACGAATAAGGTTATAAGTCAGTAAGATACCCCACAGCTC
>NZ_JABBFR010000025.1 GCF_018494065.1 Rosenbergiella gaditana | reverse complement strand
ACCTCAGGAGTCAATCATTATTTTGATTTTTTCTCCTGGACCGAATCGCTTCAGTCCCTGTCACCGCGCTGCGTATCGTGCTTTGCCGTGTCAGTGGATGCGCATTATAGGGAGTTCAGAAAAAGGCGCAATACCTTTTTTAATAAAAACTGACTGACTGCTGCATTCCACAGCAAAACAGCTATTTATACTGTGTTATCCACAGATTTACTCACAAAGGGTTAAAAAAATCATTTAACGCGAGATCCACGCAAACGTTTTCGCTACAATATACCCCTGTTAATTATAAAGGCGCCGATGCTTTTATCTTTCAAACTGTAACTCCAGAGGTTTACTTCTATTATGCAACATCGTCCTGTACGCCGTGCTTTACTTAGTGTCTCTGATAAAACAGGGATCGTCGACTTTGCACGAGGCCTTTCTGAACATGGTGTTGAACTTCTTTCTACTGGTGGTACAGCTCGCTTACTGGCAGAAGCAGGCTTAACCGTTACAGAAGTATCAGACTATACCGGCTTTCCAGAAATGATGGATGGGCGCGTTAAAACATTACACCCCAAAATTCATGGTGGCATTCTTGGACGCCGCGATAAAGACGATGCGGTGATGGCAGAACACCAGATTCAGCCTATCGACATGGTTGTGGTAAACCTCTACCCTTTCGCAAAAACAGTCGCTAATGAACATTGCAGCCTTGAAGACGCTGTCGAGAACATCGATATTGGTGGCCCTACTATGGTCCGCTCCGCCGCGAAGAACCATAAAGATGTCGCAATAGTAGTTAATAGCACTGACTATACTCCCCTATTAAAAGAATTAGCCGACAACGCGCAAGGCTTAAGCTTAGCGACACGCTTCGACCTTGCTATCAAAGCATTTGAACATACCGCGGCTTACGATGGGATGATCGCTAATTACTTTGGGCGCTTGGTACCTGCTTATCATAGCGAAGAGAAAACACCTTCTGGACAGTTCCCTCGGACCTTGAACCTTAGCCTTATCAAGAAACAAGATATGCGTTACGGTGAAAACAGTCACCAACAGGCTGCCTTCTATATAGAAGACAGTCTTTCAGAAGCTTCCGTCGCAACGGCCGTACAGCATCAAGGGAAAGCCCTTTCGTATAACAATATTGCTGATACTGATGCTGCGCTTGAGTGTGTCAAAGAGTTTGAGCAGCCTGCCTGTGTCATCGTTAAACACGCTAACCCCTGTGGCGTTGCGACAGCGCGCGATTTATTACAAGCTTATGATTTAGCTTATGCGACAGATCCGACCTCTGCCTTTGGTGGCATTATTGCCTTTAACCGTGAGTTAGATGCCGCGACGGCGCAAGCAATTATTAGCCGCCAATTTGTTGAAGTCATTATCGCCCCTACTGCAAGTACGGAAGCATTGGCTATTACTGCAGCGAAACAGAATGTTCGCGTCCTCACCTGTGGAGAGTGGCAACAACGTCAAAGTGGTTATGATTTTAAGCGAGTAAATGGTGGCTTATTAGTTCAGGATCGTGACCTAGGCATGGTTAACGAAAACGAATTAACCATCGTCACCAAGCGTCAGCCAACTAAAGAAGAGTTACGTGATGCGCTATTCTGCTGGAAAGTCGCAAAATTCGTGAAATCAAATGCAATTGTCTACGCGAAAAATAATCGTACTATCGGTATTGGTGCTGGCCAAATGAGCCGCGTCTATTCAGCGAAAATTGCGGGTATTAAAGCTGCGGATGAAGGTTTAGAGGTCAGTGGTTCAGCAATGGCGTCAGATGCCTTCTTCCCCTTCCGCGATGGTATTGATGCAGCCGCTGCAGTAGGAATACGTTGTGTGATCCAACCAGGCGGGTCGATTCGTGATGAAGAAGTGATCGCCGCAGCCGACGAACACGATATTGCGATGATTTTCACCGGAATGCGGCATTTCCGCCACTAAAGACGAGGTCAGTAAATAATGAATATTCTAATTATCGGTAATGGTGGCCGTGAGCATGCTCTGGCATGGAAAGCCGCGCAATCCCCGTTAGCAACTAAAGTCTTTGTGGCACCCGGTAATGCCGGTACGGCACTCGAACCGATGCTAGAAAATGTGGCGATTGAGGCAACTGATATTCCTGCGTTAGTTGCTTTTGCACAACGCGAGAATATTGGCTTAACGATTGTTGGCCCTGAAGCGCCACTCGTTCTGGGAGTTGTTGATGCTTTTCAACGTGAAGGCTTAACCATTTTTGGTCCAACACAAGCCGCAGCGCAACTCGAAGGGTCCAAATCTTTCACTAAGGATTTCTTAGAACGCCACCAAATTCCGACCGCAGACTACCAAAACTTTACTGATATCGAGCCAGCGTTAGCCTACCTACAAGAGAAAGGCGCCCCAATCGTTATCAAGGCTGATGGCTTAGCCGCGGGCAAAGGGGTCATTGTCGCCATGACTCTGGAAGAAGCGGAAGCCGCAGTAAAAGATATGTTAGCGGGCAATGCCTTCGGTGATGCCGGGCACCGTATCGTGATTGAAGAATTCCTTGAGGGTGAGGAAGCAAGCTTTATCGTGATGGTAGATGGTGAGCATGTCCTGCCGATGGCAACAAGCCAAGACCACAAGCGGGTAGGCGATGGCGATACTGGCCCGAATACAGGTGGAATGGGTGCCTATTCCCCTGCCCCAGTCGTTACCGATGAAATCCACCAGCGTGTCATGGACCAAGTTATTTGGCCTACCGTGAAAGGTATGGCCCAAGAAGGAAATCGCTATACGGGCTTCCTTTATGCGGGATTAATGATTGATGCAACCGGACAACCAAAGGTTATTGAGTTCAATTGTCGATTTGGTGATCCTGAGACGCAACCTATCATGATGCGTCTACAGTCAGACTTAGTTGAATTATGCTTAGCGGGCAGTACGGGACGTTTAGATCAGGTTGAATCCGTTTGGGATGTGCGGGCGGCGCTTGGCGTTGTTATCGCGGCGGGCGGTTATCCTGAAGCCTACCGTAAAGGCGATATCATTAAAGGGCTACCTCAGCCTGACCACACAGATGCCAAAGTCTTTCATGCAGGTACCGTGTTAACCGGTGATGATGTGACAACTGCCGGAGGGCGAGTACTGTGTGCGACAGCGCTTGGTGGCACCATCGCTGAAGCTCAAAAACACGCATATCAACTTACTCGCCAGATCAGCTGGGAAGGCAGTTTCTATCGTCAAGATATTGGCTATCGTGCCATAAATCGCGCGTAGGTCTTAATAGGGGCTAGCACAACTAGCCTCTATTTTTTTGAATAATTTGGCTGTTGCTCACACAGGTTCCGAGCAGTCATCAATAATACCTGTTGCCCTTCTGGTGCTTCAATCCATGCAACATAAGCTGGCGATTGCTGTGACAAACTGCTCAGCCGTTGATTCTCTCTGTTATTAAACTGAAACTGCGCTAACGTGCCGTCACAAGTCTCAACGTGTTGCACCGACAACCAACGCCCTTGATGTAATACTACCCTACCACTGATCAGGTCTCGACTGACCTCTACCATACGTTGTGCCTCGAACTTAGCGAATTCAAGTTCATTCACTGTCAGCGACTGGCGAGACATTGCAGACTTCTGCTGCATAAATGAGGTTGTTCCATCTCTCCGACTAAAACGCGCTGAAAAGCTATTCTCTGGCCCCTGTAGGGACTGTTTCGCAACACTAACCAATGACTCTTGATCCCAATGATAAAGCGCTTCTGATTCATTTGAACCATCGAATGGGGTAAAGATGGTTTGTAGCGTTGTGTATCCAGATGATGTCGTATGTTGCCAAATACGTACCACTCCACGATCTGCCAAATAGCCAGTTGCATGTGCTTCAGGTTTCTTTTGAAATAAGGCGCAGCTACAGAGGGAGCAAAAAAGCGGAAGGATGAATAAGGATCGATAAGAGAACAAGCGCATAGCGATCTCTTCAGTGAATAGGGTTAGAGTAAGGAACCGATCAAGAAGGGGAGAGCTCCCCTTCCGATCAAACTTATCACTGTTAAGATGCGATTATTTCACAGCATCTTTCAGAGCTTTACCAGAAACAAATGCAGGAACATTTGCTGCAGCAATTTTGATCTCTTTACCGGTTTGTGGGTTACGACCAGTACGCTCTGCACGGTGATTAACCTTGAAAGTACCGAATCCTACTAGCTGAACCGCATCACCTTCTTTCAGAGACTCAGTGATCGCAGAAAGAGTCGATTCCAGTGCAGTTTTAGCCTGGGCTTTAGACAGATCCGCTTTTTCGGCGATCGCATCAATCAGTTGAGTCTTGTTCATAAGTTATCCTTAGTGTGTATTTATCGCTTGCCAGTCACGAGTGCAAAAAGAATCGATAAACCCTTTTCTGCCTCCGCGTTCTGATAGCCTCAAGATTAGCCCCTCAAATGTAGACTAGACAGGGGTCTATTGTGAAGCCTTCAGTACAGGTTATTTGGCTTTGAGACCAAATTTCTTAGCTTTATTGCTCAAAAAACACACCAATATTACTTATTGCGTCTTCGCGTAAGTCTTGGCGAAGCCCTTTGATTAGCTCTAAGTCACGTTCTTCACACTCGGCCAATAAGCGGAAAATCTCCCATTGGGCATCCCACTCATCGATAACCGCAACGTTCTCTTTCAGCTCTTCATCCGTTAATTCACGACCACTCTCAGTCATCTCCAGCATTGCAACGGTGGTCACAGAGGTTTCACTGACGGTAATCGCATGCTCCAATGTTTCGCCACTTAAACGAGAATGAACTAACTCGCTTAACGCTACACATGCATCAATCGCCGGATAAACACCATAAACCTCGAAATCTTCGCCGGAGGGGATCGCTTCTTCAAACTTCTCTAACTGGCTATCAAAATTAATTTTTGCATCTTTAACTAACAGCGTTTCCCAAATTAAATCTAGGATCCGGCGGTAAAGTTGTGCATTAGCAAAACCGGTGTTGTGGCAAAACATTTGATAGTTAGGGTACATACGTTCACACAGACATGCCATAAAGGTGACGTGCTGCCAGCTTTCAAGCTTGGCTAAACGTAAATGGATTGGGTTACGTAACATGCAGGATACTCATCATAAAATCGCTTCACACAGTGTAACGTAATTTAACGCGTTTATCAGTGTTATTGTCGGGCTAACCATCGTTGGAAACTTGGCCTATTTGAAGCAACGGCATCCGCCCAGCGAGTAGGTTCGGGTAGACGGTACCCCCGTAGGCATTGTTGGGTCCACGCTAATGCTGAAGCTGCGCTAATCTTATGCCCAACTGAAATGAAGAGTGGATTACAGCGCAGCTTACTCCGTAAAACCGAGCCTATCGTTTGCCCTTGATATTGCAAAGCGACTGCGGAGCCTGGCTCTGAACCTAATTCAGCATATTCGCCACAAAGCCGGCTTTTCGCTACACCAATAGTAGGGATGTCTGCGAACAGTCCAAAATGGCTGGCAACCCCCAGTCCTCGCGGATGGGCAATGCCCTGTCCATCAATAAAAAGTAAATCTGGCTTAATGGTCAGCATCTGCCATACCGCTTCTAAGGCAGGGCACTCTCTAAATGAGAGATAACCCGGAATATAAGTAAGGGTGACAGGTACTCGCGCGACCTGATACTCCACCAGCTCGAGTTCAGGCCATGTCATGATAACCATAGCGGCCCGCGCCACAGTTCCTTGTGCTTCAAACCCAACATCTCCCCCCGCAATAAACCGCGGGGAGAAGGTTTTGTGCATATCGTATTGAACAACCTTGCCAGCATATTGCTGCTGCAAGGCCTTCAATTGCGCAAGGTCAACACCTCTCATTAGCGATGATAAGGCACGGATAAACGGTGAACTGACTCGACAAAGACACCCGCATTTTCTGGCGGCACGTCAAGGTGTATACCATGGCCTAGGTTAAACACATGTCCGCTTCCTTGACCATATTGCTCTAGGATGGTTTGTACTTCAGCTTCGATACGTGCCGGTTGAGCATAGAGAATAGAAGGATCCATGTTCCCTTGTAATGCAACGCGGTGTCCAACTCGTTGTCTTGCTTCATCTATACGCGTAGTCCAGTCGAGTCCGATGGCGTCACACCCGGTGTCTGCTATGTGCTCTAACCACTGTCCGCCGCCTTTAGTAAATAGTGTCACCGGAACGCGACGCCCTTCATTTTCATGAATTAAACCATCAACTATTTTGTGCATATAGTGTAAGGAGAATTCCAAATAATCTCTCCCTGTCAGCACCCCACCCCAGGTATCAAATATCATTACCGATTGCGCACCGGCTTTAATTTGAGCATTTAAATAACTTGTTACGCTCTCCGCGACTTTCTCCAGCATTAAATGCAGCGCTGCCGGTTCGGCATACATCATTTTTTTAACTTTAGTGAAAGCTTTGCTCCCGCCCCCTTCCACCATATAGGTCGCCAACGTCCAGGGGCTGCCAGAAAAGCCGATTAAGGGGACTTCACCCTGTAAATTTTTGCGGATAGTCCGCACAGCATTCATGACATAACCTAATTCTTGTTCAGGATCAGGAATGGGGAGTTTTTTAACATCGGCAATAGTTTGAATAGGAGAACTGAACCGTGGCCCTTCTCCTGCCTCGAAATAAAGGCCAAGACCCATCGCATCAGGGATAGTTAAGATATCAGAGAAGAGAATTGCGGCATCTAACGGAAAACGGCGTAACGGCTGTAGCGTGACTTCACAAGCAAGCTCAGCATTTTTACACAGCGACATAAAGTCGCCAGCTACAGCACGAGTAGCTTTATATTCTGGTAGATAACGTCCCGCTTGGCGCATCATCCAAACAGGTGTTATGTCTGTAGGTTGGCGCAACAATGCGCGTAAATAGCGATCGTTTTTTAATTCATTCATTTTCTAGGCTCTCTTTTGTCTACGCCTAGTGTAACAGCTATTTAAAAACTTCGTGGGCACTACAGGCTAAATTATTTATTGGCGGCTACACTCCTTCGCCATTAACCTACCGCTTATCACAGTGTTTTTTTACTGCTGAGCATTCAGAGAACCTGCCACTAATTTAGGTAGCGCTGTCACATTCTCTTTAGTCGCTTTCTCTACATCTTTAGTTGCTTTTTCAACAGAATATTGTGAATTACCATTGAAAATTCCTCCGCGATCAATCGATAATTCGCTCGCGTGGATGTCGCCATCTAACCGGCCTTGACACAGAATCTTCACTGCCGTCGCTTGGCATCGACCTTGTAAATAGCCATTAATGGTTATCTTCTCAGCCGTGAGTGTCCCTTGTACCCTCCCTTCTCTGCCAATACGGATTGACCGGCTACTATGAATATCGCCGATTACGCTCCCTTCAATTAACACATCGGAGTCATTGCTGATTTCACCGGTAAGGATCGTCCCTTTGGCAATTAAGGTCTCTTTAACGGTACGCTCTTCTTTTACCTGAGCGAGTTCAGCCATCGGAGGACTTGTGTCGTTTTTACTTGAGTCGAATACATCGGCTTTCTTTTTAGCTTTAAACATAATTACTCTTTTTGTTCGCGGACGAAAATAGATCGCCACTGTGCTACATATCGCTACCCATAACGTAGCAAGCTGTACCCAGTTAACGAGAGAAAAATGAGGGGAAAGATAGGTGATCAGTAAAATCGCCCATGTTCCCCATAGCACCCATAAGAGAGTGAATTGGTCATTACGCATGGCGAATAGGTAATACCGTAAAACGGTAGCGAGAATATTGTGTGAGATCAGCTTTACGTTAGTCTTGCCGGCAAAGGACGACAGTGTCCTCAATCAGACGACGAGCAATCGTCCCAATCTCAGGTATTTTCGGTAACTGCGACACATCAAACCAATCAGCACTTTTTAGCTCTTTGGGGTCTATTTCAATCTCACCACTGTCATACTCCGCGGTAAAGGCACACATTAAGGAATGGGGAAATGGCCATGGTTGAGAGGCTACATAGCGAAGATTTTTTATTTTGATACCACTCTCTTCCATTACCTCACGATGTGCGCACTCTTCAAGCGTTTCCCCTGCTTCAACAAAACCCGCTAATACCGTGAAGATCGGCTGTTTATGGCGTTGGTGTTGAGCTAATAAAATATGTCGACCTTTGCGAATAGCAATAATGATGCAAGGAGCGATCTGCGGGTAATAACGCTCACCACACTGATCACACAGGCAGGCGAATTCTTTCTCTGAACGATTCATTTTGGCGCCGCAATAGCCACACCAACGATGAGATCGATAAAATTCAGCTAATTGAATACCACGGCCGGCGAGTTGAAAAAGCTGCCTATCCGCGCCCAAAAGACGACGAACATTCTCCATATCTGTTGATTGTTGATGGTAAATTAACCAGCAAGGTTTGCCTTGATATTCGCCTATTTGTTTCGCGTGCTCTGTGTTCAAGCCCAGGTCACTAGCCTTTCCATAGGGGAGCTGACCATTGGGTAACCATAGATTCCGCCCCTCACTAGCCACCCACCAGCCCTCTTGCTCTACCTTTTCATTGTACTGAACCACGCAATGCCTCCTAAAAGTCAGGTGAATTGATTAATATAGTCTACGCTTAGTTCATTAACCTTGTTCGGAGCAGCCTGATATGCTGACTAAATTAGCTAACCTAAACGAAAAAATGACGGTAAGCCACCCAATGATTGATCAATGGCTTGCTAGCCGCCGTCAATTATTGGTTGCTTACTACCAATTAATTGGACTCACCCCACAGAAGAATAGCAGTGAGCAGTGTGACGAAGTGGTTTTGGATACTTTCTGCCAGCGCTTAGTCGATTACCTCTCTTCTGGGCACTTTAAACACTACCAACAAATCGAAATGCTGTTAGCTTCACAAGCTCAGCAAAATTTGATTAGCGTGTTATATCCTCAATTGGAAGACAGTACTCACACTTTACTCGCGCTCTATGATACCTATTTAGAGCCTGCTATTTCTAATGGCGAGATCCCTAAATTACGTAATGTAATTTCAGAAGTGGGTATGCAACTTGATGCGCTTTTTGATCTTGAGGACAAAATGCTGCTCTCAACCGAACTAGTCGGTTCTCACACATCCACTGCACAAGCAAGTACCAGTCAGTTAGCTGCCGAAACGGCAAAACCGGTAGAACGTCTCTCATCCGGGATGCTCGATAGCTAATGACTGCTGTTGTGAATTATTCTGAATAAGGTTATGGTGCAGTGAGGAGAACCACATTCTCCTTTAAAAAGCGAAGTTAGCTTATTTATCTTGTCGGAGTGCCCAATTGGGCTGAGACCGTTAATTCGGGATCCGCGGAACCTGATCAGGTTAGTACCTGCGAAGGGAACAAGAGTCAATCCCCTGCCTTGATCCGTTTCCTCCTATTTCAAGGTATATTGCTCCTTCCGAACTCCGGACAAGCATTTTTCTTTCAATGTCGAGAAACTGCTATGTCTGAAATTTCATCACGCCGTTTAAAACGCCAACAAGCGCAGCAATTCCTGCAATCTTTGACCGGGGCAACCTTTCCCAACTCTACACGAGAGTGGCTATCAGGTCCACGGGACGATATTCGTGTGCCAGTGAGAATGATCCACCTCTCACCCACGCTAAATAGTGATGCCTCTGTTTACGAAGAAAACCCTTCGATTCCGATCTATGACACCTCTGGGCCTTTTGGCGATCCCTCTTCATCACCTAATGTTCACGATGGCATTACACCACTACGCGCAAGATGGATCGCTGAGCGTGAAGACTCAGAGGCAATCAAGCATACTGCCTCTGACTATACTCAGCAGCGCTTATCGGACGCAACCCTGGAAACGATCCGTTTTCAAAAACCATTTCAATTCCGTAAAGCCAGTGAGGGAGTCCGTGTCACGCAGCTCCACTACGCTCGCCGTGGTATTATCACTCCAGAGATGGAATTTATTGCCGTAAGGGAGAACTTAGGCCGGGCTACCCTTGCCGAAAGTGAATTATTGAGACAACACCCTGGTGCACCATTCTGCTCACAGACCCCACGAGAAATCACAGCTGAATTTATACGCCAGGAAGTGGCGGCTGGACGAGCCATTATACCGGCTAATATCAACCATCCCGAGTCAGAACCGATGATTATCGGTCGAAATTTTTTAGTCAAAGTGAATGCTAACATCGGTAACTCAGCCGTCACCTCGTCAATTGAAGAAGAGGTCGAGAAACTCGTCTGGGCTACCCGTTGGGGGGCTGACACTATCATGGACCTGTCAACTGGCCGTAATATCCATGAGACTCGAGAATGGCTGTTACGTAATAGCCCAGTGCCTATCGGTACCGTCCCTATTTACCAAGCATTAGAAAAAGCCAATGGTATCGCGGAGAACCTCAACTGGCCCCTGTTTCGCGATACGCTTATTGAACAAGCAGAACAAGGCGTGGATTATTTTACCCTTCACGCTGGGGTATTATTACGATATATACCCATGACAGCGAAACGTCTCACCGGCATTGTCTCACGAGGTGGCTCCATCATGGCAAAATGGTGCTTATCGCACCATCAAGAAAATTTCCTTTACCAACATTTTCGTGAAATCTGTGAAATTTGTGCGGCCTATGATGTATCACTCTCTTTAGGCGATGGACTACGCCCTGGCTCGATTCAGGATGCAAATGATGATGCGCAATTCGCCGAGCTAAGAACATTAGGTGAGCTAACGAAAATTGCCTGGGAATACGATGTACAGGTGATGATTGAAGGCCCAGGTCATGTTCCCATGCACATGATCCAACGTAACATGACTGAACAGTTGGCTCATTGTGAAGAGGCCCCCTTTTATACATTAGGCCCTTTAACCACAGATATTGCTCCGGGTTATGATCATTTTACTTCAGGTATCGGCGCAGCCTTTATTGGATGGTTAGGTTGTGCCATGCTCTGTTACGTCACGCCGAAAGAACACCTTGGATTGCCTGATAAAGAGGATGTAAAACAGGGTCTTATTGCTTATAAAATTGCGGCACATGCTGCAGATCTAGCAAAAGGCCACCCTGGCGCACAAATCAGGGATAACGCCATGTCAAAAGCAAGATTCGAATTCCGCTGGGAAGACCAATTTAATTTAGCCTTAGACCCCGATACAGCACGGAAATTTCACGATGAAACACTTCCACAAGCTTCAGGGAAAGTCGCTCACTTTTGTTCCATGTGCGGTCCAAAATTCTGTTCTATGAAAATTAGTCAAGAAGTCCGTCAGTTTGCGAAGGATAATCCTAGAGATGATCATCTTTCCCAAGATATTGAGGCCAAGATACAGGGTATGGCTGAGCCATTTAAAAATAATGGCGACGAAATCTATACCCCAATTCTCCCAGAAACCGAGTGGAGCCACTAATATGCATTTCCCCAAAGTCCCGTTCAAACTTGGGCTCTACCCCGTGGTCGATAGCGTTCTATGGATAGAACGTCTACTTAATGTGGGCGTTCGAACGCTACAGCTTCGTATTAAGCACTCTACTATTGATGAGAAACGTGATGCAGTTCGCCATGCCATTGCCTTGGCTAAGAAATTTGACGCACGGTTATTTATCAATGATGAGTGGCAACTGGCAATTGAATACCAGGCATATGGCGTACATCTCGGGCAAGAAGATCTGTTAGAGGCCGATTTATCGGCCATCGCAAAGGCAGGGCTAAGACTGGGTGTTTCCACCCATAGCGATGTAGAGATTGAACGGGTTCTACCTATTAAGCCCTCTTATATCGCTTTAGGTCCGGTATTCGCTACCCAAACTAAGGAGATGGCAATGCCACCCCAGGGCATTACTAAGATTGCTGAGCATGTCGCTAAGCTCAGCACTATTCCGACGGTCGCGATTGGCGGTATTTCTATAAAGAGGGCCGAAGATGTTCTCCAAACCGGTGTCGGCAGTATCGCAGTAGTAAGTGCTATCACTCAAGCCACTGATTGGCGTTCAGCGGTGACCGCTTTTCAGCAACTTATTACCAAACAGCGTTAAGGACTCACAGGATGGGCCGCGGCTCATTCTGTTTCCTTGAAACCAGGAGTTAACCACACTGATGGCCAGTTCCCCGGCTCTCCACCATCACATGTGGGCTGATTGTGATAGCTCATTAATTCAAAGACTTTTCCATTGAAGCGCCACACCGCGCTTTCGCCACAATCCGCTAACCCGCGTCCACGTGCAGTATGGTACAACAGCCCTCGTTGAGGTTCGTAATGTGGGTCCGTAAACCAGCTGATGCTTTGCAAATCCCCCTGATTATTTCTAAGCGGAATAGGCAAATCGAGCATTTTTGCACGCTCAGGATGATTTTTCGGTACAACGAATAATATTGATGACGATTGATAGGCTCCTGACACACAATTAATCATGACTAATGCATGCTGATTATCGAGAGGCTTTGCCCGACTTTTTTGAAGTGTCTCATCTTCAGGTGTACATTCCTGATCCGTAAGCAGTTGTGCCTGAGACGTCAGCACCGTCTCAATTAAGTGGTTAGGATCTTTTAGGGCTAATGGTTTGGCCTGCCCGATAAAACGCGGTTCGATTGCATAGCGGTGTGGCACTTCGTTAGCATTCTCTTCTCCCGGCGCAACGAGCGCGGTACGGTTATGAATACGTCCTTGCCGTTCATCCATAAAATTAAGCGCGGCCATTAATCCAGCCAAAGATGTTCCTTCATCAGTCTCCTGCGAAAGGGAAAGTGTCGATGCATTAGTCAGAAGCTGAAGAAACGCTTGGATTTGTATCAAAGAATTCGATGAATAGCCTGCAGCATCGTGATGGCTATCTGCTTGATGAGACGCTAAGGTGGTTTGCCAACGTTTACCATCCACCCATATGCCTTCCGGTGTATCACTGTCATAGCCTGCCATATCTAAGGATATAGCGCCTTTAGGACCGGCTTGGTAAGTTAAAATAATACGAATATCTTCATCTGGATTGGCATTGCGCACATCACAGTCGTTCAAATTATTACAGGTAACTTGCCATTGCTGGAATAAACGTTGTACCGGCTCTGAGGCGTCACTGAGAGTACTGAAAAACATCCCTGCGAGTAGTGGTAATACTTTCCATCGCATCTTCATGTCAGGATCCTTAACAGGGATTGAAATAGGGGTAATGGACATAAAAAAAACCCTGCCTAAGCAGGGTTTTCACTTAACACATCTAATTACTCGTCTGAACCGCCCAGACCTGCATTCAGCAGCTCTGCTAAGCTCGCGGAAGCTTCATCTGCAGTCACTTGTGGTGCAGCAGGGACTTCACCTTGCTGGCGACGGCGCATACGATCTTGATGGTATGCATAACCGGTACCGGCAGGAATTAAGCGTCCAACGATGACGTTCTCTTTCAGGCCACGTAATTCATCACGTTTACCTGCCACTGCTGCTTCAGTTAACACGCGCGTCGTTTCTTGGAACGATGCAGCGGAGATAAATGACTCAGTTGCCAGTGACGCTTTGGTAATCCCTAATAGGTCGCGATGGAATGTTGCAGCAACTTTACCATTCGCTTCCAGTTCGCGGTTAGCGATCAGGATACGTGATACTTCTGCTTGTTCACCTTCTAAGAAATCGGCGCTACCTGCAGAGGCAATAGTGGCTTTACGTAACATCTGACGAACGATAACTTCGATATGCTTATCGTTAATCTTAACGCCTTGTAAGCGGTAAACTTCTTGTACTTCGTTAGTGATGTAACGAGTTACCGCGTGTACGCCACGCAGACGTAAGATATCGTGTGGTGACTCTGGGCCATCTGATACTACATCACCGCGTTCAACACGCTCACCTTCGAAGACGTTCAGCTGACGCCACTTAGGAATCATCTCTTCGTACGGATCGCTACCATCAACTGGTGTGATCACTAAACGACGCTTACCTTTGGTTTCTTTACCGAAGGAGATGATACCGCTGATTTCTGCCAGAATCGCCGGCTCTTTCGGACGACGTGCTTCAAACAGATCAGCAACGCGTGGCAGACCACCAGTAATATCTTTAGTACCGCCAGATTCCTGAGGAACACGGGCTACAGTATCACCGGAACTGATTTGTACACCATCTTCAAGCTGGACAATTGCATTGCCTGGCAAGAAGTATTGTGCAGGCATATCAGTACCTGGCAGCATGACATCGTCACCTTTCGCATCAACAACTTTAATGGCTGGACGTAGATCTTTACCACCAGAGGTACGATCTGCAGTGTCCATTACCACCAGCGAAGAGAGACCAGTCAGTTCGTCAGTTTGACGAGTAATGGTTTGACCATCATTCATGTCAACAAAACGTACAAAACCGTTTACTTCAGTGATAACTGGCATGGTGTGCGGATCCCAGTTTGCAACGGTATCACCCGCTTCAACTTGCTCTCCATCACCCTTCGCCATGACCGCACCGTAAGGAACTTTATAGCTCTCTTTAGTACGACCAAATTCGTCGATCATCTTCAGTTCGGTGTTACGTGAAGTGACAACCAGTTTACCGGCTGAGTTGGTTACCGACTTCGCATTGCTTAGACGGATAGTACCTTTGTTCTTCACTTGGATGCTTGATTCAGCAGCCGCACGTGATGCCGCACCACCGATGTGGAACGTACGCATCGTCAGCTGTGTACCAGGCTCACCGATTGATTGTGCTGCGATAACCCCGATGGCTTCACCTTTATTGATGATATGCCCGCGTGCAAGGTCACGACCGTAACAGTTTGCACACACACCGAAGTCAGTTGCACAGCTAACGACTGAACGTACTTTGATGCTGTCGACTGAGTTCTCTTCCAATACGTCACAGATGTGTTCATCCATTAAAGTATTACGTGGAACAAGAATATCAGCAGTACCTGGCTTCAATACGTCTTCTGCCGTCACACGACCCAATACGCGCTCACGTAATGGCTCTTTAACATCACCACCTTCGATGACTGGCGTCATCATGATGCCTTCATGCGTTCCACAGTCATCTTCAGTAACGACCAAGTCCTGAGCAACGTCAACTAAACGACGGGTCAAGTAACCGGAGTTTGCTGTTTTCAGTGCGGTATCCGCAAGACCTTTACGTGCACCGTGCGTCGAGATGAAGTACTGAAGTACGTTCAAGCCTTCACGGAAGTTTGCCGTAATCGGCGTCTCGATGATTGAACCATCAGGTTTTGCCATCAGACCACGCATACCTGCAAGCTGACGAATCTGTGCCGCAGAACCACGCGCACCGGAGTCGGCCATCATATAGATGCTGTTGAAGGAAACCTGTTGCTCTTCTTCACCGTGACGGTTAATCACCGTTTCAGTTTGCAGGTTTTCCATCATCGCTTTCGAAACACGTTCGTTAGCGGCCGCCCAGATATCGATCACTTTGTTGTAGCGCTCACCGGCAGTAACCAGACCCGATTGGAACTGTTCTTGGATCTCTGCAACTTCGGCTTCTGCTTCAGCAATGATTTCAGTTTTCGCTGCTGGGATCACCATATCATCGATACCTACTGATGCACCTGAACGTGCAGCGTAAGCAAAACCGGTGTACATGGTTTGGTCAGCAAAGATAACCGTTGGTTTTAAGCCCAAGATGCGGTAGCAAGTGTTCAGCATCTTAGAGATAGCTTTCTTACCTAACGCTTGGTTAACGATTGAGTAAGGAAGACCTTTAGGAACGATCATCCATAGAATCGCACGACCAACCGTGGTATCCACAATGCTAGTGCTTGGTACTAATTCGCCCTCTTCAGTCTTAGTGAACTCAGTAATACGCACTTTTACGCGAGCATGTAGTTCAGCCAGACCAGCACGGTATACGCGCTCAGCTTCTTTAGGTCCTGTCAGAACCATGCCTTCGCCTTTTGCGTTGACACGGTCACGGGTCATGTAATACAGACCCAATACAACGTCTTGTGAAGGAACAATGATTGGCTCACCGTTCGCTGGAGACAAGATGTTGTTGGTCGACATCATCAGCGCACGTGCTTCTAACTGCGCTTCAAGCGTCAGTGGCACGTGGACAGCCATTTGGTCACCATCAAAGTCGGCGTTATAGGCCGCACAGACCAGCGGGTGAAGCTGAATCGCTTTACCTTCGATCAGGACAGGTTCAAAGGCTTGAATACCTAAACGGTGAAGTGTTGGTGCACGGTTAAGTAACACTGGGTGTTCGCGGATAACTTCATCCAAGATATCCCAAACAACTGCTTCTTCGCGCTCAACCATTTTCTTCGCAGCTTTAATGGTTGTCGCTAAACCGCGTAATTCTAATTTACCGTAGATAAATGGTTTGAATAATTCCAATGCCATTTTCTTCGGTAGACCACATTGATGCAGGTGCAGGTATGGACCAACAGTGATTACTGAACGTCCAGAATAGTCAACACGCTTACCTAACAGGTTCTGACGGAAACGACCTTGCTTACCTTTAATCATATCGGCAAGTGATTTCAGAGGACGTTTATTCGATCCAGTGATAGCGCGTCCACGACGACCGTTATCCAGTAATGCGTCAACCGCTTCTTGTAACATACGCTTTTCGTTACGTACGATGATATCTGGCGCAGCCAGATCCAACAGACGCTTCAAACGGTTGTTACGGTTGATCACACGACGGTAAAGATCATTCAGATCCGACGTCGCAAAGCGGCCACCGTCCAGCGGTACCAATGGACGAAGATCCGGTGGTAAAACTGGCAGTACTGTTAAGATCATCCACTCTGGTTTATTTCCAGATTGAACGAAGGCTTCAAGCAGCTTAATGCGCTTAGTCAGCTTCTTACGCTTGGTTTCTGAATTAGTTTCATTCAGTTCTTCGCGAAGTTGCTCGCACTCTTGCTCAAGATCCATGTTTTTCAACAGGGCTTGAACTGCTTCGGCACCCATCTTAGCGTCGAATTCGTCACCAAACTCTTCTAAAGCATCCAGATACTGCTCTTCAGTCAGGATCTGACGCTTTTCAAGGTTAGTCATACCGCCTTCGATAACAACATAAGATTCGAAGTACAGTACACGTTCGATATCACGCAGAGGCATATCAAGTAATAAACCGATACGCGATGGCAGTGATTTTAGGAACCAGATGTGTGCAGTTGGGGTTGCTAACTCAATGTGACCCATACGCTCGCGACGTACTTTAGTCTGAGTAACTTCAACACCACATTTTTCACAAATCACACCACGGTGTTTAAGGCGCTTATACTTACCGCATAAGCACTCATAATCTTTTACCGGTCCAAAAATACGTGCACAGAAAAGACCGTCACGTTCTGGTTTAAAGGTACGATAGTTAATCGTTTCTGGCTTTTTAACTTCACCGAAAGACCAGGAACGGATCATATCTGGCGAAGCCAGGGCGATCTTGATCGCATCAAACTCTTCGGTTTTAGTTTGCGCTTTTAAAAACTTAAGTAAGTCTTTCACGGATTAGCTCCCGTCGGAGTGAGACTTCTCAGGAGAGCGGCCCGCAGCCAGCTCTCCTGTAACCAGTAGAAAATCGAGTGCTTACTCGTCTTCCAGCTCGATGTTAATACCTAGCGAGCGGATTTCTTTCAACAGTACGTTGAAGGATTCCGGCATGCCTGGTTCCATCTGATGATTACCATCGACGATGTTTTTATACATCTTCGTACGGCCATTTACGTCATCCGACTTCACTGTAAGCATTTCTTGCAGAGTATAAGCAGCACCGTATGCTTCAAGTGCCCACACTTCCATCTCACCGAAACGCTGACCACCGAACTGTGCTTTACCACCCAGCGGTTGCTGAGTAACCAAGCTGTAAGAGCCGGTAGAACGTGCGTGCATTTTATCGTCAACCAAGTGGTTCAGTTTCAGCATGTACATGTAACCGACGGTTACTTGACGCTCAAACTGTTCACCGGTACGACCATCAAATAGCGTGATCTGACCAGAGGTCGGGATGTCACCAAGCGTCAACAGCTCTTTGATTTCGCTTTCTTTCGCGCCATCAAACACTGGAGTTGCAATTGGCATACCCTTTTTCAGGTTCTCAGCAAGACGTAACACTTCTTCATCAGAGAAAGTACTTAAATCGACTTTTTGGCGTACATCAGTACCCAAGTCGTAAGCGCGTTGAATAAACTCGCGCAATTTAGCCACTTCCTGCTGTTGTTTCAG
The DNA here is from genome assembly GCF_018494065.1 of Rosenbergiella gaditana. Classification (GTDB taxonomy): domain Bacteria; phylum Pseudomonadota; class Gammaproteobacteria; order Enterobacterales; family Enterobacteriaceae; genus Rosenbergiella; species Rosenbergiella gaditana. The sequence goes on along the minus strand of NZ_JABBFR010000025.1, from coordinate 7,566 downwards.
CATGGTATTGATTTTGTCACCAATACCTTTTGCAGCCATACCCAAGTGAGTTTCTAGGATCTGACCGATGTTCATACGTGATGGAACGCCCAGTGGGTTCAATACGATATCAACTGGCGTACCATTTTCATCGTATGGCATATCTTCGATCGGGTTGATCTTAGAGATAACACCTTTGTTCCCGTGACGACCTGCCATCTTATCACCAGGTTGGATTTGACGTTTAACTGCCAGATAAACCTTAGCAATTTTCAGAACACCCGGTGCTAAATCATCACCTTGAGTGATCTTACGGCGCTTAGCTTCGAGTTTCTTCTCAAACTCGTGCTTCAGCTCGTCATACTGTTCAGCCAATTGCTCTAACTGATTTTGTTTCTCTTCATCAGTCAGACCCAGTTCCAGCCAACGCTCACGTGGTAACTTATCAAGTTTGTCAGCTTCAACGCCGCCAGCAATCAGGACATTTTGAATACGGCTGAATAAACCTGCTTCAAGGATTTGCAACTCTTCTGACAGGTCTTTCTTGGCCTGCTTCAGCTGCATTTCTTCGATTTCAAGTGCACGTTTATCTTTTTCAACGCCATCACGAGTAAAGACTTGTACGTCGATAACTGTTCCAGAAACACCGTTTGGTACACGTAAAGATGAATCTTTAACATCTGAGGCTTTTTCACCAAAGATTGCGCGTAACAGTTTCTCTTCTGGCGTCAGCTGAGTTTCACCCTTAGGTGTCACTTTACCGACTAAGATATCGCCGCCTTTAACTTCAGCACCAATGTAGACGATACCCGACTCATCTAATTTAGAGAGTGCGGCTTCACCGACGTTAGGGATATCAGCAGTGATTTCTTCCGATCCAAGCTTAGTATCACGAGATACACATGCCAACTCTTGAATATGGATAGTGGTGAAACGGTCTTCTTGTACCACACGCTCAGACACGAGGATGGAGTCTTCGAAGTTATAACCGTTCCATGGCATGAATGCCACACGCATGTTTTGACCCAGCGCTAACTCACCGAGGTCAGTTGACGGGCCATCAGCCAAGACATCACCACGTTCAACCGGCTCGCCCAGTGAGACACAAGGCATTTGGTTGATACAGGTGTTCTGGTTAGAACGCGTGTACTTGGTCAAGTTATAGATATCAATGCCTGCTTCACCCGCATACATCTCATCTTCGTTAACTTTGATCACGATACGTGACGCATCGACGTATTGGACTGTACCGCCACGTTTAGCGACCGCCGTTACACCGGAGTCAACCGCAACAGCACGTTCCATACCGGTACCTACTAACGGCTTATCAGCTCGTAAGGTAGGTACTGCTTGACGTTGCATGTTTGCACCCATCAATGCACGGTTCGCATCATCGTGTTCTAGGAACGGAATCAATGACGCACCAACAGAAACAACCTGTTGAGTAGAAACGTCCATATAGTCGACTTGGTCACGACTGAATAAGCTTGATTCACCTTTGTTACGGCAAGTTACCAGATCGTCGATAAAGCCAAAGTTATCGTCCAGATTGGTGTTGGCCTGCGCAATAACGAAGTTACCTTCTTCAATTGCGGAGAGGTAGTGAATCTCATCAGTCACAACACTGTCTACCACACGACGATAAGGGGTTTCTAGGAAACCATATTCGTTAGTCTGTGCGTAAACAGATAATGAGTTGATTAGACCAATGTTCGGACCTTCAGGGGTTTCGATTGGACAGACACGTCCGTAGTGCGTTGGGTGTACGTCACGCACTTCGAAGCCTGCACGCTCACGCGTCAAGCCACCTGGACCCAATGCAGAAATACGACGCTTATGCGTAATTTCTGATAATGGGTTGTTCTGATCCATAAATTGAGAAAGTTGGCTTGAACCAAAGAACTCTTTGACCGCTGCAGAAATAGGTTTCGCATTGATCATGTCTTGAGGCATTAATGTTTCTAAATCGCCTAAAGACAGACGCTCTTTAACCGCACGCTCTACGCGGACTAGGCCTACGCGGAACTGGTTCTCTGCCATTTCGCCAACAGAACGAATACGACGGTTACCTAAGTGGTCGATATCATCCACTTCACCGATACCATTACGGATACCGATCAGTTTTTTCATGACTTGAATGATGTCGTCATGGCTTAAGATACCCGCGCCTTCAATTTCATCACGCCCTAAAGAGCGGTTGAATTTCATGCGGCCTACCGCTGACAGATCGTAGCGATCTTCAGAGAAGAACAGGTTTTCAAACAGATTTTCTGCCGCTTCACGCGTTGGTGGCTCACCAGGACGCATCATACGGTAGATTTCTACCAGCGCACTGAGGCGATCGCTCGTCGGATCGACGCGAAGCGTTTCAGAAATATAAGCACCGTGATCTAAGTCATTGGTAAACAGTGTTTCAATGCGCTTATGACCCGATTGGCTCAATTTCGCTAACAGGTCTAAAGAAAGCTCCATGTTAGCCGCGACAATGAGCTCACCGGTCGCTTGATCAATATAATCTTTCGCTGCAACCTTGCCGGCAATATATTCAACAGGAACTTCAATATGCTGAATTTTATCTTTCTCTAACTGGCGAATATGGCGAGCGGTGATACGACGCCCTTTCTCAACATAGACGGTGCCATTAGATTCGATATCGAAAGACGCTGTTTCACCACGCAGACGCTCTGGAACAAGTTCCATTTGCAGGCGGTTGTCGCGAATTTCGTAAATCACTTTGTCGAAGAACAGACCGATAATCTGCTCAGTCGTGTACTCGAGCGCACGCAGAATGATCGTGGCAGGCAGTTTACGACGACGGTCAATACGAACAAAGAGGTTATCTTTTGGATCGAACTCAAAATCTAACCATGAGCCGCGGTAAGGAATGATCCGTGCGTTATACAGAACCTTACCTGATGAGTGCGTTTTACCTTTGTCACTATCAAAGAACACACCTGGGCTACGGTGAAGCTGAGAAACGATAACACGTTCAGTACCATTGATAACGAAAGTACCGTTATCAGTCATGAGTGGAATTTCACCCATGTAGACTTCTTGTTCTTTAATGTCTTTGACGGTGCCTTCTGGCGCTTCACGTTCATAAATGACGAGGCGTAGCTTAACACGCAGCGGTGCTGAGTAAGTCACCCCACGGATCTGACATTCCTGTACATCAAAGACGGGTTCACCCAAACGGAAGCTGACATATTGCAGCTCGGAGCTACCACTGTAACTCTGGATTGGGAATACGGAACGGAAAGCTGCTTCCAAACCGTGTTGACCTTCGGGATCTTGCTCGATGAACTTCTGAAACGAGTCAAGCTGGATAGAAAGGAGATAAGGTATATCCAAAACTTGTGGACGTTTACCAAAATCCTTACGAATACGTTTTTTCTCGGTATAGGAGTAAACCATAGGTTCCTCAGCTAGCTGACAAGTCGGCCTACGTTGTCCGTTTTAGTGGACAGTTATGCAACACTGTTATTATTTTTTCATCACTCAACAAGAAGTCCGTGATGCAATACGTCTTTATATCACTCTTAAATCATTTCGTTGCTATTGCGAGACAGGAAACCCCGCGGGGATAACAGTATATTAAGTCGTCGATAGAAAAAGATATTGGAAAGTTATCTTGGAAGACACAGTGCGAAACACCAAGTTAACTCTTTAGCGCAAAAAGGCTGGTAACCATTATAGTCACCAGCCATCAGTCTGCAACTACTCAGACTGTAACCCGAAGGTTATCTTATTTGATTTCAACTTCAGCGCCAGCTTCTTTCAGAACAGCTTCAAGTGCAGCTGCGTCATCTTTGCTGATTGCTTCTTTGATTGCAGCTGGAGCAGCTTCAACCAGATCTTTAGCTTCTTTCAGGCCAAGACCAGTTGCGCCACGTACTGCTTTGATCACAGCAACTTTGTTAGGACCAGCAGCTTTCAGAATTACATCGAATTCAGTTTTCTCTTCAGCAGCTTCAGCCGGGCCTGCAGCAACCGCTACAGCAGCAGCAGCAGAAACACCGAATTTTTCTTCCATTGCAGAAACCAGCTCAACAACTTCCATTACGGACATTGCTGCAACAGCTTCCAGGATTTGGTCTTTAGTGATAGACATAACAATTGTTCCTAAAAATCAGAATTAGTTTAAACGTAAGCAAACACGATGTATAAAAAAACCGGCTTATGCCGCTTCTTTTGCATCGCGAACAGCTGCCAGAGTACGAACCAGTTTGCCTGCAGCGGCTTCTTTCATGGTCGACATCAGACGTGCCAGTGCTTCTTCGTAAGTTGGTAAAGTTGCCAGACGGTCAATTTGTTCCGCCGGGATCAGCTCACCTTCAAAGGCTGCAGCTTTAACCTCAAAGTTTGCATTCGCTTTCGCGAAATCTTTGAACATACGAGCAGCAGTGCCCGGGTGTTCTAAAGAGTATGCAATCAAGGTTGGACCAACAAACGTGTCTTTCAAGCATTCAAATTGAGTGCCTTCAACGACGCGACGTAGCAGGGTGTTACGAACAACACGCATGTAAACGCCAGCTTCACGACCTGCTTTACGCAGTTCAGTCATTTTATCTACAGTAATGCCGCGGGAATCCGCAACTACCGCAGACAGCGCGCCTTTGGCTACTTCGCTGACTTCAGCAACAATCGCTTGTTTGTCTTGAAGATTTAATGCCATTAGCTTGTGCTCCTGGATTATTTAGCTAGATAGATAGCTACCTAGAACTCACATCACTCACCCTGTAAACAGAGTGAGCGCGAAATACGGTGAGCAGAATCCAGAAAAAAATTTTAAGGTTCTGTCACCGTCTACGCAGGAAATTAAGTTTTTTTCAAAACACCTGCGGTCTTGGACGGAGGCCTGGATAAGGCCAGGCTCCAACCGAAAATCTTGCAGTAACGCGAATTAACTCAGGTTACCGCGCTCTCCATAGGAGAGAATGGGCGCAAATTTTAGTTCAAATTTCCACCCATGTCAACTTAGTTAGTTGATGCGTTCAGACCAGCTTGGTCGATTGCAACACCTGCACCCATGGTGGTAGACAGGCTAACTTTCTTGATATAAATACCTTTCGCTGAGGTTGGTTTCGCTTTTTTCAGCGCAACCAGAAGAGATTCTAAGTTCTCTTTCAGCTTATCAGTCTCGAAGTCAACTTTACCGATAGTGGTATGGATAATACCATTTTTGTCGTTACGATAACGAACCTGACCCGCTTTAGCATTTTTAACTGCTTCAGCAACGTTTGGCGTTACAGTACCCACTTTCGGGTTTGGCATCAGACCACGTGGGCCGAGAACTTGACCTAATTGGCCAACAACGCGCATTGCATCTGGAGAAGCAATAACAACGTCAAAGTTCATCTCGCCTTTCTTGATTTGGTCAGCCAAATCTTCCATACCGACTAACTCTGCACCTGCAGCTTTAGCCGCTTCAGCGTTTGCACCTTGTGCAAATACTGCAACGCGAACGCTACGGCCAGTACCGTTAGGCAGTACTGTTGCGCCACGTACGTTTTGGTCAGATTTACGAGCATCGATACCGAGGTTTACGGCAACGTCTACGCTTTCAACGAATTTAGCCGTTGCTAATTCTTTCAGCAGGGCTACAGCTTCATTGATATCGTATTGTTTAGTGACGCTAACTTTTTCACGGATGTTGCGCATGCGCTTGGTCAGTTTAGCCATTTCTTAGTCCTCCACTACCAGGCCCATGGAACGAGCAGTACCTTCGATAGAGCGAGTCATCGCTTCTACGTCTGCACCAGTCATATCCGCTGCTTTAGTCTGTGCGATTTCTTGCAGTTGAGCGCGAGAAACTTTACCGACTTTGTCTTTATTTGGTTTACCAGAACCAGATTTGATACCTGCTGCTTTCTTCAGAAGAACGGCTGCAGGAGGAGTTTTGGTAATAAAGGTGAATGAGCGGTCGCTGTATACAGTAATAACTACTGGCGTAGGCAGGCCTTTCTCTAGGCTTTCTGTTTTTGCGTTGAACGCTTTACAGAATTCCATGATGTTAACACCTTGTTGACCTAAAGCTGGACCAACTGGTGGACTTGGGTTTGCCATGCCCGCTGCAACTTGCAGTTTGACATAGGCTTGTACTTTCTTAGCCATGATAATTCCTCTGTTGGGTATAGCGCCTAAAAAGGCTTCCCGTGGTTATTTTATTTACCGGGCCTAAACCCCATAAATATAAAAGGCGCGAAATTATAATTAAATTTCGCGCCTTATGCAATCAACTGTCGCTGATTAATTAAGCTTTTTCTACCTGACTAAAGTCTAGCTCTACCGGTGTTGCACGGCCAAAGATTGAGACAGATACCTTCAAGCGGCTCTTCTCGTAGTCAACCTCTTCTACAACACCATTAAAGTCAGCGAAAGGACCGTCACTAACACGCACCATCTCACCAGGTTCAAACAAGGTTTTAGGACGTGGTTTATCACCTGCTTGTTGCAAGCGGTTCATTATGGCATCAACTTCTTTATCGCTAATAGGCGCAGGACGATCTGACGTTCCGCCAATAAAGCCCATTACACGTGGAACACTACGCACTAAGTGCCAGCTTGCGTCGTTCATTACCATTTGGACTAATACATAGCCTGGGAAGAATTTGCGTTCGCTTTTACGGCGTTGGCCTGCACGGATTTCAACCACTTCTTCGGTCGGTACCATTACCTCACCAAAAAGCTCTTCCATGTTGTGCAGTTTAATGTGTTCACGCAGAGAAACTGCTACGCGAGCCTCGAAACCAGAAAACGCCTGAACGACGTACCAGCGTTGTTTAGGTGCTTCAGACATTTCAGAACCTCAGACCAGTGATAAAGGATACTAAGCGGACTAGGATGCTATCTAATCCCCATAAAATGAGCGACATAATTGCCGTAACAATCGCAACAATAACTGTTGTCTGTAATGTCTCTTGACGGGTCGGCCAAACCACTTTACGGACTTCGGTTCTTGCTTCACGAGCAAAAGAAACCGCTGCTTTACCTTTTGCTGTCGTAAGGAAAGCAATACCGCCTGCTATCGCGATAATCACAACCACGCCTAGCGCGCGAAGTGGAAGATTAACTTCACGATAGAAGTAGTTACCTGCGATTGCGATAATCAATAGCGCAAAGACAACTACCCATTTGATTATTTCTAGGCCACGTCCACTCGCCTGAGCTTCAGTATTTGCACTCATAACAACCTACCACCATAAATCAAAAACTATTAAACCTCGCGATCATTGCGAGGTAACCAACCCAGTCGGCATTCACCATCTGGAGTTTAACGTCACCCAGAGCCTGTCTCAACAATGATTTGGCTTCTAAAAATCACTGATGAGCCAGGTTCTGTATCATCGCGAATAAAAAGGGCATCAAATGATGCCCTTTTCATGTGCATGACGTCAAATATTATCGTGATTAAGCGATAACTTTAGCAACAACACCTGCACCTACAGTACGACCACCTTCACGGATTGCGAAGCGTAAGCCGTCATCCATTGCGATTGGGTGGATTAAGGTAACAACCATTTTGATGTTGTCGCCTGGCATTACCATTTCAACGCCTTCTGGCAGTTCGATGGTTCCAGTCACGTC
>NZ_JABBFR010000024.1 GCF_018494065.1 Rosenbergiella gaditana | reverse complement strand
TTGGGATATCGCCAAGCGGTAAGGCACCGGTTTTTGATACCGGCATTCCCTGGTTCGAATCCAGGTATCCCAGCCATACTCTCTAAATAATAACGCCAACCTTCGCTGACGTTCACGCAGTATTATAATCCTAATGCATAGCTCAAGGCTTTACGTTTTAGCCATCCACCCCGTTGCGCCGCCATTAATCCAACATTTCTAATAATTTCTAATGGGGCATGCTGGTTGCTAAACGTAAAATAGAACAGATCCATACCCGTTTGCATCACTAAATTATCTACATGGCGCTTACGTTGATAATGCTTTAACGTGTCGAGTCGCCACCAAGGAGCATTCACTCGGCGAGCCGCTACTAGCACATCAATGAGCGCATCCACATCACGATAGCCAAGATTAACGCCCTGCCCAGCTAACGGGTTAATGGTGTGTGCCGCATCCCCCACTAACGCAATGCCTGGTTTAACATAGGCCGTAGCATGCCGACGCGTTAACGGGAAAGCACCACTGCGTAAGGTCTTGACCTGACCGACGCAGGCAGGAAAATGCTGTGCTATTTCCTGGTCTAGTTGCGCCGGGGAGAGTTTTTTCAAATGGTTGATACGTGCTGCAGTGTCATACCAGACTAACGAGGCGAAGTGGCCATAGAGTGGGAGAAAGGCACGCGGTCCCTGAGGAGTGAACTGTTGCCACGTCGTATCACCGGGCTCTTTTTCGCACTCAACCGACATCAACATACAGGATTGTTGATAATCCCATCCCTGGATACCAATTCCTGCTCCTTGTCTTACTTGAGAATGCGCACCATCGGCCCCGACTAAAAGAGAGCACGTGATAGCGGTGCCTTGATTTAAAGCGATTGCCCACTTTTCCTGTTCAGGAAGATAGGACATGGTCTCAAGCATGGCCGGTGCAAACAAGGTGACCTCCAAGGCTTGCATACGTTCCCATAACACGCGTTGCAACACTTGATTTTCAACCATAAATCCCAATTCTGGTAAGTTTAGTAAGGCTGCACTGAATTCCGTTTTCGCGCTTTGCCACTCCCAGGTTTCCAACTGACGGTAAGGTGCACATCGTCTGGCAAGGACCTCTGACCATGCCCCAATTTCCTCAAGAAGCGCGACAGAGGTGCGGCTGATGGCAGAAATTCTCACATCAGGCAGAGAGGAAGGCTCATAAGGTTCAGGCTCGCGGCGCTCAATAACCGCTACGCGAAAATTTTGTTGCGTTAAGCCACAAGCCAGTGCAGCACCTACCATGCCACCACCATTGATTACCACATCAAAATGCTCTGTCTGCATAGCACATCCTCTAATACGAAAGACTTTTAGCTGAGTTTCGTTGAATTAAGATAATTTATATATTGTACCGTAATTTTCGTAGTAAACAGATGATCCATTATACTGGTCACAACAGCAGCAAAGCATTACAATATGCGGCTAGCCGATCCTTGCACTAAATCAATGGCCCGTTCGATGACGAAAAAATTACATATTAAGACTTGGGGCTGCCAGATGAACGAATACGATTCATCTAAAATGGCAGATCTCCTCAACAGCACACACGGCTTTTCCTTAACCGAAAATGCTGAAGAAGCAGATGTGTTACTCCTGAACACTTGTTCTATTCGCGAAAAAGCACAAGAAAAAGTTTTCCACCAGCTTGGTCGCTGGAGAGCGTTAAAAGAGCGTAACCCTGATCTCATCATCGGGGTTGGGGGCTGTGTGGCATCGCAAGAAGGCGACCACATTCGCCAACGTGCGCATTATGTCGATATCGTTTTTGGTCCTCAAACACTTCATCGCTTACCTGAGATGATTAACAGTGTACGGGGAAACAAGAGCCCAGTGGTCGATATCAGCTTCCCAGAAATTGAGAAGTTTGACCGCTTACCAGAACCTCGTGCTGATGGCCCTACTGCCTTTGTCTCGATCATGGAAGGCTGTAATAAATATTGTACCTTCTGTGTCGTACCTTACACCCGTGGTGAAGAAGTCAGCCGCCCTTGTGATGATATTCTGTTTGAAATCGCCCAACTGGCCGCGCAAGGTGTTCGTGAAGTTAATCTACTGGGGCAAAATGTTAACGCTTATCGAGGTGAACATTATGACGGCGCGGTCTGTACCTTCGCCGAATTAATCCGTTTAGTGGCCGCCATCGACGGTATTGACCGTATCCGCTTCACCACCAGCCACCCGATTGAATTTACCGACGATATCATCGATGTCTATCGTGATACGCCAGAATTAGTGAGCTTCCTGCATCTTCCGGTACAAAGCGGTGCGGATCGCATTTTAATGCTGATGAAGCGTGCACATACTGGGCTAGAGTTCAAAGCCATTATTCGTAAGCTGCGTGCTGCTCGTCCAAATATCCAGATCAGTTCCGATTTTATTATCGGCTTCCCTGGTGAGACACAAGAAGACTTCGAGCAGACAATGAAATTGATTGCGGATGTCAATTTCGATATGAGCTTCAGCTTTATCTATTCGGCTCGCCCAGGCACCCCCGCAGCAGATCTGCCAGATGACGTGAGCGATGAAGAGAAAAAACAACGTCTCTACATCCTGCAAGACCGTATTAACCAACAAGCTCAAGCTTGGAGTCGCCGTATGTTAGGGACCGAGCAGCGTGTATTGGTTGAAGGCACTTCGCGTAAGAACGTGATGGAATTATCTGGACGAACTGAAAATAACCGTGTGGTTAACTTCGAAGGTACACCAGATATGGTCGGTAAATTCGTTGATATTGAAGTCACCGATGTACTGCCTAACTCATTACGCGGCAAAGTGGTGCGTACAGAAGAAGAGATGGGGCTGCGTGTGGTTGAAAGCCCGGCTTCAGTTATCGCGCGTACCCGTAAAGAGAACGAGCTAGGCGTTGGGGTTTTTCAGCCTTAGTCGTTTGCCAGAATACTGGCTGCGACCTAGAAAGCAGAACCTTTTATTAGCTCGCCTCTATAAAGCCCTGTGTCATACAGGGCTTTTTTATGACATCGATACCTATTCCTGCAGCAATCAATTCTTCTTGAACCTAAACCAGATAAAGGATCTACGATGATTGAACAAGACACACCACTCCCACGTTATCGACTCCTCACAGGCCCTGACGATGCGAGCTTCTGTCGCAGAGTCTCTGAAATGTTAGACCGCGGTTATATCCTGTATGGCTCCCCCAGCCTCGCCTACGACTCAGCAAAGCAATGTATGATTGCTGCACAAGCGGTAATCCTCACTACACCGTAGATCAGGACACAAGATACTTAGTTCTTATTCTGCAGCCTAAGTCATGCAGTGGCTTATCCTGCCCTTCGAAAGGCTTTGACTCACTCAAACGTCGACTAAAAGCGGATAAGTATCCCTCTTGATACTTCGGCGGGACTTCCCCTAACTTAGCGTCGAAAAGGCTTAATGATGAATGCGTCACGAAATAACAAGCTATGTCCCACATCGCAGCGTTTCGTGACTATGCTAAAAGGGAAATCCTATCTTATCTAAGAGGCCCGTATGAAAGTTGTTGCATCACTCATCCCTATACTTTGTTTAGCTTGGTTACCTGCCGCCATGGCTGCCCCCGAAGGCACCTTAAGCGTGCATATTCTTAACCAGCAAACCGGTAAACCCTCTGCAGACGTTACCGTCGTGCTAGAAAAAAAAACCGACACGGGTTGGCAGACGCTAGCAACCGGTAAAACCGACAGTAACGGCCGAGTGAAATCCCTCTACCCCCAAGATTCTGAGATGGATAAAGGAGTGTATAAAGTCACCTTTGAAACCGGAGACTATTTTAAAAAAAGTGGTCAAGCGAGTTTCTTCCCTGAAATCCCCGTTATTTTCAGCGTCTCGCAAGAGAATGAAAAGCTCCATATTCCTCTGTTATTAAGCCAACATGGCTACTCGACCTATCGGGGGAATTAAGGCCTCTGTGCTATACCGGTAAAATGAATGTGTGCCCTGCGTAGCGCGATCGCCCCGCGGGGGACTCCATCCGTGAAGCCCGCCTTGATTTCCCAGATTGTGCCCCAACATCTGGGAGATAGCTTGCATCCCATGCAACCAGCATAAATAATCTGACTCATTATGCTTCACTCCAACCGTCGGTAACCGATCGACCCAAGTGATAAAGAGGATAAATTTGAATATTAAAACCCGTGAAATCACACTTGAACCTGCCGATAATCAGCGCTTATTAAGCCTTTGTGGGCCTTTTGATGACAATCTCAAACACCTAGAGCGCCGCTTAGGTCTTGAAATCAACCGTCGGGATAATCACTTTACACTCGCTGGACGAGCATTGATCGTGGCCGCGGCAGAAAATATCTTAAAAGATCTCTATGTGGATACCGCGCCAGTTCGTGGTCAAACTCAAGATATTTTACCTGAGAATATCCACTTAGCGATTAAAGAGAGTGGCGTATTAGAACAGAACGCTGAAAGCGTCCCGAACTTTGGTAAAGCGATCAATATTCAAACTCGCCGTGGGGTTATCAAGCCGCGGACTCCTAACCAAGCACAGTATATTGCCAATATTTTTGGGCACGACATCACTTTTGGTATCGGCCCTGCTGGAACGGGGAAAACCTATCTGGCGGTTGCGGCGGCCGTCGATGCGTTAGAAAAACAAGAGATTCGACGTATCCTGCTCACGCGTCCAGCCGTTGAAGCCGGTGAAAAGCTCGGATTTTTACCAGGTGATTTAAGTCAAAAGGTCGATCCTTACTTACGTCCTCTGTATGATGCACTCTTCGAAATGCTTGGCTTTGAACGCGTCGAGAAATTAATCGAGCGCAATGTTATCGAAGTCGCCCCCCTCGCCTATATGCGCGGACGTACGTTGAATGATGCGTTTATTATTTTAGATGAGAGTCAAAATACCACGATTGAGCAGATGAAAATGTTCTTAACGCGGATTGGCTTCAATTCTAAAGCGGTTATAACTGGGGATATCACACAGATCGACCTGCCGCGAAACGCTAAATCGGGCTTAAAACATGCAATAGAAGTGCTGTCAGAGGTCGATGAACTCAGTTTTAACTTTTTCCATAGCGAAGATGTCGTCAGGCATCCGGTGGTGGCGCGTATTGTCACGGCATATGAAGCATGGGAAGAAGCGGATCAGCAACGCCGAGCTGAACGCGCGGAAGAAAGAAAGCGTGAAGCACAAGCCCCTGCCCAGGAAAACTAATGGAACAAGACATTATTTTAGATTTACAAAATGTGTGCGCCTCAGCGGAAGGCTTACCCAGTGAAGCACAATTCCATCGCTGGTTGACTGCCGCGGTAAGCCCGTTTCAGGCCGTGAGCGAAGTCACTATTCGCTTAGTTGATGAGGCAGAAAGCCATGAATTGAACCATACTTGGCGAGGAAAGGATAAACCTACAAATGTGCTATCCTTTCCTTTTGAAGCCCCACCCGGCATCGAAGACTTTCCGCTGTTAGGCGATTTAATCATCTGCCGTCAAGTGGTTGAGCAAGAAGCGGTTGAACAACAAAAAACCCTTGAAGCGCATTGGGCCCATATGGTGATTCATGGTAGCCTGCACCTGCTTGGCTACGACCATATCGTCGATGAAGAAGCGGAAGAGATGGAAGCTCTGGAAACTGAGATAATGCTTGCGCTTGGTTATCCCGACCCGTACATTTCTGAAAAAGAAGCGTAGTATCTGTAGAGGGTGGTAAGTGTCGTTGTCCTTGCCACCAAAGTTTACTTAACGAGAGATCTAAATAAAACCGCCATGAGCGACGACCATTCCCAAAATAATGATACCCCTAGTAATAAAAAAGGATTTTTTTCATTACTCCTCAATCAGCTTTTTCATGGTGAACCCAAAAACCGTGATGAACTGTTAGAATTGATCAGAGATTCTGAGCAAAAAGACCTGATTGATGAAGATACCCGTGACATGATCGAAGGCGTGATGGATATCGCGCAACAACGGGTTCGGGATATCATGATCCCTCGCTCACAAATGGTCACCTTAAAACGCGACCAAACCCTTGATAGCTGCTTAGATATCATCGTTGATACCGCGCACTCCCGTTTCCCAGTCATCAGCGAAGATAAAGATCACGTTGAAGGCATCTTAATGGCCAAAGATTTACTGCCTTTCATGCGCAGTGATGCCGACGCCTTCAGCATTGAAAAGGTGCTACGCCCTGTGGTGGTGGTACCGGAAAGTAAACGTGTTGACCGCATGCTAAAAGAGTTTCGCTCTCAACGCTATCATATGGCCATCGTTATCGATGAATTCGGTGGCGTAGCAGGACTCGTTACCATTGAGGATATCCTCGAGCTGATCGTCGGTGAAATTGAAGATGAATATGACGATGTGGAAGATGCCGATGTGCGTCAGCTTAACCGTAGTACCTATACGGTAAGAGCCTTAATGTCTATCGACGATTTTAATCAGCAATTTGACACCAACTTTAGTGATGATGAGGTGGATACCGTCGGCGGATTAGTGATGCAAAGTTTCGGTCATCTCCCTGCTCGCGGTGAAAGTATTATGATTGAAGGCTACCAATTCAAAGTTGCCGTGGCCGATCGCCGCCGTATCATTCAAGTGCATGTCCGCATTCCCGAAGATGCCTCCCCTATAACTCTGAGTGACGACTAACACTTATGGCAGTCAGTAAAATCATTGACCGACAATCGGTTCGTCTGCTACTCGCTTTACTCACGGGTGCCGTTGGCACCCTTGCTTTTTCTCCTTTTGATCTCTGGCCCGCCGCCCTCGTCTCCTTATTTGGTTTGCAATGGCTAACCACGCAACGCAAAACCTCACAAGCAGCCGCCATCGGCTACTGCTGGGGCATGGGGTTATTTGGTAGTGGGATTAACTGGGTTTATGTCAGTATTGCGACCTTTGGAGGCATGCCAGGCCCGGTTAATGTCTTTTTAGTGGTGCTACTTGCCGCTTGGCTATCGTTATTTACCTTACTTTTTGCCTTACTGTTAACCCGTTTCTGGCCAAGGGCGAGCGCCGCACGTCTGCTACTCGCCGCACCGGCATTATGGCAGGCAACAGAATTTTTACGCGGCTGGGTACTCACCGGTTTCCCATGGTTACAATTTGGCTACAGTCAAATTGAGGGACCATTAAAAGGTATCGCCCCGATCGCCGGGGTCGAAACAATCAATTTCCTCCTTATGATGATTGCCGGTGCGCTAGTGCTCGCAGTACAACAACGCCAGATCCGTTACCTACTCGCGACAGGTGGAGTATTACTGCTTTGCTGGCCCCTACGCTATATTCATTGGTACCATGAGCAACCCGAGCGCAAAACCACCGTTGCCTTAGTGCAAGGGGATATTGCGCAGAGTATGAAGTGGGATCCTCAACAGCTCTCTCGCAGCTTACAGACTTATACACGCTTAACCGCGCCTCAATTAGGCCACGCAAAACTGATTATCTGGCCTGAGTCAGCTATCAGCGATTTGGAGACGAATCAACAAGCTTTTCTCCATCAATTAGATGATGAATTACGCCAGAGCGGAAGTTTGTTAGCAACGGGTATCGTTGATTCACGATTGATGTCCGACAATCGCTATCACGACTTCAATACCGTCATCACGTTAGGGAATCAATCCTCTTATAGTTACTACAGCCCTGACCGTTACCAGAAAAATCATCTGGTACCTTTTGGTGAGTTTGTTCCGCTGGCATCGCTGCTGAGGCCTCTCGCACCTTTCTTTGATCTGCCCATGTCCGGATTTAGTCGTGGTGCGTATTCACAATCACCGCTTTATTTAGGTGGATATCAGCTCACCACTGCCATCTGTTATGAAATCGTCTTGGGACAACAGGTGCGAGATAACCTGCGTCCAGATACCGATTTTCTGTTGACCGTTTCTAATGATGCCTGGTTTGGTCACTCTATCGGGCCTTGGCAGCATTTTCAGATGGCAAGGATGAGAGCGCTAGAGTTAGGTAAACCCCTGTTACGTGATACGAATAACGGTATCACCGCGGTCATTGCCGCAGATGGTGCGGTAGTTAAGCAATTGCCACAATTCCAGCCAGATGTGCTTAGCGCAGAAATTACCCCTACGCACGGTGCAACGCCCTATGCATTAACCGGTGACGCGACGATTTGGACAATCAGTCTCCTTTGCGCCATCGTCGCCTTTAGACGTCGTAAAAACGCCTCACTCATCTGAGCCTCTTAGGAGGCTCACCCCTCGACAAATGATGACTTACGAGAATTGGCAGTTGTTGCGCGGCAGCCTTATGGGTATGCTATGCGGATCTAAGTAAAGTCATTGTATCAAGCCCCGCGCTTATTAATAAGGATCACTGGCCGCCATGCAAGAGCAATACCGCCCGGAAGAGATAGAATCACACGTTCAAGCCCATTGGGATGAAAAAGAAACCTTCAAAGTGACAGAACAAGAAGGTAAAGAAAAATATTACTGCCTATCGATGCTTCCCTATCCTTCTGGCCGACTCCACATGGGGCACGTGCGTAACTACACTATTGGTGATGTGATTGCGCGTTACCAGCGTCTCCAAGGTAAAAATGTTTTACAACCAATAGGTTGGGATGCTTTCGGCCTACCCGCTGAAGGCGCTGCGGTCAAAAATAATACGGCTCCCGCACCCTGGACCTATGAAAATATCGACTATATGAAGAACCAGTTAAAGTTACTGGGCTTTGGTTATGATTGGAGCCGTGAATTAGCGACCTGTCAGCCAGAGTATTATCGTTGGGAACAATGGTTCTTCACTAAGCTTTATGAGAAAGGCTTAGTCTACAAAAAAACGTCAGCGGTTAACTGGTGCCCGAATGACCAAACCGTCTTAGCAAATGAACAAGTGGTCGATGGATGCTGCTGGCGTTGCGACAGTAAAGTCGAACGCAAAGAGATCCCACAATGGTTCATCAAAATTACGGACTACGCAGAAGAACTGCTTAACGATCTTGATACGTTAGAAGGTTGGCCTGAACAAGTTAAAACCATGCAACGTAACTGGATTGGCCGTTCTGAAGGTGTTGAAATTACTTTTGCTGTGGCTGACCGTACCGACACCTTAACCGTCTACACCACTCGCCCCGATACCTTTATGGGCGCTACCTATGTGGCCGTAGCGGCTGGACACCCACTCGCCCAAGAAGCGGCTGCACAAGATCCGTCTTTAGCTGCATTTATTGAAGAGTGCCGCAATACCAAAGTAGCCGAAGCCGAGATGGCGACCATGGAGAAAAAAGGTCATGCGACCGCCTTCCATGTAATTCACCCCCTTACTGGCGAGAAACTCCCTTTATGGGTGGCTAACTTTGTCTTGATGGAATACGGTACTGGCGCTGTCATGGCGGTACCTGCGCACGATCAACGCGATTGGGAATTTGCAAGCAAATACCAATTAACCATCAAGCCAGTGGTCTGTGACGAGGAAGGGAATATCCCTGATATCAGTAACGAGGCCATGACCTTTAAAGGTCGCTTAGTCAACTCTGGTGAGTTCGATGGGCTGGACCACACTGCTGGCTTCAATGCGATTGCTGATGCGTTAACAGCGAAAGGGGTCGGCGTTCGTAAAGTCAACTATCGTTTGCGCGACTGGGGCGTTTCACGTCAACGTTACTGGGGTGCACCAATCCCTATGGTCACGCTGGAAGATGGAACCGTAGTGCCGACACCAGAAGATCAATTACCGGTATTGCTCCCTGAAGATGTCGTAATGGACGGTATCACTAGCCCTATTAAAGCGGATCCAGATTGGGCGAAAACCACGGTTAATGGACAACCGGCGTTACGTGAAACAGATACCTTTGATACCTTTATGGAATCTTCATGGTATTACGCTCGTTATACCTGTACCCACTACGACCAAGGGATGCTTGACCCAGCCGCTGCGAACTACTGGTTGCCGGTTGACCAATATATTGGGGGTATCGAACATGCCATCATGCACCTGATGTATTTCCGCTTCTTCCATAAGTTATTGCGTGATACCGGCCTGGTGAATTCCAATGAGCCTGCTAAACGCCTACTTTGCCAAGGCATGGTTCTAGCGGATGCCTACTATTATGTCGGCGTGAATGGTGAGCGTAACTGGGTCTCTCCAGTAGAGGTTACCGTTGAGCGCGACGATAAAGGCCGTGTGACTAAAGCCACTGATACCGCAGGACGCGAAGTGATTTATGCGGGCATGAGTAAAATGTCCAAGTCCAAAAATAACGGTATCGACCCTCAATTGATGGTTGAACGCTACGGCGCTGATACGGTTCGTCTATTCATGATGTTTGCCTCGCCAGCCGAGATGACGTTGGAATGGCAAGAGTCTGGCGTTGAAGGGGCTAACCGCTTCCTTAAACGTGTCTGGCGTTTAGTTCATGAGCACACCAGTAAAGGCGCAGCAGCAGCATTGGACGTCAATGCGTTAAATGATGCTCAAAAATCACTTCGTCGTGAAGTGCATAAAACCATTGCTAAAGTCTCTGATGATGTAGGCCGTCGTCAAACCTTTAACACCGCGATTGCTGCGGTCATGGAGTTAATGAACAAGCTGACCCGAGCCCCTCAAGAGAGTGAGCAAGACCGGGCGCTTATGGATGAAGCATTAAATGCCGTCGTACGCCTGCTCTATCCGTTTACCCCACACGCCTGCTTCGTGTTATGGCAAGCCTTAGGGCAAACGACAACCATTGATGAAGCGCAATGGCCAGTTGCGGATCAACAAGCCATGGTTGAAGAGAGCGTGGTCATGGTGATTCAAATCAATGGTAAAGTGCGTGCCAAAATCAATGTCGCAGCCGATGCGACGCAAGAGCAAGTCCAAGCCCTTGCAGCAGAGGAACATTTAGTGGCGAAATATTTGGATGGCGCGACCATTCGTAAAGCCATCTTCGTCCCTGGCAAGCTGTTAAACCTAGTGATTGGTTAACTCCGGAGGTAATGTGCGACAGTTTCTACTCTACTTAATGATGGCGACCGCGGTGCTAAGCACCGCAGGTTGTGGTTTTCATACCCGTGGGAATACTAAGATCCCTAAGGAAATGAAAACGATGATTTTAAATAGTGGTGACCCTTACGGTCCTCTCGCTCGCGCAGTGCGCCAACAACTGCGTTTAAGTGGGATCAAATTGGTTGAAGACTCTCCGACTCAGCGTGTGAATGTGCCAACGCTACGCTTAGAGGGTGAGAATAATCACCGTGATACGGCTTCTGTTTTCTTAGACGGCAGTCGGGCGGAGTATCAATTGGTGATGTCCCTTAGTGGCCAAATCTTGATTCCAGGCAAAGGGATCTTCCCACTGCATACCACCGTCTATCGCGCTTATTTTGATAACTCTGGCAACCCGCTTGCCGCAGACTCAGAGCAAGATATGATCAGCCAAGAAATGCGTGAAAGGGCTTCTGAACAGCTGGTACGCCAATTGCTTGCCGTTCATGCCGCGGAACAACAAATCAATGGTACTGCCCCGGCAGTCCACCCAGCACTAGGACAACCTGAGGTGATTACCAGTACTTCAGAGCAAAGTCGTCACGCTGGTGTAGCGCTTGGTAACTAATGACCAGAGTGTTCCCTGAGCAACTTTCGGCGCAACTCAATCATGGGTTGCGTCGTTATTATCTATTAGTCGGTAGCGACCCCCTTCTGCACCAAGAGAGTCAGTACTCTATTTTGGCTGCCGCTCGGTTGCAATCATTCGGTGAGCATCACTCATTCTCTATCGATCAGCATACCGATTGGGATTTACTCTTCAGTGAATGCCAATCGATGAGCCTATTTAGTCAGCGACAGGTCTTTATTTTACAACTGGCGGAGAATGGCCCGAATGCTGCACAAGCCACTCAATTGGCGCAGCTGATTTCATTAATTCATGAAGATTTACTGCTTATTATTCATGCGCCGAAAATAACCAAAGCGCAAGAAAATAGTGCATGGTATAAGGCGCTGATTGAGGGGGGGTTACTTGTCACCTGTCATACCCCTGATCACCAACAACTCCCTCGTTGGGTACAGCAACGTTGTCGTGCAATGTCATTATCGATCGATGACCCATCGTTACGTCTTCTTTGTTATTACTATGAAGGTAACCTTTTGGCGTTGTCTCAAGCCTTAGAACGGCTCTCATTGTTATGGCCTGATGGCGTGCTTACCCTACCTCGAGTGGAAGAAGCCGTTTACGATGCCGCTGTCTTCACCCCCTATCACTGGATCGATGCCTTACTGGCAGGGAAAAGTAAACGAGCTCTGCACGTGTTACAGCAATTACAGTTGGAAGATCAAGAACCCATTATCCTACTCAGAACGCTGCAACGAGAAGTTATGATCCTGCTTGATGTCCAATCAAGACCGATAGATGCCCGTCGTGCAGCAATGGATAAACTTCGTGTTTGGCAAAATAGACGTCAACTTTATACTGGCGCGTTACAGCGCCTTGACCGAATGCGTTTACGTCAGATTGTCCATCATTTAACCTCACTTGAAATCGCCGTGAAAAAGGATTTCTCTGCCGAGTGTTGGCCAGCGTTAAATGCGCTGAGCGTGCTTATTTGTCAACCTCAGTTTCCTACAGGACTCTATCATGTCTAAGCTCTCTGCATGGTTTGGGGGGACCTTTGACCCCATTCATAATGGTCATTTACATTGTGCGCGTGAAATAGCCTCGCTGCTCGATTTGGATAACGTCACCTTACTCCCCAATAATGTGCCCCCCCATCGTCCTCAGCCAGAAGCCACCGCTGCGCAGCGCGTAGAATTGCTTAAGTGCGCAATACAGGATGACCCCCTGTTTTCCATTGATCGTCGTGAGCTTGACCGGGACACCCCCTCTTGGACCATTGATACCCTCACGCTGCTGCGTAAAGAGATCGGGGAAACGGCGCCTTTAGCCTTTATTATTGGACAGGACTCCTTGCTAAGCATCAATCAATGGGAAAGATGGCAAGAGATACTGGAATATTGCCACCTAGTGGTGGCTCAGCGTCCAGGCTATTCCAGCCAGCACGCTGACAATAAAGTCCAATCATGGATTACACGTCATCTTACTGATGCGGCCAGCCTCCCCCTGCAGCCTTGTGGTGGGATATTTTTAGCAGATACCTCGCTGTACACTATTTCAGCAACCGATATTCGCCGACGTTTACACCTCGGGCTTTCTTGTCAAGATTTACTCCCTGATGCCGTCATTGAGTACATCGCTGATACAGGCTTATATCGCCCCTGTTGACAGCGTGTTACAATAAGCCTCAACCCCTAGCAAACGCTTATTTTGGTTGCTAGGGATTTTACTTTTTTATCTATCATTACCTAAGGTGAAGCTTTTGCAAGGCCAAGCACTCCAAGCTTTCGTCGTCGACAAAGTTGACGATCTTAAAGCACAAAACATAATTTCTATTGATGTTCACGGTAAATCCAGTATCACAGACTGTATGGTGATTTGTACTGGTACCTCATCACGTCATGTCATGTCTATCGCAGACCATCTCAAACTAGAAGCGAAACTCGCTGGCTTACAGCCGATGGGAACAGAAGGTAAAGTTTCTGGCGATTGGGTAGTGGTCGATTTGGGTGAAGTTATCGTCCATATCATGGAAGAAGAAGCTCGTCAGCTTTATGAGCTTGAGAAACTCTGGAGCTAATGAGTGAAATTACAGCTCATCGCCGTAGGCACTAAAATGCCCGATTGGGTTCAAACCGGATTCATGGATTATTTACGCCGCTTTCCGCGCGATATGCCCTTTGAGCTTATCGAGGTTCCAGCGGGTAAACGCGGTAAGAACGCGGATATCAAGCGGATCCTTGAAAAAGAAGGTGAGGCGATGTTAGCTGTAGTGGGTAAAGGCAACCGAATCGTAACCTTGGATATCCCTGGCACCCCTTGGGAAACGCCTGTACTCGCCCAACAGCTTGACCGTTGGAAGCAGGACGGCCGTGATGTCAGCTTACTGATTGGTGGGCCTGAAGGTCTTGCCCCGGCTTGTAAAGCTGCGGCAGATCAAAGTTGGTCACTCTCGCCATTGACCTTACCCCATCCATTAGTCAGAGTATTAGTCGCTGAAAGCCTCTATCGTGCATGGAGTATTACGACTAACCATCCTTACCATCGCGAATAAATTCTCGACCCTTGAATAAGTAGAAAACACTTGCATGAAATTGACCGCCTACGCTTTTCGTGACTATAGCGCTGAACAAAAATTATTTGTGAAACGGGCAGCCATCGCACTTGTGGGTGTTTTTCTATTACTCTCAATTCTTATTATTAATCTGTGTCATCTGCAGATTGCTAATTATGATGACTACCGCACTCGCTCAAACCAAAATCGGATTAAATTGGTGCCTATCGCGCCCAGTCGCGGCATCATCTATGATCGTAACCGGACACCCCTTGCCCTGAATCGCACTATCTATCAAGCAGAAATTCTGCCGGCGAAAGTGGGGAATTTAAAACAAACGTTAAAAGATTTACAACCTGTCCTATCGCTGAGCGACGAAGACTTAATTGCCTTTGAAAAAGAGCGCAAACAAGCCCGTCGTTTTACGTCAGTCGTCGTAAAAAGCGAATTGAACGACGAACAAATTGCCCGTTTTGCGGTAAACCAGTACCGCTTCCCCGGTGTAGAAATTAAAGGTTATCAACGCCGTTATTATCCGTATGGCCCAAGCCTGACGCATATTGTTGGCTATGTTTCAAAGATTAATGATAAAGATATGGCACGCTTGAATAGCGAACAAAAGGCCGGTAACTATAGTGCAAGCCACGATATCGGTAAGCTCGGTATTGAAGCCTATTATGAAAATATCTTACATGGTAACACCGGTTATGAAGAAGTTGAGGTGAATAACCGTGGCAGAGTTATCAGGCAACTGAGTGAAGTCACTCCTCAAGCGGGTGAAGATATTACACTGACACTGGACTTAGGTTTACAGCAATATATCGAAACACTGCTAGCCGGCAGTCGCGCAGCGGTTGTGGTGAGCGATCCGCGCAATGGCGAAATTTTAGCGATGGTCTCTATGCCCAGTTATGATCCCAATTTATTCGTCGAAGGGATCTCAAGTAAAGATTATAAAGAACTATTGACCAATCCCGACCGTCCATTATACAACCGTGCCATTCAAGCGGCCTACCCGCCTGCCTCGACAGTAAAACCTTTTGTGGCGGTTTCTGCGTTAAGTACTGGTGTTATCACCAAAAATAGCGGTTTATTTGACCCGGGATGGTGGCAACTGCCGGGCAGTGAGAAACGCTTTCGTGATTGGAAGAAATGGGGCCATGGCCACCTCAATGTGACCAAGTCTCTTGAGGAATCTGCGGACACCTTTTTCTACCAGGTAGCGTTTGATATGGGGATTGATCGTCTCTCTGAATGGATGACGAAGTTTGGCTATGGTCAGCGAACCGGCATTGATCTTCCACAAGAGAGTGCAGGGAATATGCCAACGCGCGAGTGGAAGTTAAATCGTTTTAAAAAACCCTGGTATCAAGGGGACACTATTCCTGTCGGCATCGGTCAAGGCTATTGGACGGCAACCCCTTTGCAAATGAATAAAGCGCTTATGGCGTTAATCAATGATGGCGTCCTCAAAGTGCCGCATTTATTATTATCGGCAAACCGGGCAGGCACAAGCCACGCTTATCAGCCCCCTGTCTCGGAGGTTATTGGCGATGTACATTCAGGCTATTGGGAAATCGCCAAAGATGGAATGTATGGTGTAGCCAACCGCCCTAACGGTACGGCGCATAAGAGTTTTACCGGCGCGCCCTATAAAATTGCTGCGAAATCCGGTACTGCACAGGTCTTCGGGCTTAAAGCGAACGAGACCTACAATGCGCACAAAATTTCTGAGCGTTTGCGTGATCATAAACTCATGACCGCCTTCGCTCCCTATGATAATCCACGCGTCGCCATCACGATGATCTTAGAGAATGGTGGTTCCGGCGCAGCTGTCGGCACCATTATGCGCCAAATTTTGGACCATATTATGTTAGGTGACAACAATACCCAATTATCGCCAGAGGCTCCAAAGCCTGCTGGCTATGAAGGTGACGAGTAATGCCCATGAGCGACCACCCACAAAAACAATCAATTTGGACAAGAATCCACGTTGATCCCATGTTTATGATCATCATCCTGACGCTACTCACCTATAGTGGTTTTATTATCTGGAGTGCAAGTGGCCAAGATCCAGGCATGATGGAGCGTAAAATTGGGCAAATTGGTATGGGCTTAGCCTTAATGCTGACGCTCGCACAGATCCCGCCACGTGTTTACGAAAGTTGGGCGCCTTACCTTTATATTTTAAGCGTCGTATTACTGATTGCAGTAGATGCCTTTGGTCATATTAGTAAAGGGGCACAACGTTGGCTTGACCTTGGGATCGTTCGCTTTCAACCTTCAGAAATCGCTAAAATTGCGGTACCGCTGATGGTCGCGCGCTTCATTAACCGTGATGTCTGCCCGCCCTCACTTAAAAATACAGCTATTGCACTGGTCTTAATTGCGGTGCCTACCTTGTTAGTGGCTGCACAGCCAGATCTCGGTACGGCCATCTTAATCGCCGCATCAGGAATTTTCGTGCTATTCCTTTCAGGCATGAGCTGGCGATTGATTGGCATTGCCGTACTGCTACTCGCCGCCTTTATTCCCATTTTATGGTTCTTTTTAATGCACGATTATCAGCGTGATCGGGTAATGATGCTTTTAAATCCAGAGAGTGATCCACTCGGTGCTGGCTACCATATTATCCAATCTAAGATCGCGATAGGCTCTGGTGGCTTACGGGGTAAGGGGTGGTTACATGGCACCCAATCACAACTCGAATTCCTACCTGAACGCCACACTGACTTTATCTTTGCAGTGCTTGCAGAAGAGTTAGGGTTAATCGGCGTACTCGGCTTGTTAGCACTTTACCTTCTGTTAATCATTCGTGGCTTGATTATTGCAGCCCGCGCACAAACCACCTTTGGACGTGTAATGGCCGGGGGTTTGATGCTAATCTTATTTGTCTATGTGTTCGTCAATATCGGTATGGTGAGTGGTATTCTTCCGGTTGTCGGGGTTCCCCTACCTTTGGTTAGCTATGGTGGCTCAGCACTGGTGGTCCTAATGGCAGGTTTTGGCATTGTTATGTCAATCCATACTCATCGAAAAATGTTATCTAAAAGCGTATAAGAGGCAGACATGCGAAAGGAATGGCTTGGAATTAGCTTGGCATCATTAATGTTAGCGGCATGTTCGTCAGAGCAGTCGCAACAAAATTATACCGCTCCCCCACTGCCTGCCTATAATGGACCAGTGGTCGAGATACCGGGTATTGAACCGAAATATGAGCCTCGCAATACGACTGCTAACAACGATTACAGCGTTAATGGTATTCGCTATAAAATTGCCACGGATACGCAGAACTTTAGCCAAATCGGTTTAGCCTCCATTTATGGTACCGAAGCACAAGGAAATCGTACTGCTTCGGGTGAAGCGTTTGATTCAGATGCCTTTACTGCTGCGCATCCTACCTTACCTATCCCGTCTTATGTACGGGTAACAAACCTAGCCAATAATCGTCAAATCGTCGTACGCATCAATGACCGTGGTCCGTTTATTCCAGGACGTATTATCGATCTTTCCCCTGCTGCGGCGACCCGCTTGAATACCTCGAATAACAGTCGTGTCCGTATTGATGTGATCAATGTTGCTGCGGATGGCGCACTTTCAGGCCCAGGGACCATTGGTACCCGCGTAGCAAAACAGAGCTATGATCTTCCTGCACGTCCTGATCTGGATGGAGGCATGACCTCAGGAGATTCCACTTCGTCGGGAAGTACTGCACTACCGCCCGTGACTACATCCACCACACCTGCAGACACCAATGTTCGCGCCGTGGACAATAGTGAGTTACAGAGTAATGGAGGGAGTGGTGCCCCCGTGCATAGCAACGGTTTACAAGGTGCTCCGCAACCTTTACGCAGTGGCGTGTTAGAGTCAGATGAAGCTGAAAACGTTCCAGTGGCGACGCAGAGCTCGACTGCACCGACGACCAAGGCGACTACGGTCGCCGCATCGACACCGCATGCAACCCCTGCGGTTAATCCCCCTGTGACGAAACCAACGGCATCAAGCCACGGTAATGGAAAGGGATTTGTCGTTCAGGTTGCTGCAGTCAATAACGCTGAGCGGGCGAATGAGTTACAAAAGAAATTAGCCCAACATTATAATGTTGCAGGGCACGTTGAAGCGGTTAATGGCAATATCTATCGCGTACAACTCGGTGGATACGGTAGCCGTAGTGAGGCGACTACGTTACAACAACGTCTGGCACAAGATAATGTGAATTCATTCATCACTTCAAATAATAATTAAGACTCGCAAGGTTCCCCATTAAACAATGTTTAGTGGGGCTTTTGTACTGCCTCTGAATGAGAACGTCACAATGAAGAAGACTTTATCCCCAAAAATTTTTAAGCATCTCACCTTATTACCCCTTGTGGCAGTGCTTATTGGACCGAGTGCCATGGCTGACGATAATATCGTCCAGACTATGATCCCGGGTGTCCCCAATATTGACGCCGAAGCTTATATCGTCATGGATTATAACTCGGGTAAAGTGCTCGCCGAGAAAAATGCCGATGCACGTCGAGACCCGGCAAGCTTAACGAAAATGATGACCAGTTATGTGATTGGTCAGGCGGTAAAAGCCGGTAAGATCCATCAAGACGATATGGTGACGGTCGGACAAGATGCTTGGGCAACCGGAAATCCGGTGTTTAAGGGGTCATCGTTAATGTTTCTCAAACCGGGTGACCGCGTACCGGTCTCTCAACTGACACGTGGCATCGTCTTGCAATCAGGTAATGATGCTTGTGTGGCCATGGCCGATTATGTTGCCGGTAGCCAAGAGACCTTTGTGGGTCTGATGAATAATTACGTGAAGTCACTGGGCTTGAAAAATACGCACTTTCAAACCGTTCACGGATTAGATGCTGAGGGACAATATAGCTCAGCACGGGACATGGCCTTGATTGGTCAATCTTTAATCAGAGATATCCCGGATGAGTACGCGATTTACCACGAAAAAGAGTTCACCTTCAATAATATCCGCCAGCTTAACCGTAATGGGTTACTGTGGGATACCAGTATGAATGTCGACGGCATTAAAACCGGTCACACGAACTCAGCAGGATTTAATCTGGTCGCGTCGGCAACCGAAGGCCAAATGCGCCTGATTTCTGCAGTGATGGGCGGTCATACCTATAAGGGTCGGGAGACCGAGAGTAAAAAATTACTGACTTGGGGTTTCCGCTTCTTTGAAACCATCTCCCCGATCAAAGCCGGTAAAGACTTTGCTTCTGAACCCGTATGGTTTGGTGATACCGATAAAGCCGAGCTTGGCGTTAATAAGGATGTCTATATAACGGTGCCCCGCGGCCGTATGAAGGATCTTAAAGCCAGCTATGTGCTCAATTCAGGGGAGCTCCATGCGCCACTACAAAAGAACCAAGTTGTCGGAACCATTAATTTCCAACTGGATGGCAAAATTATCGATACGCGCCCACTCATGGTACTCAATGCTGTGCCTGAAGGCGGATTCTTTAGCAAAATTGTCGATCATATAAAATTGATGTTCCACCACTGGTTCGGCTAGATGGCTTGATTTTATCCTCATCGCCCCCACATAATTAATAATATATACTCCCGCTCTCGCGGGAGTCTTTTTTCATTCGGAGTGACTATGAAAACCAAATTAAACGAACTATTAGAGTTCCCTACCCCCTTCACCTATAAAGTCATGGGCCTTGCACAACCAGAATTAGTTGGTCAGGTCATCGAAGTGGTACAACGCCATGCACCCGGCGAATATTCACCCACTATTACGCCTAGTAGCAAGGGTAACTACCATTCAGTCTCTATCACTATTAATGCAACACATATCGATCAAGTTGAAACCTTATATGAAGAGTTAGGTAATATCGAAATCGTTCGTATGGTGATGTAATGAGCCAAGATCAGCCAACCCTTCTTCCGGAAATCCCCCCGCTGATTGTTCGCCATCTCGGCCAGCAACAGTGGGCTACCGTTTCCGAGGCTATGCATCAATTTACCGACAGCCGTACCGCACACACCGCGGATGAAGTATGGTTGGTTGAGCACCCTGCGGTTTTTACGCAAGGGCAAGCGGGTAAGGCTGAGCATTTGTTGGCGACAGGCGATATCCCCGTTATGCAGAGCGATCGGGGGGGGCAAGTGACTTTTCACGGGCCGGGCCAACAAATTATGTATGTATTAATAGATATCCGCCGACGTAAAGTGGGGGTGCGAGAACTCGTCACCGCTTTAGAAAACACGGTAATTGCTACTTTGGCTGAAGATAAGCTGCAGGCTTATGCTCGTGCAGATGCGCCTGGAGTCTATATTGCGGGGCAGAAGATATGTTCATTAGGGCTACGTATCCGCAACGGTTGCTCTTTCCACGGTTTAGCGTTAAATGTCGATATGGATCTTTCACCTTTTACGCGTATAAACCCTTGTGGCTACGCCGACCTCACCATGACTCAGTTACGTGATCACGGCAGTCAACGCGGGATGAGTGACGTCGCACACGATTTGGTGAAGTACTTCACGCATTACGTTCACAGCCCGAGGGTGGTGACAGACCATCCCCTCCCGAGCGAACACCCACTTTATTTTACAACTTTGTAACTTTTGTGCGCTTGAGGCTGTCTAAGCAGCGGCCTAGTGATATACTTTTGCAAATTTATCAGAAAAGTTGAATCAGTGATGCATCAAGCATGATTCTACTGACAGTGACGCGGAATACCTTATGAGCAAACCAATACAGATGGAACGCGGTGTCAAATATCGGGATGCCGATAAAATGGCATTGATCCCAGTAAAAACCGTGGTAACCGAACGCCAAGAAATACTGCGTAAACCCGAATGGATGAAAATCAAGCTGCCTGCTGATTCGAGTCGTATCCAAGGGATTAAAGCGGCTATGCGTAAAAATGGCCTGCATTCGGTCTGTGAGGAAGCGTCCTGCCCTAATCTCGCGGAATGCTTCAACCACGGTACGGCTACATTTATGATCCTCGGGGCTATCTGTACCCGACGCTGCCCTTTCTGTGACGTCGCCCATGGTCGCCCTGTCGCGCCTGATACCAACGAGCCAGCAAAACTTGGACAGACGATTGCCGATATGGCGTTACGCTATGTGGTAATTACTTCCGTTGACCGCGATGATTTACGTGATGGTGGGGCACAACACTTCGCCGACTGTATTAGCGCAATCCGAGCTAAAAGCCCGACCATTAAAATTGAAACGCTCGTGCCCGATTTCCGGGGACGTATGGATAAAGCATTAGAGATCCTGTCGGCGACACCGCCGGACGTGTTTAACCACAACCTTGAAAACGTTCCGCGTCTATACCGTCAAGTACGTCCAGGTGCGAATTACCAATGGTCACTGACCTTACTGGAAAAATTTAAGCAGGCACACCCTGAGATTCCGACTAAATCAGGATTGATGGTTGGACTCGGAGAAACCAACGAAGAAATTATCGAGGTTATGCGGGATTTACGTCGTCACGGTGTCACGATGCTGACGCTTGGTCAATATCTACAACCGAGCCGTCACCACCTCCCTGTACAACGCTATGTAAGCCCTGCTGAGTTCGATGAGATGAAAGAGGCTGCGATGGCCATGGGCTTTACTCACGCAGCCTGTGGACCCTTTGTACGCTCTTCTTATCATGCAGATATGCAGGCACAGGGCATTGAAATTAAGTAGCCCCACGTTATCGACAAAAAAGCCAGTACTCATGCGAGAACTGGCTTTTTTTATATTTACTTACATTATGCAGTAAATTATCGGCTTATTATTCTTTGTGCGTGACGCGGTCTGCAGTAGCGTCTTCCGCCACAGTGCTTTTCCCCGCGCTATCGTCTTCTTTCATCGCTTTTTTAAAGCCTTTAATCGCACTTCCTAAGTCGCCGCCAAGTGAACGTAACTTATTCGTGCCAAACAATAAAACGATCAATGCGCCGATGATTAACAACTTGGCTAAGCTAATACCTTCCATAACTCTCTTTCAACCTCAATACCTAGCAGGACACTATATCTATCATGATAGAACAGGATTATAACACAATTATGATCTGTAACAGATTGCGTATTAACATTCACATAACGTTAAAGCAAAAAAAACCCGCCAAAGCGGCGGGTTTTTGAAATTCTGGCTGTTAACTTACAGGCTGATAACGTTAGCAGCAGATGGGCCTTTAGCGCCGTCAGTAATTTCAAACTCTACACGTTGACCTTCTGCAAGAGTTTTGAAGCCATTGCTCTGGATAGCAGAGAAATGTACGAATACATCTTTGCTGCCATCTTCAGGAGTAATGAAACCGAATCCTTTGGATTCATTAAACCACTTAACGTTACCTTTAATCTTAGACATCTATATTACCTTTACATTAAAAAAGACACTAAATCTGTGTCGTTATCTAGTACACCAATTGCGGAGCCATTTGTCCAGTAAGATCTGATGAAAAAGTGATAAATATCGTTTTTTTGTACAATTGCTTGATATTTACCCAGTAAAATGACCTTTTTTATGGAACCGGAACCATTCTCTTAGTGATGAGCGATAAAGAAATTTTTTACTCACCAGGTCGATGAACATGGTGTTCGTCACCGGCAACTTGATTTAATACGTCCTTCGCCAATTTTTCATCATCATCGGTTCGGGATAATTTTCGCTGTTGAGCCCCCTGTTGTGGGTGATAAAGTAACTCAACATAGAAAGGATAGTGATCGGACCCAATACTCGGCAGCCGTCTTAAATCTTTTAACACAAATGCTTTACTGTGGAAGACATGGTCCAGTGGCCAACGCAAAAAAGGATAACTGGCATGGAAAGTGGAAAACATCCCTCTCCCGCGCCTTGGGTCCAGTAACCCACTTACTTTGAGGAACAGACGAGTACTGCGAGACCACGCAACATCGTTCATATCTCCTGTAACGATAACCGGTATCTCACGTTGTTCAACACTTTTCCCCACCATGACTAATTCGGCATCCCGATCGATCGAATCATCGCTCTCTGTCGGGCTAGGGGGCATAGGATGAAGGCAGTGCAGGCTGACCTCAAGTCCTTCCTGCGTGACCAATAAAAGATGTGCTGAGGGAATGGTCTTATCGACCAAATATTGGATTTTCGCATCCCTTACCGCGATTCTGGAATAGACGTGCATACCATAAAGGTTATCCTGCGGACAACGGATCACCCAAGGGTAGTGTTGTTCAAGCGGTCTCAATTGATCTTCCCACCATTGATCAGTCTCTACCGCGACCA
Organism: Rosenbergiella gaditana; assembly: GCF_018494065.1. GTDB lineage: Bacteria > Pseudomonadota > Gammaproteobacteria > Enterobacterales > Enterobacteriaceae > Rosenbergiella > Rosenbergiella gaditana. The sequence goes on along the minus strand of NZ_JABBFR010000024.1, from coordinate 4,486 downwards.
ATACATCAGGTTTTTCTTGTTCAACTAATGCCAATAATTTATCCGCATGACGATTGGGGGTAAGAACATTAGAGACCATGATTTTCAAAGTAGTGCCAGACCACTCCGGTTGTGCATCCTCGACTTGTTTACGCGCGAGAGGCGTATAAGGGTAGATCCAGAATAATTGGTAGGCCGCACAGCCTAAGGTAATGACCTGTAAACAGGTTACCCATAGCGTTGAGTCAAACTCATAATAGCTAGAGGCGACCGCGAGCAACACTGCAATGCTCAATAATTGCACCCGTGGAAAATCCCATACCCTCACCCACCAATAGCGACAGTGAGAAAGAGGCGCTAGGGTTAACAGTAATAATACGCTGCTTAACAGCGTTAATAGTATTAGCACAAACGCAGTCTCAGTTAAAAATCAATGGGGAGCCTTGGCTTGATAGCCTGCAACCATACCCGCCGATGCCAGTGCATGGCCCTCGAGGCGATGAAGTAACTCCTCTCTAAGCAGACCAGCAGGTAATGCGTTGGCCGGCAAATCGGTTGCGATCAAGGTAAAGGTATAATAATGCAAATCCAAGGTAGGTGGAGGACAAGGGCCGACATATGCCTCACTGCCTTTACTGTTTAATCCTCCAACGAAGCCTTTACCATTACTTAATGCGGTTCGCTCTAAACGTTGAGTGGTGGCCGGTAACCCATAGGCAACAAGGTGGGTCACGCCTAAACCATTTCTACCTTGCGGGTCTTGGATAATCAGCGCATAACTCTTAGTGTTGGCAGGAGCATTTTGCCATTCGAGTAATGGGGAAATATTTTGACCATGGCAAGCCGGATCATTACCTGGTTTACCCCCTGCTGCGGCAGGCAATAATTTTCCAGAAGAGAAGTCTGGTGAAGTCAGTGTGAATGGCGCAGCATTCGCCCACGCACTACTGCCCGTGGCCGCAATGACTAACAAAGAAGAGAGCAGTTTTTTCATTAAATTGTCCGACTCCAAGCAAAAATATTAAACAATCTTATAACAATATTGATTACTTAGGATAGCGCAGATAAGCCGCCAGACATGGATTGGGGTGGAATTTAAGGACTATCTTACTCAACCACCGATAAGCTCGCACTTGTCGGTGGCGGTAGTGGGATTAGGCAATCACTTGAATGGATTGACCTGCAAAACTGACCACTTGTTGTGCGTGGATTTTACAGCGTTTACGGGTCTCAATTTGCCCATCGACTGTCACTTCTCCGGCATCGATAACGATCTTTGCCTGCGCCCCACTCTCTGTCAGCCCTTCGAGCTTAAGCAGGTCACAGAGATCGACATGTGCATGTTTACCTAACGAAAATTGCTGCATTATTGTTCACTCCTACTATGATATTTTTCACACGCCTCTAGCGTGTTTTGGATCAGTGTTGCGACGGTCATTGGACCGACTCCACCCGGAACTGGCGTAATCAAAGAAGCACGTTCTGACGCCTTAGCAAAGTCTACATCACCCGTCACTTTTCCATTTTCTAAACGGTTAATCCCTACATCAATAACAATCGCCCCCGGCTTGATCCATTCTCCAGGAATAAAGTGTGCTTTGCCTACCGCGACCACCAGTAAGTCCGCACGCTCAACGTGTGAACGAAGATCTTTGGTGAAGCGATGTGTCACCGTAGTTGTACACCCTGCAAGCAATAACTCCAGTGCCATAGGACGCCCAACAATATTTGAGGCGCCGACGATCACGGCATTTAATCCATAAGTGTCGATATTATTACGTTCCAATAGCGTGATGATTCCCCGTGGCGTACAAGGACGTAATATGGGCGCACGTTGACAGAGCCGGCCTACATTATAGGGATGGAACCCATCAACATCTTTACTTGGCGCAATACGCTCCAGCACTTTCACATTATCAATTCCTTCCGGTAAAGGAAGTTGAACCAAAATGCCATCGATAGCCTGGTCTTCGTTAAGTTGATCGATAAGCTCAAGCAACGCTTGCTCACTGGTTGTGGCCGGTAAATCGTAAGAACGTGAGATAAAGCCCACTTCCTCACAGGCTTTACGTTTGCTGCCAACATAAATTTCAGAAGCAGGATCGCTGCCTACCAGGATAACGGCTAAACCTGGGGCGCGTTTACCTGCAGAAAGGCGTTGTTGAACTCCAGCAGCAACTTCAGCACGAACTTGCTGCGCAATCGTTTTACCATCAATAATTTTCGCTGACATCCGGATAAAATCCACTTTTAAGCTATTAGGGGGAATCTCTGTATTTTGTCAGAAGCAGACAAAGCTGTCAGGTTAAGATTTACTAATTATGGTCAAAGCTTCAGCAATAAACCGATTCTACGCGTAAAGTGATTGACTCATGACCCTTCAGCCGTATAATCCGTGACAGAAATCAGGGCGCCCTTAGCTCAGTTGGATAGAGCACCGGCCTTCTAAGCCGTAGGTCATAGGTTCGAATCCTATAGGGCGTACCATTCAAATCAACAGCTTACACCAATCACCCCCTATTTCTACAAAATTACAGGTGCTTTAACGGGTGCTGTAGTGAATTTTACCCTTCCCCTCTCGGTATCTCCTTCACCATAAATGTCACCACTCCTAACACTTTGGCATCATCAAGAGCGTCACCCTCGATAATGCCATCGTTAGTCTTAAACCTCCCATGCCCCACTTCGGTAAAAACAGTCAGTGACGCCAACGATTAATACGGGGAAAGTGCCACTGATATGAAGTTTCCAGCGCACCCAAAATATCAGGACGACGCAGAAAAGTATTCAGAGAGTCAAACAGAATGGGCGGTAAATGCTGCCGAAGTATTCAAACATAATAGATTGCTCAGGCAGCGTGCAAAAGACTGCCTAGATAGTCTGAGGCAGAAAGGGTTTATTAATTAGGTCTTTTTATTTATTCCCATTCCTCTTCATAGGCGATTTCTTCGAAACACTTACCAAGCATTATCTTCTGCTCATCAGTGAAAGTGTGCCACGCTTTACGCAATTCTTCGCTCACGTAGTTTTTCCAATTATGAGGGGTGTTTCGATCAACTAAATTGATGAAATCTGCGTCTATAAATTTAGAATTATCCATTTTAAATATTCAAACCCCTTTTCGCATAATATGTTTTCAGGTAGGCGTAAATGTCATTGAGCTCACTATCAGCTACCCATCCGCACCATCATCACCCTCTGTCAGAATCGAAGATATCGTGACAGCTAAGACCTCTTTATCAACTTTCAACTTAAATCCTGCTATTTTTTGTTCACCGATTACTATTAATGACATTTGATAACCTTTTTTATCGCATTACTGCGCGTTCAATTTATTCAAACTTATGCTGCATGATTTCGATATGATGCTGTAATGACAGCAACTGGAATTGTGCGGCCTCAATCTCATATTCGAAGTCTTTCAACTGGGTAAGTATTTTCCCTAGTGGATTAGGGTTATCACCGTTAGGTATTAAATGTTTTGCAGCATATCTCCACGGCGCCTTTAATTCGGTTGGCTTAATCACATGACGATACTGATCGTAAAAAGACATAGGATAGGCCAGAGGCAATGTCATTTGTCTATCGTCTCTAGACAGTAGTTCCCCTTCCAGAATAATACTGTGTACATATTCGATAGCAGGTTCGATCTGCTCAGGCGTTAATTGCTCAAAGCTTGTTACCTGAAAACGCTGATGAACTAGGGAATACGCTTCTGGGTACATTAGATGCTTCTTACTCACTAACATATTCACTGCGTCACGAAGAGGTGTTCTTTCCTCTGTAGTGCTTTTGCGAGAGCGTGAAACTTCATAAGACCCATTTTTGCGAATGGAAGGTAAAACCTCAGCAGTAACCCACTTCCGAAACTTATGGGGAACTGAGCCTTTATTAACAGCATCACGACAACGAAGAACTAGCGTGTACATACCAGACTCGCTGACGATATTGGCCTCACCCTGACGCCCTAAGTTAAACTTAGACCGTTCCTCTTCATCAAGCGCCTTCATGGACATTGTTGGGTTCGTGAGTTGAAGAGCATTGCAGATATCTTCTGCTACAAACCAAGGCTCGCCACTTTTATCAATAACGCGGATTTCGTTATCGCCGAAACGGAAGATGGTGAATTCTTTATTTTCTTTTGCTATGATCTTCATTGTTGGTTCCTTAGTAGTTGCTGACAAATTAGAAGCCTCAGTGGTTGCACCCATTGGGGCTTCGTTATTTCTATTGAATGATAAGCTCACCTTTTTTCTCCATCTCAATCATCTTGGCTAGCAAATAATCCATCATTCCCTGCGCAGATCGGTAAGTTTTCTTTGCATTACTGTCGATGAATTCTTGGTGATGTATCCAATTAGTTGAATTGATGTATAATCATCGCTGTGAGGTTTTCTCATGGCCAGCGTTACTGTTCATTGCCCCCGTTATCAGTCTGCTCAGGTTTACCGTCATGGGCAGAACCCTAAAGGCCGTGACCGGTTTCGCTGTCGTGAGTGCCACCGCG
>NZ_JABBFR010000023.1 GCF_018494065.1 Rosenbergiella gaditana | reverse complement strand
GGCCTGACGCCGGAAGAGTCAGAGAAGAGATATCATTTTTACTGTAAAACCGTGGCCAATATTACTTGACCACTACATCTACCCAAAAATCTCTGGCCTCTGCGTAATCGTAAAAAAGATTCCACGTCGAAATTCTCAATGTCCTTTCCCACTTCGAGTAGGAGTTAATATCTTTCGCAATGATTTGTTTGTTGGTTGCTTTTACCGCTTCAAACTTCGCGAACTCTGGCCATTCACAATTGACGCTAACGCCATAAAAAATAGATCCTGCTGAAATATCACTAACGCAATCTGGCGTAATCACTTTCCTCTCTCCCATAAAAAAGCCCCTCACGAATGAAGGGCGAAGACTTCTCAAATTTAATCAGAACAGGTTATCCTCATATCCTGTTCATAGGGCAGTATTACCCACATAGCCCACTCTTAAATGAGCTATAGGGGGTTACTCGGTAGGATTTGGCGGCAGTGGAATCCAGTAAACCGCCTGATTCATGTTCATTCCTGCGCCATCATCGGTATCTAGCCAGTAGCCGTTTACACACCCAGCAACCAATTCACGGTGCCTATTGATTATCACCACATAACTTTCATCATCAGGCATTCGCTCACTACACTTAATCCAATCCATCACCAACCCCCGTTAAAATAACTAATCACACCCCAAGTAAGCATCCCGATGACCGTTGACCAGATAGCTATCAGCGCCGCCGCCAGAATTAAGTAAACCTTTTGGTTGTACGTCATATATCACCCATAAAAAAAAGCCGCTCTAGGCGACTTTAGTGTGTGCAAGTTGTATTTCTTACCTAGGTCCTTTTAATCTACTAAAAGTGATATACCAACCTAATCTAGCCTCCAAATCTCGAGCGCAACCTTAGCGAAAAATTTTTGTCTTTCATTTATTTGTTTCTCTCCCCAATAATTGTAATTTTCTCCGATATAATTGGTAATATGTATTGAAGATTGTCTGTAAATAACAGATTTAGTAGCAAAGTCTTTATTACCTAAATTCCTGTTGGATGAGTTTGGTAGGAGGCACATGTTACCTATTTGATTAGGTAAAAGCTCTATTTTTGGCTCTTCAATATCCCAGTCATCATTAGGATTTTTTGGCAATATATGTTCGACGGTTAGCATTTCTGAATCTAGAATAGAATGCCCTCCGGAAACTCTTTTTTCTATTTCGCCCAAAATATATTTTATGAGTTTAGTATTTCTATTATTTCCTGTCTTGATCACTTTTCCCGTAAAAGCATTGTTAAACACATCATCTGACGGGAGTAATTTATTTTTTAGTGTTTGTAAGGCTTGCTTTGCGTTGTATTCGCCAGAAGAAACCTTAAGAGATACTTCACTGTAAACTCTTTCTTGTTCGTGGGGCAGCATACTACAGATCACGTTATATCTGAATGTGATTACAGACACATACTTTAAGATTTTTACAAACTCATTGTGCTCTTTTTTATAAAAAGCCTTGTATACAGAAATTAACATCGACATAGGCTGTTTAACATTAAAAACTTCAAATAAATTCGTTAAATATTTTTGTTCATCGTTGTTCCAGTCTTTGTTTCGTGTGTCTATAAGGGATAAATAGATATCAATGGCCTCATCTAGTCCTGTTAAGAAGTTAAATGCAGACTCTTTGCTGAGAACTGAGTTCTTTATAGTTTTAAACAATTCTTTTTTTCTGACAAGCTTGTTTTTACTGTTCCAATAAATCCTCACGATCTCTGTTAGATCATCATCTCCTATGGATGAAACGATTCTTTCCCATCTAGACTCTAAATGAGAAAGTGCATTATTGTGAGTCGATTCGTTAGTCAGAAGAGAAAATATATAATTTTTAAGTAAATCAGCAGATGACAATTTGACGCCTCTTGCATTAAGAGTTTCGAAAACTTTGAATGCATTGATGTCATTATTCACTGTTATGGTGGTGAAGTTTAGTTTATCAGTAATGAATTCTATAAGCTCAGCTATTTCTTTACCTTTGTTATCTTTTTCATAGATAAATTGTTTAATCTCTTTCTGAAAGAAAAGGAATGACTTTCTTAATCTGCTTTCTGATGCATTTATATTCCTAGAGGGCAATGCAGATAAAGTTGCCATGTAAGTCTGGTAGTAATTGTTGTTGTGCTTGTTTAAATGCAATTTAGTGTGGCGACAAATTAGTACTGGATCTGTATAACCAATATAATTATCCAGAAACTGTTTTTTTCTTATATCGTTGTTTGCAACATCCTCACCATTTTCTATCATTTCTGCCAACTGAGAACACGCTGCCAATATTAGTATGCTGATGGTAGCTATTCTTTGTTGGCCATCGATAATTTTGTAGTTTTTAGCGTCTTCAGTCTGAAGGACTAGATACCCCATATAATGAAAAGGATTAGGATCTTCTTCCAATAGATTCATTATATCCTGCCATAACTCCGACCAGTCATTTATATCCCAAGAATAATCCCTTTGGAATGGAGGCACAGTATAGTTATACGAAGGGCTTAGAAGTTCTTTAAAAGACAAGTTTTTAGTATCAAAATTAATGCTAGCCATATTCTTAGTGTTCATTATTTTATCTTAAGATAGTTATGGATGTTATCAGAGTATGCAATCAGACCTCAAACATAGATGAGAGATAGCTCAACCATACTTACCTCGCTGTTACTTGATTTGATTTACGATGACCTGCCGCATAGATGGCGACTTGCTCAAGGCAGATAGAGCCTTCAACTACCGGCTTGCGTTTAAACTCGTGCATATAGAGATAGGTTGCGCGAATAATCCCGTTCTTATAGTTAATGACCTGACGCTTGGCTGATGCTGCGACTAGGATTAACGGCTTAGGCTCGTAACCCGGTCTTTGTACTGGCGTAATCGTCTCGCCAATATCCTGATAACTGCGTCCAACCATTGTTGGGTTAGCTGCTGCGAAAGCCATTTGTTTAGCTTTACGCTTCTCATCACGGCGAGTACGGGCGGTAGACTTTAAATTCTGTGCCGGAATCATAATTACCTCCTGAATGAATTTTGGTGATTGGATGGCCGGTACTGATTTCCGGCTTACTGCTGGCCCCGCAGTAGATGGCAGCTATTGCTATCGACCCTTTATCGGCTGTCCCGATTCCGGTTTATTCCAGTGACGGCGTGATTAGTCAGTTTCGCTCTGCCCGATCCGTCATCTTGCATATCAGCCTATGCATTCATCCAACCCCAAAACTCACGCTTTGGTTATTTGCACTTTTCAGCGCTCGATTGAGCCATCATTCTGATGGGGTAATACGCGAACACTTTGTTTCGCAGTCGATGTTCCGTTTCGATGGGTTCATTATCACCATTAGTGGTATTATCGTCAACACCGCAAGAGATAATTTATCACTGAGAATTGTAATGTTGTTGATTTATCAGTGTATTTATTTTTTACAGACGAAAAAAAAGCCGCATATAGCGGCGAGATATCAGGAATGGATGGTGCGATATGTGGGATAGGGGCGAAAAAAATCCCGCCTGAGCGGGATGTGTTAGTTAATCATTCCAGCGGCACTTAGCATATGGTTAAAGTAATGTCCCATATCTTCATTACTGAGTAGGTTAAATGTTTTGTCTGAGTAACTACTCGCTAAGGCCAGTTGTTGAGAGTTTACTCTTTCAGTTGAGAAGTCTGCTGCATACACTAAAATTGTGTTTACTTCTTTATTCCAGAGGTTTCTAGCAGCATTCATTGTTATGGCCTTAAATGCACTTTCACCAGTTTTTTGTTTAATGTCAGCTACTCTCAAGTCCAAAGTCTCTGTTAAATGATATATACCATTCTTCAGAATAAGCTCTGCATAGAGTCCTTGATCATGAGAAAGTGGGTAGTTTTGGACTACCTTATGATTATAAATGTCATCAATATTTTTCCCCATGATACCGTAGCGTGAGAACTGGCTCTTAAGCTCTGTGATAATGCGTTTCTGAGAAACTACTGTCTTCTTTTTAGCTTTCTCAGGTGTTATGAACGTGAAATTTATTTTGTCGACCGCTTCTTCATATTCAAAATCATTTGAAGCATTGAATGTCCCAATTTCTGAGAGGTTGATACTCCCCTGGAAGAGGTTCACAGCTTCAGCCAAAGTCAGTCTGTCAGACAAAAGCGTCTCTAATTTACTTTTTAACCTCTCGAGCTCATTAGTACCGAATTCCTTAGAAATAGCCCTAATTTTATTGACCGACTCTAGAACTCGAACATCGGGGCCAGTAGGTGTAACCACTACCATACCAATATTCACAGACTCTGATCGCACAGGGTTTGGAGTGATTCTTATTATGCTGTAATTGTACGTTATCATCTCAAAACCTCCTTACGAACAGACTCAATACGACTATGACGCTGACTATCCCACCAAGAAAGCAAGGCAGTTCTTTGTAAGGGAGGAAGCCATGATGGAGGCATTCTATCGCATATCATCTCTAGAAAATCAACGTTAATCCTACTCAAATTCCCTAAAACACTTAATGCAGCATCAATACATGACTGATTTGTACCAGTAATCTTTTTTATGGATCGCCAAGTATCAGTTGTTGGGCAGCCATAAGGTAGCAAATTAGTACCGGTTTGATTTGGCCATCCTAAAACTAATGATGACAATCCAAAGTCGAACGCTTGAACTATCGTTTTTTCATCCCTACCTATTGAATACAGGTAATTATTAGTGTTTCTATCGATATTGAAAACAAATTGGTCAAAAGCGTATATGGCCCATACTTGCCTTTGTAGTAAGTCAGAATCTGCAAGGTGATCAATAAAATCCAAAATGCTGACTGGCGTAGCTAATGCTGATAAATCGTAACGTGAACCGAAAAAGGTCTGATTATTATTAGTATCAGTTATAACTTGGCACGGTGGTGTAGCTATGCCACATGTATCAGCCAGCTTATTGCATATCCACTCACTTGCTGGAACCAGGGATGGGTTTTTAGCAGCCTTAATGAGAGAGCTTCTACCATCATCACAGCTCTTCACCGCATACTCCCAGCCATCGCTTGCTAGGGCAGTATGTGTTAGTTGAGCAGTTTTTGAACCCATTATCGGCTTTAAACTAATAATTTCTAGGCTAAAGAGATTTTCTTGAAGAGGGTCTTGACTCGCATCCTTGTTTTCATCCGCCATATTCATCTCAACTTTATATTTTATTCACAAAAACCGCATCTTAGCCTCTACAGCTACGCCGATAATCAGAAAGTATCTTCGGGCCACTGTGCCTTAACAACCTTACCAACTATGCGACAGGTGCTATCACACTCAAGAGGCTTGTAGGATGGATTAAGTGGCGTTAAATAGCAGATGCCAGCATCACGCTCATACTTCTTAAACGTAACCTCGGTATCACCGTTCACGGAAGCAACGCAGAAATCACCGGGTTGAACATCTTCCATCGGATCTACCAGAATCAACATACCCTCTGGAAAGCTCGGCTTTGAGCCTTGAGGCGCAGTCATTGAGTGGCCTTTAACGATTAGCCAATAAGCTGAGTTGCTGGCCTTCTTGCTCGTTCCTATCCAATCCTTAGCATCTTGCTGGGTATATGACCCAACCTCTGCAAAGTTTCCAGCTTGAACGGTGGTAAATAGGGGGTACTGGTAGTTATTCATCACCGACTTTGCATCACCGACAGAGCGGTACATTTCAGCAATCTCAGAGGCTATTGATGGGCTAAATTCCTCTACACTTACTTGAAGTACTCTAGCCAATGCTGCCGCGTTGCTTGGGTTCAAGGCGTTAATCCCGTTCAAAAGTGAGTTAACCGCAGATTGCCCGACTCCTAAGGCATACGCCACAGACTCTTGGGATATACCCAAAGAGGATTTTTTCCCTTCATAAATTGTCTTGAGCCTTTTGGCGTCTTCGACTTGCTCATTAGAGAGCGGTTTCTTTTTTATACTCATATTATAAATTTATCACCGCATGGGATAATTAACTAACTCCGCAGGTGTTGACTATTTTACCGCTAGCGGTGATAATTGGTTATCGCAAGGAGGAGTTATGACACAGAAAATTAAACTCAAAGATTATGTGAAACAGCATGGTCAGACAAAAGCAGCTCAAGACCTTGGTGTTTATCAAAGTGCAATCTTCAAAGCTATCGCATTAAACAGGGATATTACCCTTACCATCCACAGTAACGGAGTAATCACGGCCAAAGAAACAAAGCCTTTCCCTAGTATCAAGAAAAACACTCAAGCAGCTTAGTAACACCATTCAATCGAGCACTGAAAAGTGCAATCACACCGAATAGCCCAATCTATTTATGGCATTCAGCTATTAGCTGATCGCTCAACTAAACACACAAGGATATTACCCAATGGAGTTCGCAAAAGAACGCAAGAAAGCCTTGCAGATAGAGAGCTACTTACTCTCGAAGATTTCACTAAGAGGTCAGACAAAGCTCGCCAAGATGCTTGGCCTGAATGAAGCCGCAGTAAGCCGATTAAAGGCTGCTACAGGCAAACAGAAGTACAGCACCATGAAGCTAATGAGTTTGATATTGGCTTATGCAGGAATGGAAACACCGGAGTTTGATTTAGTCGGAACAATGAGCCGATTAGAGAAGAAGCTGGAGAGAATGGAAGAATTACTGGCAAAGAAAAAGCCCGGCGGCAACCGAGCTTCATCACAACTTGCTTTGGAACTTTAACAACATTTCACGAGGTTAATTATACATGAAAACCTATGAAGAACAAAAGGCTAAAGGAACAAAAGAGGCCAGAAGAATAGAGGCTTGTAGCGGTTATAACCCTGTGGTGGTTAGCAAACTACGCCAGATTCTCAATCAACATAAACCACAGGAGAGAAGCAAATGAGCATGATTTTAATGGCAACCGCAATGAAGATTAAAGTCGGTAATCCACTTCGTAAATTAGTCCTGATTAAACTCGCCGATAATGCGAACGATGATGGCATTTGCTGGCCTTCAATCAGTAACATTGCCGACCACTGCGAAATCTCACCTCGCTCTGTTCAAAACCACATTTCAGCACTGAAAGAAATGAGATTGCTTACCGTCATAAATCGGAAAACTGAAACCGGTTTAAACCAATCAAATGTGTTCAAAATATCACTCAATCAGACTGGTGCATATGCTGCGGGGAGTGGTGCAGGAGATTCCAAGACTGGTGCAGGAGATGCAGGAGGTGGTGCATATGCTGCGGGGGGAGGTGCAGGAGATGCACCAGTAGTGGTGCAGGAGCTGCACCCAGAACCTATCACTCTTTTAACCTATCAAGAACCTGTCAGTGAAACTTTGGGTAAAACTGACCCAGCAACACAAAATTATTTAAAACGGATGGGGATGACGTCACCCTCTGAAACCCAGATCCCATTCCCTAAGAATTTTAAACCGAATGACGAACACAAAAGCATCGCCCTAGAGAGAGGGATTAACTTGCAGGAAGAGTTAATCAAGTGCCGCGACCATTCAGAAGCGTCAGGCATCAAAAAACAAAGCTGGAGCAAGTATTTTAACAACTGGCTTCGTAACGCAAGACCTTCTCAAGTTAAACCGACTCACCAATCAGCGATTCAGGTCACTAAATCTGGTTATGTATTTATCAACTAGGAGCGACCATGAAATCACAAATAAAATCACTCCTGATTGCAGGATATAACCACGGATTACTCACTGAGTCGTTTGTCGGTTACTGGTTCAGGTTGTTAAAACTTCGGGGCGCATGATGACACCTAAAGAACTTTCGGACCAGCTTTGGAATCAAGTTGACCGAGTAGCAAAATATTTACTCCCGAACGGGAAGCGAGAGAGTGGTGAGTGGGTAGCAGGAAGCGTAGGCGGTGAAGCGGGGAAGAGCCTCAAGGTCAATCTGCAAGGCAAGAAAGTCTGGCAGGACTTCGCAGAGGGTGACGGTGGCGACCTGTTAGACCTTTGGGTACTGAGTCGTGATTGTGGCCTACACCAAGCCATGCAGGAGGCGAAAGAGTTTCTCGGCATCAAAGACACAGACCATCACTTCGCAGCCAAGCAGCAAAAGAAATTCTCCCGCCCTAAGCCTGAAAACATCAAGAAGTTCGTCAAGAAAACCGATGATTGCTACGACTACCTAGAGAGCCGAGGCATCACACGGGCAACAGCCGAAAAATTCAAAGTGTCGAGCGCCGTAGTCTGGAGCCATGACGAGAAGCGAGAACTCAAAGCAATCGCCTTCCCGTACAAGCGCGACAATGAGTTACTACAGGTCAAACGCATCAGTACCGAGCGACCCAATGGGAAGAAGGTCATCATGGCAGAAGGCGATTGTGAGCCGTGCTTATTTGGCTGGCAGACGATGCCGAAAGAATCCAGAGCCGTGATTATCTGCGAGGGTGAAATCGACTGCATGACCTATGTGCAATACGGATTTCCTGCATTGTCCGTACCATTCGGCGGCGGCAAGGGTGCTAAACAGCAGTGGATTGATTTTGAGTTTCACAATCTCGACCGATTCGAAGAAATCTGGCTATCGCTCGATACCGATGAAGTGGGATTAGCCGCAGCCAAAGAGATTGCCAGCCGACTTGGTGAGCATCGCTGCATGTTGGTCAAGCTACCGCACAAAGACATCAACGAGTGCCTAAAGGCTGGAATGACTGACGAGCAGGTTCTTGACGTGCTGGAACGGGCTGAGATGTTCGACCCCGAAGAGCTTTACAGTGCCAGAGAGTTCTACCAAGACACTGTGGACGCTTTCTACGGACAGGAGCAATACCTATTCCCGACACCCTGGTCAACGCTAAACGGCAATTTCATGTTCCGTGAAGCCGAACTAACGCTGGTCAACGGGGTGAACGGTCACGGCAAGACCGAGGTAGTAGGTCACATGACACTTGAAGCGATGAAGCATGGCGTTAAAACCTGTGTCGCCTCACTTGAGTTAAAGCCCGGGCAATTACTTAAACGCCTTACCCGTCAGGCGACCTGCGTTAAGCTCCCACCAAAGAACGAAATCGAATCAGCGTTTAATTTTTACGATGACCGGTTATGGTTATTTGGATTAACGGGGACCGCTAAGGCCGACCGACTGCTTGAGATATTCGAGTACGCCAGAAAGCGTTACGGTGTGAAGTTATTCATCATCGACAGCCTGATGAAATGCGGCATTGGTGACGATGACTACAACGCTCAAAAGGCTTTTGTCGATGCTGTGTGCGACTTCAAGAACCGAACAAACAGCCATGTAATTCTCGTCACCCACAGTCGGAAAGGTGACAGCGAAGAAAAACCCACTGGCAAGATGGACGTGAAAGGCTCTGGTTCGATTACTGACCTTACAGACAACCTGTTTATCATCTGGCGTAATAAAGCCCGTGAGAAGGCCATACAGAAACAAAGCCTCAATGAACCACTCACCGACAAAGACCAATCAGCACTCAGCGCACCTGCATCCATGCTCATGCTAGAGAAGCAGCGTAACGGCGAAGGCTGGGAGGGTGGGATACCGCTATATCTCGATGACCCATCACACCAGTTCTTAATGGCTGACGGCGCATCACCCTTTAGTTACATCGCCAACATGCCAGCCAACGACTACAACGAAGTCTGGATGAATGAAAACGTAACGCAGTATTAACCCCCACACCGCTTAAAGCGGTTTTTTTATGTCAGTAGGAGAGGGATATGAAGTATGCATTTGGGATTTGGGGTTTTATCTCTGCGATATTGCTAATTTTTGCAGTAATAGACTGCGCTAGAGAGAAAGGTAATCTATTCAAGTATGCAATTGCCGCTCCATTGGTATGGATAATCATGGCTGTTATTCCATGCCTAGCCTTTTACCTGATTGTCTGGATAGCGAAACTATTTTAGGGAGAGGGATATGTATGCACTTCTAGCAGGGGTTTTCATTGGAATCTCATTTTCTGCATTACTTTGGAATGAGCGATGGGATTTAAAAATGTTTTTCCGGTATCACGTCGCTACATGGTCGCTAATTATCGGCGTGTATTTAATGATCGCGGCAAGCAAATAGGATATGGATATGAATGATTTACTATTTTTTCTGTACATGATTTTAAATGTTCCATTGATAGTTCTTGGTATGAGCTTTGTTACTTGGAAGAACGAGTTCAAGGCTCTTGGTGTTAATAAAATTATTAGATTGGAAGTTTTGATAGTCGTCCTGACGGCAATCGTTATAACCATCAAGACAGCCTGTATCTAAGGATTTAAGTATGACCGACTATACAACGATGACCCCACAAATATCTTTCGATGCCATCCACAACGAAGCGTTTAAGCATGTACTTGTTGAAACATTGAAAGAGCAGGAGTTAGTTGACCAATTTTGCCGACTGTATAAATGCGAGAAACCAAAGCGCCGCAACCATCCACTCGAAGAAATGGTTGACCAGATAACAGGTTTTCGCCAGCACCAATGGAACGAGTTCTTTAAGCAGTTCATACCGTTTGTGCATCGTGTCGTGTATATGCCGTTGCTGTGCGAGTTAGAGAGTAAGCAACCATGCTAGGTGAATGGATAAAGCAACAAATCGAAGAGCAGGAGCGCCGCGAGAGGCGAGAAAGGCTAGATAGACAATACAAGCACCTTGTCACCATGCCGGCCAACACCTTTGCAGCTATCTACGCTGAGTTTCAAGAAGAGTTCTTTTGCGTCAAGTTCAACGATGAATGGTACGGCGACTGGCAAATCTACTATGCATCATTAGCCCGTGACGAAGGTTATGAACAATTAATTTAAGGTTAGGGAGAGGAACATGAATTACCAAGAGATGACAGATTTTGAGATTAACAAGGCAGTGGCCGATAAGCTGGGCTACGCCGGAAGAACAAGCAGACACCCACAGCTAGAAGATGTTGTGCTTATTTCAAGTAGTCACGGTGGAATTATAATAGATTACTGCAACTCATGGGCTGATGCTGGGCAGATAGCTCATCAATATAAAATAAACCTCTACTTTTCTAATAACGAAAACATGGCAGAACACAGGCAGACAGGTAAAGAAATTATTACTTGCACTGATTACAACCCCTGCCGAGCTATATGCATCGTATTCCTCATGATGAAAGGCGGTGAGTGATGACAGGTAAAGTTGAAAAATTCACAGGCGAAATGGTCTACCGTAAAAACTCAGAACTCTATGAAAGGCTGAATGATGTTATCTCTGATTACGCAGGAGAAATCAGTCTGGCAGAAACGGTAGGGGTACTGGAAATGGTAAAGTTAAATTTATTGAATAAGGAATCATAGGATGGATGAATCACGCAAGCAGTTTGAAGAGTGGGCTGTGTATGCATATGGAGATGGTTGCCTAACTCTTAGACCAAACATTCAAAAATATGAATCTTGGGTATTGGAGAGCGCATGGCATGCGTGGCAAGCATCACGGCAGTATCAATCTGTCATTGCATACCTAACCCACCAAGGTAGCGCAGTATCTCCCGATGACTTTGAAGGCGGTGAAGCTGAAATGCATGAAACAGCCAAGCGGGAAGAATGGGCGCCACTGGTGAAGAAAGGGGACTAATGAACATCCCAAAGACGGACTCCGGTTACACTCCACTAACTTCGAAGCAGTAAAAAAACACCTCTCAGAGTTACTAAAAGACGGAAAAACCTATCGCCTTAATCTCTCGTTCTGGCGAGAGCGTCGTAGCCTGCTGCAAAACTCATTAAGTCATGTTTGGTACGAGGAAATAAGCGAATACCTCGTTAGCCGAGGGCGAACCTTTGCCAACAAAAAGTGGGTTAAACGGGCTATGAAGCATTCGTTTTTGGGCTACGAAGATATTGAGAGCATGGACGTTGTTACCGGAGAAATAACAGTTACGCAGGAGTTGAGGCATACGTCTGATTTAGATACCGGCGATATGCATCACTACCTGAGCAAGGTCGAATCATGGGCGCAGGGCATCGGGTGCTTACTTACCGTGCCGGAGAACTGTGAATACCGAGAACTACAGAGGAAGCAGGAAGAATGAGTGAACACATCACATCAATACCCGTAATGCTTAACCAGAACAAGCACAACTATTCCGAGGTCGCTAGGCTGCTACACGTTCACCGATACACGGCAAGGCGATTAGAGGATGACAAAGACTGCAAGCATCACATCGTGGTGCGAGGTCGGTTGATGACTGAAACGAGGTGCTCAGGTAATGGCTAAGACGGTAACTCAAGTCGCTATGGATGGCGCGATACTCAAGCGAACCGGACCATACAAAAAGAAAATTATCCCCCTCGAATCCCAAGTGAAAACCTTTCAGTACACCGACCACTTAAAGCAAGTCAAAGAGCTAAGAATGCTGAGGGCACGATGATGGAAACTCCATGTACAGCTTGCGGCTTCCCTTCATAAGATGACAGGTGGTGTGAAGCTTGTGAAGAGATATATCAGACTAAGGACCCGAACTATTGCGATTTAGGAGGGAGTGATGAGAAAGACAAGACGACGATGCAAGAACCCTGATTGCAGAGGATGGTTTCACCCTCGATTTCAAAATGAATGGTGGTGCAAACCGGAATGTGGGGCTGTGATTGCACTGGCAAAGAGAAGCAAAGAGAAGAAAAAAGAAATCAGAGAGCAAGAAAAAAGGAGAAAAGAAGCCCGAAGGGAAAGCATTAAACGCAAGAAAGAAGCACAGCAAGAACGCCGTCACCACCAGATACGCAAGCTAGAAGTAAAACCCCTCAGTTATTTCCACAGTAAAGCCCAATCAGCATTCAACCAATACATCCGCACACGGGACGCAGAGCAGCCCTGTATTAGCTGTGGGCGTCATCATGAGGGTAAGTACGACGCAGGGCATTATCGAACACGTGGAGCCTCGCCAGCGACGCGCTATGACGAAACCAACTGCCATAAGCAATGCGCTCCCTGTAACCAGCACTTATCAGGAAATATCGAAAACTACACGCCGAACCTTATCGAAAAAATAGGGCAGGAGGCATTCGAAGTTTTAATGGGTCCGCACCCGGTAAAGAAATGGACGCGGGAGGAGCTGGAACAACTGGCAGCGCACTACAGGCAGAAAACCAGAGAGCTAATTAAGCAGAGGGAGGGGGTATGAGTCACTTAGAAAGAATGGCTAGAAATGCTGAAATAAATCGCAAGCCAGTAACTGTGAGTGTTGGATTATTAAAAATGGCTCTGGAAGAAATAAAAATGCAGAGGGTTACAGGTGATACATTTCTCACTAAAGCCGCGATAGCTACTCTCGAAGATGCTCTTGAAAAGGCAGGTCACTCATGACTTGGCTTACCAAACTTCTTAACCACTTCTCACCCATAACCCCAACAGTCCAGTACAAAACCCCACAGAGTTATCCAGCCCAACCCGGCAATAAGCGGAGGAAGAAGAATGCGCATTGAACACGATTACCGGTTAGTGGTGAAAATATCAGGTGTGCGATCGTCGGCTGATATGCGGCGTTTATTCGGCAATGGTTGGAAGACTATCAATGAGTCACAGCGAGCATGGATTCGTCATCTACTGAAGCTATGGGGGCAGCACCTCGGCAACGAAGAATATGACAAGGGAGAAATCAACATCCTTGGTCGTCTAATGATGCGTTGTGAGTGGAGTGAACAGAAGGGCAAACAAATCGAAAAGGTCGTGTCTCAGCTTTATTGTGAGGGCTACCGAGGGGAAGAGTTAATGCGCAAGGCCCGTGACTTAGTGGTGCCGCAATCTTCAGCAGCCAACATCATCGCTCTCGCCAAAGAATCTGATGATGCTGACTTTATGGAACGCGTAATTACTAAAACATTCGGCAGAGATAACCCGATCCGCTCAGTAGCAAGATTAAGATACTGCAAGTGCAAAAGCTCGCAAGATGTTCAGCGTTCTTTAAGCTACCTCACTGGCATAACCCCGAAAGAAGCACGCAATAGAATGGAATGGGCGGAATCGATACTGGAAGGAGAAATTTTTTATGCCGCACAGCGTGAATTGAAGAAAGAAGTTCTACAAAATGTAGCGTAAAGCACGAATTGCTAAAAGGATTGGGCATTCACTAGAGTATATTTCATATACGCTCTGGGAGTAAAAGCGAACTGAGCAAACCAATATTAGACCTCGCCTCGGCGGGGTTTTTTATTGCAACAGATAAGCGTACTTTGGTAGCAATACCCTTGCCTGACACGGTTTCCCTGAATGGCATGGAGAGTGCGCTTTTCGTTGTGATGAATGAGCATTTTAGAGTATTGACACAGTAATTACATTGTTGTAAATATTATGCGCCGCCTACAAACCCATCCGGTTAATCACGCATTAGGGCGGTAGGATACAAAGGACTGCCTGTGCTTTTGTATTCTTGACTACAAAGACATGGTAAGAACGCATTACCATGCGGCCAACCAGAATATTGAGCCTCACAGAAGTGGGGCTTTTTTTTACCCAAATTCTAAGGCTTCACTTCGGTGAGGCCTTTTTTATTTCACCGCAAGTCAATCCCAATTATCCCACACAGATACTATCAAGTGACAGGCGGTGAATCCCTACACACAGCACCTAGCTTTTAACTCAAGCCAAAGGTGGAAACCATGAAGACAATCAATATGCCCGGTAAAATTTCATCGGTAGTCAGCTATTGCGCGTCTGGATCACTTATTTGTTGGGGGAGCGTAATGGACAAGATACACCACCTCGACTGGCAAACCATTTCGGTTGTTGGGGGGCTAGTCATTGGTGTCATCACCTGCGCTAGTAACTTCTACTTTAAGCGAAGACAGACAAGAGCGTATGAGAGTCAGTTATCGCGGGGGATAATCTCGCCCCCACCGCAAGAGGATTAGGTCATGGCTATTTCATCTTCTCTGCGAAAGGCATTAATTGGTGTAAGCGGAGCAGGTGCAATCGCTATAGCCACTGTACTAGTTCCGAGCCAAGAGGGTACAGAGTTAACACCATACAAAGATGTCGGAGGAGTATGGACGGTATGCAGTGGCGTGACGGGTAAAGACGTTATCCCCGGCAAGGTTTACACCAAGAAGGAATGTGACATCCTCCTACAAAAGCACCTACAATTATTCGCCAACTCGGTAGAACGCTCTGTTAAAGTTCCTATGAACGAGTATCAAGAAGCAGCCCTAATTAGTTTCTCGTACAACGTTGGCACCTCTGCATTCGAACATTCCTCGGTACTACGCAATCTCAATGCCGGAAGATACCAACAAGCCTGTGATGGCCTTCGCCAGTGGAAGTACGTTAATAAGCGTGTTGTTGCTGGACTGGTTAATCGACGCGAGGTAGAACGTGAAATCTGCCTGTGGGGTGATAAGTGAATAGGGAATCGATATTGGCAACCGTCGTAGTAGGTTTGGTGCTATCGCTTCTCTCGGCTGGATTGGTATTCGGGTTTAAGTACAAATCAAACGCCGATGCTGCTGCTAACGCTAAAGAGCAACTTAATAGCCAGCAGTTAATCACATCATCAGTTATTCGCTCAATGTCGGTTTTCAACATGATAGCCAAGGCTGCTTATGAATCTCAGGAAAATAATAATGCCAAGAGTAAGCAGCGAGTTGAGTACATCATTCAGCAGGTATCGACTGATAAATGTGCTTCTCAGCTTGTTCCTGACAATGCTGCTAGTGAGTTGTTCAGGCACGCCGACCAAATACGTCAAAGTTCCCCCGGTGCCGATACCGGAAAGCCTGACTAGGAAATGCCCCGTACCATCACCAGTGCTTCCATTCACTTGGCAATCAAGCCTTCTATGGAACGAATCACTTTTAACCGCGCTTGAGAACTGCAATGAAGACAAGGCAGCCATCCAGCGAATCGAATTAGAGAGACAGAAAAATGACTGACTTACTCACTTACGCAAACTCTATCGCTATCCTCCTTATTCTTGTCGCCGGCGGATGGGTGAAGGTGCGTGATTACTTCAAAGCGAAAGCCGAAGAGAAATCGAAACTGATTGAAGCCGAAGTGCAAAAGCGACTCGCAGAACAGAAAGCCAACACGGCCACGCCAGTTGTCTCGCAGTAGCCAGAACAGAGGTCATTAACGTGGCCTCGATTGTGGTTATTACCCGACAGGAAATATCACTACCTCAAGCCCACTTTAACCGGTGGGCTTTTTTATTGCTCCCGCAGAGCACACAACATCGAACCTTCTTTAGGAATGACCCCTTGAGGACTTCAGTTTAGCTGATGCGCTTCGATGGGCTGATTTCCTACGCGGCAAGGGTTCATTACCTAAGTAAGGAAAGCATCATGGAATTAGTAGAGATTAAGAAATTAGAGTTAGTCACCAATTCATTTGCAATTGCTGAAGGAGTGGAAAAGGGGCATAAACCCGTAATTCAACTTATTCGCAAGTACCTAGCAGACCTAGAGGAGTTTGGAAGGGTAGAATTTGAAATGCGACCCTTCAAGACAGGCGGCGGCACTCAGAAGCAGGAAATAGCATTGCTTAATGAACAGCAAACCACGCTGCTAATCACTTATATGCGTAACAATGATGTGGTTCGAGCGTTCAAAAAGCGGCTAGTGTATGAATTCTTCAAAATGCGTAGAACTCTCGCGGCTAAGAAGATGGATCGCAATTCGGCACGTCTTGAGTATAAGCCTATGACTGAAGCTATAAAGCATGAGCGCGAAGCACAAGGTAAGCAGATTTCACCACATCATTTCAGTAACGAAGCAGACTTGATTAATCGCATATCTCTAGGAATGACGGCAGCTAAGTTTCGTGTTCACCATGAGATAGGTAAGAAAGAGCCTATCCGTGATTACCTTACCCCTGAGCAGATTCACTGCATAACTGAATTACAGAGAGCTAACACTGTATTTATTGGCATGGGCTGGGATTACGAGCAGAGAAAAGAAGCGTTAATGGGTCTATTTGATAAGAAGCATCGCCAGCCATTGATTGAAGAGCAGCACAGGTTAGCGGCATGATTGAAGGAAACCCGTACTCTCAAAAACAGTTCCCGATCGCCACTCAGGTCGCAGAAGAATACTGTATCAGGCAAGTCTCGATTCATCGACAGCCAATATATCGATCCAAGTATGGCGACATCGGACTTAAGTCAGGGCCTTTGGCGTCATTCCTTGTCTCATATTTCATTGAAGGGGGCATGAGTCCCCTTGAAGTGGAGATATTCTTTTACCAGATGCTAGATGTATGCAACCTGACAAGAGTTAATTATTTCGCCTCCGTAGGCAGATATGAAGGGCTTAAGGCAGATGGGATAACTGAGATAGAAGATGTCTTAGACTATTTTGCTACATGCGTCTTCTCTGGGCACATGCGGCCGCACTAACCAACCCGAGAGCCACTTTCACAACGGCTCTCTGCATCACAGAGCATCCTATCGGGTGCTGTTTAATGCAATCAACAAGGAATAAAGCCATGTTGGAGTTACTGAAGTTCGTAGAGGAAAGGATATTTGGGATTTTGATATTGGCATGGTTGTTGTGGTGTTTCTTTTCATAATTACAGAGGATTTATAATATTCTGCAAATGGTGGTAATTAACTGCCATTCACAGAGCTTTATATAAGTTTTAATGCTCCTTGGTGTCACAAGTTTACGGGTTTATATAAATAAATATAGAGGAATATGCTAAATGGCGACTAAAAACAAAGTTGGTCGCCCAAGTAAGTTGGCCGAGAGCATCGAAAAGGCTAAAGAATACTTAATGGGCGGCTTTGAAGCAGTAGGGGATGTAGTCCCGAGCGTGGCTGGCTTAGCCTGTTATCTAGGCATTAGCCGCTCAACAGCTCAGGAGTACGCCAAAGACAATGTAGAGTTTTCGGGCACGTTAGAGGCAATCAAGACCCTACAAGAGAATAAGCTCATCAATAAGGGGCTTATCGGCGACTTCAACGCGACGATAACCAAGCTAATGCTCGCCAACCACGGCTACAGCGACAAAGCCGAGATTGATAATAAATCATCCGACGGCAGCATGACTCCTAAGCCAACCACTATCCAATTATTACCAGTTGAGCCTAAACATGAGTAGCGTACAGCTACCGATACCAGCCAAGCTTGCTCCACTCTTCACCGCTACAAATAAACGTTACCGCTGCTCACATGGTGGGCGTGGTAGCGCAAAGACTCGAACCTTTGCACTAATGACAGCCGTCAAAGCCTATCAAGCCATGATGAATGGTGAGTCAGGTGTAATACTTTGTGCCCGTGAGTTTATGAACTCATTGGAAGAATCGAGCATGGAAGAGATTAAGCAAGCGATACGATCAGTGCCTTGGTTGGCGGCTAACTTCGATATTGGCGAGAAGTACATTAGAACAATTGAC
Organism: Rosenbergiella gaditana; assembly: GCF_018494065.1. Lineage (GTDB taxonomy): Bacteria > Pseudomonadota > Gammaproteobacteria > Enterobacterales > Enterobacteriaceae > Rosenbergiella > Rosenbergiella gaditana. The sequence continues at coordinate 15,148 of NZ_JABBFR010000023.1, read as the reverse complement.
CGCAGTGTGAGCTATGTCTTTGCTGGCCTACGTCATAACCTAGATAGCATCAAATCTAAGGCGCGTATCTTGCTGTGCTGGGTTGATGAAGCCGAGACAGTGAGTGAAGTGGCTTGGCAGAAACTCGACCCGACAGTGCGTGAAGCTGGATCTGAGATATGGGTGACATGGAACCCTGAGATAGATGGTAGCCCGACTGATAAACGATTCCGTAAAAGCCAAGACGATTCAATTATCACTGTTGAGATGAACTACACGGATAACCCGTGGTTCCCAGAAGTGCTTGAGATTGTCCGAGCTAAAGACCAGAAGAATCTCGACCCGGCGACTTATGCTTGGGTGTGGGAGGGTGCCTATCTTGAAAACTCTGAGAAACAGGTGCTGGCAGGTAAGTATCGCGTTGCTGAGTTTGGTGATGAACTTTGGAGGCAAGCAGATCGCTTGTTCTTCGGCGCTGACTTCGGTTTCGCTAAAGACCCAAACACGCTCATTCGCTCCTTTATCATCGGGAATACATTGCATATCGAGTACGAAGCATACGGCGAGCATACTGAGCTTGACCACATGCCTAAGCTATACGACACCATTCCCGAAGTGCGTAATTGGCCCATCAAAGCCGACTCAGCGCGACCAGAGACCATTAGCTATCTAAAACGGCAGGGTTTCAAAATATCATCCGCTGATAAATGGCAAGGTAGCGTAGAGGACGGAATAGCTCACCTGCGTGGTTTCGATGAAATCATTATTCACCCTCGCTGCAAGAATGTGGCAAAAGAGGCTCGGCTATGGTCATACAAGACTGACCGAGTGACGGGTGAAGTCCTTCCTAAGCTGGCAGATGGTAACGAACACTGTTGGGATGCTATCCGCTACAGCCTAGATGGTCATATCAAGCGTAAAACAAAAGGCGCTATCTTCTTCTAAGGATTAACTCAGTGAACGAACAAAACAAAGGCGAGGTGGGATTCCTCGTTAACGCCCTTGCTGAGTCAATCGGGCGTCAACGAATGCTGTATGCATCACAATTCAACGGTAATACTAAGCGGACTAAGCTGTGGGAAGAATTCGGTTATCCTGATAGCGTTAGTTTCGATGCGTTATACCGCGCTTACCGCCGCAACTCTGCCGCTTACGCAGGGGTCCACAAAACTCTCGACTCATGCTGGGTAGACAGGCCAACGATTATCGATGGCGGTGACGAGCAAGAAGCGGATGAAACTAACCCGTGGGAAGCAACTGCCACCAAGCTGATTAAAAAGCACTGGGCGAAGATTAAAGACGCCGACCGCCGTAATCTGGTCGGGAGATACTCTGCCTTGCTGCTGCAAATCAAAGATAATCGTGATTGGAGTCAGCCAGTTGACGTCAGCATGGTTAAGCATTTAGGCGATAAGGCACTGGTTAAACTTATTCCCGCATGGGAGTCGCAGATTAAGCCGGGTAGCTTTGACACCGATACCTGGTCAGAAACCTACGGCCAGCCGGTAAACTTCAATTTCAATGAGCAGCCTGTAGGTGATGACGGTACATACGGCGCCGTTCGGAGCATGGAGGTTCACCCTGACCGAGTGATTATCCTTGCTGAAGGTTCGGAAGATGAGAATATCCTCTCTGGCATACCGTTGAATGAGGCTGGATATAACGACCTACTGGATATCGAGAAGACGAAAGGCGGTAGTGCTGAGGGCTTCCTGAAGAACGCTAGCCGTCAATTGGGTATCAGTTTCGATTCAGAAACTAACATGGACGACATCGCTCAGTATGCGAAAAATGCAGGTTACAAGGATATTGGTGAGGCACTCAACGATAAGCTGATGAAACTAAACCGAGGAACTGATGCCGCGCTTGTTATGCAGTCAGGTACGCCATCGGTTCTATCTGTCGCACCCGCCGATCCAACACCATCATGGACAGTTTCGGCGAATAGTTACGCATCGACAATTGGATGCCCGTTCAACATCTTGTTCGGCAAGCAAACCGGTAATCTAGCATCGACTGAGGATAAAAAAGCATGGGCCGCGCACTGTAACGAGCGTCGCCAAGGATTCATGTCTGACTTGCTCGTCAATGTTATTACCCGATTCTGGAAGATTGGTCTAATAGACCCGCCGACTAATGGCGAAGTAACCGTGCAATGGTCAGACTTACTGGCTCCGGCTGACGCTGACAAGCTGGCTAATATGTCCACCATGGCCGATATCGCTCAGAAGACGCAGCAAGCCTACGGCACTCCAGCGGTTGAGCTGAATGAAGTCAGGGCATCGGGTGAACTTGAGCCGATAGCAGAGCCAAAGCCGAAAGAGGTTCCGAATGTTGACCCACTTACCGGACAACCGAATCCGAACGCCGATAATTCCCCGCAATAAGACGGACCCGACTCAGTCAGCCAAGTCAGTTAATCGGATGTTCAACGATATCGAGCATCGTTACTACCAGATTAAGGCAAGGATGAAAGAGGAGTTAGACAGGCGATTGCGGGGGCGCGATTCGGCAGTGAATGCGAAATCATATGCTGTCCATGGCGCGACAATTTATCAGGTGAACGCCAGTAGCTATATCTACGATATGACCGCAACTCAGTTAGCTGAATTGCTTCAAGTTGTGCAAACGATACTTGATGACTATTTGCTGGAAGGTAATAGCGATAATCTCTGGGCGCTATCCTATGTTGCGGATGAATATCAGAGAGGTACTCAGGCGGCCTACACGAACCTTTCTGTGCAATCAGCTACCTACGCATCACAGACAACCCTATCGTCGCTCCTAGGCTCTCCTTCTTATCAAAATCAGGTAGCGGCAGCCTACGTTAGTGCCTATAGCGATTGGAAGGGTGTCAGTGATAAAGCTAGGGCTGATTTAGCCAATGTCATTGCCGATGCGATTGGACGAGGAATTAACCCACGAGAAACTGCGGTCATCATCAGTAAGCGTCTTGATGTGAGCATGTCCAGCGCTAAGAATATCGCTCAGACAGAACAGGTAGGGGCGCTACGCGAGGCGCAGTGGAACGAAACAACCTGGTCGCGGGATAGGTTAGGGCTGAATACTGCTTTACTCCATCTTTCCGCACTCAAGCCAACGTCTCGGTCTTGGCATGTGGCGAGGCATGGACACACCTACACGCCCGAAGAGGTCAGGGAGTGGTATTCGCAGGGCGGTAACCGCTATCGATGCTACTGCTCTCAAATCCCCGTCATTCTCGATGATAAGGGCAATGTCGTTAATCAAGGCATGGTCGAGCGCTTAGCTAAAGAGCGCGGTCAATGGCTGCAAGCGGCTTAATTTCTTCATAAACGAGGACTCAGCATGTCACGCAACTGCGTAAACGTGCTGTCGGTCATTAACTCAGCTTCGAACATCTCAACCGAAACCATCAATGGACGCGATCACATTATCGTGCGCGGTATCACGCCTGTTGTAGATGACATTGTGATGAATCGGAAGCTGTACCCGGCAGCAGAAATAGCAAAGAGCTACAAAACACTAGAGCGTAATCCAATGCCTCTAGGTCACCCTAAATTAGACGGCAAACACATCTCGGCGCGAGACGTGCAGGCTGTTAACCAGTATCACGTTGGCGCGTGGCTACAGAACGTAAACCACTCAGGCGGCAAGGTTACTGGCGATATGTACGTTGACCGCCGATATGCCGAAGCCTCTGATAACGGTAAGCGACTTCTATCTCGACTAGATGATATGGCGGCAGGCAATAACTCTGAGCCGATTCATATCTCAACAGGGCTAACCTACTCGGGAATCGTTGCTAACGGCGACTCCAAAGGCAAGAAGTACGATGAAATCGCCACGAACATGGACTTTGACCATGTAGCGGTATTACTTGATGAGCCGGGAGCCGGAACGCCGAATGATGGTGTCGGTATCTTCGTCAACTCAGACGGTACCGAGCAACAAATCGAAGTCGTGAATCTTGCCGAAGCACAAACTCCTGACGAAGTAACCCCTGAATCACATTCATTTTTCCAACAGCTAAAGGCGTTTTTCAGCGCCAACAGCAAACAACCCAAAGAGGAAGTAGACCCGATGAAAGAACTCATCACTAATGCGCTGAAAGCCAAAGGCATCCCGACCGAGGGTAAGTCTGACGCTGAACTGATGGACGCATACAACAAGTCGGTAGCAGCAGATGCGACCGCGAAAGAAGAAACGCCGGAAGAGAAAGCCGCGCGTGAGAAAAAAGAGGCCGATGAAAAAGCCGCTAAAGATAAGCCAGCAACCACGGCAGCTAATGCTGAAGAGGTTCCAGCGTGGGCGAAGCTACTGACTGAAGAAGTTAAATCGCTAAAGGTTCAAGTCAACTCTGGGCAAGAAGCAGAGAAAGCAACGATGCGCTCAGCAGTAAAAGCGAAGTTCGGCATGACTGATATCGCAGTCAATGCGCTTGAAGGTGAGCCGCTTAAAGAGCTTTACGCACAGTGCGCCACTTCACATGGCCTGAGTGGTGCTTTTAACCACTTAACCGAAACCAAATCAATCTCAGAAATGCCGGAGTAATGACAAATGGCTAAAGACGGTAAACACGTAATTCACGCAGGCGGGATTTTCCCTAACCCGCTAATTCATCGCGAAGGTTCTGCAGCGGCTGTTGTCCTGCCCGGCACGGTCGGTTACTTCGATGCTGGCAAGTTCACAGCATCGGCAACTGGTGCTGAGTCATCAATCCTCTACGTTGCCAATATGGATTATCTGCGCTGCAAAGGCGTAGACGACACCATTGAGGCGGGTGAGTTGGTTGTTGGCATTCAACCGCTACAAGGCTTGTTCCTGAATGTCCGGGCTGCTGCCGGCACTTACACCAAAGGTCAGCCGGTCGCAGTGGCTAATGGTCAGATTAAGGCAGCTTCGGCTGGCACTCCTGCAAACGGTGAAACGCCAGCGGTAGCGGGTGACGTTGTATTCGCATACGTCGAAGAAGACACAGCATTGACTGCGCAAGCGGGAGATCTGGTTCGCGTAGTATTCAAATAAGGATAACTGAATGTTTGTATTCTCGAAGTCCATTGGTGAAAAGACCAATAACCTAGCTGTAAACAGCTACCAGTTCGCGCAACTGGCACAAGAGCGCCAAGCGGCAATGAACCACCAAGGCGTCAACGTCATGGAAGAAATTGCCAGCCGCGTTAACATCGCTTCAAAGTTGAATGGTATCAACGCTGTTCGCTCTCCGTTAGACCTGTACAAGACGTTTGATCAGACCGTGTTGTCGCAATTCACCAATCAGGACGAGTTCACCCTGCTGAATGACCTGACTCCGCTATCTCGCTCAGTGCGTATCAATACCACTGTGTACGAGTATGCTAAATCAGGCGGTAAAATGTGGGGTCACACTTCTATGTCCGGCCAAATTGGTGCAGCGCTAGATTCGGTTGCCTACGAATACGACGGTACGATGGTACCAGTGCATGATACTGGTTTTAAGTTCGACTGGCGTGATGCTCGTTTGAATAACCCTGATGCGTTTGATGTTATCTCTGACGCTCAAGCGGAATCTACCGCGCAAATCCGCCGTACCTACGCAGATTACATCTTCAATGGCTTCCGTGATGCTGAAGGTAACTTCGTGCAGTTCGACGGTAAAACTTGGAAGGGTGTTAAAGCCGATGAGCGCGTGGGTCAGGTCACTCTGACGACTAACCTTGCAACCTCTAACGACCCGAAAGCCATTCGCAAACAAGCCATTGCTCTGCGTGATGCGGTTCGAGTGACTAACTTGCAGTACGGCGACCAGACTTGGTACACCTCACAAGAAGTTATGTCCAACTTGGAGCAATATTTCAGCGACAACTACGCAGCGCCAACGCTGTATGAAGAGTTACTGAAACTCACTGGCATTGCTGCGATTAAGGTTGATGCTCAGCTAACCGGTAACCAAGTGCTGATTGTTCCGCTACGGTCTGGAGTTATTGCACCGATTGTTGGGCAGGCGTTCGGTACTGTTGCTGACCCGCGTCCGTTCTACAACAGCGATTATGTATGGCGCACTTGGGGCGCGGCTGGCCTGATGGTTAAGACTGACATCCAAGGTCGCTTCTCAGTCATCTTCGCAACAGGTAAATAATCATGGCAGCCCAAATCACGCTTGAAGACGTAAAACCGATGATGGCTGAATTGGGCTTCACGGTTACTGACTCGCTGCTCACCTTGCTACTCTCGCAGGTGAGTGGTGTGTCGGCATGTATGGACGGGGCTGGATACTCAGAGGACTTACAAAAGTTACTGCTTATCTACGCTGTATTGCGTCTCGCGGCCCTGTCCGGTGCGCGGAAAATATCGTCACAGTCTGCGCCTTCCGGTGCTTCACGGTCTTTCACCTATGATTCAGCGGGTACAGATTACTTACTCAAGCAGATTAGAGCGTGGGACAGTAACGGGTGCCTGTCTGGTCTGCCACTATCGAGTAATTCGGTAGGGTTCTTTGATGTGGTCGGGGGCTAGATGGAGTGGATTAACGTTACTGAAAAGCTTCCTAAGCCACTTTCGAGGGTATGGGTCGAGACTGATTCAGGAAGAAAGACGACCGCTTACCTAAAGTCTGATGGACAGTGTTTCCTATTCTGTCGAAAGATAGCTGATACCAACCCAGTGATTGTAAGGTGGCGAAATTGAGTTCTGTAGCTAACTGGTCATATACCGCCTCTTGCACCATCTGGCGGAAGAAGGTAGGTGAAGACGGTAGCACTATGGATGAATACGGCCAGCCACTCGGGTTTACGGCGCCTGAAATTATCATGTGCGATTACCAAGGCGGACTATCAGCAAAGATAGGTGATATCGGCACAGAGCAGGTGGTTAAAAATACTTTCTGGTCTGAGTTCGATAAAGCCGAGAAGGGCGATTACATTCTCATCGGCGAATCCACTGAAGCTGACCCTCTAACCGCTGGCGCTGATGAAATCATGCAGATAATCCGTTATGCCGACACCTTTGAACGGCTCGCGGATGATTTTGCGATTCTGACGGGGGTATAGCATGGGCGTGAAAGTGAAAGGTATTAGCGCGGCCAAGCGTAATCTCGATGCCATTATCGATAATGTTCAAGGTCGAAAGGTAGTCAGGGCGTTGCAAAGTGCAATGATTATCGGGTCCTCTCAGGCTGCTATCTATACGCCAATCGACACATCAACCCTTCTCAATAGCCAATATCGTGAGCTGTCGGTAAACGGTACCAGAGTGACTGGCCGAGTCGGTTACTCAGCCAACTACGCCGTGTATGTTCATGACCCGAATGTACCGCAGACCTTCCGTAGAGCGACTGCTGAGAAAGAGTTCTTAACGAAAGGCTTCGCTGATACCAAAGAGCAGATTGAGGCTGCGATAGCGCGGGAGATGTCACTATGAATCCTCCAATGTATAAGCGGGTTAGGGATGTGGTTTCTGAAGCTGGTCTGACGACCGGCTACATCATTCAGTCGCTCATCTGGTCTGATACAGGAAAAATCACCGACCGGTTCATCGTGTTCCGCCCTAATGGTGGGAGTGATATTGACCGAGATATTGGCGGGGAGTACCACACATTGGTAGACATCATTTCTGGCAAGGGTGAGGCTGAAAAATCAGAGCAGACGATGTTATCAATCATCGACTTCGTTCAGCAAAACCCGCTAATCAGTAACTGTCTTGGGCAAATCACCAATATGGGTGGTATTCCTCCTCCTGTTATGACAGCCGAAGGTCGTATTGTGTGGCGATTACAGTTCGCCTGTCTTTACGGTGAATGAGAAACAAATTATCAGGTCGCATTAGCGGCCTTTTTTATTTTATACGAGGTGATAAATGGAAGGCTGTAAAGGTTCTTCAAGCCAGCTTATTGGCCGCGCTAAAACGCTAGAATTGGCTTATGGGTGTGCTGACACACAGCCGCAGGAGTCAGATTGGAAACTTCTGGGGCTACCGACGTCAGCGACATGGGATGCAAACCCTAACTCCCTTAACTCAGATGCAGATGATGGTGGCCTAACGGTAACCATGATTTCAAATGCTGACCCTACTTACTCAATTGACCTCGAAGTGAGGCAAAACGACCGTAGCGACGAGTTTGGCATCCAGCAGTATGTGAAATACTTCTTCGATGAAATCATGGCTCGCCGTCAACCAACGGTATGGATGCGCTTTCATTGGGGCGACTACTACCATATCGGCTACATGAACACTACTGGTCTGAATGATGGTGGAGGCGTAAAAGATATTGTCACTGCTAGCCTAGAGTTGAAGCTTGCTGATGGTCAATCGTTCCAGATTGTGAAGGTTGATAAGTCAGTAACAGGCGTTGTAGTTAGCCCTACATCGGCAAATGTTGCTGCTGGCGCTAAGAAGCAACTATCGACCCTTATCGTACCATCTGACGCATCTAACACTGACGTAACCTGGACATCTTCGGATGCGACTATCGCAACCGTTGATGATAAAGGCCTCGTGACAGGTGTTAAAGCAGGTAACGTAACCATCACGGCTACTACTGCTGATGGTGGCAAAACCGCTACCAGTGCAATTACGGTTACAGCAGCGTAACCAATCCAAAGGGCGATTCCGATTGCCCTTGATATTGATTATGAGGCTATTAATGACCCCGATAAAAGAAATAGGCGAGTGCGTAATCTCTGTTGGCAACGATGATTACCTGTTTAGGCCATCGTTCATCAATATGACGAAGATAGGAAGCCCACAAGAGATAGTTCAGAAGGTTGCTGATTTACACAATACAGAGGTTCAAGAACTGATTGCGGGTATGTGGTCGGCAACAGGTAGTCTTCCTGATTGGTTCATGAAGTACCTGAACAATTCCAATCCAGCTAGGCGAGCATTTAGCGCGGCAATTGACGTGCTACAAGCGTGTTGTGAATCTGACTTATCGCCGCTGATTGGTGACATTGTACCTAGCAAGACAGGCAAGCGAGCTTTCGTCTGGAAGCAGGGCAAGATGGCATTGCAGGATATGCTACTGATAGCATCATCGCTGATTACTCACGGAGTTATCGGTAAGGCCAAGGTAAGGCAGTTACAGCGCAATGAGTCTAAAGGCACTACGTCAGAGTTCAAAGCCGTCGATTATATCAATGCAGCCCGTAACCATTTTTCAATGAGTCGGACTGAAGCTGAAAACCTCACGATGACCGAGTTTATCCTGATGCTTAACCAGAAATACCCCGAGCAGAAAGGCTTTACCCGCGAGGAATACGACCAAGTTATTGACGATTACTTTGCGATGAAGGAGAAGCGGTTGCAGGGCTAATCATTAGTAAACTGAAGTCCACTGGCGTCCACTGACGTCCACGAAATAACTCGAAGTAACTTGATAAAACCTTGGTTGTGGTATTAAACTGGTATCAGTTTGACAGTAGTGTCAAACATATCGGAGAGGTACACATCATGAGTCACGCACAGAGAAAGGAAGATCGCCTTTATATTCCACCTCGTGACAAAAGCAATATTGCACGACCAAAGGCGGCAATAGGCGATAACATTTCACATTCAGACCAAGTTAAAAACGCATTCGGATTCGGCTTTGCTCGTTATGAGAAGGCGATGGAAGAGTTATCTAAGGTCTAAACTGTAAATGGCTGAGATTGTAGAAGGGGTTCATTATCTGTCTGTAGACGACATAATCTACATCAACAAAGCACTGATTGAGTCACAAACTCCCAATGAGCCAATCGGTGTTTTAAACCCAAATAATCTCAGCTCCTCTCAATCTAGGCCAAGTACCGTAAGATACTACGAGCAAACGGACGATATATTTCGTCTAACTGCATCCCTTATTGAAAGCCTTATCCAGAATCATCCATTTGCTAATGCTAATAAACGCACCGCTATGATGGCGGGTGTTATATTCATGCTGCTTAACGGTTATGAGCTGACCGCGCCAGAGCATGAAGTTGTCACCATAGCAGAAGGGCTGGCGAGGAAGGAGTATTGTGCTGAGGATTTAGAGAGTTGGCTGGCGCACTGGGGTAGGGATTACGATTCCAGAAAGCTTTGCAAAACGCACGAGCCACCAATATGCCAGATGCTGACCTTTGTTAAGGTCACTATCGAATAATCAAGCCACCTACGGGTGGCTTTTTCTTTGGCTAAGTTAATCTGCCAGTCAGCCTAACTGACTAACAAAACCGCTTAACTGCGGATTAATCGCTTTCAATAACCTCAATTGATGTTGCGCCTTCAATTAATTTAGTTATTGCACTGTCACTTAATCCAGAAGCAATGATTTTCTTTTCTGGCGTAATAATGGTCACTTTCTTATGAGAGTGCCTTTGGGTAAAGGCCCATATTGCATACCCAACACATCCCCAAAACGGATTTGAATCAATCAGAGCTATAGTGATTTCTGTCAAATCCGACCCTGAGTTAACGGTGAACTGCCTGCCGGATGGGTTTTTAATGCTTTCAACTGGAGAAGGACTTATGCCATTTTCAAGAAGTGCTGCACAAAAAGCTGCTGTAATTTCAGACGGTAAAAACACTTTCAAAGGAGGGTTGTTCATCACAATATCCCATAATGGATTTATGTCTCGGTTAGATACGTTTTTCACTTTCCTGTTTTCGGGTATCTATGCGCTGGCATGCAAAAGCACGACAATTTGCTTTTACGATGTAGACGCTAAAGAGGCGTTACAGAAAATGGATAAACAACCTATCAGTAAAGATGAGGAAGAGTAATCCTGACATTTGATCAGTAATAGCCCGGTTACTCGGGCTTTTTGTTATCTTTCCTATATTGTGAGAGAAGTGCCCCAGCATCATGAGCTTTGGACATCAATTCCTCTAATTGCTCGATTCTTTTCTCAATGTCACTTTTTTGTCTAATGGCCTGGTATTCGACGTGATTATTAGACCGAATGTACACTTGAGAGTGGACTGCTTTACCAATAACTATTGTATCTGCACCACAAGCAACCAGAGGCCATGAATGATTAAGCGCCTTTAAGTAGTGCTTGCCTTGGTCTATTACAAGTTGCTTGAAAGTCGATTCATTCGAATCTCCTAAGGAAAATAGGCCAAAATCTCCATGTTTGATTTCGTGATTGGGATCAATGGTGACAATGGTGCCATCTGGAAAGCTAATGGGGCCGTTGCTAGTCATGGAATCACCTTGAACTATTATTGCAAATGCATTTTCGCCAGAACCTTCTGGGCAAGGAATAAAATCTATCGCTGACGAGTCAGACCCGCTCTCATTGAACGCATGTGTTTGCACGCTTGTATAAATAGGGATTAACGGGACAGTAATAGTCTTTTTAACATTTCTTACATTTGGGCCAATACCTGAGCCAGTAGCTAACCATTCTGATGTTGTTCCTAAAGCAGCCGCAAGGTTGTGTAGAACTTTATCTCTAGGTTTCGAGTCTCCAGCTTCATAAGCTGCAATCTGTCTGCGCACGATACCGACCATATCAGCTAACTGCGCTTGCGTTAAGTTGAGGGCAACTCTAGCTATTGCCACTCTGTTACAAAATGAGTCGTCGATGTTCATATGTGAATTTTAAAACTTCCCATTGACACAATAGAATGTGTGATTAATAATCTCACCACACCGATGATGGTGTGAATAATCAAAATGCATGAGGTGAATAATGGAACAGAAGAAAAAAGATATCAAGCCTATGGCGTACCGCATGACTCCAGAAGTTAAGGCATTTGTTGATAGTAATGCCAAAAAAACCTTTCGGTCAGCCCAAGGCATGATGGATTACCTGATTTCTAAAGTTATGGAGATGGAGAAGAAGGGTGAGTTTATTATTCAGTAAAAATAGTGAAGCCCAACGGTGGCTAGACCGTCAGGCTTCTAATTTGTCAGCAACTACTAAGGAACCAACAATGAACAGTTTACCAATTGCAGATCATACAATCAACGTACCTTTTCACGGCGCAAGCCTTTATGTAGTAACGTATGGCGGCGAAGCATACACTCCAATGAGGCCCATAATTGACGGTATGGGAATGGACTGGGCGTCCCAGTTCACCAAGTTAAAACAACGGTTTAAATCAACCGTTGTGGAAATCACAATGGTAGCCGCGGACGGAAAATCACGAGCAATGACCTGCTTAGCATTGCGAAAGCTTAATGGTTGGCTACAAACAATCAGCCCAAACAAGGTCAAGGCAGAAATTCGTGACAAGGTTATCCAATATCAAGAAGAGTGTGATGATGTGCTTTATGAGTATTGGACTAAAGGTGAAGTCAAGAATCCACGCGCCATTCGTAAAAGTACTACAGAAGAAAGAACACCTCTTCGCGATGCAGTGAATATGTTAGTGAGCAAAAAGCACCTAATGTATCCAGAGGCATACGCTCTTGTTCATCAGCGTTTTCAAGTAACAAGCTTTGAGCAATTAACACCTGAGCAAATCGAACCTGCTATCGAATACGTACACAGTATTATTCTGGAAGGTGAATTGCTATCGAGAGACGATAGACAAATGACACTGCCTCTAGCCTATCCTATGTCTTTTTACGATCAGTATCGTCATGTGATTAAGCCAACCGAACTAAAGGCGCCGTGGACATATGCTGCAAAACACTTAATACCTAACGGTGATAACCCCAATCCACTAGGGAAAATACTTACCCAGTTGAAAGACTTCGGATATGAGATTGAGGCTGCTCGATTCCAGTTACTGTCATTACAGCACCATATCGAGATCATGCAGCATAAGTTTGAATCAATAGAACGCGCAGTGATGCGATAAAAGAAGGGTTATCAAATGTCATTAGTAGTAATAGGTGAGCAAAAAATAGCAGGATTTAAGTTTAACGTTGATAAAGATGTATTGGCTGTAACTTTATCTTCTATTCTGACAGAGGGTGATGATGGAGAGGATGAGTACCATTATTCTGTGATCGTTAAGGACAAGGAGGATAATCCAGTAATGAAAGAAATTCACTCCGATTTCCAAGTTGCTTGCGATGTTTACGACAGATTATCGATTCTGGTCGGACAGGATATTATTCACAAATAGCACCTTCTCAATTAATCAACCCGCTTAACTGCGGGTTTCTTGCTTCCCTTTGCACTTAATTAACATTAGGATTGCTCTTAACTTTACTAATGGGGATTGGGATGTGAGGAAGATTGAAATACCCGGAGAGCCGAAGGACTACTATGTGGGTCTCAGAAATGATAGTGGTATCATTGAATATAGCGCCCTGAGAGGAAAAATAAGGCAGCTAGTCATCAATCATCAGTTAGCGATAAGTAAAATTATCGATGACGGGGGCAATCCACATACAGGCATCCTCGAAATTAACGATGAGATAAGTGGTTTTTTCTCTCACGAACCAATTGGTGCGCAGGTTGCTTTTCAAGAAACATTTTCCCAAGAGTTGGGCGCTTATGCTGCATCGAAAAATGAAGAAGCTGCTAATTTAATTTCGAAAACAACAAAAGAAGAGCATCAAAAGGCAACGAACTCATTCGCAATAGCTTCATGGTCAATTGCTATCATTTTTTTTCTAGTCGTTATGGCAATTATAAACCACTAAGAAGCCACTATTAACCATCTAGACCTCGCCTCGGCGGGGTTTTTTTATGCCCGAGGAAAATCAAATGGCAGCGACTAATGCAGGAAGTATCTATTACGATGTAGAAATGGATATCAAGGGGTTACTGAGTGCTCAGCAGCAAGTTAATGCTCGACTTGATAGCATGGAACGAGGATTTAACAGCACATCTAAAGCTGTTGAAGGTACAGAGCGCTCTTTCTCTTCGCTGACGAAAATCAGCGTGGCCCTATCTGCAGCGATGTCGGTTAAGCAAATTACTGAGTATGCAACTGCTTGGGTAGACGTTAACAATAAACTCGCTAACGCAGTAAAGACCAACGAGTCACTAGCTGAAGTGACCAGCCGGGTTTTCGACATCGCACAATCCACAAAGAGCGATCTGCAATCAACCGCTGCATTGTATGGAACATTAGAGCGCTCAACTCGCAGCCTCGGGCTTAGTTCCAATGACTTATCATCGGTTATCAAAACAGTTAACGAAGGCTTGGTGCTATCTGGTGCAACGACTCAAGAGGCGGCTGGCGCAACGTTGCAACTCTCTCAGGCTTTAGCGTCAGGCGCACTTCGTGGCGATGAATTCAACTCGGTATCGGAGAATGGTAGTCGATTAGCTCAGGCTCTGGCTGACTCATTGGGCGTTAACATCGGGCAGCTCAAGGTCATGGCTGGGCAAGGTAAGTTAACCTCAGATGTCGTGATTAATGGGTTCCTTAGCCAAGGTGCTACGATTGCACAGGAATTTAATAACCATACAACTACGCTAGCGCAATCACTGCAGATCGCCGGAAATAACCTGACCAAGTTCTTTGGCGAGAATACCACGGTAAATACCTTCCTTAATGCAGCGGGGAGTGGAATAGTCACGCTGTCTGAGCACATAAGTGGCTTATCTTTAGGTGTCAGTGCATTGGCTGTTGTAATGGGGAGTAGATATGTTGCGTCATTAACTATGGCAGCATCAGCAGCAATAAAGAACACTCTTGCTACAATCGAGCAATCTAAGGCCAGTGCATCAGCAGCGCAAACAGCAGTGTTAAGGGCACAGCTTGAAGAGAGGTCAGCTATTGCTCTTAGGGACTCTGCCTTTAGAGAAGTAGCTCTGGCAACAGCACAAGTTCAGTCTGCGGTAACTGCTAATGAGGCTACTGTAGCGCAAGCTAGATTATCATCTGCAAGGATGGTAGCCGTAGATGCAGCAGTAGCTGCTAAATCAGCAACAAACGCACTTACTGTAGCTCAGGAGGCATCCTCAGTGGCATCTCTGGCTTCCACTAACGCCATATACGCACTTGGAAAAGGAGCGTTAGGATTAATTGGTGGCCCTGTCGGCTTTGCAACGCTTGCTGCCACAGCTTTATTTATGTGGCATGAGAACGCCGTGCAAGCAAAAAAGTCAGCAAATGAGCTAGCTGACTCAGTTGGTAATCTTGTCGTTCAATTTAAAAGCATGAGTGATGTTCAGCTAGGTTCAGAAATAGCGAAACTAAGCCAGAATATCCCATCACTGACAAGTCAAGTTGATGATATGCAGGATGCATACAATAATGCCACCGGTAATGACTCCAATTTATTGATAGTGCTTTATCGTGAGGTAGTACCCGATGACCTTATCATGCAACTCCACCGACT
>NZ_JABBFR010000022.1 GCF_018494065.1 Rosenbergiella gaditana | reverse complement strand
GCGCCGATGGTAGTGTGGGGTCTCCCCATGCGAGAGTAGGGAACTGCCAGGCATCCAATAAGACAAAAAGGCCATCCGTAAGGATGGCCTTTTTGCATTGGTGGTAATCTATACCACTATTAATATTGATTAATTTCTCATCTATTAAAAACATCACTTTACTTTGCTTATCAACCTCTTATTCTGATTAGTCACGTTATAAAAAATCTAATAATCAGAGGTTCCCGCTATGAATAGACAGAGGGTGATGTCACCCGTAACGACACTGAGTGACATCCAAAGAATTAAAGCCATTGTGGGTGCCTCATCAGGAAATTTAGTCGAATGGTTCGACTTTTATGTTTACTCATTTTTTTCAATCTATTTTGCGCATATTTTCTTTCCCCAAGGTGACGTCACGACTCAGTTACTGCAGACTGCGGGGGTATTTGCTGCAGGCTTTTTAATGCGGCCTATCGGCGGATGGCTATTTGGGTTTATCGGCGATCGTTTTGGACGTAAAAAGTCCATGATTATATCGGTATATATCATGTGTTTTGGATCATTAGTGATCGCGTTTTTACCCGGATATAATCAAATTGGCTTGTTCGCTCCCATACTTTTGTTGTTGGTCAGAATGTTGCAAGGCCTTTCTGTTGGCGGGGAATATGGCGCAAGTGCGACTTATATGAGTGAAATCGCGACGGAAGGAAAAAAAGGGTTCTATGCTTCTTTTCAATATGTCACTTTAATTGGCGGACAACTGATGGCGGTACTCACTGTCGTCATTTTACAGCAGCTTCTCGATAATGAGAGTTTACGAGCTTGGGGTTGGCGCATTCCTTTTCTGATTGGTGCTGTATTATCCATTGTTGCCCTATGGTTGAGAAAATCATTGCATGAAACGAGTGATGAAGCGCAGCGTACTAATAAAAACGCAGGAAGTTTAGTTTATCTTCTTCGCTACCATTGGCGGCCATTTATTAAAGTTATCGGTATTACAGCAGGGGGATCATTAAGTTTTTATACATTTACCACGTATATGCAAAAATATCTCATCAATAGTGTTGGGTTAGATGCTAAAACCAGTAGTATGCTAATGACTGGTGCCCTATTACTCTTCATGGTGCTACAGCCTATTGCTGGGGCGTTATCAGATAAAATGGGCCGTAAAGCTTCTGTGATTATTTTTGCTGTGGGACTAGCTCTGTTTACCGTACCCATTATGGTATATCTATCGACTGTCACGAGCCTGGTTCTTATCTTCCTTCTTATATTCCTAGCGTTAGTAATATGCAGTTTCTATACGGCTGTTAGTGGGATATTGAAAGCTGAGCTTTTTCCGCCGCAACTCCGAGCTTTAGGTGTAGGACTCCCATACGCTATTGGTAATGCAATATTCGGTGGCTCAGCTGAGTTTATTGCACTCGTGCTAAAGCAAAAAGGGATGGAATCGAGCTTTTTCTGGTATGTGACGGCAATGGGAATTGTCGTGTTATTAATTAGTATAACTTTACCGAATAAGAAAGCTGTTGAGAAGCTTTAAAAAGAAATGAATCTGCCAGCGTAGCTGGCAGATAGACATTATAGAATGCGGCTAATTAATTTATCGATTCTAATCCGACGTAAGCGACGAATAAGTTTGCGGATCCTATTAGGGTAATCGGCAATACTCTCTAGATCATGAAACTGGCTCAATATTGTGGTGTGTTCTCGGATAAGTTTGAGCTCTAGACGCTTTTGTTCAGCCAGTTGATGATTAGGATCATGAACTAATATTGCATTCTCGAGATCTAAGCGCCAAGCCCTCGGGTTTAAATTATTCCCAGTGAGTAACATCCACTCTTCATCAACCCAAATACCTTTTAAATGATAACTGTTAGTGCCGTCTTTCCATAAGCGGATCGTTAGCTTTTCGTTATCGAGATAATATTGTAGGCGACTTGCAAATCGGCGTAAGTTAATTTCGTACAGGTAGGGTAGTGCGCCAATTACTTTAAAAGGCTCTTCAGGCGGAATATAGAAATCGTTAGCGGTTTTATCCCCGATAATAATTTCTACTTCTTTTCCTTGGCGCAGTAAACGAATGATATGCCTGACCAATATTGCTGGAAGATTAAAATAAGGCGTACAAATCACCAATTTCTCTTCAGTAGCCGGCATCAAATGGAAAATCGTTTGGTTAAGAAGACTACGTTTTCCTAAGCCTGCTAGCGGTGTGACAGCAAGTTGCTGTTCGTCAGCCAAATCTTTCAATTCGTAATTAAAGGTTCTCAACTCTTGGCGAAAAATTTTAGTTTCGTTTTTGATCTCAAGACTAGAAGGGCGATCTTTGAGATCTAATCGGTGAACCGCATCGGAATGCTTGAGATTAATATTAATCCAATCAAACATAATATTAGCGAGTGCGGGATTCTTCATGATCTGGTAGCGGTCGTATCGATAACGCTCTTGCTGTTGAAGATAAACATTATTAATACTAGCGCCGCTGTAAATCACCGTATCATCAAAAATAAAACCTTTGAGATGAAGTACGCCTAAAGCTTCGCGTGTATTAACGGGGATACCATAGACAGGGATTGCTAGCTCTCCTGCTTGCTCAGCCAATTTACAGTACCAATCGGCATTGGTTTCACCCCGTGCTGCACCGATACGTCCACGCTGAGCTCTGTGCCAATCGACACAGATACTAATATCAAGTTGCGGATTATTTTGTTTTGCTTGATAAAGCGCAGCCATAATCGACTGTCCTGCTTCATCATTTTCAAGATAGAGCGCAACAAGGCAAACTCTATACTGAGCCTGACCTATTTTTTCCAAAAGCGTGTGATGAAACTCTGCTGCAGAGTACAAAAATGAAAAATCAGTGATTGATTGCGGCAATTTTGGAAGTTCTGCAAGGTATCGCTGGTGAGAATTCATTTTATTTTTTGGCAACATCGCATTACGCTTCTTCTATTAGGAATCGAAAAACATTATAAAACTTGGGAACCTTAACTCGACACTATAGCATCAAAAGGGTTAAGAATGGCTATTTTCTGCAGGAGAATCTAGCGCTAAGCGTAAGCTAACAATTCCATCCTCGACACTATTTTTGCAGCTAAAGCCAAGTTGTTTAGCCAGCGCTATCATCCCAGTGTTATTGGGCATAGTAATACCATTTAGCTGTTGCAAACCATGATCTCGCGTGTAACTCACCATTTTTTCCAATAACATTCTGCCGAGCCCTAAACGTTTAAGGTCAGAGCGCACCAAAATTGAAAATTCTGCATCAATATTATCACTGTCAGAAATGGCTCGAGTAACACCGATAATGGTGTCGCCGTCGTTCTCTTGGATCACCGCAACAAACGCCATTTCACGATCGTAATCGATCTGCGTCATATTGGCTAAATCGTCGTGGGTAAACTCGTTGATCTCACTGAAATATCGGTAGTAAAGATCTTCCTTTGTTACTCGGCCAATAAAAGCGAGTAGCTGAGGTTCATCTTCAGGAAGAATGGGACGAAATAGCGCCTGTCGCCCATCTTTTAAGGTTACCCATTGCTCATATTTCTGTGGATAGGGTCGAATAGCCAGGCGGTCTTCGCTATCCCCGTCAAATTTATGCAGAGTAAGTTGGCCGTGCATTAATAGTAGTGGGGTTTGTTTACCAACATAAAGATCGAGCTGGCAGGCTATAATTTCGGGGCAATCAATAATCAGATCAGAAAGCTGAACGAGGGTTTGACTGAGCCGATAGATATTTTCTGGTCGTGTTTCCCAGCGACGAAAAATTTTATGCTGCTGTATTGCCTGCGCAATCAGATGATTAGCCAGTGCCATATTGAGGGGTAATAATGACGTAACTGCCTGCTTATCTTCCTGCCACATTTCGCTCTGCTCGCCCACTAAAATAATCGGACCAAATAGCGGATCATGTTGCACCATGATGCGTATCCGTTGGCGGTCTTGTTCGCTATCAACCTGTGGCAAGAGCTCAGTCTGCGGGAAACCATAGTCCGCTAGTAGGCTGATTAATTCTGCACCCTGAATAAGGGATTTATGGCTGGTGACCTGCTTTTGTAAGTATTCACGGACGTTTGTGCGGTCTAATGGCTGGACTGCCAATCTCGCAGGCGTTTCTCTCAGTTGTTTTTGGTTTCGATGATAAGCGACTCGGTGCATAAACGCCGTCACTGTGCCTTCAGGCGTCCGCCAGGTTGGAATTCTAGCTTGTGAGAAAATTGCACGTGCACCTTGTGAAGAATATTCACCACACCAGTTAGTTAATAAAGTTTTATATTTGGCTCGCGGATGTTGATTATAAAGTATCGATAATTTCTCAGCGCAATCGCTTGCCGGAGAAACAGCGCTAGGCGCATGTATTACCATAATAGCTTCGGCTTCTGAGCTATCAAGTAGTATGGCGGTGACGTCTAGGTAAAGCTGCGTAGTAGCATCATCTTTGAGGTCGAGTGGATTAGTAATAGGGATATTATCGGGTAACCGTGCGCGCAGACGTTGCTGTGTCGCTGGGCTAAGCTGAAGTAATGTTCCTTGACGCTCCTCCAGTACATCCAATGCTAAGGCAGCAGGGGCGACGCCATTACTGACAATAAATAGCGATTCACCATTAAAATGACGCATATGACTCAAGGACTCAACTGCTGAAAATAACTCGTGGGAGTCGTAAACCCTTAGCATTCCTGCTCGTTGAATAGCGGCATCCCATGTTCCATCGTAAGTCTCTTCGCTTCCCACTAATAATCGTGCAGCACGGCTTCGACCACTTTTAAACATCACAATGGGTTTGTTACGCGATGCACTGCGGGCTGCAGAGACAAAACGTCGGGCGTCGTTAAGGTGCTCAAGTGCGATTAAAATAGCGTGGGTTTTGGTATCTCGAGCTAAGAAATCGAGTAGGTCATCACTATCAATATCTACACCATCCCCCAAGGCAATAAACCATGAGAAGCCAATTTTCCGTTGTTGTGCCCAATCAAGAATGGTGTTCGCAACGGCGGTAGATTGCGCGATAAACGCAACATTCCCCCGTGCCACCGGTACAGGGGAGAAGCTGGCATTGAGCCCCTGATGGGGAGCGATTAAGCCTAAACTGTTAGGCCCTAGTAATCGTATATTCCACCGGGATGCTTGGGCGAGTAATGCCGTAAAGTGTTCTTTCGACGCCGAGAGAATAATACAACTACGGCAGCCTTTTTCCCCTAATTCGTCGAGGAGTTGTGCTAGATGCCGAGCATGAGTACAGAGAATTGCTAAATCGGGGACTAACGGTAGCGCAGAGATTGTCGGATAAGCCATTACCCCACAGACTGCGGAATAGTGTGGATTAACCGGTAAAATAGCCCCTGAGAAGCCACCGGCTAATAGGTTTTGCATCATCAAATAGCCCGCGCGACCGACTTTTCGAGATGCGCCAATCACCGCAATTGATTTCGGTTTTAATAATGCTTCTAATCCGAGTTGACTCATGGCTCCTCCGTTAGCGGTGGCCGTAATAATCGTTATTCTTCCCGAGTATGAATGGGATGATGAGGTTTACCTGCTAAATAGCGTTCCCGGAATAGGGAAAAGTGTTGGCTTAAATGCTCTGCGGCCACGCTGTCTCCAGCTTGTACAAGTAAGGCGCTGGCAATTTCGGCGGTGCAATGGTGTGCGTCGCTGTGCGCTTCGCGTAAGGTATATTGACTCGGAGTTGAAACATCAACAGAGATCACCGGAAAGCTATTTAACCATGGGCTTTTGCGAAACATTTTACGCGCTTCACTCCAGGTCCCATCCAGCATAATAAAGAGTGGAGGCTTACCTTCGAGCGGTGGACGATGTAAGACGGCCCTATCGGCTTGCGCATAGCTGGCCGGAAACACCACCATAGGTTGATAGTCGCGCGTGATATTTTCAAGAAAATCTTTATCGTCAAATGTGGTTCTCGACCATTGATAGGCCAGTGTTTCCGGTAAGATATCAGCGATAAGTCTCCCTGTATTACTTGGCTTCATCGGCTCCGTATCGTACATCATTAGGCAAAAACGGCTGCGGGCCTGTTGAGGTTGTATCGTTGAACATAGACAATTACGCTGAGGTAAAAGACAACGCTGACAACGGCTCACACGATTACCGCGCGCGAGGAATGGACGCGTAGCGGCCGCTAAACGTTGTGCACGGAGTTGTAATACGGCATTACAATGAGTCATAAAAAATCGATACTGAAAAAAAAAGACAGTTTAATTGAGTTCAGCGGGGGATGCTACGCGATAGCATCATTTCTGGTAGGGTGATCGTTAATCCACCAATAAAGAAGATAGCTAAGCAAGCGGACATCAGGTAATCTGCGCGCTCAGTAACAGGAGAATGTGATGAACGACGAAAATAAAAGTAAAAGCAGTAAAGTTAAAGTAATGTATGTTCGCGGTGAAGAGGCGACTTCTTCGCGCAGCAGCGGTAATCCGCGGACCGGTAAAGGTGGTCGCTCGTCAGACCGCAAGGCGCCGACAGATCGTCGTTCATCTTCATCTCCACGTCGTGATGAGTCTTCCGTACGTCGTAATGAATCGTCCTCTCATCGTAATGACTCACCTTGGCGTACAGTATCTAAACGCCCTACGGAACAGAAAGAGTCTACGCAAGCACCGAGCGCAGACGAAGGTCTGACGGCGAAGAGTTATATCGATCCCGAACAGCTCCGTCGTCAACGTCAAGAAGAGACTCGCGTATATGGCGAAAATGCTTGCCAAGCATTATTCCAAAGCCGTCCAGAAGCGATTGTGCGGGCGTGGTTTGTGCAAAGTGTTACCCCCCGCTTTCGTGAGACCTTGCGTTGGTTAGCTGCAAACCGCAAAGCCTACCACGTGGTAGATGATAGTGAATTGGCTAAAGCAGCGGGGACAGAGCATCACGGTGGGGTGTGCTTCATTATCAAGAAACAAACCGGATTAGATGTTGCGGCGTGGTTGGCGCAAGCTGAAGAACAGGATTGTGTTGTGGCCTTAGAGAATGTGGGTAACCCGCATAATCTTGGCGCAATCATGCGCAGCTGTGCCCACTTTGGTGCTAAAGCCATTTTAGTTAATGATGCTAACTTACTCGAATCTGGAGCCGCGGTGAGAACGGCAGAAGGTGGTGCTGAGCATGTGCGTGCGGTCACTGCGCCATCTTTCCTGCAAGGTCTCGATGCATTCCGTCGCGCGGGTTATAGCATTGTGACGACCTCAAGCCATGAAGGCCAACCTTTGGCATCAACCACTTTTCCGACAAAAACCGTTTTTGTTTTAGGGCAAGAGGGTGAAGGGTTGCATGAAGAAACGTTACGCCAAGGGGATATTAGCCTATCCATCGGTGGCACAGGAAACATTGAAAGTTTGAATGTTTCAGTGGCCGCGGGGATACTGTTAGGTGAGTGGTGGCGTCAGCAGAAAGCTTAAAGAAAAGCGCCGTCAGTGAAGTGACCCCCGATAGTTGGACAACCCATTATCGGGGGTTTTTTTATGGCAAAATATAGCCGCGAGTTAAAAATTTTCATCGCTAATTGCTATTTATCAGGTGAGTCATCGTGTTTTCTTGCCGAAAAATATTCAATAGCTTCTAAGCAAATCCGTTACTGGGCCAAGGTCGTTGCGCTTCACGGAGATAATGCTTTTGTCCCAACCCCTCATCTGCGCTCTGCCACAGCACGATTTGAAGCGCTAAAACTTATGTCGACAAACAGTTGGTCTCTCAGTCACACTTCAGCCGTACTCAATTTAATTTCTTCTGGTATCTTGTTTGTATGGCTTGAACGCTACAACAAGCAAGGTTTCTCCGGGCTTGAATATAGACAGAGAGGGAAGCTTCCAATGAAACCGCCGCACACAATATCTAGTCGTTCAGACGATGAAAAGAGCCTCGAAGAGCTAAAAGAGAAAATTACTTATTTGCGGGCGGAGAACGCGGTATTAAAAAAGTTGGAAGAGCTGAAACAATTAAATCGACAACAAGCAAAGAAAAAACGTTAGCCGTTTTAGCTCTGAAAAAGCAGCATCCCTTAAAATACTTACTCTCTGCAATGAAGCTTGCAAAAAGTGTATTTTATTACAATACCAAGCGGATCAAAGCCAAGCTAAAAAGCCTAACTCCGGTTGAATACCGAAATCAGGCCTTACAGGCCGTCTAACTAAAAGTGTCCAAGTTTATGGGGTCACTTCAGTAAGGCGCTTTTTTTATTAGTGAGCACCGCCGCCCCCACCGCCTGAGTGAAAAGGGGGTTTGGCGAACCAAATAACCACTAACAACACAATGAATATTCCACCAGCTGCCCAAAATATTTCATTAGCTGAGATTATCAATCCCTGATTAGTAATTTGCTGGGCAATATAGCTGGATGCTTGCTGATGGCTCATTCCCAACGATTCCAGCTGTTGATAACTCTGTTGGGCATTCGGGTTATAGGCAGTGATGGATTCTGTTAGCTGACTATGATGCATCGCTTCTCTGTTGGTCCACAGCGTTGTGGTAATGGAGGTTCCTATTGAGCCACCTAGTGTCCGGATAAAATTAGACAGCCCAGACGCCGCGGCAATTCTCTCTGACGAAAGACCCGATAAGGTAATGGTCGTTAAGGGCATAAAGAAACAGGCTACCGCAAAGCCTTGAATAAATTGTGGCCAAGCAGCATCAGCAAAACTCATCCCCGGTTCGAAGGTATAGGCGCGCCAATAGAAGCAGATTGCGTACATAATAAAGCTAAACGTCACCAGATAACGCATATCAAGACGAGGAGCAAAGCGTCCAATGATCGGTGATAAGATAACAGGGAGTATTCCTACCGGCGCGGAGGCCAGACCCGCCCAAGTAGCGGTATATCCGAAGACCTCTTGCAGCAGTTGAGGGAGTAGCACGATAGTCCCGAAATAGAGCATGTAGGCTAAGCTAATCGAGCCACATCCAATAGAGAAGTTACGCGATTTAAACAGCGACAGATCAATAATGGGATGTTCATCGGTTAATTCCCAAATAATCAAGATCAGTAAGGCGACGACTGCCACTACCGTCAGCGTGATGATCTCTGTTGAACTAAACCAATCTAACTCCTTCCCTCTATCCAGCATCACTTGTAAGCAGCCAATCCCTAAGGTCAACATAACCAAACCGACAATATCGATCGGTTGTTTACGCGTTAGCGTCTCACGCTTACCGAGGGTTTTTACCGCCAGTAGGACAACGATGATACCTATGGGGACGTTGATAAAAAATATCCAGCCCCAATGGTAATTATCGCTTATCCAGCCACCTAGAATCGGGCCACAAATCGGCGCAACGACAACCGTCATCGCCCACAGCGACATGGCCATGCCTCGCTTCGCGGGAGGATAGTTGTTGAGTAACAGGCTTTGTGACAATGGGATCAATGGGCCTGCTACTAGGCCTTGAATCACCCGAAAAATAATCAACATAGTCAATGAATTTGACATACCGCAAGCCCAAGAGGCGATGGCAAACGCGGCAGTGGAAGCAACAAATAGCTTTACCTCACCAAAACGGCGTGCGAGCCATCCAGTCAAGGGGATGGAAATGGCATTGGCCACACCAAAAGAGGTGATAACCCAAGTCCCTTGAGTATTGGAGGCACCTAAGTCACCCGCTATGGTCGGTATCGCCACATTCGCGATGGTTGAGTCAAGAACTTGCATAAACGTTGCGAGCGATAACGCAATGGTCATCAATACTAGCTGTGCAGGCTCTAAAGGCTTTCTCTCGTTATAAGCCATGGCGGTTACTCTGCATTAGCTGTGATGATTCGCTGAATGATATGATCCGCTTGTTCCAGTTGTAGGGTCAATGCATCACTCTCATAAGCTGGATATTTACGCATAACAGTGGCTAGTGCTTGACCGGACGTATTGCTGACGTCAATAGTGACTTGGGTAGAGAGTCCAATACGCAAAGGGTGTTGCTGCAGGTCTTGCTGATCGAGCGAGACGCGTACCGGCAAGCGTTGTACCACTTTGATCCAATTACCGGTTGCATTCTGAGCGGGGAGCAAAGAGAAGGCACTCCCGGTTCCCATATCCAAACCGACCACTTTGCCGCGATAGGTCACTGCGTCACCATAGATATCTGCGGTCACGGTTACCGGCTGGCCAATCCTCACGTTAGACAGTTGTGTCTCTTTAAAGTTAGCATCTACCCATAATTCTTGGCTGGGGACCACTACCATCAGTGCGCTACTTGGCGAAATTTGTGCGCCGACCTGAACACTTCGACGGGACACATAGCCATCGATAGGACTCCGGATATCGGTACGTTGTAAAGCCAGCCAAGCATCCCTGACCGCGGCGGCGCTTTGTTGAATAACTGGCTGCTGATCCAGAGGCGTGTCCAATATCATGGCCTGGTTCGCATTTAATTGCTGAATGGCAACGTCGAGAGAGGCTCTGGCACTGGCCGCGGTATCTCTAGCATGTTGTAACTCTTCTCTGCCGATGAGTTGGTGTTGTGCAAGGGGCTCACGACGAGCCAGATCGGCTTCTGCTTGGGCTAATGCAGTGCGCTTCAAGACGATATTCGCTTGGTATTGGCGATTATTAATCATTAATTGACGTACTTGTCGCACGCTACTGGCTAAGGCGGTCTCAGCTTTATTCAGCGTTTGATTGGCATCTGTTTTATCCAGTGATACCAGAATATCGCCTTTATGCACGAGGTCGGTGTTATCGAACCATACTTTACTGACACTGCCTGATACTTGGGGGGATATTTGCACTTGATTCCCTGCAACGTAGGCATCATCAGTATCCTGCTGGTGGCTTAATATTAAGAACCAATATAGGCCGTAGGCAATCGCAACAATAATGCAGGCGATCAGCAATAGCATCAAAAAGGGTTTACGTTTGTTTCTCGAGGGCGTGGATGTTGGGGCGGGCGCTTTTTCAACCGAACTCATAAACTAAATCCTGCAATAAATAGTGCATATAAAAAACACTCCAACGAAAGTGAAGTGTATCAATCAAAAGGGGTAGTGTGGTGTTCTACTCTTACTCTTACTCTTACTCTTACTCTTACTCTGAACTCGGTGGTGAGTTGTGCGAAAAAGTATCTAAATGATTAAGTAATTTACGGTAAATAGATTCTAATTGGTTTTGCTCTTCTGAAGAGAGGATGCCCCATACTTCTTGGAAACTGTCATACTGTGGAGGCAGAATTTCGCAAAGAAATTCATAACCGGCATCGGTTAGGTGGAGATGCAGGCAGCGACGGTCATTATCACTTTCACGGCGTTCTACCCAGCCACGTTTTTGGAGTTCATCAGCAATGCGGGTTGCATTGGTACGAGAAGAGCCTAACGCAGAGCTCAATTCTGAGGGCTGAATACTCTGATTATCACAAGCATCTAAGGTCAGTAACGCATTAAAGATAGTGTCATTAAGTCCACGATCCTTGAGCATTTTATTACGATTTTCAAGAAGCTTGGTTTGAATATGCATATGTAAACGTGTCAACAGCACCACGCGTACAGGATAATTGTCGTGGCGAAGCGACAGATTAGATAACATTTTTTCAATTGGTTCAAAAGAACTGTCCAAGTCACACCTCATTTCTACAGCTATGTACTAACTACTCGTTACCGCAATTAGCAGACAAAGGGTAATTACCTAACCGTTAAAGTTGTCATAGATTTAAACTGATTACCAGCGATAAAATAACCATGATGATTACTACAATGCTAATTATCTAGTCGTGTTATAGCACAGGGTATTATGAACCAGTTGATTCAGAGGCTTTGGACAAAAGATGCATAATAGTAAGGGCCACGATGGGCCCTTGATAAGGTGATAAATTAGTGTAAAGCGTTGGTAACCCAGTGATCGAACAATGCTTGATGGCTTTTAATCCATCCATCCACATGACGATTAATATCGGCTTCAGAGCTTTGACCGGCACGCATTGCCGCATTCTCTGCATTGATATCCGCTAATGGCAGTTTCATTTCTGCAAAGAGTTTAGCCGCTGCAGGATTTTTCTCAGCCCACTGTTTATTGGCGATAATATTGATGTTGTTGACTTGGAATCCGTAATTTTTACCATTGGGTAATGTCGTATCCGTCTTTTGGGGATCGGCAGAGAAAGGCACCTCTAACCAGACCACATCTTTACTCGGCTTCAGCACATCGCTGACCCAGAAAGGGGTCCAAGTGTAATAAAGGATCGGTTTGCCTTGTTTAAAACGAGTGATGGTATCTGCCATCATGGCCGCATAGTTTCCTTGGTTATTAGAGACCGTTTGTTCAAGTTGGTAGGCTTTCATCTGATAAGCAATGACGGTATCGCATCCCCAGCCCGGGGTGCATCCAGTTAGGTCAGCTCGACCATCGTCATTACTATCAAATAATTTTGCGAGTTTAGGATCCTTTAACTGCTCGATATTGGTGATGTGGTATTGATCTGCTGTTTTCTTGTCGATCAAATACCCTTGAGCTGCGCCAGTGACATAATGCCCTTCACGATAAAAGGTAGTGTTACCACCAGCGGCATCGAACATATTTTCTTGTAAAGGCTGCCAGTTAACCGCCATAAACGTCGCATCCCCTTTGGCAATCGAGGTATAACCCACGTTGTAATCCACTTCTTCGGGAGCGGAGACAGTGTACCCCAATTTTTCTAAGGCACGACTGACCAGCAACGTTTGGAAGGTTTCCTCAGTAATCGTACTTTGAATCGGTTTAACTCTCTTGCCTTGCCCTGGAAGATCGTTAGCTTGAGCGCCAATACTGGTTATGAGGGTGATGGCAGCAGAAGTAAGGAATAATTTACGCATAGTCAGTTCTCAACGGTGAGTGGTTCGATGAAAAAGGGGGGTAAGCAGACCGATTGGCCCGGTTTGATACCAGCGCTGGTGGCGCTGATGGCGTTTATCGACGCCGAAAGATTGTGTTAAACGATCTAACATAATGGCGAGAATAACGATACCGATTCCGCCGATGGAGGCCTGTCCCATATCGAGACGACCAATCCCCCGTAAGACCATTTGCCCCAAACCTCCGACCGCGATCATTGAAGCGATGACGACCATCGAGAGTGCCAGCATTAGGGTTTGGTTAATACCCGCCATAATCGATGGCATAGCGATGGGAAGCTGTACTTTGAACAACATTTGTCGCGGGCTTGCGCCAAATGATTGGCTCGCCTCGATCAGATCCTCAGGGACCTGCTTAATACCGAGGATAGTTAGGCGGATAATAGGCGGTACAGCAAAAATAATCGTGACTACCACCCCTGGTACATTCCCGATCCCAAAGAGCATCACAATAGGGACTAAATAGACAAACGCAGGAGTCGTCTGCATCGCATCTAATAAGGGACGGACGAATTTTGCCGCGCGATCACTACGTGCTAAGGCTATGCCGAGAGGTAGGCCAATCAGGACACAGAAGAATAGAGAGGTGAGTACCAATGCTAAGGTAATCATCGCATCGTTCCAGACGCCAATACAGCCAACAAAAATCAGCGCGACCAGTGACACTATTCCCATTCGCGCGGTGGTGAGTTGCCATGCGATTAACGCGAATAGTACAATCGCAGCAGGTGCTGGAATATGGGTCAGCAATTGCTGAAAGCTAGTTAAAATGTAGTCCACAGGCACTCGTATCCCCTGAAAGAGGGGACGGCAATGGTCAACTAGGCCATTAATACCCATCGTTACCCAATGGTCGAGCGGGATCAATGTTGAGTGAAAAGGATCACTTAACGAGAAGGTATGATGCTCAACGGGCGCACTGTTCAACCAATCGCTATGTTCAGGGGATGAGGAAGAGGTTGTGCTGTTGTTTGCCCCGCCCCAAGGATCGGTACTGGTAGAGGTGTCGGAACTCGTGCTCCAAGGGTCGCTAGTCGTAGTGGTCATAGGTTAACGGTCTCCCGATTTAAGGCTTTTAATAGCGTGCTTTTAGAAATAATTCCCAAGAATTGCTGCGTCTCATCGACCACAGGCAGGGCACAGGGAGCATCAGCCACGGGAGCGAAGAGATCGCTAAGTGATGTTGAGGCCCCTACCGGTGAGAGGTGAGATAAATAGGCCTGTTCCAATGGTAAATTTTCTTTCGCTGCGCGCTGCAGACTTTCCGCCGTAACAATCCCGCCATAGTGCTGTTTATTTAGTACATAGCCATAATCACGGTCCTGATCGGTCAGCAATTTTAAGGCGGATTTAGGCCCTAATCCCGCGACGCGATGAATAATCGAGCCTGTGGCAGGTTTCGCAATATCCTTAGCACTAAAGACCTGACTAATATCGACCCCACGGAAGAAGGTTTCTACATAGGCATTGGCAGGTTGATTGAGGATCTCATCCGGTGTTCCCACTTGTACGACTTGACCGTTTTGCATGATGGCAATTCGATCGCCAATACGCATTGCCTCATCAAGATCGTGGGAGATGAAGACAATGGTGCGTTGTTGCTGAGATTGTAGTTTGACCAATTCGTCTTGCATCTCCGTTCGAATGAGCGGGTCGAGTGCTGAAAAGGCCTCATCCATTAGTAGGATATCGGGATCATTAGCTAACGCTCTGGCCAGACCAACACGCTGCCTCATCCCCCCAGAAAGTTGGTCAGGCCAAGAATAGGCATATTTTTCTAGGCCAACTTGGCGAAGGGCTTCTAATGCTTTACTCAGTCGCTGTGTTTTTTCAACGCCAGCTAAGGCCATACCAAAAGCGGTATTGTCTATCACTGTCATATGAGGCATCAGAGCAAAGGATTGGAAGACCATACTGATTTTAGAGCGACGGATATCGCGCAAGGTTTTGTCAGATACTTGGGCGATATCTTGACCATCGATTAGGACTTGCCCGCGACTAGGAGTGATTAAACGGTTTAGTAGTCTGACGAGGGTTGATTTACCTGAACCAGATAGGCCCATGATCACAAAAATTTCGCCTTCGTGAATCGTAAGGTCAACGTTATTGACGCCGACTGATAAGCCAGTTTTATCGAGAATGCTTTCTTTGTCGTAACCTTGTTCGAGCAGCTTATAGGCGCGCTCAGGGTTACCCCCAAAAATCTTATGCAAATTTTTGACTTGGAGTTTTATTGTCATGTCTACGGTTTTTCCCTAATATTATTTATTTAATCATTAAGTTATGTTTTTTCTCTTTATATTTAGATAAGTAAACCTATCATACTGAAATGCATTAACAACCTTTTTATGCAAATTTTTTTGCATATGTATGCATTTAAATAGGAATTTTCCTAGGTATGGCAAGTGGTTAGGTTAAATTGTTTCAATAAATAAATTTAATCAATATGTTCGCAGCTAATAATTATCAGGCTAATTGAATTGATGGGAGAGGAAACCATTTTTGAGTGGGGAGAGGCGAAAAAAAACCAGCGACAGAGCGCTGGTTGATAACGGTTTTTAAAACCTTAGGGCATTATTTGCGGGACAGTAATAGACCAAATACAAAGCCTACTGCAGCCGTTACGCCTAATGCTGAAGCCGGGTTATCTTGAACCCATTGAGTCGCTTGGCAGCCAGAGTCACATAAGTTTTCTCGAAGGGATTTCTTACCCTCGTTGAAGGTCGAGCGCGTTTTCTTAAGGAGGCGCTCTGCATTGCTGCGTGCTTCATCGAACCCTTCTTTGGCATCGTCACCATAAGAATTCAATAAAGCCTCAAGGGAGTCAGCCAGTTCTTGTACGTCGGCATTATCTTCTGGTAAATCATATTGTTGTAATTTCTTAGCCATCATATTCTCCAAGATTTGAATTCGTGTTAATAATTATAGACAGCTTTTTATATTTGTATAATCTTAGAGAAAATTCCGAATGATCTGAACTACATGCTTGTTGGGCTAGGATAAAGTTCGCTGATAAAATATTAAGGAGTTTTTATATGTATTTACGACCGGATGAAGTGGCTAAGGTATTAGAGAAGGCTGGATTTGAAGTGGATGTAGTAACCCCAAAAACCTATGGTTATCGGCGCGCAGATCATTATGTCTATGTGAACCGTGAAGCACGTCTGGGAAGAACGGCATTAGTCATCCATCCCACACTTAAAGAACGTAGTCAGAATTTTGCAGAACCGACGTCCGATTTGAAAACCTGTGACCATTACAAGGAATTCCCGCTCTATCTTGCCAGCAACAATCAAGAGCATTACGGAATTCCCCATGGTTTTAGTTCGCGTATCGCATTAGAACGCTATCTATGCAGCATGTTTGGCTAAGTGAAGCCGCTTAATTTTAGCGGGATACACCATTATTGAGCTGTTGGCGGTAATAACGACTGATTGTCATTACCGCTATGAAATTTTGCCAAGTATTGGGGCTGGAAAATACACATTCTTAACGTGTCACGATACGTGCCATTAATAAAAAACTCTTGTTTTAAAATCCCTTCAGTTTCAAAGCCCAATTTAGAATAAATGTGGATGGCTTTTTCATTTTCCTTATCCACAATTAAATAGAGCTTGTACAAATTCAGGACAGAAAACCCGTAATCCATCGCAGCACGCGTTGCCTTGTTCGCTAATCCCTTACCCTGATGATCTGGGGCAATAATAATCTGAAACTCTGCTCGCCGATGGATATGGTTAATTTCTACCAGCTCCACAAGTCCGGCTTTTTCACCTTCGTGCTCGACCACAAAACGACGTTCGCTCTGGTCATGAATATGTTTATCGTAGAGGTCGGAGAGCTCAACAAAGGCTTCATAAGGCTCTTCAAACCAATAACGCATTACGGTGGCATTGTTATCTAATTGATGAACAAAACGAAGATCTTCACGTTCCAAGGGACGGAGTTTAATAGTCATGATGAGGCCTTATGTAAGAAAATCTGAAAGAGTACCGTAACGTCTGTTTCACGAAACCCGAAGTTGGCACAGGCTTTGCAACAATTGTTTCACGATATCGTTTTATGATTCATGGAGTATTGTAGATGAAGGGTAGTGAGATTATCAAAGATCTTCTTGCAGAAGAGTATTCTCGAGATTTGGTTGGCTATGCGGGAAAGCCTCCAAGCGTAGAGTGGCCTAATAAAGCGCGAGTTGCGGTACAATTCGTTCTCAATTATGAAGAAGGCGCAGAGAATCACGTCGAGCATGGTGATGCGGGCTCTGAGCAATTCTTATCCGATATTATCGGTGCCGCCAGCTATCCTGATCGCCATATGTCGATGGACTCCCTATACGAATATGGATCGCGTGCAGGGTTTTGGCGGATACATCAAGAATTTCAACGCCGGAGACTGCCATTAACGGTATTTGGCGTAGCGATGGCTTTAGCGCGTCATCCGGAGATTGTTCAAGCGATCCGTGACGCTGATTATGATGTGGTCAGTCATGGCTGGCGCTGGATCCATTATCAAGCCATGTCGGCTGAGCAAGAAGCTGCGCATATGGAGAAAGCCACCGCTGTCCTGACCGAATTAATGGGTAAACCACCAGTAGGTTGGTATACTGGGAGAGATAGCCCTAACACGCGCCGATTGTTAGTGGAGCGGGGCGATTATCTTTATGACAGCGATTACTACGGTGATGATTTACCTTTCTGGATGCCGGTCACGACCGATGATGGACAGCAACACTCCCATTTGGTGATCCCTTATACGTTAGAATGTAACGATATGCGCTTTGCAACTCAGCAAGGCTTTAATACCGCTGAGCAATTTTATACCTATTTACGAGACAGTTTCGACGTACTTTATGAAGAAGGTACGGCATCGCCGAAGATGTTATCGATCGGAATGCATTGTCGATTGTTAGGACGACCAGGTAAATTCCGCGCTCTACAGCGATTCCTCGACCATATTCAACAATTTTCAGATGTGTGGATCTGTACCCGCCAGCAAATAGCCGAGCACTGGGTGACTCACCACCCTGCACCGTAATAGATGATAGGAAAAAGGCGATGCCTTTTTCCTTAACTCATCAGACTAACGTGGGCCGCGACTATGCGCCAGCCTTGTGCAAATTTCACCCAAGTTTGTTGCTGGCGGCCTATTTTGGGGGTGTTGTCACGCGTAAATTCTGTGCTGCATACCGCCATCTCGTCACCATAAGTCGTTATTACCGTATTCCTCAGGCAGCGGTCCAAATTCACAGCAGGGCGGCTTGCACGAAAAGCCTGAATGTCTTCAATACCGTAGAGGTTCTCGCCAGCACCGAGTCGTACCGTATGAGGGCTATGCCAAAAAAGCTCATCTAATACAACGGTATCGTTTGTCGTCAAGGCGAGTTCGTAGCGCTTAAATTGTTGTTCCACTTCAGCTAGGACATCGGGCTGGTTAATTGTCATGTCGACCATGAGTCACTTCCTAAAAGGGGTGTTGTAGTGTAATTTCGGCTTGCTCTAATCGCCAAGCAGCCTCTAATGCGGTTGCTTCTTGATAGGGCGCGGCGATAAGCTGCACACCAATAGATAATCCACTATCGGTTCGCACCGGAGCGGTACAAACGGGTAACCCAACAAAAGAGAAGGGTTGCGCGAGCATCCCCATACTGGCTTTGGTGGGTAAATATTTTCCTTGGATCTCAATCGATTGTTGTCCAATAACGGTTGCTGCGCAAGGGGTGGCTGGAGCGATTAATAGGTCTATATCTTTAAATAGTGCTAACACTTGACGAGTAAAATGTTCTCGAAACCGTTGTGCTTGTATAGGCCAACTGGCGGGGAGCATACAGCCCGCCAGTAAGCGTTCTCGTGAATTGGACTCGAAACGCTCAGGCATTTCACGTAATGCGTTGAGGTAGTGGCTTCCCCCTTCGCTTGCCGTGAGTAAAAAGGCTGCGGATCTGGCTAATTCGGCATCGACCAGTTCGACTTCTTGGTCGGCGCCTAAAGCGCGTGCGACCTTCTCGGTAACGGCTCTGGCCTGATCATCCGACCACTGTGTAAAATACCCACCCAACACAGCCACCTTTAGCGCTTTTTTTCGTTGACCGAGTTGTGCCGAGACTAAGTTAACCGGATGATTGGATTGAAAGCGATCTTGTGGATCATAACCCTGTAAGTGGTCGTAGACTAAAGCCAGATCGTCGACATGTCGGGCTAATGGTCCGATATGGTCAAGACTGGCCACGAAAGGATGACTACCCCGGCGTGAAAGGCGACCAAAGGTCGGCTTCAAACCAAATACGCCACATAACGAAGCGGGAACGCGGATCGAGCCATTGGTATCCGTGCCTAATGAAAAATGCGCTAATCCCGCTGCAACCGCTGCCGCTGATCCGCCTGATGATCCTCCGGCGATACGCGTCGTATCGAGTGGATTACGGCATGCGCCATAGTGGCTATTCTCGGTGGTAAATCCATAGGCATAAGCATCCATATTTAGCATACCGGTGAGAATAGCCCCCGACTGATTCAGCTGTTGGATCGCCCAGGCATCTTCTGTCGCAACCGGACGTTGGCTAAAGAGTTCAGCCCCAGCTAGCGTCACTTCATCTTTGACGTCAAAGAGGTTTTTTACGGCGTAGGGAATGGCTGCTAGCGCTCCACAGAGGTTACCGGCATCGCGTTGTTGGTCCAATTTTTCAGCGCATTGCCGTGCTCTTGAGGCGGTGACGGTTGTCCAAGCATTTAGGACAGGGTTAGCGGCATGAATCGCGGAAAGGTAATAATCAGTAATTTCAACCGCGCTGAGTTGCTTGGTGGCCCAACGTTGGTGCAGGGTTTTGATAGTCAGTGAGGCAATATTCATAGCTTCCAGACTCCACCGACTTCTTGGCGATCATCCAAAGGATAGGCCATTAATGGGGCCGCTATATCGGCTATACGGGCGAGTTGTATGGCGAGCTCTGCTTGCCGTGCGTCATCAAGTTGTAGATCGAGGAGCAGGCTCATCTGCTCAATGTAGCATGGCCAATCGATTGTCTTATTCATCATTATTCCTTAATAACCGGCTGCGCTGCCGTTGCTACGGGGATCACTGGCTCCCTCAACGAGTCCATTGGGATGACGGACGATCGCCCCGGCATGCCCGGTAGCTTCGCTCCAGGCGTCTAGCCTTTCAGTACGGTGTCCCAAAGATCGAAGCCCTTGATAGGTCTCTTCACTAAAACGCGCTTCAAGTTTTAACGAGTCAGAGGCGTTTCCCCATGTTCTACCGAGTAACCAGCGTGGTGCACTGATGGCCGCTTGTAGAGGCAGCTGTTGTTGAACATAGCGAGTGAATAGCGTTGCTTGTGTTTGTGGCTGCCCATCCCCACCCATCGAACCGTAAACTAAGGTACGGCCATCATTTAATTTGGCGGCTGCGGGGTTGAGGGTATGGAAAGGATATTTTTTGGGCCCTAGACACCTTGGATGACCGGCTTGTAAGCTAAATGCGGCCCCACGGTTTTGCCAGAGGATCCCTGTATCAGGAATGACGACACCGCTCCCAAACTCATGGTAGATGCTTTGAATAAAAGAGACCGAGTAGCCATTTTTATCCGTTACCCCCATCCAAACGGTGTCACCAGGTAATAACGGCTCACCCCACGGTGCGGCCAGGTCGGTATCCAGTTGCTGGCTTAGCGCGTCTAAGAGTGACGTATTGAGCAGCTGTTGCAGATCAATGGCGATCTCTTTCGGATCCGTTATATAGGTATCGCGAAGTGTAAAAGCGAGTTTCGTCGCTTCTACTATACGGTGGATGGTCTGAATCTCATTGCACTGCGCCAAATCGAAGCGGTCAAGAATACCGAGGATAGCGAGAGAGACGAGACCTTGAGTAGGCGGCGCAAGGTTATAAATAGTGCCGCAGGAATGTTGCACACTAAGCGGCGTTTTATAGTGAGCACGGTGGTCAGTGAGATCTTGCTCAGTAATCGGCATGCCAATTTGTGCCATACCTGCCGCAATTTTTTTTCCGAGTGCTCCGCGATAGAAGCTCTCCAGTCCATCGCTGGCGAGTGCTTTTAAGCTACGGGCTAAATCAGGCTGACGTAAGCATTCTCCTGCTGAGGGAGGGCGATTGTCAGGAAGGTAAATATCACTAAAACCCGGTAAGTGTGCCAGTTCACCCGTTTTGGTCTTAGTGGCTTCAGCTTGGGAGACAGTAACAGGGATCCCCGATTCGGCATAATGAATGGCATCGGCTAATAGCATGGGTAACGGCAGTGATTCCGTAATATTTTGTGTGGCATAGTCTAAAGCAAGCTGCCAGCCACTGACCGTTCCGGCAACAGTTAAGGCTGCTTGGGGGCCTCGAAAAGGGATAGTTGCCTGTGTTTGATAGCGCTCGACGGTTGCCAATGACCCCGCCGCACCGCTTGCATCTATAGCAATCGGTTCGCCTTCTGGTGGCACAATTAACCAAAATCCATCGCCTCCCAATCCATTCATGTGGGGGTAAACGACCGCAATGGTTGCAGCAGCAGCGACCATGGCCTCAATGGCATTACCTCCTTGGCGTAAAATCGATAAGGCACTACTGCTCGCCAAGTGGTGGGGTGTTACCGCCATTCCGTTTGGCGCTAAATTGCTTTGAATCATTGTTGTCTATCCACGTCAGGCAAAGAGACTGACCAAGCAAATTTTGTACCGAGATGAAAAAAAAATTTCAGAGTGGTCTAAATCCTGCTTATTACAGTGAAATGTTTGTTACAGGAATGAAAATGACGCCTTTAAATCAGCGAGTGGCAAGCCATTATGAGAGCCTGACCCCACAAGAGAAGCGTGTAGCGGATTTTGTTGTCGATCATTTTGATGATCTGATTAGCTATAACAGTGCAGAGTTAGCACAGGTCAGCGGCGTCTCAAAAGCTACGGTAAGTCGATTATTTAAACGGCTCGGTTACGAGAAATATAAGGATATGTACGAGGAGCTTCGTCTCTTACGACAAAGTGGTATGCCTTTGACTGAACCGCGAGATATCGTACATGGTGATACCTTACTCGCCAGGCACTATAAACAAGAGATGGCCAACCTGCTCCATTGGACAACGCTTTTAGATACTCAACAATATTCTGCGGCCATTCAATCCCTCAATCAGGCACGGCAGGTGGGTATCATCGGTTACCGCAATGCTTATCCGGTTGCCTTGCATTTGCGTTCGCAATTGATCCAAGCCCGAGCTCAAGTCAGCCTCTTTCCGACACCAGGACAGACACTCTCAGAAGAATTGGTGGATTATGGTCAACAAGATATCGTTATTGTTATCGCTTTTAGACGCCGACCGGCGGTGATAAAAAAGCTTCTACAACAACTCCAACGTCAATCGGTACCGGTGATCACACTTTCTGAACCGCAAGCCCTAAGTATTCAGGGATTAGCTACCTGGCAATTTGCTACACCATTAGAAAGTGTTTCCGCGTTCGATTGTTACAGTGCTGCAATGAGCTTTGTTACCTTGATGGTAAATTCTCTTTTGCACTCCACATTAGAAACCGGACGGCAACGTATCCATAAGATTGCCGAGAGTTATCAGCATCTCGAAGAGCTTGAACAACGATAATGGGGCGCTATAAGGGTGCAGTGCATTATCTTGGTGCGTAACAGCTTTGCGAAGTATACGAGATGACTCAGCGATAGCTGACCTTTTCTCTATAAATTGGCTGGCACAATTGTTGCAGTATTTGGTTATAAGAATTTTTAGTTCCAATCACCAAGGACTCGATCATGGATATTTCATCTTTCTCTCAAATCAATCCACCTCCGCGTTTACTTATGGGACCCGGCCCAATTAATGCCGACCCTCGTGTACTTCGTGCAATGTCGAGTCAACTTATCGGTCAGTACGATCCTGCTATGACGGATTACATGAATCAGGTCATGGCACTCTATCGGGGCGTATTTGCTACCCAAAATCAATGGACCTTATTGGTCGATGGGACCTCACGTGCGGGAATTGAAGCAATTCTCGTGTCGACTATCCGCCCTGG
This sequence comes from Rosenbergiella gaditana, assembly GCF_018494065.1. Classification (GTDB taxonomy): domain Bacteria; phylum Pseudomonadota; class Gammaproteobacteria; order Enterobacterales; family Enterobacteriaceae; genus Rosenbergiella; species Rosenbergiella gaditana. The sequence continues at coordinate 11,380 of NZ_JABBFR010000022.1, read as the reverse complement.
TGACAAAGTTCTGGTACCGGTATTCGGGCGTTTTGGCTACCTGCTATGTGAGATTGCTCGTCGCTGCCGTGCTGTGGTTCACACCATTGAAGTGCCTTGGGGGGAGGTGTTCCGCCCGGAGCAAATCGAAGAGGCGATTAAGAAAGTCAAACCCCGTTTATTACTGACGGTGCAAGGAGATACCTCTACCACCATGTTACAGCCGCTGGATCAGCTTGGTGACATTTGTCGGCGTCATGGCGTATTGCTTTACACCGACGCCACTGCCTCGTTAGCCGGCAATCCCCTTGAAACCGATGCCTGGGGAATAGATGCTGTATCAGCAGGAATGCAAAAATGCTTATGTGGTCCCTCTGGCACCTCCCCTATCACGTTAAGTGACCGCATTGTTGATGAGATCCGTAAACGTAAGTGTGTGGAGGAGGGGATCCGCACCGCTCAACATCAGCAAGGTGATGATGAGATGATCTACTCGAATTATTTCGATCTCGGGATGATCCTTGATTATTGGGGACCAGAGCGTCTGAACCATCATACTGAAGCGACCAGTGCCTTATTTGGTGCTTATGAGGCAGCGCGCCTTATCTTGGCGGAAGGCCTAGAAGCTGGCATCTCGCGGCATAAACTCCACGGGGATGCCCTGCTAAAAGGTGTACAAGCGATGGGGTTACAGGTTTTTGGCGATATTCAACATAAAATGAATAATGTACTTGGGGTCTATATTCCATCAGGCGTGGTCGGTGATGAAATCCGTCATTTGATGCTTAATGATTTTGGGATTGAAATAGGTACCTCTTTTGGTCCACTGCACGGCAAAGTGTGGCGTATTGGTACCATGGGCTATAACGCGCGGAAAAGCTGTGTGATGCAAACGCTCACCGCATTAGAAGCGGTGTTAAATCATGTAGGTTTTAAAACCGTTCAAGGGGCTGCGCTGCAAGCCGCGTGGGATCATTACCAGGCGGTAGGTGCCCATGCTTAATCTTATTCCAAAAGCGATGGCGGACGATGCGGCGCAACGCGTTATGCAGCGCTGTGATAGGCTGGCGAGTATTAGTGAAACTGAAGGTGAGCTGACACGCGTTTATCTGTCTGATGAACATTTCCAAGCGAATCGCCAAGTCCAGCAATGGATGGAAGCAGCAGGTATGTCTGTCTGGCAAGATGAGGTTGGGAATATCTGTGGTCGCTATGAAGCAGCCACTAGCCGCGCTCCCGCAATCTTATTGGGTTCACACCTCGATTCTGTTCGTAATGCAGGGCGTTATGATGGGCCGCTTGGCGTCTTAACCGCGATCGAAGTGGTTAGCGCGTTACATAGCCAAAACATACGTCTCGCCAATGCCATAGAAATTGTCGGCTTTGCGGACGAGGAGGGTACACGTTTCGGGATTACGCTACTCGGCAGTAAAGGGTTGACCGGACAATGGCCGAACGACTGGCTGGATAAAACGGACAGTCAGTCGATCAGCGTGCGAGAAGCGATGCTTGCACAAAATCTCGACCCACTCAAGGTACAGCACGCAGCACGACACCCTGATTCTATCGCTGCCTATTTAGAGCTACATATCGAGCAGGGTCCTTGCTTAGAAACGGCAGATTTACCGTTGGGTGTTGTCACCGCAATTAATGGTGCCCATCGCTTAAATTGTCAATTTACAGGGCTTGCCGGCCATGCGGGTACTGTGCCCATGACTCAGCGGCAAGATGCGCTGGCGGCTGCCGCTGAGTGGATGGTGGCCATAGAGAAAGAGACTACTGAGGCGGGGGGCGGGTTGGTCGCCACCGTCGGGCAAATCAGTTGTTCGCCGGGGGCTGTTAATGTCATTTCTGGTGAGGTTGCGCTGAGCTTAGATATCCGTGGGCCAGAAGATGCTCCGCTCAGTAATCTGTTGCAGCAACTGCTGTCACGTGCGGAGAAAATTGCTGCTGCACGAGGTATCACGTTTTACGCAGAGGAGTTTTATCATATTGCCGCAACCACCTGTGATACGCGATTACGTGAGGCTTGTACCCAAGCGGTGAGTGCGGTTCAGGGCTGTGCTCCGCAACTTTCTAGCGGGGCGGGCCATGATGCGATCGCGATCGCATCACAGTGGCCGGTTGCGATGATCTTTGTGCGTTGCGAGAAAGGGATTAGTCATCATCCTGCTGAAGCCGTAACAGTACAAGACGTGGCCGCGGGGATCCAAGCATTTACCCGTGCGGTACAATTGACGGCCACACCTCAACGAGAATACGAAACCGATGATATCTCTCAAGCAGTTTAATGATGGTGATATACAAAGCGCGCAGCAGGCTATCGCTCATTGCGTGGCGATAGAGGCATGGCAAACACAGTTGGTCGCTCGCCGACCTTATCGTGATATCGCAGCGTTACAGGCTGTCGCCTCCGCGTTAACCGAGGGGTGGGGAAAAGATGAACTGACATTGGCGTTGAGGGCACATCCCCGTATTGGCGAACGGCCAACAGGAGAAAGCTCTGAAGCTCAGGCCTCGCGTAGCGAACAAGCCGCGGTACAAGATTCTGATCGGCAGAGTAAAGAGGCGATTCGATTGGGAAATCAGCGCTATGAACAACGTTTCCAGCGAGTATTTTTAATTCGAGCCAAAGGCCGTTCACCGCAGGAGATTCTTGCTGCGCTACAGCAGCGTTTACAACTTAGCGAAGCAGAGGATATCGAGGTCAGTGTGCAACAGCTTCGTGAAATTACGGCATTACGTCTGCAGGAGGCTATTCAATGAGTACCATTACGACACATATTTTAGATACCGCATTAGGAAAACCGGCGAGTCATGTCACTATTACATTAGAACAATTGACTAATGATGGTTGGCAACCGATTGCTGAGGGGAAAACGGATAGCGATGGGCGGTTGAAAACCCTTACTCCCGACCCAATCGTCCCAGGACACTATCGGCTGACCGCAGAGATAGGCGATTATTTTGCACAAAGTAATCGCTCCTCTTTATACCTCACTGCGCAAATTGATTTTGTGATTACTCAGACGGGTGAGCACTTCCATCTTCCTTATCTTATTACGCCCAATTCGTGGTCAACCTACCGGGGGAGTTAAGGTAAAACTATCTGCATCCTGCCAAGCGGGAAACGCTTGGCGATAATCCATTACCCGTTGGCGATCAATTGTCGCGGTAAGCACGGTGGCTTCACCTGGCGAGGCGATTGCGATAATTTCCCCCTCGGGAGAGATTATTTGGCTATCCCCTCGGTACGATAATCCATTATCGTCATTACCTACTCGATTGCAGCCAATCACCCAACTCTGGTTTTCAATCGCTCTCGCTAATAATAAGGCTTTCCAGTGGTTAGCGCGTGCGGCAGGCCAACTCGCCACATAGATGATTAAGTCATAGTCATTGTTGCTGTTCCGTGAAAAAGCGGGAAATCGTAGGTCATAGCAAATTTGCGGAAAAATACGCCATCCACGGTATTCAATAATCTTGCGGCTGGCTCCTGGCTTATAGTGATGGTGTTCGTTGGCCATCCGAAAGAGATGGCGTTTATCGTAGTAATCGTACTCGCCTTGCGGGGTAACGAAGTAGAAGCGATTTACTGCACCGTCAGTGAGTTGAATTGCCGCACTGCCACATATGGCGGTATTGCTATCTCGGGCTTGCGCTTGTAACCAACTGAGGACTCGAGTTTCACTCAGTGAGTTCGTTGCGGCTTGCATGGAAAATCCGCTGGTGAACATCTCAGGTAATACCAATAAGTCGTAGTGGGAGGATTGTGCAATGTGCTGAGCAAAATGTTCGAGATTAGCTTCGCCGTTCATCCAAACGATAGGTTGCTGTAAAACACCGACAGTTAAAGTTGACATAGTTTCTCCGCTGCCGCCTGTAAGGTGGCTTCTTCTTTTGCAAAGCAGACTCTGATCAAGTGATGAGGGAAGGCCTCTTTACAAAATACCGAAAGAGGTATGGCTGCCACGCCCACTTCTTTGGTCAGATAAAGACAGAAATCGACGTCATTCATCTTTGAAATCGCTGAATAATCAAGCAGTAAAAAGTAAGTGCCTTGGCAAGGTAACAGGGTAAAGCGACTCGCTTGTAAGGCATCAATAAAAAAATCACGGCGTTGTTGATAGAAGGTTGGGAGGTTTTCGTCATGCTCTGGAGCATGATTTAACATATCCGCTAAGGCGAGCTGAGAAGGGGTGTGGACGGAAAAAGTAAGATATTGGTGAATTTTGCGGATCTCCAGACTAAGGTGAGGGGGAGCCACACAGTAGCCGACTTTCCAGCCAGTCATATGGTAGGTCTTACCGAAGGAGGAGACGACAATCCCTCTTTCACGTAATGACGGGTGCTGCAATAAGCTGTGATGGCCATTGTCATCAAAGCAAATATGTTCATATACTTCATCACTTAATACAAATATTGGTTGCTCGGCAATGGCGTGCCATAACGCGTCAAAATCCTGCTTTTGCCAAACACTCGCGGTAGGATTGTGTGGGGTATTTAGGATCACTAAGCGGGTTTTCTCGCTGATTACCGTAGAGAAGCGTGACCAATCCGGTGCAAAATTGGGAGGTGTTAAGGGAATATGTTTCATTATTCCGCCTGCCAGTTGTACGGCAGGGGCATAGCTATCGTAGCTTGGTTCGAAACAGATAACCTCATCTCCGGGTCTAACCAATGCGGTAATGGCTGAAAATAGTGCTTCAGTAGCACCCGCCGTGACCGTAATTTCTGTCTCTTTATCGACCTGACACCCATAACACCGGGCAATTTTTTTGCTTATCGCTTCACGTAGCGCTGGCGTGCCGGACATCGGGGCGTACTGGTTCGACCCGTGTTGGACATGATATGCCAAGCGTAGTTGTAAATAATCTGGGCCGCTAAAATCAGGGAAACCTTGAGAAAGGTTAATCGCGCCTACTTGTTGGGCCAGCGCAGTCATGGTGGTGAAAATAGTCGTGCCTAAGGCAGGGAGTTTACTCTCTGGAACCGGTGCTGATCGAGTCATTAGTTGCCTCTGCGTCATGGTAAGAGCTAGTGAAGACCACTATATCAGGGCAAAAATATTTGGCAATATGGACGTTTGGATGTCTAAATTTAGGGGGTATTAGGCTTTTTTTATCGGTTTGAGATCAACCACGCAAAGAAACCTGAGTTAATCGCCCCCGTCATATTGCACTGAAATACTAATGGGCTACACTTGGCACCTGAATTTTTCCGCATTCCACAAGGAATTTATATGTACCAAGATCTTATCCGTGAAGAGTTGAATGAGGCGGCTAAAACGCTTGAACAATTCCTCAGTCAAGACGCTAACCTTAACGCAATTCAGCAGGCTGCAGAGCTTTTAGCGGCAAGCTTTAAACAGGGTGGGAAGGTATTGTCTTGTGGGAATGGCGGTTCACATTGCGACGCCATGCATTTTGCTGAAGAACTAACGGGACGTTACCGTGAAGATCGTGCAGGGTATCCGGCGATTGCTATTTCTGATGTTAGCCATTTATCTTGTGTCAGTAACGATTTTGGCTATGAGTATGTTTTTTCGCGGTTTATTGAAGCCGTGGGACAATCTGGCGATGTACTGCTTGGTATTTCTACTTCAGGAAACTCTGGCAATATTATTCGCGCTATCAGTGCCGCGCGCAGTAAGGGCATGAAAGTGATTACTCTGACAGGTAAGGACGGCGGCAAGATGGCGGGCACGGCTGATATTGAAATTCGAGTTCCTCATTTTGGTTATGCCGACCGGATTCAAGAAATCCATATCAAAATTATCCATATTTTAATTCTGCTGATTGAAAAAGAGATGCAACGTATTTCGGCATAAGGTTTTCTTTTTTATTATTGATTAAGCGCGCTTTATCCCGTTGCAGCGTAACGCAGAGCATGTTATTGATACGCTAGGTATCGGCGTTAAGAGACTGATACGCTGTTATTGAGGTTAACTGCATGTGTGAGCTGCTTGGGATGAGCGCAAATGTCCCTACTGATATCTGTTTTAGTTTTTCAGGACTGGTCCAACGCGGTGGTGGGACTGGCCCGCATAAGGATGGATGGGGGATTACCTTTTATGAAGGGAAGGGCTGCCGAACCTTTAAAGACCCACTCCCTAGCTTTGAATCCCCCATTGCACGGTTAGTGCAAGAATACCCCATTAAATCTCACTCTGTTATCGCTCATATTCGTCAAGCAAATCGCGGTAAAGTGGCCTTAGAAAATACCCATCCGTTTACGCGTGAACTCTGGGGCCGTCATTGGACCTATGCACACAATGGACAACTTAAAGGCTACCGTCGTCTGGAAACTGGGCAGTTTCAACCCGTTGGCGAAACGGATAGTGAACGGGCCTTTTGCTGGATTTTACATAAACTGTCGCAGCGTTTCCCGCAAACACCTAAAAACTGGACCTCTGTGTTTCGTTACATTGCCGAATTAGCTGACGAACTGAGGTCACTAGGTGTATTTAATATGCTGCTTTCAGATGGTCGCTACTTAATAGCTTATTGCTCTACACATCTTCATTGGATCACTCGTCGCTCGCCTTTTGGCAAAGCCATGCTTATTGACCAAGATGTGGAAGTTGATTTTATGCAACAGACAACGGCTCATGACGTCGTGACGGTGGTGGCGACACAACCCCTCACTGGCAATGAAACCTGGCATAAGATTATGCCAGGTGAATGGAAGTTATTTTGTTTGGGTGAAGGCCAGAAAGGTCTTTGAAGCACTTGGTGTGGTAGTTTGGAATGGATTGCCTCGTGGGGCAGTCGTTCCATTACTTTGGCCATTGACGATGTATTGATTGTTCATCACGGCAATCATCGGCGGTTGCTTATATTTCTCGAAGTAATCGTAACCCGGTTTTAACTGCTTCCAGAAATTAATATATTGGGATCCCGCATAACGACGCATATTGTCATCGGTCATGCGGAACGGATAGATATTAACTTCGATCTGCGCTTGACCATTGTTGAAAGCGGCGGTCACATACTTAAATATTTGATCGATACCACTATTGGTCATGGCATAGCATCCAATTGAGACGCAATCACCGTGAATCATTAGGTAGTTTCCATTGTAGCCATTAGCTTTATCGTACTGATTAGGGAAACCTAAGTTAATGGCTCGATAATAATGGCTATCAGGATGTAACTGCGACGCGCCAATGGTATAGAAACCTTCTGGACTTTTGAAATCACCTTGAACTCGTTTAGGGCCCAAGCCGCCGGAGAATTTACAGATATTAAAGCGATTAAGTAGGCGGAACTGATTGCCCACTTTGGCATAGAGTTCGAGCGTACGCTCAGACTTAAAAATTTGGATAAATACCGGAGAGCCAATAAGTTCGGCTTTCAGTTGATCACTGACTGGAGCTTGTAATGCATTGGAGAGTGGAACGGCATCTTGTGAGAACGTGTTACAGGAAAACAATATCGCAAAAATGAGTGCGAAAATACGCATGCTAGGTGTACCTTGATGACAATCATGAGGGCGGTCTGCAATCAGATAACAGGCTATTGCAGTAGATCGGTTTATCTGCGCAACATTATCACTGTTATAGGTTTAATCAAGCTTTCATCGACCTTTTTTTGTTAAAAAAATCAGCTATCGTTTCTTAGCGACACTCATCTCATTTCTCCTTTGTTTTGTTTACGACTCAACGTTAAGTGAAGCTTTGCACGTCTCTCACTAGGCGATAACTTGCATTGCTGTCTGGTTATTTATACAGTATATTGATAGAGGGCTTGGAGGGTTGAGATGCGTAAAATTATTCATGTCGATATGGATTGTTTTTATGCAGCCGTTGAAATGCGAGATAATCCTGCATTACGGGATGTCCCTATTGCGATAGGTGGAAGCCGTGAGCGGCGGGGAGTGATTAGTACCGCTAATTATCCGGCACGACGCTATGGCGTAAAAAGTGCAATGCCAACAGCGACCGCATTAAAGCTATGCCCGCAATTGACCCTACTCCCTGGCCGATTCGACGCGTATAAACAGGCCTCGGCGCAAATACAGCAAATTTTTAAACGTTATACCTCGAAAGTTGAACCGCTCTCACTCGATGAAGCTTATCTCGATGTCACGGAGTGTCTCGCCTGTCAAGGTTCCGCGACACTGATTGCAGAAGAGATCCGCCGGTCAATATTTCAAGAAACTGGATTAACGGCTTCAGCAGGGGTGGCGCCAATCAAATTTTTGGCCAAGATTGCTTCAGAGGTAAACAAACCAAATGGTCTTTATGTTATCCCGCCACATCGCGTGGATCACTTTTTAAAAACACTGCCATTGTCAAAAATACCTGGCGTGGGTGAGGTGTCCTCGCGAAAATTAGCCGATTTAGGGCTATACACTTGCGCGGATATTCAAAAGGTTGAACTCAGTTTTCTATTAAAAACATTTGGAAAGTTTGGTCGGAGTCTTTGGGAAAAAAGCCAAGGCATTGATACGAGAGATGTCGAAAGCCATCGAATACGTAAGTCTGTCGGTGTCGAAACCACGTTATCAGAGGATATTGAGCAGTGGGAACATTGTCTCGATGTTATCGAAAAACTCTATACAGAATTAGAGCGCCGTCTACGTCAAGTCCGTCCTGACCTTCGAGTTGCTCGCCAAGGCGTTAAATTTAAGTTTTCAGACTTCCAACAGACAACACTCGAACATATATGGTCTGAATTAACCAAGCAGGACTTTATTGATCTTGCTTTAAAACTTTGGCAGCAACGGAGACAGGGGCGTTCGGTTAGGCTTATTGGTCTTCATGTTAATCTTCTTGATCCGCAAGTTGAGCGTCAATTGCCACTTCAGCTATGAGTCGATAATTGATTTAGCCATGCCCTCTTATAACGTAACGTATCCAAGTCATCGGAACATGGTATTGCCTAGGCGAATAATCTTTAAGGCATACCCCTTCCTGCCAGTGCGAATTGGGTAGCAGATAGGTAAGGATATCGGCCCGAAAACCATGCTGAATAAGAAATGCGGATATAAACACTGTTCACTGGTCAGAGAATGGGGGTTGTCACTGGTGCCTAAGCGAAGAAGAGGAGAGACATTAGTACTACCAACCAGCAACCTCGATAGGCAAACATGGATGACTTCAAACAGAGGTTAAAATGCTAGGCGAGTTAACGCCTAGCTTAGCACTTATTTTGTGGGAACCGCTTTTAAAAGCGCGGTCAGCAATTGCCAGTAGAGCGCAACGCTTCCAATATGTACCTGTTCGTCTGGCGAGTGAGGCCCGGTAATAGTTGGTCCAATAGAAACCATATCTAGATGCGGGTACGGCTCACGAAATAAACCGCACTCAAGTCCTGCGTGAATAACTTGGATATTTGGTTTTTTACCAAATAGATCCAAATAAATTTCGCGGGTCAGTGCCATGATGGCTGAGTTGGCATCAGGCTGCCATCCTGGATAGCTTCCTGACGCTTCTGTTTTCGCGCCGGCTAATGCTCCCAATGAATGTAACATTGAGACGACATACTCTTTCCCACTATCGATTAACGAGCGGATCAGGCAATAGATTTTTGCCTGGTCTTCTTCAAGTGTCACAATACCAATATTTAAGGATGTTTCGACCACGCCAGGTGCGACATCAGAGTTTCGGATAACACCGTTAGGGGTAACGTTCAAAAGATTGATAAAGCGATCAAAGCTTTCTGTCGTTAATGCTGGGCCAGAGTGCGAGGTTGACTGCGCGTTTAAGGTGATATTTTTATCTTTTGGCGCGACTTCATTTTGCAAGATGGAAAGATATTCTTGAAGTGCTTGTTGTAAAGTCGCTTCTTGCTCAGGGGCGATTGCAACGACCGCACTGGCTTCACGCGGGATAGCGTTGCGTAAGTTACCGCCTTTAAAGTCAATGAGGTGTAAATCAAACTTGCCGCGAGATTCTGCAAAGAAACGCGCTAACAGTTTTGTTGCGTTACCTAACCCCAAATGGATATCTGCACCAGAGTGACCGCCCCGTAAACCTTTTAGGTTAATATTGAGGGTCAGGTACTCTGCAGGTATGGCGCTACGATTTATCGGCAGCTCGGATAAGAAATCTATTCCTCCTGCACAGCCCATATAGACTTCACCTTCCTCTTCCGAGTCAGTATTGATAAGAATATCCGCTTGCAGCCAGTTAGGTTGTAACCCAAAGGCACCTTCCATCCCGGCTTCTTCCGTCATAGTCAGTAACACTTCAAGTGGGCCGTGTTCGACGGTTTTATCCGCTAAAACGGCCAATGCAGAGGCCATACCGATACCATTATCAGCACCGAGCGTGGTACCGCGAGCCTTGAGCCATTCACCATCAACCCAAGGTTGGATCGGGTCACGCGCAAAATCGTGCTCAGTGGCATTATTTTTTTGCGGCACCATATCCAAGTGGGCTTGTAACGCGACTGGCTTACGATTTTCCATACCAGCTGTTGCCGGTTTACGGATCAGAATATTGCCGGTAGCATCCCGCTCACACCAGAACTGCTGCTCTTTGGCCCAGTCTACAATATATGAAGCCAATGCTTCTTCATGATAAGAAGGGTGTGGTATAGAGCAGATCTTGGCAAAAAAATCCCATAAGGGTTGTGGTGACAGTTGAGACAGTTCAGACACAATGCGTCTCCTATAACGGATTAGGGGTAAGCCCTGCTATTAGGGCATATAGTGGCTACTATTAGTAGAGAAAGCATATCATTGTTCGCTCTTAAGCAGTGATTTATACCGAAAAAAAGTCAAACTCGGCGCCAGCACTGGTTTTTACCTGACGTTATCCCTATAATCACGCGCAAACTTTTTTTCGTTTGTCCATTCACCAGATCAACCCTGTTGGTCGGAGCCTGATTATTATGAGTCAAAAATACGTAGTTACTTGGGATATGTTGCAAATTCACGCCCGTCAGTTGGCTGAGAAATTACTGCCAGTTGAACAGTGGAAAGGCATTATCGCGGTGAGCCGTGGTGGACTTGTTCCTGCTGCATTACTCGCACGTGAACTGGGTATTCGCCATGTCGATACAGTGTGTATCTCAAGCTACGACCATGACCACCAACGTGAAATGAAAATTTTAAAGCGTGCGGAAGGCGATGGTGAAGGATTTATCGTGATTGATGACCTGGTGGATACTGGCGGTACAGCCAAAGTGGTGCGTGATATGTACCATAAGGCGCGTTTTGTTACCATTTTCGCCAAGCCAGCGGGCCGTCCGTTAGTGGATGATTATGTTGTCGATATTCCTCAGGATACTTGGATCGAACAACCTTGGGATATGGGAATCACCTTTATTCCACCGTTAGTTAAGAGTTAATGAAAAAAAACAGCACCTGAGGGTTAATGCTGATCGTTTAAGGATCAGTTGACCGATCCGGTGGCTCGTGTAAAAAGGGTTCATGTTCAACATGGACCCTT
>NZ_JABBFR010000021.1 GCF_018494065.1 Rosenbergiella gaditana | reverse complement strand
GCTGCGTATCTCGCTTTGCCGTGTCAGTGGATGCGCATTATAGGGAGTTCCGCTCAGAGCGCAAGGGATTATTTAAACTTTTTTACTGAGTGGTGATAAATCAAACCAAACGTTCAGTTATCAGACAAAACCCTAATAAAATCGCTGTTTTTTATAACAAATTGTCCTCACTACGTTAATAAAATGACAGCATTACTTCAATTACGCCTCAACTCTCCGCCCAAGATGCGTATACTTAGCAGACTAATTCAATAAATAAAGGACCTCTCAATGGTTCGTTCCACCAGCGACCTCCGCGGATTGCCTTGGATTGCGGCGATGGCTTTCTTTATGCAGGCATTAGATGCCACCATCTTAAATACCGCACTACCCGCTATTGCCGAAAGTCTGCACCGTTCGCCCCTCGCCATGCAATCCACTATTATTAGTTATTCGCTAACCGTCGCAATGTTAATTCCGGTAAGTGGCTGGCTAGCCGATAGGTGTGGAACGAGAAAGGTATTCATTTGTGCCGTCACCTTGTTTGCCGTAGGTTCTCTCGCCTGCGCCTTATCGAACTCGCTTGGGCTATTGGTTATCTCTCGAGTGATCCAAGGAATCGGCGGCGCGATGATGATGCCCGTCGCTCGGCTCACCTTATTACGCGCTTATCCTCGAAATGAGCTTTTACCTATTTTAAATTTTGTCACCATGCCTGGGTTACTGGGTCCGGTTATGGGGCCTGTGCTCGGCGGCTTCTTTGTGACATACGCCAGCTGGCATTGGATTTTCCTGATTAATATTCCTATCGCACTGATCGGGATTTTCTTCGCCCGTAAATACATGCCAGACTTTACGGTACCGAAGCGGAAATTTGATTCACTTGGCTTTCTTCTATTTAGTGGTTCGATTGTCGCGCTATCGATCGGTGTAGAATTATTAGGTGAAGCACAAGTCTCATTGAGTGTTGCTGTGACGGCAATGGTCGTGGGCGTTTTACTTCTCGTTTTCTATATAAAGCATGCTGTTAAGTACAAGATGCCTTTAATCAACCTTGCGATGTTTAGAATTCGCACCTTCTCCGTGGGTATAGCTGGCAATGTTGCCTCGCGACTGGGTACCGGATGTATTCCCTTCCTTATACCTTTATTACTGCAAGTCGCTTTTGGCTATTCCGCGCTCTACGCTGGCTTTATCATGATTGCCACCGCAGCAGGGGCAATCTTAGCCAAATCGACGGTGACTCCGCTGCTTCGCCGTCAAGGTTATCGCCGAACGCTAGTCGGTATTAGCGCCATGATTGGCTTACTGATAATGAGCTTTGCCCTACAGTCTGCTCAACACTCCATCCTTTGGTTACTGCCGCCCCTGTTCCTAATTGGTATGGCGATGTCTACACAGTTCACCTCGATGAACACCATCTCCTTAGCAGACCTTACTGATGAACATGCCAGTGGTGGCAATAGCGTGCTAGCGGTAACTCAGCAATTAGCCATCAGTTTTGGCGTCAGTGTTAGCGCCGCCGTGTTACGCTTTTGGCAGGGCTATCAGTCGACAACGGAAGGGCAATTCCAAGCCACCTTTATTACCATGGGCATTGTTACGGTAATCGCTGGCAGCACCTTCTTAGTCTTAAAGAAGAGTGATGGGGAAAACCTGATCAAGAGACCGGCAAAGAAAAGCTAGGTCGATGTTCTGACCTTCAATTCGGGTGTGAGCGCCCAAGAAACTGGTGCTCCCCCTTTTTTCTCTTCGATTCGATGAAGTAATAAATCGATAGCGACTTGGCCAAGAGTATCTTTAGGTTGGTGAATGGTCGTTAGAGGCGGGGTAAGGTATTCCGATAATGCGATATCATCATAGCCAATCACCGCAATATCATCAGGTATCGTCAGTCCGGCACGGAACAAGGCTTGATACACGCCGACCGCCATCGCGTCATTACAGGCAAAGACCGCATCAGGTCGAGGAGTTAGCATTAATAACTGCTGCATACTCGACATCCCGCCAGAGAATTCGAAATCGCCTTGTACGATATACTCCTCATTAATATCACGACCCGCGCTAAGCAGTGCGCGCTTAAAGCCCTCTACACGTCGTCGCGCCGGACTTTTATCTAAGGGGCCACTAATACAAGCAAGATGCTTATACCCCCTATCAATCAGATGTTTGGTCGCTAACTCCCCACCGAGTAACGCATTCTCTTCAATAACATCACTCAACCCAGTAAGTGGAGACCAGTCCATCATGACTATCGGTAATGCCGGATAACGTTGCAATAACGGAGCGAGTGCGGCATGCCCCTCATTACACATCAGCAACAAACCATCTACCCGCTTTTGAATTAATGTTTCAAGGCTACGACACATACGCTGAGCATCCCCCGCGGTATTACAGAGGATCAAGCTATAACCTCGCTTATAACAGCTATCCTCAACCCCTTTTACCACTTCTGCATAAAAAGGATTACTACTGGTAGTGACCAGCATACCGATAGTACGAGTTTGATTAAGCTTGAGACTTCGTGCCAACGCGCTGGGTGTATAGTTAAGTTTGGCGATAGCTTCTAAAACCCGTTGCTGAATTTCATCGCTAACAAACCGATTTTGATTAATGACGTGTGAAACCGTGGAAGTCGACACCCCCGCTCTCCGTGCAACATCCTTTATCGTCGCCAACGCGCTGCCCTTATTATTTTAAAAAATCGATGATTTCATCACGCCAAGGTATCGATGTTTGTGCCCCTTGGCGAGAAACAGCAATAGCCGCCGCAGCTTGCGCAAAATCTACTGCTTGGTGCCAATCAGCCGTTTCAATATAGCGACACAGGAAAGCACCATTAAACGTATCGCCTGCAGCAATCGTATCTCTAACGGTAACTTCATAACCCGCAATGCGTTGCCCTTGCCCTTTCACACTTAGCCAAACGCCTCGACTTCCCAAGGTAATAATAACGGTATCGATGCCTTTATTATGTAGGCAACGAGCGGCTTGCTCGGCATCTTTATCGGTCTGGACGGAGATACCCGTCAAGGCTTCAGCTTCGGTTTCGTTGGGGGTAATAATATCAATCAGCGAGAGCAGTTCATGACTTAACGGTTGCGCCGGTGCTGGATTTAAGACAGTTAAAATATCATGTTGATTAGCAAGCCGTGCAGCCGCCAATACACTTTCTAATGGCGTCTCAAGCTGAAGTAATAATGTTGCGCTATCGATGATGACCTGTTGGTATTTCTCGACATAGGCTTTTGTCAGGGAGGCATTCGCGCCGGGATAGATACCAATAGTATTTTCTCCCTGATTATCGAGGTAAATCATCGCAAGACCGGTGGCCTCACCTTTAGTCACCTCAATCGCCGAGATATCAATATTATCTTTCGCTAGCTGCTCGCGGACCGCATGCCCAACCTCATCCTCGCCAACGCAAGCCATAAAGGCGATTGATGCACCGCTGCGTCCAGCAGCTACGGCTTGATTGGCCCCCTTTCCGCCAAAGCTCATCTGATACTGTTTTCCGGACAAAGTCTCACCCGGCCTTGGGAAATGCGGAACCTGTAGGACATGATCGATATTGATACTGCCGAGCACCACCATTTTTTTATTTGCTTGCATCATCGCCGTCCGTTCGCGGTAGCAATTCCTGGTACCGCGGTTATCATTATTGAGGAGTGACTAGGGTAAGATCGACAGGGATGATCTTAGGTATCGTCTGACCTTTCAAAATTTTATCGGCATTTTCAACGCCAGTGACACCAATTTGCTCGGGTAATTGTGCGACCGTGGCCGCCATTTTTCCTCGTTTCACTGCCGCAATCCCGTCTGTTGTGCCATCGAAACCGACCACCAGCACATCTTTTCGTCCGGCGGTCTGTAAGGCTCTTAACGCGCCTAGGGCCATTTCATCATTTTCCGCAAAGACTGCTTGGACATTACTATGGGCCTGTAACAAGTTCTGCATCACATTTAAGCCTTTAGTCCGGTCAAAATCAGCGGGCTGACGAGCCAAAAGCGTAAAATGATGAGCTTGTGCGGCCTCAGCGAATCCTTTCCCTCTCTCACGTGAAGCCGAGGTGCCTGCAATACCTTGCAACTGTATGACTTTAGCCCCCTCACCCAATTTATGGGCAATAAAGTCACCCGCCATCTTACCGCCTTTTACATTGTCAGAGGCAATATGACTGACCACCTCTCCCTTCGTTGCGACACGGTCAAGAGTAATGACGGGGATTTTTGCCTGGTTGGCAATTTTGATCCCATTTCCCACCGCATCAGAATCCGTCGGGTTGATCAGTAATAACTTAGTGCCGCGCACTGTTAAGTCTTGGATGTTAGCGAGCTCGCGTGCGGGGTTATTCTGCGAGTCGACCACCATTAGGTCATAGCCGAGTTTATCGGCCTCACGCTGAGCCCCTTGTTTTAGGGAGACAAAGAAGGGGTTATTTAAGGTCGATACCACTAATCCTAATGTCTCTTTGGCCAGTGCATTACCGCAGATCATCGTACTCATTAAAAGCGAAATAGCCGTTAATTTTTTCATCTGAAATACCCTTAAAAAGCGAACAGTTATTGGTGACTTTTATTGTCTGCTAGCACGGCCAGCAGAATAACAATGGCTTTGACTATCATTTGGAAATACGACGAGACGCCCATCAGGTTTAACCCGTTATTGAGGAACCCTAGAATTAATGCGCCAATCAAGGTTCCGGTAATACGCCCTCGTCCACCGGATAAGCTACAACCGCCTAATACGACTGCAGCAATCGCATCCAATTCGTATCCCGTCCCGGCGGTAGGCTGTGCCGAGGAGAGGCGGGCAACCTCAATCGTCCCCGCCAAGGCGGCTAGCGCACCACAGAGGGCATAAACCGTGATTTTTATACGATTAACATTAATTCCCGAAAGTCGGGTCGCGGCCTCATTGCCGCCCAGCGCATAAATGTATCGTCCCAAACGGGTATGATTGAGCAGATACCACGCCGCAATAAAGACAATCGCCATTATCCATACGGGAACAGGTACGCCAGCCAACTGTCCAATACCGATAAGACTGAAATGATCACTATTATCACTAAACCCAGTACTGATCGAGCTTCCATCGGTAAAGACCATGGTGGCGCCACGGAGTAACAGCATCATCACTAAGGTCGCGATAAAGGCTTGAACCTTACCCCATGCAATCACCATCCCTGTTACACCGCCGATGAGGCCACCGGCAATCAAGGCCGCAGCAACTGCCAGTAGCGCATTGATCTCGTGGCCGATTAACGACGCGACTAAGGCTCCGGTAAAAGCCAATAAAGACCCAACCGATAAATCGATACCGGCAGCCAAAATCACTAAGGTCATCCCCACCGCCATAATGGCGTT
Organism: Rosenbergiella gaditana; assembly: GCF_018494065.1. Taxonomy (GTDB): domain Bacteria; phylum Pseudomonadota; class Gammaproteobacteria; order Enterobacterales; family Enterobacteriaceae; genus Rosenbergiella; species Rosenbergiella gaditana. The sequence continues at coordinate 30,344 of NZ_JABBFR010000021.1, read as the reverse complement.
TACTGAGGTTTGTTGCAGGATATTGAAGAGGTTCGCTAGGGTGAAAAAATTACTACTTTGCGTCGCCACTACCGCGATCAATATCAGTAGCGCGATCAGTGACTTTTGCTCGCGAATGCCGTGCCATAACGGGAGTTTAGCTGTGGTGGGTTTCATATTACTAAGTCCTCGCTATGCTGCTTGCCGACGGCGGCTGCCATAAGTTTCTCTTGAGTCGCCTGTTGCCGAGTAAACTCGCCACTAACACGCCCTTCATGCATCACCAAAATGCGATCACTCATCCCCAAGACTTCGGGCATTTCCGAAGAGACCAAGATGATGCTTAACCCTTCGTCTTTACACTTGTTGATCAGCTGATAAATCTCTTTTTTTGCGCCAACATCTACGCCACGAGTCGGTTCATCAAGGATCAGGACTTTCGGTTGCGTCATTAACCCCCGCGCGATAGAAACCTTTTGTTGGTTCCCTCCCGATAACAAGCCGATTGTTTTATCCATTGAGTCGGTTTTAATATTGAATAATCGGATAAAATCCCCAACGGTCAGGCGTTCTTCACGATGTTTCAATAATCCGCCGTGTCCTGAGAAATAAGGCAGGGCTGTGAGTGACATGTTGTGTTTGATCGACATCCCTAAAACCAGTCCTTCTCGCTTACGGTCTTCGGAAATGTAGACGATGCCCTGTTTAAGTCCTTGCTGCGGGGTTCGTACACGAATCGGCTTCTGGTTCAACAAAAGCTCGCCGGCGGTTTTCGAGTGGGCGCCGTAGATCATTTTCATGAGCTCAGTACGACCCGCCCCCATTAATCCTGATATGCCGAGGATCTCGCCACTCCGTAACGTAAAACTAATATTGTGGATACCAGGGCTGCATAACTGCTTGACCGCTAGGCGTATCTCTCCAGGCTTTTTATCGATATGAGGATAATGATCATCGAGTTTTCGACCTACCATCAGTTCAATCAGGCGTTCTTCATCGATAGCATCAACCGGATACTCGCCAATAAACCGGCCATCTCGAAAAACGGTCACATCATCGCAGATATCAAAAATCTCTTTCATGCGATGCGATATATAGACGATGCCACAGCCCTGGGCTTTTAATTCGTTAATAACATTGAATAGGGCTAAAGTTTCCGTATCGGTAAGGGCATCTGTCGGCTCATCCATCACAATCACTTTTGATTGATAGCTCAATACCTTAGCGATTTCGACCATCTGCTGATCGCCGATCGATAAGCTATCCACCAGCACTTTGCTCGAAAAACGTAAATTGAGTCGAGTAAGTAAGCGATCGGCCTCGCGATACATCGTTGTCCAATCGATACGCCCGAGGCCGAGTCGTGGCTCTCGGCCTAGGAAAATATTTTCAGCTACTGTCAGCGTGCCAATCAGGTTAAGCTCTTGGTGAATAATACCGATGCCCGCTTCTTGTGACTGTTTCGGGCCAGCAAATACCGTCTCTTTCCCCAACCACTGGCAAGTTCCAGCATCTTTTTGATAAATTCCAGTCATGATCTTCATCATGGTCGACTTTCCGGCCCCGTTTTCGCCAACCAATGCCATCACGCGTCCGGCCTTGACGCACAGGGATGCACCATTCAGCGCTTTAACCCCTGGGAACGACTTTTCAATATGGGTGAGGGCTAATAGGCATTGAGTCTCCATCTTAAAAAGTGACTCCTGCCGTAAAGATCACATTGGCATAAGGGGTACACTCCCCGGTACGTATCACGGCACGTGACTGTTGGGTTAAGGATTTAAAGTGATCGTGGGAGACGTAGAAAATATCCACCTCTTGCCCCTGCTCTGCTGATAAGCGATCGATTAATGCAAGCAACTGCTGGTGGGCCTGCGGATTATGCTCAACGATCTCTTCAGCAATATGTGCCGCTTGGATCTGCATGGCGGCGGCAACCACCTCAATCACTTGTCGAAAACTTGGGACGCCTTGAGTCAAAGCGAGGTCAATCCGTGTAGGGCCTAGCGGAATAGGCAACCCCGCATCGGCAACCGTCAGGGTCTCAAAATGACCGAGTTTCGTGACAATATGGGCAATGTCGGGATGTAATAGATGGCCTTTGTTCATACTTCGCTCCTCAGCGAAACGTTTCGCTGTAGTAGCATGAACCAAGACAGATCGCTTGCTCAATGGACTAAATAGAAAAACGTGATAGCCATCGAATCGATTCGCTGAAATAGTGATATACACCAAATAATTGATGCAACGCTGCATTTCATTACTTGAATAAATGCCTGTGGGATCAGCTTTTAACCGAAGTCTTTATGAAGGGGTAAGGGAAAAAGAGTGTCGCCACTGTCTAGGCCAGACAGCAGGGCCAAATCACGCGCAGCAGTTTGGGGTAATCCCCGCACGGCAAACACCTGCGCTCGATCAGCAACATCTACCTGAATAGCTAACGCTTTGCCACCAGCCTGCTCAATTTTTTTGCTGACGTTGGCGGCGGCCTGCGAGTCGAGATCAACCACGGCCACATCACATCCGTCACGAGATAACCGCAGTGCAATCGCTTCACCAATGCCTTGTCCTGCACCTATCACTAATACCACAAGATGCCCCACCCTATAATCCTTCTTAGATAATTTGACTCAGATGCAGCGCTTCCATTAACCGTGGGTTATCTGAATAGTCCACAGGAATCGCTACGACCGCAGGTCCTTCCACATCCATTGCGCGTTTTAAAATTGGCTCTAGCTGCTCAGTGCTTTCCACTGCAAACCCTGCTGCACCAAATGCTTGTGCATAAGCTTTGAAATCGATAGCCCCAAACTTGACCCCGGAAACGCGTTGGTATTTTTTTTGTTCTTGCATCGCCACCATGTTGTACTCATCATCCACCCAGATAATGTGCAAAATATTGGCTTTTAATCTCACTGCCGTTTCCAGTTCCATACTGGACTGCATAAAACCGCCATCTCCCGATACCGATACGACTTTACGTGAGGGATCCACCAGCCAAGCGCCAATTGCCCAAGGCAGCGCCACCCCCATTGTTTGTTGTCCATTAGAGATAATGATTTGTCGTGCACGAAAACTATAAAGATAACGAGCAATCCAAATATGGAAACTCCCCATATCAACCGTTAACGACACATCATTATTAATGATGTCTTGCATGGCGCGTACGATACGTAAAGGATGTATCGCAAACTGGTTCAATGTGTGAGCGTGTGTAGAGAGAATTTGCCGCTGTAGTTGTCTATCTTCTAATACCAAGCTGGTCTCTGGGCTGAGGATAAGCGGGCCAGAGATATGTTGCGTTAATATCGTTAAGGTTTGAGCAATATCCCCGATTAGCTCAATGTCAGGAATATAATAATTATCAGGTTCCGCAGGTACCACATCGATATGGGCAAGGGCAACATTACCATCACTCCACATAGCAGGTTCGTACTCGACTGGGCTATATCCAATGGTGATCACTAAGTCAGCTTGGCGTAATAACTGATCCCCAGCTTGATTATTGAATAGCCCAACGCGGCCTGCAAAGCGGCTAAAGTGCTCTTCGGTGATCGCCCCTGCCGCTTGATAAGTACTGGTTACAGGAATATGGCTCGCATCTAACAACTGCTTAAGTGCCTGGACATTTTCGGTTTGACTGGCCATCAATCCCAACAAGATAACTGGGTTCTTCGCCTGTGCAATCTGTTTGGCGAGTGCTTTTATATCATTATAGGGTGCTGAGCCTTGTTTCATTGAAGGGATAACCGGTAGCGTATGGCCCCGCACCGGATCATTGATAATATCTTGCGGCAGACTAACAAAGGTTCCGCCTGGTCGCCCTAGCTCTGCTTTTCGAAAAGCATTATTAATCACTTCACTTAGCGCATCGGCTGAATTCACTTCCACTGAGTATTTGGTGATCGGGCGAAACATCCCCACCGTATCCATGCTCTGGTGTACCTGTTTTGCGCTATCGGAACGCTTCACTGCTCCGCCTATCGCGACCACTGGGTCCCCTTCACTGGTCGCGGTCGCAACGCCGGTAATAATGTTAGAGCATCCCGGACCTGAGGTAACTAACGTGACTCCAGCCTTTCCGGTTAAACGACCGACAGCTGCGGCCATAAAGGCACCATTCGCCTCATGACGAACCGGGATCATCTCAATAGAAGAATCGACCAACGAATCAAAAACGCGATCAATTTTAGCGCCAGGAATACCAAATATCTGCTTTACACCTTGTGCTTCGAGTTGTGCGACGACGAGGTCTGCACCGGATTGCCACTGCTTATCTTGGATTTTGTTACGCATCATCATCTCCACTTAACTCTCTACTGCGCGTATAGCTTGATCGAGGTCATCAGGGTGTAGGTCGGCACTAAGGAATTCATGATCGGTGGGAAGATCGACCACCAGTTTATGGATGGCTCCAAAAGTGAGCTGTCCGGAAAGTAACTGGTAGTCGAGGAGGTGGCCGCCACCTTGCCGGTTAGCAGTAATAAAATGCTCGTGGTAACCCGCGACATTGATCCCTTGCATATATTGCGGCGTACGAAAGCCAATCACCGATCCAGTTTTCTGGGTAAAGGTGAAGAGGGGTTGCTCGGTAATCGCCTCCTGCATTGGACGGTAAGGCCGACACTGTTCAGGGACTGTTCTCGTCTCGGCGTGTAGGAAGTCACCCTCTATACGTAATGCACAGAACACATTATCTGAAGGTAAATGTTGGTTAATCAGTCGATGAATATCTTGCCGTGAAATGGGCTGAACCAGTTCAAGGTGATAGTCCGGTTGAAAGAAGGTCATCACCGCAAAGGGGGTTTGTTGATCAGCCCTCGCCTGTTGCGCACTGCCATCAGACTTAAGTTGATAAATATGATGATCGATCGCGACCAGCTCGCCGTCTAAATGATTAAACGTACCTAAACCAAAGTCCCCTTTTTCAAGGAGATCAGCAACGGTCATTGAACCGTCATAAACACCACTGAGTAAGGCGCTCATTAAAGATGTTTGAAAAATCACTTTTTCTGGTCGTTGTTGCCGAGCCAATTTAACCATCTGTCCGAGTTGTGAGGCACAGTCGCAATCAATAAGATGATCAGCCATGCTTTCCTCTCTATTAGTAAAAACCTTAGAAAGTATGTTGACCTATGCCGCTATCAAGTTCCAATATAGGGAAGACCTGACTTTAAGACGTTATTGATATGGAACTGCGTTATCTTCGTTATTTTGTTGCCGTAGCAGAAACTCGTAACTTCACTCGTGCGGCTGAGAAGCTATCGATTTCACAACCCCCGTTAAGCCAACAAATTCTACGTTTAGAGAGAGAAATTGGTACCCCACTCTTTCTTCGTTTAAAAAGTGGGGTGGAATTAACCGAAGCAGGGGAAGCCTTTTATAAAGAAGCAAGACAGATATTATTGTTGACCGATCAGGCACTGGAAAAAACCCGTGGTATTGCTCGGGGGATTAATGGTCAAGCGACTTTAGGGTTTGCCTGTTCAAGTGTCTTTCACCCAATACTCTTTAAACGTTTAAAAAAATTCCAAACGCTCTATCCCTCTGCGACCTTGCTCTCAGAAGAAAGTAATATGTCGCAACTGATGCAATCGCTTCGAGAAGGGACGCTAGATGCTGCTTTTGTCAGGTTACCCTGTCAAACCAGCCAAGAGTTCAATCTGCATACTATTACTCAAGAAAGTATGTTTCTGGTCGTTCGCGATAAAGAGGCGAAAACCCCGCTCGACAGGATCCTCAGAGAATTACCCTTAATTTTATTTCCTAGAGAATTGGCACCCAGCCTTTATGACCTTATTGTTCGTTTTTGCCATGACCACGGTGTCGCGCCACAGTTAGCGACCCAAGCGCCCCAGATGTCTGCCTCGATTGCGATGGTTGCCAGCGGCTTTGGTTTTACTTTCGTACCAGAGTCACTCACCGTTATTACTATGCCTGGCGTGTCCTATCAAAAAATCGAAGACCCACAACTCACGACTGAAATAGCCTTGGCATGGCGTCGTTGGGACCGCTCACCCATTATTAAACATCTACTCTCTTTGGTCAGTGCAGACTGCGATGAAGAGTAAGATCCCTCGCTAAAAAAATAGGCGCATCATGCGCCTATTATTAATTAGATTTCGACTTGTGTGCCGAGTTGAATCACCCGATTAGGCGGGATTTCAAATTGATCTGGCGCCCGCAAGGCATTACGTTGCAACAGTAAGAAGAGCTTACCGCGTAAACGCAGGTACCATGGACGCTTACCTAACACTAACGACTCGTTTGACATAAAGAATGACGTTTCCATCATCCGACAATTTAAGCCTTCCAGACCACATCGATGGAAGATGTCTTCCATATTGGGAATTTCTCGCCAACCATAACTGGCGACCACCCGCCAAAACGTCGGTGATAGCTGCTCAATACTGACACGATGAACATTATGAACATAAGGTGCATCCTCAGTGCGCAAGGTGAGTAGAACAACACGCTCATGCAGTACCTTATTGTGCTTAAGATTATGCAATAGCGCGAAAGGAATGATGTTCTTCACTCTAGTCATATAGACCGCGGTCCCTGAGACACGTACAGGGGGGTGTTTCTCCAGAGAAGAGATCATAGCCTCAAGAGAATTACCGTGCTCATGCATCTTTCTTAATGCCCTGAAGCGTTCACTCTTCCATGTGGTCATGATGATAAACATCACTAATGCCAAACTCAGTGGTAACCAACCGCCTGATAGAATTTTCACTAAGTTTGCAGAGAACAACGGTACATCGATGCAGAGTAAGAAAATGCAGAGTGGCACGACGGAAAATAAACTCCAATGCCAATTTTTTCTCGCTACCGTGCAAGAGAGTAACGTGGTTAAGACCATGGTACCGGTGACGGCAATCCCATACGCTGCCGCTAAATTACTCGAGTGTTTGAAGCTGACGATCACTAACACTACAGCAGTGTAAAGAAGCCAGTTCACGACCGGAATATAAATCTGCCCTGACTCATTTTCCGAGGTATGGATAATACGCATCGGGGGTAAATACCCTAACCGTACCGCTTGTCGAGTTAATGAGAATACCCCGGAGATCACAGCTTGAGACGCGATGACCGTCGCCAGGGTCGCTAAAATCAGCATAGGGATCAGCGCCCAATCGGGTGCGAGCAGGAAGAAAGGGTTTTTAATCGCTTCAGGGTGTTTGAGTAACAGCGCCCCTTGGCCAAAGTAGTTCAACACTAAAGAAGGCAGTACCACCAGCATCCAAGCGATACGAATCGGGAGTTTACCGAAGTGTCCCATATCGGCGTAGAGCGCCTCTACCCCAGTAATGGCCAGCACCACTGAGCCTAATGCGAAGAACGAAATGGTCTTATAGTGTAAGAAAAACTGTAAGGCATACCACGGGTTTAAGGCTTGTAACACCTCAGGGTTTTTTATAATCCCATTAATCCCAAATACCGCGAGTAGAATAAACCACAACAGCATCACCGGTGCAAAAAGCTTTCCAACCAGTCCGGTACCATGCTTCTGAATGACGAAGAGTAGGGTCAGGACCACTATCGAAATCGGCACAATAAAGACGTCCAAGGATGGCGCGGCAATTTCCAAGCCTTCAATCGCTGAGAGCACAGACATTGCTGGCGTGATCACCACCTCACCAAAGAAAAAGCTCCCACCAACCAATCCTAGAATCAGGACCAACGCCGTGGCGGTCGCGTGGGTATTTCTGCCTGCCAGTGACATAAGGGTTAAGATCCCCCCTTCACCGGCGTTGTCTGCACGCATGACATAGCTGATGTACTTCAGCGAGACCACAATTACCAGTAGCCAAAAAATTAAGGAAAGGAAACCAAAAACAGACTGTTGTTCGATACCAAAACCAAATTCGCCAGAAAGGCATTCTCGCAACGTATAAAGAGGGCTTGTACCAATATCCCCGTAAACGACACCAATTGCCGCCAATGTCAACGCCGCTGTAGACTGTTTATTCTCTGAGTTCATAAAAATCTTTTGTTTAGATCGATTAGTCTTAAACAACCTTGATTATTAATAAAGTCCGCACAGTATGCACAGTTTTAGTAAAAAACCTATCATGCATTAACATATGCTATTACTTAATGACAAAAATCATTTACAGTGCAAAGAGAAAAAATTACGCTCGCCTCGCTAGACAGCGAACTCAGATGCGATTAAAGGATGCCTGATGATACCCGCACAACTCCTCGCCGATAGAATTGTCCGCCTCAGTAATCAATTAGAAAAAGGGTTGTATGAACGTCATGATGTCATACGTCTTTGTCTATTAGCTGCGCTCAGTGGCGAGAGTGTTTTTCTGATGGGGCCACCAGGGATTGCAAAAAGTTTAATTGCTCGCCGTATTAAGTGTGCGTTTAAACGTGCAACGGCCTTCGAATATCTCATGACGCGTTTCTCAACGCCAGAAGAAGTCTTCGGACCGCTCTCTATTCAAGCCTTAAAAGATGAGGGGCGATACCAACGTATCACTGAAGGATACTTGCCGGATGCGGAAGTGGTCTTTCTTGATGAGATTTGGAAAGCAGGCCCAGCCATACTAAATACTCTACTCACTGCCATTAACGAGCGACGGTTTCGTAATGGCAAGGATGAGCAGAAGATCCCGATGCGCTTATTAATCAGCGCCTCCAACGAATTACCGGATGAAGAGAGTGGATTGGAAGCGCTGTATGACCGGATGTTAATCCGTCTATGGCTTACCAATGTCAATGAAAAGCGTCATTTCCATGGCATGCTATTACAAGCTGAAGACACACATTTTTCATTAGAAGACGATAATCTAGCGATTACAGATGAAGAATACTTCCAATGGCAACAAGCAATACCGAAAGTCTCACTACCCGAAGAGGTATTTGAATTAGTCTATCGGCTTCGTCAACAGCTCCAGCAACTTCCTGATGCGCCTTATATTTCTGATCGACGTTGGAAAAAAGCGATTCATCTACTACAAGCCAGTGCCTTTTTCAGTGGCCGACAAGCGATTGCACCGATTGACCTACTATTATTGAAAGAGTGTCTGTGGCATAACGCCGCCTCGCGGACGCTAATCGAACAAGAAATTCGGGCATTGTTATTGCACTTTGCTTGGCAACAACAACCGATGTTGTTGGCATTACAGCAAATCATGGCCCGTAAGCAAGCTTTGCATCAAGAACAGAGCCTGACCCAAGCCTTTAAGCTGACCAAACAGAGTGCGATGTTTAGCCGTAAGCCGCACTACCAGCTACCAACAACCAGAATCGGCGATACTTTTACCTTACTTTTACAGCATCCCCTAACTCTGCATCATTTACGCGTCACACATATCGTTATCGAGCGAGAAGCCCTTCACCACTGGCTACAAAAAGCGGGTGACGTTCGTGGAAAGCTAAACGGTATTGGTTTTCCACAATCTCTCGATTTGTCGGTCGATGAGCAGGATTGCTTAGTGATTAGGGATATCAGTTTACAAGCGACGCGCTTAAACTATGAAGATGATGCAGTGGCCAGCGATATACCCGAAGAGATTGTGAAGCAATTGACTCAACTGCATGATCGTCTCCAGCAGCAACGTCTACTATTCCGCCAGCAACAACAATGTCTATTCATTAATAATGAGTGGCTTGCTGAAATCGAAGCCAGCCTACAAGATGTTGCGGCGCATATTGAACAGGCTCAGCGATGATCTCCCTCGATACATTGCTAAACTTACTAACGCTTAATGACAGTATTAACCTCAATGATTTTCTGGCGACAGTGCTAACCGCGCCACAATTGGTCCTGCTTTTCGAAAAAAGTCCAAAATTAAAGAAAATGCTGCAACGTGAGTTGCCGCAGATTAAAGCCTCAATCACTCAACAACTGAAAGACACCCCTGTCCCCGATAAATTAGCCCAAGAATTCGCTTTCTATACGCAAACGCTTGGTCTGACCTATTATCAATTTACGCAGCAACTGCAACAAACTTGTCAGCAGCTAGCGCTACTGAATTCTCCTTTTTACGAAGAAGCGCAAAGCTTATTGAAGCAGACGGAAGGAGAGTCGCTGACTCCAGCCCAACATAGTTTATTTATACAGCGCTGGCGAATGAATCTTACTCTTCAAGCCTTGACGCTTAATGACGATCTCTTAGAACAACATAAACAGAGATTAATAGAAGAATTAAAAAAACAATTAGCGATGAGTGGTTTCCTGGCTCCGCTATTAAATGATGACGAAGAGATGAGCCATGGCCGACTATGGGACCTCAGCAAGTCATCGTTGCACACCGCTGATAGCGAGCGTTTGACCGAGTACAGCCATTTTTTACGATCACAGCCGCAGCTCAACGAGCTGGCACAAAAACTGGGCCGTAGCCGAGAGTCCAAGGCCGTAGCAGCAGATAATACACAGCTAGGTGTCGAACAACGCTTACAATCCATCACCTGTTCTTTTCCGGAAGAGGTGCAAGGTGTGCATCAGAGTGATGATGTGTTAAGACTCCTTCCACCGGAACTCGCATCACTGAGCTTAAATGAGTTAGAAATTGAATTTTATCGCAAGCTGATTGAAAAGCGGCTACTCACCTATCAGCTGCAGGGCGAAGATCACCAGTATATTACACAGCAACGCCCGGTCATCTATCAGGAAAAAGAGCAGCAACCCAAAGGCCCATTTATTGTGTGTGTTGATACCTCAGGCTCAATGGGTGGCTTCAATGAGCGCTGCGCAAAAGCTTTTTGTTTAGCGCTACTCAAGATTGCATTTCAAGAGAACCGTCGCTGCTTTGTGATGATGTTTACCCAAGAAATCATTCAATATGAATTAACGGCGGAGAGTGGTATGCCTCAACTGATCCGTTTTCTGAGCCAACGTTTTCGAGGAGGCACGGATATTGAACATTGCTTGGAAGAAGCCGTAAACCTATTGCAAACCGACACGTGGCAGGAAGCCGATGTCGTAGTGATTTCCGACTTTGTCGCGCAACGCCTAAGCGAAGAGACCCAGCAACAGATTCGCCAGCAACAACAGGCACATCAACAACGATTTCATGCCGTTACACTTTCTGCTCACGGAAAGCCGCGGTTGCTATCTATTTTTGATTTTATCTGGCCTTTTGATACAGGACTAAAAAGCCGCTTAAAACGCTACGTCCGGCGCTAAATAGTAAGGGGCTGCTATAGTGTGAACATAATCATCAAGGAAAGCGACTATCGTGAAGACTACAACGTTAACACCAGCTTTTACCCCTTCGCTCTCTGGCTCTAGTCCAGAGCATAAACGTCAACAACTTCTCGACTACTTTCAGGTAACTTGGCACACCTACGAGCAATTGTTTACCTGTATAACGGAAGAAAAAGCTTGGACAACCAAAGCGATTCCGCTTCGTCATCCCCTGATTTTTTATTACGCCCATACCGCCACCTTCTTTATTAATAAATTGATTGCCGGTGGCTACATTTCGCAGCGGATCGATGAACGTATGGAAGCGATGATGGCGATTGGTGTCGATGAGATGAGTTGGGATGATCTCAATGACGACCATTACGCCTGGCCTACCCCTGCAGCCGTACAAGCCTATCGCGACCGCGTTCGACTACGGGTTATTGAGGTGATCACTCACCTTCCCCTCACGTTACCTATTGGTTGGAATGATCCCGCTTGGGCGATATTAATGGGTATCGAGCATGAACGCATTCACCTCGAAACCTCCAGTGTACTGATCCGTCAACTTCCTGTCCGTTGGGTGACACCGCAAGCGGTTTGGCCGGTTTGCCCTCTCTTTGAGCCCAACCGGCAGAATATCCCTCACAATACGCTGATCCCCCAAGCAGGAGGGAAGTTGACGCTAGGTAAGGAGGATGATTACTACGGCTGGGATAACGAGTATGGGCAACAGATCCAACAAATATCCCCTTTTTCCGCCAGTAAAATGCTCGTCAGCCACGCCGAGTTTTACGAATTTGTCCGTGATGGTGGCTATCAACACTCAGAGTGGTGGGATGAAGAAGGCTGGGGATGGAAGACCTATACACAAGCCGATAAACCCACATTTTGGGTCGGTGATATTACGTATCCCGATCACCTCAAGCTTCGCGTCCTCGCCGAAGAAATCCCCTTTCCTTGGGATTGGCCCGTCGAGGTGAATCAGCTAGAAGCCTCTGCTTTTTGCCGATGGAAATCGGCGAAAATAGGCCGCTCAATCCAATTACCCAGCGAAGGGGAATGGGCTTGGTTGCGTAATCAAGTCACTGGAGACCACCCTGACTGGCAAAGCCCTATCGGGAATCTTAATTTACAAGGCTGGGCCTCTTCGTGTCCGGTAACCTATTTTGCACAGGGGGATTTCTTCGATATTGTCGGGAATGTCTGGCAATGGACCACCACTCCGATTAATGGTTACCAAGGCTTTGAAGTTCATGCCCTTTATGACGATTTTTCTACCCCCACCTTCGATGGTAAACATAATTTGATAAAAGGCGGTAGCTGGATATCAACCGGTAATGAAGCTTTAAAAGCAGCACGTTATGCTTTTCGTCGCCACTTTTTTCAACATGCTGGCTTTCGCTACGTAGAATCGACTCATCAGGAAACTATGCTCAAAAATCCTTACGAAACCGACACCATGGTCGCTCAATATCTCGACTTTCAGTACGGCGATAACCTGTTCTCCGTGGAAAATTATGCCAAAGCATTAGTCGAGAAGATCATCCCACATTGTCTAAGCACCCTTCATGCCTTGGATCTCGGCTGCGCCACGGGCCGTGCCAGCTTTGAACTCAGTCGATATTTTGATCGGGTAACCGGTATCGACTATTCAGCGCGCTTTATTGATGTGGCTTTACAACTAATGACCGGAGAAGATTTTCGTTATGCCCTTCCGACCGAAGGTGATCTGGTTGATTACCGCCAAGTCCGCCTTACCGATTTGTCGATAACCGCCGAACAATGGCAAAAGGTCGACTTTAAACAAGGGGATGCCTGTAATTTAAAGGTGACACACGCTGAGTATGATCTTATCTTTGCCTCAAACCTGATTGATCGCTTACGCGAGCCAAAACGTTTCCTTAAGAGTCTTAGCACGTTACTTAAGCCCGGCGGCGTATTGATGCTCTCTTCACCTTATACTTGGTTAGAAGAGTATACGCCTAAGGAAAATTGGTTAGGGGGGATTCGCGAGAATGGTGAAGCCGTCACTACCTACCAAACATTGCAACGATTATTACGCGATGATTTTGAGGAGATTCGGCCAACTGAAGATGTTCCTTTTGTCATCCGTGAGACGGCTCGTAAACATCAATATACACTGGCGCAAGCAAGCTATTGGCGCCGCAGAGCGTAGATAACAAGCGCCCGATAGGGCGTTTGTTTTTTCAAGGATTGTTATATGTCTGATGCCTCTCAACTCGATGAACTGGATCGAGATATCCTTAATGTCTTACTCAAACAGGCAAAAACGCCCTATGCCGAACTGGCGAAGATGTTTGGCGTAAGCGCTGGGACCATCCACGTTCGCGTCGAAAAAATGCGCCAAAGTGGCGTCATCACCGGCACCCATATTGCGGTAGATCCCCGTAAACTGGGGTTCGATGTCTGCTGCTTTATTGGTATTATTTTGAAAAGTGCGCGTGACTACCCTGCCGCGTTACAAAAGCTCGAGGCACTCGATGAGGTCGTCGAAGCTTGGTACACCACTGGCCACTACAGTGTCTTTATTAAAGTCATGTGTCGATCTATCGATGCGCTACAGCATGTGTTGGTTAATAAAATCCAGACCATTGATGAAATACAGTCAACAGAAACCTTAATCTCCTTACAAAACCCGATCGATCGTCCGATCAAAGCGTAACGTACACGCACGCTGTGGATAAAGTTATTATCGCTTTGATCCACAGTGCTCAATCTTTCCTAAATAGTTAAAAAATAATAATCCCCCTATTATCCACAGGTGGATCACTGCTTGATCACCGAGTACAATAGCCGCCTTTATTGAGGAGGGCATATGGCTGAAATTACTTTTATTACGGGTAGCACACTGGGGAGTGCCGAGTATGTTGCAGAACATCTCGCGGATAAATTAAGCGAAGCAGGTCATACCAGTGAATTACTTCATGGCGCAGAGCTTGATGAAGTCCCGTTAGAAGGAATTTGGATCATTGTCACCTCCACGCATGGTGCCGGGGAATTACCTGACAACCTGCTCGACTTTAGTGAAGCCTTGACCGAGCAAAAGCCAGACCTCAGCGCAGTCCGCTATGGGGCGATTGGATTGGGTAATAAAGAGTATGATCTCTTCTGCGGTGCAATAAAGACATTAGATGAGCAATTAACTCAGCTCGGTGCCACACGTGTTGGTGATCGTTTAGAGATAGATGTAATGGAACACGAAATCCCTGAAGATCCGGCTGAAGCGTGGCTGGTGGAGTGGATAGAGAAGATTTAACCCCGTGTTAGATCGTCTTTTTTTCTAGATCCCTAGTTTTTTACTCTGTTTTTATCATAAAGATCATCCAATCTTTGTGGATAACTATGCGGCAATCATGCTCAAAACCGGTGGTTATCCACCTTATAACTTTAGGTTAAGAATTGAGCTGTGCATAACTACCGATCTTGATCCCAGCTTATACGGATAACGATCACCGATCATTCACATGAAATGATCCCATTGAATATCCTGATATTGTTGAAGAATTAATGGTTATCCACAGAAAAGGTCGATCCTAATAGTAGATCTAACAGAAAGATCATATACAGAATAAAGATCTTTCTTTTAAACCTTAAGGATCGAGCCACTTTCCCCAATGCGATAATTTAAGTAGAATTCATCACCTGGACATCCAGTCCGAAAGATTTCATCAACCGAGGTACACTTCATGTTTTATCCAGATCCTTTTGACGTTATTGTCATTGGTGGGGGTCATGCTGGCACAGAAGCAGCAATGGCTGCGGCTCGTATGGGCCAAAAAACGCTATTGTTGACTCACAATATCGATACATTGGGACAGATGTCCTGCAATCCGGCGATCGGCGGTATCGGTAAAGGCCATCTGGTTAAGGAAGTGGACGCCTTGGGTGGATTGATGGCAACAGCGATCGATCATGCAGGCATTCAGTTTAGGATACTAAACAGCAGCAAAGGTCCCGCGGTACGGGCAACCCGTGCGCAGGCAGACAGAGTTCTTTACCGTCAAGCGGTAAGGACTGCACTCGAAAACCAGCCTAATTTAATGATATTCCAACAGGCCGTTGATGATCTGATCGTAGAAAACGATCAGGTTGTAGGGGCTGTTACTCAAATGGGCTTAAAATTTAAAGCTCGTTCTGTGGTACTCACCGTTGGAACCTTCTTAGACGGTAAAATTCATATTGGTCTCGATAACTTTAGTGGTGGCCGTGCAGGTGATCCGCCTTCGATCCCACTGGCTCGCCGTTTACGTGAACTGCCTCTACGTGTCGATCGTTTAAAGACAGGTACTCCGCCACGTATTGATGCGCGTACTATCGACTTTAGTCAATTAGCCCCACAACACGGTGATAACCCTAGCCCGGTATTCTCATTCATGGGAAATGCTGCGCAACATCCAGAACAAATGGCGTGTTATATCACCTATACTAACGAACAGACTCATGAAGTGATCCGTAATAATTTGGATCGTAGTCCAATGTATGCGGGGATCATTGAAGGTATTGGCCCACGCTACTGTCCTTCGATCGAAGATAAAGTGATGCGCTTTGCTGATCGCAATGCACACCAGATTTTCTTAGAACCTGAAGGGCTGACCAGTAACGAGATTTATCCTAACGGTATCTCAACCAGTCTACCTTTCGATGTCCAAATGCAAATCGTCCACTCGATGAAAGGATTGGAAAATGCTCGCATCATTCGGCCTGGTTATGCGATTGAATATGACTTTTTTGACCCACGCGATCTAAAACTGTCACTGGAGAGTAAGCATATTCACGGTTTATTCTTCGCTGGACAGATCAATGGGACAACCGGTTATGAAGAAGCCGCAGCGCAAGGGTTACTTGCAGGATTAAATGCTGGACGCTACGCCTCAGAGCAAGATGCGTGGACGCCAAGACGTGATGAAGCTTATATCGGGGTCTTAGCTGATGATCTCTGTACACTCGGCACCAAAGAGCCCTACCGTATGTTTACTTCACGTGCTGAATATCGCTTAATGCTACGTGAGGATAATGCCGATTTACGTTTAACCGCGATTGGTCGAGAATTAGGACTGGTTGATGATGCTCGCTGGACCGCTTTTAACCAAAAACTGGAAATGATTGAGCTTGAGCGTCAGCGTTTACGTGATATTTGGATTCATCCAAAATCAGCGAACATTGAAGCGTTAAATCAAGTGCTGAGTGCGGCATTAACCAAAGAAGCGAACGGTGAAGATCTACTGCGTAGGCCTGAAATGACCTATCAAGCCTTGACCGAATTATCATTATTTACGCCATCCGTTAGCGATCCTTTGGCTGCCGAGCAAGTTGAAATACAAGTTAAGTACGAAGGGTATATTGCCCGCCAGAAAGAAGAGATCACCCGACACTTACGTAATGAAAATACGTTACTTCCTGTCGATCTCGACTATAAAAATGTGAATGGGTTATCGAATGAAGTGGTGGCTAAGCTTAACGACCACAAACCCTCTTCAATTGGTCAAGCTTCCCGTATTTCTGGTATCACCCCTGCTGCCATTTCAATTTTGCTAATTTGGCTTAAAAAGCAAGGATTGCTGCGGAAAAGCGCATAAGTCTTTTGAGAGGAAGTGAAAACTTTCTCTCCCTTTCGGAATAGATTCTGTGATTACACAACTTTCAAAACTTCTTAATCAGTCGGCTATTACCCTAACCGATCAACAAAAACAACGACTGGTCGCTTATGTCGAGTTATTAGATAAGTGGAATAAAGCCTACAACCTTACCTCTGTCCGTGACCCGCAACAGATGATCGTACGCCATATTATGGACAGTATTGTTGTCGCGCCTTATTTACAGGGCAGACGTTTTATTGATGTGGGGACTGGGCCTGGATTACCCGGTATTCCGCTTTCTATTGTAAAGCCTGATGCTGAATTTACGTTACTCGATAGCTTGGGAAAACGTGTTAGATTCTTAAAGCAGGTACAACATGAGCTGAAACTCGAAAATATTGTACCAGTGCAATCTCGTGTTGAAGAATATCCTGCGTCACCACCGTTTGATGGTGTGATAAGCCGAGCTTTTGCTTCAATCAATGATATGTTGCACTGGTGTCAGCATCTTCCGGCTGAAGGCCATGGTCGTTTTTATGCATTAAAGGGCCAATATCCAGCTGAAGAGTGCGAATCTTTACCCTCAAACATTGAGATCGATACCGCACACCGATTGATGGTGCCTCAGCTTGATGAAGAGCGACATTTAGTTATACTTAAAAAAATCTAATCAAAGGAACCGTTTAGGTTCCTTTTTTCATAAAGACTATTAAAAATCCAATTTAATTATATGGTTACAAAGAATAAAATATTGATGTGCTCAATTTTTGCACGTTGGCATATGCAAAAACTTTGAACAATGACTCCTACTCTGTAGGAATGGAAGGAATCGTAATGAAAGAATTGGTAGCATAGAAGCACAAAAGGCCGCGCGTGTTTAGATAAACGTGTAGGTTAGGACGAAAAGCAAAGGTGTAATATCACGATATTTTTGCTTTTATGCTTAACTATTATTATAAAATAATTAGTCACAACTATTACAAAGTCCATGATATCTAGGTGTGATAATAACCTTGTAATCACTAATGTTAACCAGTTGCGACTCTCGGTATGTTTATAAAATGTTTTATTTAAGTTAATAAAAACACCTATTCTCTTCCGTGTTCTGAGTTATTAACGTTATTTTTTTACCCATAATCCCCGTAATTGCGCTTTTCTGAAAGAAATTTAAATAATTGTTCACCTTTTCGCAAGTTACAGATTGAAATCGTAGGTGCTCCCCGTATAATTTGCACGGCTTTTGCTGTTCACTCTTTAAGAGACCACAGCAGCTTTTTTAAGCACACGAAATACCCTTTAGGTTAAAGAGGAATTATCACGTTATGTCATTAGCCTTTTACAGTATGCGATTGGCTAAAGCTGTACTGATGATTCAACTCGGAACGCTTATTGTTTTGAGTTTACTTTTTATCTTGAAAAGCACTCACTATGGAGCCTCTGCTCTAGCAGGAGGGATAGCGGCTTGGTTGCCAAATATCCTATTTACGTTTCTGGCCTGGCGCCTGCAAGGGCAATCACCAGCAAAAGGGCGTGTGGCCTGGAGCTTTGCATTCGGTGAAGCGATGAAGGTTGTTTCAACCATCATCATGCTGATTGTGGCGTTGGGTGTGTGTGGGGCTGCATTTTGGCCCCTTGCAATAAGCTGGTTGTCGGTGTGTGTAGTACAAGTTATCGCACCGGTTGTAATTAACAAAAAAGGGTAAGAAGCATCATGTCCGCAGGAGAAATCTCAACCCCACAGGAATACATTGGTCACCATCTGACGCATTTACAGATCGACCTACGTACTTTCCAGTTGGTGAATGCGCACGACGCTCCGGCAACATTCTGGATACTGAATCTGGACTCTATGTTCTTTTCTGTTGTCCTGGGACTGATCTTTCTGGTGTTGTTCCGCAAAGTTGCTAAAAACGTAACGAGCGGTGTGCCAGGTAAGCTTCAGGCGGCAATTGAGCTTGTTGTAGGTTTTGTCGATGCCAACGTACGTGATATGTACCATGGCAAAAGCAAACTCATCGCTCCATTGGCACTGACAGTTTTCGTCTGGGTCTTCTTGATGAACTTCATGGATCTGCTACCTATTGACCTGCTGCCATATATTGGTGAGCATGTATTAGGTCTGCCAGCATTACGTGTCGTCCCATCAGCTGATGTAAACGTGACATTGTCTATGGCTTTGGGCGTATTTATTTTGATTCTGTTCTACAGCATCAAAATGAAAGGGGTAGGTGGGTTCACTAAAGAACTGACATTACAACCTTTCAATCATCCGATCTTCATCCCAATCAACCTGATTCTTGAAGGTGTTAGCTTACTGTCGAAGCCTGTTTCACTGGGTCTGCGTCTGTTCGGTAACATGTATGCGGGTGAGTTGATCTTTATCCTGATTGCAGGTCTGTTACCGTGGTGGTCACAGTGGGTTCTGAATGTGCCATGGGCCATTTTCCACATCCTGATTATTTCGTTACAGGCTTTCATCTTCATGGTCCTCACGATTGTCTATCTATCGATGGCATCTGAAGAACATTGATTTTTAAATAACACTATTGATTTAATTGAAACAAACTGGAGACTGTCATGGAAAACGTGAATATGGATCTGCTGTACATGGCTGCCGCTGTGATGATGGGTCTGGCAGCTATTGGTGCTGCGATCGGTATCGGCATCCTTGGAGGAAAATTCTTGGAAGGCGCTGCTCGTCAGCCTGACCTGATCCCTCTGCTGCGTACTCAATTCTTTGTTGTTATGGGTCTGGTGGATGCTATTCCTATGATCGCTGTAGGTCTGGGTCTCTATGTGATGTTTGCCGTCGCCTAGTAACGTTGTTGGCGACGCGTTAAGCAAGCTAACAAACGAAAGAACAGAGTCTGCCGCTTGTTATAACGACAAGCGGCAGAGCAAGTTAACTTATTGAGAGGCATTGTGCTGTGAACATTAATGCAACAATCCTCGGCCAGGCCATCGCATTTATCCTGTTCGTCGCCTTTTGTATGAAGTACGTATGGCCGCCAATTATGGCTGCTATCGACAAACGTCAGAAAGAAGTTGCTGACAGTTTATCTTCTGCAGAACAAGCAAAGAAAGACTTGGATATCGCGCAGGCTAATGCGACCGACCAGCTGAAAAAAGCCAAAGAAGACGCTCAGGTTATTATTGAGCAGGCGAACAAACGTCGTACACAGATTCTGGAAGACGCGAAAGCTGAAGCAGATGCTGAACGTACTATGATCGTCGCACAAGCGCAGGCAGAAATTGATGCTGAACGTAAACGTGCCCGTGAAGAGCTACGTAAGCAAGTTGCGTTACTGGCTGTCGCAGGAGCTGAGAAAATCATCGAGCGTTCCGTGGATGAAGCTGCTAACAGCGACATCGTTGATAAACTGGTCGCTGAACTGTAAGGAGGGAGGGGCTGATGTCTGAACTTATTACTGTAGCTCGCCCCTACGCCAAAGCAGCTTTTGACTTTGCTGTTGAGCACCAAGCTATTGATCGCTGGCAGAGCATGCTAGCATTTGCCGCAGAAGTGGTTCGCACTCCGCAGCTCGCTGATTTACTTTCAGGTGCTATTGCCTCTGAAAAAGCGGCTGCCACTGTGAATGCTGTGTGCGGTGATCAACTTGATGCCCATGGTCAGAACCTGGTGAAGGTAATGGCTACAAATGGTCGTTTGACCGCGCTTCCTGCAGTTCTGGAAAGCTTTATTCAATTACGTGATGCGTATGAAGCAACGGCGGAAGTCGACGTTATCTCTGCAAGCGCATTGAATGAAGCGCAACTGGCTAAAATCAGTGCCGCGATGGAAAAACGTTTATCACGCAAAGTTAAGCTGAATTGCAAAATCGATAAGTCTGTAATGGCAGGCGTCATCATCCGTGCGGGTGATACGGTCATCGACGGAAGTATCCGTGGCCGTCTAGATCGTCTAGCAGACGTCTTGCAGTCTTAAGGGGACTGGAGCATATGCAACTGAATTCCACCGAAATCAGCGAACTGATCAAGCAGCGTATTGCTCAGTTCGATGTAGTGAGCGAAGCTCACAATGAAGGTACTATTGTTTCTGTAAGCGACGGGATCATCCGTGTTCATGGCATCAATGATGTTATGCAGGGTGAGATGATTGCCCTACCCGGCAACCGTTACGCTATCGCACTGAACTTAGAGCGCGACTCTGTTGGTGCAGTAGTTATGGGCCCTTACGCTGATCTTGCCGAAGGCATGAAAGTGAAGTGTACTGGCCGTATTTTAGAAGTTCCTGTTGGACGTGGCCTGTTAGGCCGTGTTGTTAACACTCTTGGCGCACCTATCGATGGTAAAGGACCTGTTGAAAACGACGGTTTCTCTCCAGTTGAAATGATTGCTCCAGGTGTTATCGACCGTCAATCCGTTGATGAGCCTGTACAAACAGGTTACAAAGCGGTTGATGCGATGATTCCAATCGGCCGTGGCCAGCGTGAGCTGATCATCGGTGACCGTCAAACCGGTAAAACCGCAATGGCGATCGATGCAATCATCAACCAACGCGATTCAGGCATTAAGTGTGTTTACGTTGCTATCGGTCAGAAAGCATCGACTATTTCGAACGTTGTTCGTAAATTAGAAGAACACGGTGCACTGTCTAACACTATCGTCGTAGTGGCTTCAGCTTCTGAATCTGCTGCACTGCAATATCTTGCGCCTTATGCAGGATGTGCGATGGGTGAATACTTCCGTGACCGTGGTGAAGACGCGCTGATCGTTTATGATGATCTGTCTAAGCAAGCAGTTGCTTATCGTCAAATTTCACTGCTGCTGCGTCGTCCACCAGGACGTGAAGCATTCCCTGGTGATGTTTTCTATCTCCACTCTCGTCTGCTAGAGCGTGCTTCACGTGTTAGCGCTGAGTATGTTGAAAACTTCACTAAAGGTGCAGTGAAAGGTAAGACCGGTTCATTGACCGCTCTGCCAATCATCGAAACTCAAGCAGGTGACGTTTCTGCGTTCGTTCCGACTAACGTAATCTCAATTACCGACGGTCAGATCTTCTTAGAATCGAACCTATTTAACTCCGGTATCCGTCCTGCTGTTAACCCAGGGATCTCTGTATCTCGTGTGGGTGGCGCAGCGCAGACCAAAATCATCAAGAAACTGTCTGGTGGTATTCGTACCGCGTTAGCACAGTACCGTGAATTGGCAGCATTCTCCCAATTTGCTTCAGATCTTGATGAAGCGACTCGTAAGCAATTGGATCACGGTCAGAAAGTGACTGAGTTACTGAAGCAAAAGCAATACGAGCCAATGTCTGTTTCTCAACAGGGTCTGGTTCTGTTTGCTGCTGAGCGTGGCTTCCTGGGTGATGTTGAACTGTCTAAGATCGGCAGTTTCGAATCTGCTCTGTTGGCTTATGCTGCTCGTGAGCATGCGGAACTGATGCAGGAAATCAACCAGTCTGGTAATTACAACGGCGAAATCGAAGAGAAGTTCAAAGCTCTCCTCGAAACGTTCAAGAAAACCCAGTCCTGGTAATGTCTTGCGGCTTGCTGAGTAAGCAGGCCGCCTGACTTTGAGGAGAAGCTCATGGCCGGTGCAAAAGAGATACGTAGTAAGATTGGAAGCGTAAAAAATACGCAGAAAATCACCAAAGCGATGGAAATGGTAGCCGCCTCCAAAATGCGTAAATCGCAGGAACGCATGGCAGCCAGCCGTCCGTATGCAGAGACTATTCGCAAAGTGATCGGTCACTTAGCGTTAGGAAATCTGGAATACAAGCACCCTTACCTGGATGAGCGTGACGTTAAGCGCGTCGGCTATTTGGTCGTTTCTACCGACCGCGGGCTTTGTGGTGGCTTGAACATTAACTTGTTCAAAAAGTTAATGACTGAAATGAAAGCGTGGTCTGATAAAGGGGTTCAGAGTGATCTGGCCATTATTGGATCAAAAGGGCTCTCATTTTTTAAAGCTGTTGGCGGTAACATTGTCGCTCAAGCAAGTGGTTTAGGCGATAAACCTGCATTGGCTGATATTATCGGTCCTGTTCAGGTGATGTTACAAGCCTACGACGAAGGTCGTATCGACAAGCTTTACGTCGTTAGCAACAAATTTAACAACACGATGTCCCAGACCCCAACCGTTACCCAGATGCTGCCGTTACCGCCAGCTGAAGGCGAAGCAGAGTTGAAGACGAAAACTTGGGACTACCTGTACGAACCCGATCCGAAAGCGTTGCTGGATACTTTGCTGCGCCGTTATGTCGAATCTCAGGTTTATCAGGGTGTTGTGGAAAACCTGGCCAGCGAGCAGGCCGCACGTATGGTGGCGATGAAAGCTGCAACCGACAACGGCGGAAACCTGATCAAAGAGCTCCAGTTGGTTTACAACAAAGCTCGTCAGGCCAGCATCACCCAGGAACTTACCGAGATCGTCTCGGGGGCCTCCGCGGTTTAACCAGGTAACGAATTAGGTAGAGGATTCAAGATGGCAACTGGAAAGATTGTCCAGATTATCGGCGCGGTCGTTGACGTCGAATTCCCTCAAGATGCAGTACCACAGGTGTACAATGCTCTTGAGGTTCAAAATGGCGACGCTCGCTTAGTGCTGGAAGTTCAACAGCAACTAGGTGGTGGTGTTGTTCGTACTATTGCAATGGGTACTTCTGATGGCTTGAAGCGTGGTCTTCAAGTAACTGACCTGGCTAAACCTATCCAGGTACCAGTCGGTAAAGCAACCTTAGGACGTATCATGAACGTTCTGGGCGAACCTATCGATATGAAAGGTGACATTCAGAACGAAGACGGTAGCACTGTGGAAGTGAACGCTATCCACCGCGCTGCACCAAGCTACGAAGAGCTGGCGAACTCCACTGAGCTTCTGGAAACAGGTATCAAGGTTATTGACTTGATCTGTCCATTTGCGAAAGGCGGTAAAGTTGGTCTGTTCGGTGGTGCCGGTGTAGGTAAAACCGTAAACATGATGGAACTGATCCGTAACATCGCAATCGAGCACTCAGGTTACTCAGTGTTCGCCGGTGTCGGTGAGCGTACTCGTGAAGGTAACGACTTCTATCACGAAATGACTGACTCTAAGGTTATCGATAAAGTTGCGTTAGTTTACGGTCAAATGAACGAGCCACCAGGAAACCGTCTACGCGTTGCGTTGACCGGTCTGACTATGGCTGAGAAATTCCGTGACGAAGGTCGTGACGTACTGTTGTTTGTCGACAACATCTACCGTTACACCCTAGCCGGTACCGAAGTTTCAGCACTGTTAGGTCGTATGCCTTCAGCAGTAGGTTACCAGCCAACCTTGGCAGAAGAGATGGGTGTTCTTCAAGAACGTATCACTTCGACTAAAGCGGGTTCAATCACCTCTGTTCAAGCGGTCTACGTTCCTGCGGATGACTTGACTGATCCCTCACCAGCGACCACCTTTGCTCACTTAGATTCAACAGTGACACTGAGCCGTCAAATTGCCTCTCTGGGTATTTACCCAGCGGTTGACCCACTGGATTCTACCAGTCGTCAGCTGGATCCATTAATTGTGGGTCAAGATCACTATGATACGGCGCGTGGCGTTCAGTCATTACTGCAACGTTACCAAGAATTGAAAGACATCATCGCTATCCTTGGGATGGACGAACTGTCTGAAGACGACAAGCTACTGGTTTCCCGTGCTCGTAAGATTCAGCGCTTCCTGTCTCAGCCGTTCTTCGTTGCGGAAGTCTTTACTGGCGCACCAGGTAAGTATGTTTCTCTGAAAGATACAATCCGTGGCTTTAAAGGCATCATGGAAGGTGAATTCGATCACCTGCCAGAGCAGGCTTTCTACATGGTTGGTGCCATTGAAGAAGCCGTTGAGCGTGCGAAGAAACTGTAATTACAGTTTCCAGGAGAATAATTATGGCTAAAAGTTTTCACCTGACTGTTGTCAGCGCAGAGAAAGAGATGTTCTCTGGTGTTGTTCAACATATCCAGGTGTCAGGTAGCGAAGGTGAGCTAGGGATTTTTCACGGCCACACTCCGTTACTGACCGCCATTAAGCCTGGTTTGGTTCGTATCGTTAAACAAGATAATAGCGAAGAGGTAATCTACCTCTCTGGCGGTATCTTGGAAGTTCAGCCTAATGACGTTAACGTGATGGCGGATACCGCTATCCGTGGCGAAGAGTTAGATGAAGCGCAGGCGCTTGAAGCGAAGCGTCAAGCTGAAGAGTCAATAAGCAAAAACAACACTGATGTTGATTATGCCCTGGCTTCTGCGGAACTGGCGAAAGCGATTGCCAAGCTGCGGGTCATTGAACTGACCAAAAAAGCGATGTAATCAGGCCTAGTGCTCTGAATCATGCCAGCCCTCACCGGCTGGCATTTTTTTTGTTGTTTTTCTTAACAATATCTAATTTTGGTAAGAGAAATATGGTGTATTCTGTGTCGTAATGCGTATATCTTTTCGAGCGAATTAAACGAATTAGGATCTGTATGTCTAGTAAAGCGATGAGTGTGGTGATCCTTGCAGCAGGCAAGGGTACAAGGATGTATTCCGACCTTCCGAAGGTGTTGCATAGCTTGGCAGGTAAACCGATGGTGCAACACGTCATTGATACAGCGAAAGTCCTCGAAGCCAAAAATATCCATCTCGTCTATGGTCATGGCGGCGAATTACTGAAAAGTCATTTAGCCGATCCCGCATTGCATTGGGTATACCAAGCAGAACAGCTAGGGACAGGGCATGCCATGCAACAAGCGGCGCCCGCTTTTAACGATGATGAAGATATTTTGATGCTTTACGGTGATGTGCCGCTTATCGCTTCAGACACTTTACGCCGATTACACGCCTCAAAACCTCAAGGTGGTATCGCGTTACTGACGGTGATTACCGACAATCCAACAGGCTATGGACGTATTCTCCGCAATAGCCATGCTATAACCGGAATTGTTGAGCAAAAAGATGCCTCACCCGAACAGCTCACAATTAATGAGGTGAATACCGGCATTTTGTTAGCCAACGGTGGAGACCTTAAGCGTTGGTTAAGTCAGCTTAACAATAATAATGCTCAGGGCGAATATTATATTACCGATATTATCGAGCTTGCTTATCGCGAAGGCCGAGAAATTTGTGCGGTACACCCTGCTAAACAGAGCGAAACCGAAGGTGTGAATAATCGCTTACAGCTCTCACAATTAGAGCGTATCTATCAACACGACCGCGCAGAGCAGTTACTATTAGCGGGTGTCATGTTACGTGATGCCTCACGGTTTGACCTTCGCGGTAATTTGACCCATGGCCGCGATGTTGACATCGATTGTAATGTCATTATCGAAGGCGATGTTGTGCTGGGAAATAATGTCAAAATTGGGGCGGGCTGTATCATTCGCAATAGTGTGATTGGTGATAACTCGGAGATTAGCCCCTACAGTGTTATCGATGGCGCCCAGCTGGGGACAGCATGTACTGTGGGTCCCTTTGCACGGTTACGCCCAGGCGCAGAATTAGCAGAAGAGGTTCACGTTGGCAATTTCGTCGAAGTTAAAAAATCTCAGTTAGGTAAAGGGACTAAAGCGGGCCATTTAAGCTATCTTGGCGATGCGACGATTGGCGGTGATGTCAATATTGGCGCTGGGACTATCACCTGTAATTATGATGGAAAATATAAGTATCAAACGGTGATTGGTGACCATGTTTTTGTGGGATCAGATACTCAGCTTATTGCACCGGTTACGGTCGGTGATGGCGTGACTATTGCTGCAGGCACCACGGTTATGCGTGATATTGCGTCAGCATCGTTAGCGTATAACCCTAAAGAACAGTTAAGCAAAGCCGATTGGCAGCCCTCAAG
The DNA here is from genome assembly GCF_018494065.1 of Rosenbergiella gaditana. Lineage (GTDB taxonomy): Bacteria > Pseudomonadota > Gammaproteobacteria > Enterobacterales > Enterobacteriaceae > Rosenbergiella > Rosenbergiella gaditana. The sequence goes on along the minus strand of NZ_JABBFR010000021.1, from coordinate 3,821 downwards.
AAAGAAAAAGTAATTCGTGAAAACGGCTTACATTCAACCAGTTTAGGATAATGTTATGTGTGGAATAGTGGGTGCGGTAGCACAACGTGATATTGCTGAAATTTTATTAGAAGGTCTGCGTCGTCTTGAATATCGCGGTTATGACTCTTCTGGCCTGGCAGTGGCTGACCAACAGGGCAAGTTAACCCGTGTACGCCGCTTAGGTAAGGTACAAGCTTTGGTCGATGCCGTTGAGCAGCAGCCCGTCACGGGTGGATCAGGGATTGCTCACACTCGTTGGGCAACACATGGTGTTCCATCCGAAGTGAATGCTCACCCTCACGTATCCCATAACATTGTGCTGGTGCATAACGGTATCATCGAGAATCATGATGATCTGCGCCCACAACTTATCGCTGACGGCTATACCTTCACCTCGCAAACAGATACCGAAGTGGTTGCTCACTTAATCCACCAGCAGCAGCAAAAGCAGGGTGGCAGCTTACGAGAAGTGGTTCAACGCGTGATTAAATTACTCCGCGGTGCCTACGGCATGGTCATTATGGACAGCAATGACCCCTCTGTGCTGGTTGCCGCACGTTCGGGCAGTCCTCTGGTGATTGGTTTGGGCGTCGGTGAGAATTTTATCGCTTCTGATCAGCTGGCGTTATTACCTGTAACCCGTCGTTTTATCTTTTTAGAAGAAGGCGATGTGGCAGAAGTGACTCGCCGGACTGTCTCCTTATTTCAACGTGATGAGACGCCGGTTACCCGTGCGGTGATTGAGTCTTCCGCGCAATATGATGCCGGGGATAAAGGGCTTTATCGTCACTATATGCAAAAAGAGATCTATGAGCAGCCGATTGCGATCAAAAACACCCTACAAGGGCGTTTTCATGATGGGCAAATCGATCTCAGTGAATTGGGTCAGTCTGGTCTTGCTCTACTCTCCCGTGCGAAACATATTCAAATCGTCGCCTGTGGGACCTCTTATAACTCCGGCTTAGTTTCACGTTACTGGTTTGAAGCGATTGCTGGGGTGCCTTGTGATGTTGAGATAGCGTCAGAGTTCCGCTACCGTAAATCGGTGGTACGTCCCGACAGCCTACTGATTACCTTATCGCAGTCTGGCGAAACGGCAGATACCCTTGCAGCGCTACGCTTATCCAAAGAGATCGGCTACTTAGGGGCGTTGACCATTTGTAACGTTAATGGCTCCTCTCTAGTACGCGAATCGGATATGGCCTTAATGACCAAAGCGGGCACTGAGATTGGCGTGGCATCCACTAAAGCATTCACTACCCAATTGACGGTATTATTGATGCTGGTGGCCCAGATGGCTCGTCTGAATGGTAAGCCTGAAGCGGTTGAACATGAGATTATCCATGCGCTGCAAGCACTACCTGGCCGTATTGAACAAATTTTATCGCAAGATAAAAATATCGAGAGCCTTGCAGAGGATTTTTCTGATAAGCATCACGCACTGTTTTTAGGTCGTGGCGATCAATATCCTATCGCGATGGAAGGGGCATTAAAGCTTAAAGAGATCTCTTATATCCATGCTGAGGCTTATGCGGCGGGCGAGCTAAAACACGGGCCGTTGGCGCTGGTGGATGCAGATATGCCGGTCATTATTGTTGCGCCGAATAATGAGTTACTGGAAAAGCTAAAATCCAATATTGAAGAAGTGCGTGCCCGCGGTGGATTACTTTATGTCTTCGCCGATCAAGACGCTGGCTTTAGCGATAGCCCGAATATGAAAATTATTCCTCTGCCGCATGTAGAAGACGTCCTTGCACCGATTATCTATACTATCCCATTACAATTACTTTCTTACTATATTGCGCTGATTAAGGGAACTGATGTTGATCAGCCTCGTAACCTAGCGAAATCGGTGACGGTGGAGTAATAAGCAAGTGTGGGATGACAAAATAGTGTGGGATGACAAAATAGTTGTAAAACGGACAAAATAGATCTAAAGCGTGACAAAATAGATCTAAAATGGACAAAATATTTATAAAATGAAAAAGCTCAGTTTTGCTACTTGCAAGCATACTGGGCTTTTTTATGAGTAGAAGCCAGCCGTTAGTCACTTGTGTGTCTAACGATTCATAGCGTCAGAATTCAGCTAAGCGATCTTGGTGGGGAGAGGAGATAAAACTTAGGATGAAAAGCCTTCATCCATGTTGATAGTAGATATTAAAATATGGGGCAGACATTGAACCATTTTTGGAAGAATTTTTTCCCTTTCGTTGTTATTGATATTTCCCTATGACCAACTGTTTTTATTACTACTTTTTGCTCCAAGCAGTAGCTAAGCAGATTAGCGCCAGCCTCACCACCTAAGTGAAAATGCCTTTCACTCCAGTCCAAACATGGACAGGCTTTCTTACGCTTAGAACCAGAATTGATTTTTATACCTATCCTTTCAAATTGTTCTAACCCATGATTGCTTAAGGATGTTTGATCACCAGACAGCCATTGTTGTTCAAACATCGATTGGTAGATTTTAACTGCAACTTCTCCTGCTAGGTGATCATAGCAGGTTCTTGCATGTCTCAAATGTGATGGGGTTTTCGTCTTGAGAATAGGTACTGGAGTAATAGATATTGCCATCATTTTCTCCAATAGTTCAGCAATTTCACACCGAGTAATGCTGTAGTATCTATGACGGACTTGTTGAAGACAGCTTATCAAGCCTGATTTAACCAGTTTATCTAGGTGTGAGCTTGTTGTCGACGGAGATACTCCCGATATTGTACCCAGCTCTGTTGCTGTCCATGCTTGCCCATTCATTAGCGAGCATAGGATTTTCACTCTTGCAGGCTCAGCTATTGCTCCAGCAATAGCTGACATCTGGTTTTCAATGTGAATTATCGAATCTTCTTCTATCACGTGTGGACTTTTCCCTAGTCAAACTGCCCAATCGATAGTGACTTCTCTGGCAAGCTTATCATTGTCCGTGACTAGAATGAGTCTATTATTATGGTCACTGTATTGAACTAGTATGTTTATGCCCGCTAAGGCAATGGCATTTGTTATGCTTCCTAGTTCACCTGGTTTTTCTTGCTTCAGCTTTCTAATAATTGGCTGAGATATGCTTAGGACTTTGAAGCCTTCTTTTATGAGGATTTCTTGTGCTGCCTCTCCATTTTCGACCAGAAAATTAGCATGACTTGATATGCTGTCGGTAGAAAACACACCTCCACCTTCTAACCCAATTCCATTTTCACCTAAAATTTTCCCAAATTCTGCGAGAGATCCCGGCTGGTTTTTCAAAATAACATGGATGTTATACATATCATTCATTCTCCTTTTTCGATGAATAATCGCGTAAAACCTTTGCAACTCTAATACGGTAGTAAGAAAAAATATCCTCTTTACCTTCTTTTTGAGCCGAAGCATGGGCCATATTTTGCTTCCATATAGCGATAGATTTTTCGTCTTCCCACCATGATAGGGAGAGTATTTTCCCTTGCGTACGAAGACTTTGAAATCGTTCTATATCAATAAACCCAGGTATTGTATTCAGCAGCGGTTTAAGTTCTGAAGCTAACTCAAAGTATCGAGTCTCGGCCTCTGGTTGAGTATCTGCTTCGAAAAGTACAGCGATCATGTTTAGCTCCTTAACGTTTTTTATATAGTAAAGGGAGCATTGAAATGATGTTTCGTTATCCATCGAACTATGGATTACTATCGATACTGTAATTAATTGAAAACGGGTTCAATTTAACATTAGACTGTTTTTATACACCGGCACCATACGGTAATCCCCCCGAAAAATCGGTGTGTTCATAAGTAGAATTTTCTACTAACCTGAACTCAGGGGAGATTTCTATGAA
>NZ_JABBFR010000020.1 GCF_018494065.1 Rosenbergiella gaditana | reverse complement strand
GAGCGGTAGTTCAGTTGGTTAGAATACCTGCCTGTCACGCAGGGGGTCGCGGGTTCGAGCCCCGTCCGTTCCGCCACTTATTAAATAAAAAGCCATATCAGCAATGATATGGCTTTTTTGCATTGTGATAGTGAATCACTTAATAGGGGTAAACCGTTAAATTTACAACGGATTACCCATGCATTTATTTATGTATCTTATTATCTGACTGTTTTCTTTCTGAAGTCGAATCCATATTACGAAATTTCTCTACCTGGTCGCTAGTTACTGTCGATGCATTATTGCCCCAACTTTGTCGGATGAACGTGACCACGTTTGCAACTTGCTGGTTATCTAATCGCCAGCCAAAGTCAGGCATGGTTAAGCCTGTAACAGCACCCTGAGTGACGGCCATTTTACTTCCTCTCAGTACAATATTGATCAGTGATGACGGGTCATCACTTAATACTGCAGAGTTAAGGGCTAATGCTGGGAAGGTTTTTGTATAACCGTGCCCATCTATTCTATGGCAGGCAGAACAGTTATCCATATATTCTTGTGCCCCTTTCTGTGACATGTCCCCTTTGAGTAATGCGATACGCGTCGTATAATTCTCTTTGGGTGCAACAGCTTTATCAGTAGAGGGTTTTAGCGATTTGAGGTAGATAGCGATGGACGTTAAATCTTGTTGGCTAAGATATTGAGTACTATGTTCAATGACATCAGTCATTGAGCCAAATGCGGCACTTTGATCGGTTCTCCCTGTTTTAAGGAACTCAACGATTTGACTGGTTGACCACCGGCCTAAACCATCCTTAATATTGCCAGTTAGGTCGGAAGCATGCCAACCTTCCAGAGTCCCGCCTGTTAAATACGCTGGATGATGTTGGTCAAGCGCTTTTTCTTGGAATCCTATTCCTCGAGGTGTATGGCAGGTACCTCAGTGTGCAAGCCCTTGAACTAAGTATGCTCCACGATTCCATTCTGCACTTTTCCGTGGGTCTTTTTGATAGGTTTTACCGTCATAAAATAGCTGATTCCAGAGTGCTAGTGGCCAGCGTATATTCAATGGCCAAGGAATATCACTATCCTGATTTTTTTGTGATACAGCCGGAACGCTGTGCATGAAGTAGTCATATAACACCTTCATATCGGCATCAGTAATTTTGGCGAATGAAATATAAGGCATTGCTGGGTAGAGGTGATGCCCATCTTTCGCGACCCCGCCACGCACCGCTTTCACGAAATCATCATAAGTATAATTGCCAATTCCGTTCTCTTTATCTGGGGTGATATTTGTAGAATAAATCGCACCTATCGGTGTCGACATTTTCAATCCGCCAGAAAAGTTTTTTCCACCAGGTGCCGTATGGCAAGCAACACAATCTCCTGCTGCAACGAGCTCTTGTCCCGCATTGAGGGCCGGGCTAGAAAAGCAAGATTGTGAAAGTACCAGTAGGGAAAGTGCAGATAACTGAGTATTCCACTTCAACATAAGAGGCTCTCCCTGAGTTAGACCTGAACTAAAGGCCCTGGATTCGCTAAATAACGCGTACGTATTGCATTTGCAGCAAACAAAGCGGTAGCACCGACAATTCCAGTGGGGTTATAAGCGAGGTTTTGTGGGAAGCAACAGGCTCCAAGAACAAAGACATTGGGGACATCCCAACTTTGAAGATACTTATTGACTACGCTAGTTCTAGGATCGTTACCCATCACCGCGCCACCTGTGGTGTGCGTAGACTGGTAGGGACGGACATCATAATGTGCATCCATTCCCATATATTTCATTTCATAGTGATCAGGGTTAATAAGTTTAACGATTTCTTCAGATTTTTGACCAATAAAGTGAGTCATCTTTAACTCATTGGGTTGCCAGTCAAACGTCATACGCAGTAGGGGCTGACCATTAACATCGGTATAAGTTGGGTCAAGGTCTAAATAACATTGTTTATAGGGCATTACCGAACCAGAAGAGCTTACATTCATGGAGTGCAAATAATTGTCGCGAATCGCACGTTTCCAGCCAGAGCCCCATTTCGGTGCGTTGGAAGGGATTGTCATCTGTTGTATTGGACGGCCACCTGTGGTCGTAGCTGATATGGTGGCTCCACCGATAAAGTTTAGCGTTGAGTGATCAAAGTTCTCGGCATTGAATTCATCAATGAACATCCCAGTAGTGCCTGTTGCTGCAAAAGGATTAAATATACTGTCTGGTTTGAAAAATAGGCTAATACCACCATTCATTTGATAAGCATAATTACGACCGACTGCCCCTTCACCAGTGATTGGGTTGTAAGGCTTACCTATTTTTGATAGCAATAATAAGCGAACATTGTGTAATTGAAATGCGCTTAGGATGACTAGATTTGCGGGTTGTTCAACTTCCTGTCCATTTTCATCAATATAAGTCACCCCAGTTGCGTGTTGTCCAGTAGAATCGGTATTGACTCTAATTACTTGGCACTGGGTTCTTAACTCAATATTTTTAAATGGCTTTAATGCTGGTAATACACTGGACTGTGGAGAGGCCTTAGAATAGTTATAACAGCCGAAACGTTCGCAAAATCCACAATAGTTACAAACCCCCATCTGCACACCGTACGGATTAGTGTAAGGTTCAGTACAATTCGCTGCAGGTACTGGGAAAGGGTGATAGCCTAATTTCTTAGCTGCCTCACTGAAAAGAATACCCGCATACTGAGCTTTTAAGGGTTTGGTTGGATAAGCATTTTGACGGGCGGCCTCAAAAGGGTTGCCTCCTTCAATGATCTCACCTTGAATATTACCTGCCTGTCCTGCAGTGCCGCAAATCTTCTCAAATTTATCGAAGTAAGGTTCCATTTCAGCGTAGGTGAAGGGATAATCTTGAACAGTCATATCCTCGGGAATAAAGCTTGCCCCATACTTTTCAATCACCATACTGCGCATGCGTAAATCGGCTTCTAATGGCCGCCATAACATCCCATTCCAGTGACTGCCAGCGCCTCCCACTCCATCACCAGGTAAGAATGAGCCAAAACGACGATAGGGTAGTGCGGTTTGATTTGAATTATGTCTGATGGTGACGGTTTCTTTTGATGCATTTTGAAAAAGCTTCAGCCGAATACCATAAGTGAGTTCATCCGTAATCTTGGGGTATGCAAAATCAGGGTAAGTATCACGAGCTTCTCCACGCTCCAAAGCAATAATTTTAAGTCCACTGTCAGCAAGTTCTTTTGCCATTAATGACCCCGTCCAGCCAAAGCCTACAATCACGATATCTGCATCCGGTTTTTTAACGGTCATTTTAACCATTCCTCTTTCCGGAAATACTGACTGGGCCTAATGGATAAGGTTGATTTGGGTGATCTAATACTTGGGGATAATCAGCTCGGGCTCCCGGATAACCAATTAATTTCCATGAGGCAAGCGTTTGATTACCTCCGTGTAGTGGGTCAGCGAAATATCCTTCTTTAGTATTTTCGAGTACCTGAGTGAAGAATAATTTCCCCGATATTTCAGGAAAATTTAATGCCCCATCTTCAATTTTATGCAGAATAGATTCTTGGGTTACATGGTCAAGCTGACTAAACTCGGCCTTATGTTGTTTGTGACACCATTGATTAAGTCCACGAATCCCCCGACGCCAAGTTTCTCTTGGTACGGACGAAGATTGGTAACCCAGCTCAGGTTCAGCGTCAGAAAATGGACTTTGCATATACCATAAATGCCCATATCCGTAAGGCAGTTCCATTTGCTTATCAATATAAATCGGTACGCCCTCGCTAACCGCACCTGAACCCATTTCATCTTCAGGTATTAATCGATCGGTTATTGCAATAACAACCCGCCATTCATCATTATTGAAAAAAGCGGGGACATAGTGCTCGGTAATTGATTCTGATTTTTTTTCTGCGGCGAGTGCTTCATGAGTGAGAAAACTTCCGCTTGCTGCGGCAAGTGGAATAAGAGTGAGTGAACGTTGCAAAAACCGCCGCCGAGAGGAAACATATGGATCTTGGCTCATGGAATATCCCCGTATTATTTCAATTTGTTCGGCCTATCGCTCGGTGGCCTATTAAATTGAGGTAAGACCTTATAAATTATAGGGGGATATTTGTTAACACAAGGTTAAAAAGTGCTTTGATTTTATTTCTATGGATACCATTCCTCATAATAAATTGATGAGTAAGCATAATTTCCCCATCGATAGAGGGGAGAATCATTTATATTCTGCTGATAAGTTGATCTATGTTAAATTTCGTCCAGAACTTGAATCGTTAGACAGAGAAGATGTGTTCCAGACCTTGGTATTTTTCTTGGCTCTGCGTAGTATGAATACAGATTATTGAGTAGAGAGGTAGGGTAAAGGGTGCGTGAAAAAGCCTATGCAGTGAGGTATGTCGCAGGTCAACCTGACGAGATTATCTTTGCGCCAGAAAATAGTGATCCCCTTACACATAGCCTGCCTGAAGGTGCACGTTTACCCGTCTATAAAACCTTGAAAGTGCTTGTATGGAATATCTTCAAGCAACAGAGAGCTGATTGGCAATCAGTGCTTTTAGGACTAGGTAAAGATAGCCATTTAATATTACTGCAAGAAGCTCAGACTACGCCGGCGTTGATTGCTTATGCAACCAAACATCATATTTCGGTGGAACAGGTTCCTGCCTTGCAATTACCTCAACATCCCTCAGGCGTCATGACATTATCTGGTACGTCGGCTGTCTTTTGCTGCCCACTACATGAGCGTGAGCCGCTACTGCGTATGGTAAAATCTGCTCTCATTACCGTATATCCCATGCCTGATGGTCGAATGTTATTGGTAGTCAATATCCATGCGGTTAATTTCAGTCTTGGAATTGATATTTATCGTAAGCAGCTAGCGGCAGTAGGTGAGCAAATGCGTCTTCATCAGGGACCAGTGATAATGGGAGGCGATTTCAATTCTTGGAGCCGACAACGTATGAATGCTCTATACACATTTATACGTGACCAGTCTTTGAAAGAAGTACGCTTTTCGGAAGACTACCGCCGAACCGCCTTCGGGCGCCCCCTCGATTTTATTTTTTATCGAGGTATGTCTGTCGAGCACGCTCGAGTATTGAAAACAGATGCGTCGGATCATAACCCACTGTTAGCCGAATTTAGTTTTACGTAGAGAGCAACAGATGATGAAATATTTTGATGGCCATAATGATCTTTTACTTAACTTATGGCTGAATTATCCCGATACCCCTAGCGCCTTTTTCAGTGCGGTTAAAGGGCATCTCGATTTCCCCCGTATTCAGCAGACAGGCCTTATTGGTGGACTTTTTGCCATTTTCATTCCGCCTAAGCATTATATTGTTGAGAAGTACCCACACCATGCTAAAAAATTGGATAATCCATTAGACGTTATGTGGGAGCAGCTCGCGATATTAAAAGAACTGATTAGGCTGTCTGAAGGAAAAATTAAACTTTGTACTACCGCAGCAGAATTGTATCAATGTAAAAAAGAACATATATTTGCGGCTGTTGCTCACATAGAGGGAGCCGATGCATTGGCCTCGGAAAATACCTCTCTGGATGCTTTTTATCAAGCAGGTGTAAGAAGTGTAGGGCCTTTTTGGAATACCCACAATGCCTATGGAGAAGGAGTAACCGGTAGTTTTCCTGGTACCCCAGATAGTGGTCCTGGATTAACGGCGGCAGGAAAACAACTTATCGCGCAGTTAGCTGATAAAAAAATAATGATTGATTGCTCCCATATGAATGAGAACACTTTTTGGGAGGTTGCTCAACTTTCTAGCCAACCTCTTATTGCTAGTCACTCATCGGTTCACCGGCTTTGCGCGCAGCCACGTAACCTTACTGACCAACAACTGTTAGCGATTCGTGATACTGGTGGTGTCGTAGGGATCAACTTTGGTAATGCTTTTATTCGACCTGACGGTGCACGAAGTGAAGAGACAGACTTGGAAATATTAGTGGATCATTTCTGTTATGTTGCTGATTTGATTGGCGAGCAATATCTTGCACTAGGCTCAGATTTTGATGGTGTATCGGTACCAAAATCACTTCAAGATGTCACAGGTCTACCTTTACTGGCCGAGCGCCTTCGTCGGCGTGGTTTTTCCGATGAAAGCTTAGCAAAAATAATGCATAAAAATTGGCTACAGGTTCTCGAACGTACCTGGGGTCAATAATAACGATTAATTTTGGTTTAGTGTTGACCTCGGAGAAACATTAGCGCAACATTTACACTCCGAAGGTAATGAACTGTTACCTAAATCATAATAATGAGGATATCACCATGTGGAAAAAGCCAGAATTTGAAGATATGCGTTTAGGTATGGAAATCACTCTGTACATCTCTAACCGCTAAGCAATGCATCTATGCCCGTACTCTCGTATGGGCATCTTCCTCTCTTTAAATCGACACTTCTATGTTTATCAAAGTACTGGGTTCTGCCGCCGGTGGTGGTTTCCCCCAATGGAATTGTAATTGTGCTAATTGTCAGGGCGTCAGAGAAGGTTCAATCCCTGCGCAACCTCGGACACAGTCATCGATACTTATCAGTGATAATCGCCAAGACTGGGTGTTATGTAATGCTTCTCCAGACATCTCTGAGCAAATTCGCCATACACCTGAGTTTGTGAAACACGGTCATCTACGTGGCACCACGGTAGGCGATATAATCCTTACCGATAGTCAGATCGATCACAGCACGGGTCTTTTGAGCCTGCGAGAAGGGTGTCCACATCGAGTTTGGTGTACTGATGAGGTACATCAGGATTTATCGACCGGCTTCCCTATTTTTCCGATGCTAGCTCACTGGAACGGCGGGTTAATCCATCAGACGATTGTGCCGATGGAACCTTTTAAAACCCAAGTCTGTACCCAGTTGCGTTTTACGCCTATTCCTATTATCAGTAATGCACCACCGTATTCGCCTTGGCGTGATAAGCCCTTACCGGGTCATAATGTTGCACTATTTATTGAAGATGAATCATCGGGGCAGAGTGTGCTTTATGCTCCGGGATTAGGCGAGCCCGATGAAGTGATATTGCCATGGTTGCATAAAGCCGATTGCTTATTAATCGATGGTACCGTCTGGCAGGATAATGAGCTGGCCGCAACCGGTGTTGGGCTGAATACGGGAAAAGCGATGGGCCATTTGGCGCTTTCCGAAGAGAAAGGCATGATAGCGATGTTGGCAACGTTGAAAGCCAAGCGTAAAATCTTAATTCATATTAACAATACTAACCCAATACTTAATGAATCCTCCCCGGAAAGAGCAAGCCTTGACAAGGCGGGCATCGAAGTCAGTTGGGATGGTATGGAAATCACGTTGGGAGAATAAAATGCACGTCAGCGAAACGCTAACACCAGAAGCTTTTGAACAGGCCCTACGCGAAAAAGGGGCTTATTACCACATCCATCACCCTTATCATATTGCTATGCATAACGGCCAAGCAACAAAACAACAAATTCAGGGATGGGTGGCAAACCGTTTTTATTATCAAATAAATATCCCGTTAAAAGATGCAGCCATTATGGCGAATTGCCCCGATCCAAGTGTAAGACGTCAATGGGTACAGCGTATCCTTGATCACGACGGTTACGAGGGGAGTGAAGGGGGAATCGAGGCATGGTTACAACTTGGTGAGGCGGTTGGGCTAACTCGTGAAGAGTTGTTGTCTGCACAACATGTGTTACCCGGTGTACGCTTCGCAGTCGATGCTTATGTAAATTTCGCACGCCGTGCTGATTGGCAGGAAGCCGCTTGCAGTTCGTTAACCGAACTCTTTGCGCCGCAAATTCACCAATCGCGTCTAGAGAGCTGGCCACAACATTACCCTTGGATCAAAGAAGAAGGCTATTTCTATTTCCGCAGTCGTCTCGGTCAAGCTCGGCGGGATGTTGAGCATGGGCTATCATTAGCCTTGGAGATTTTCGATACGGCAGAGAAACAGACGCGTATGTTGGAGATCTTACAATTTAAGCTCGATATTCTGTGGGCTATGCTCGATGCAATGACCATGGCTTACAGCTTAGATCGCGCCCCTTATCACACAGTGACTGACCAACCGGTCTGGCACACTACGCGTTTGGTATAAAAGATGATGACTTTATCAGCAGTACCCTGTTTCCGTCGTGGCTATCGCATGCAATGGGAAGAGACCCAACAACAGCATGTAATTTTATACCCAGAAGGAATGGCCAAACTCAATGAATCGGCAGCAATGATCTTGTCATTGGTCGATGGTGTCGCAAGCGTCGATCTGATCATCGAAAACCTCAATACACGCTTTCCTGATGCGGGGGGGGTGGACGAGGACGTGATTGATTTTTTACAGGCGGCTTACCGTCAAAAATGGATTTTACTGAACGATGCTAAGTAATCCAGACATTAAAGCGCCCCTATGGCTTCTCGCTGAGCTGACATACCGCTGTCCACTGCAATGCCCTTATTGCTCAAACCCTCTCGATTTTGCACGGGCAAGTGAAGAGCTGACAACAGCTCAGTGGATTGAGGTCTTCAAACAAGCCCGTGCCATGGGCAGCGTACAGCTAGGCTTTTCAGGTGGAGAACCTCTGACCCGTAAAGACCTGCCTGAGCTTATTACTGCTGCGCGCGAGTTGGGTTTTTACACTAATCTTATTACTTCTGGGATAGGGTTAACCGCAAAAAAATTGGATCTTTTCGCCGAAGCCGGACTTGATCATATTCAGATAAGTTTCCAAGCCAGCGACGAAACACTGAACGCCGCTTTGGCAGGATCCAAGAAAGCATTTACCCAGAAATTAGAGATGGCAAAGGCGGTTAAGGCGCATGGTTACCCGATGGTGCTGAATTTCGTTCTACACCGACACAACATTGATCAAATTGATCGGATCATTGAGTTGTGTATTGAACTTGAAGCGGATGATGTTGAACTCGCGACTTGTCAATTCTACGGTTGGGCGCAACTTAATCGGGAAGGACTTCTCCCCACCAGAAAACAGATCGCCGACGCAGAAAAAGTGGTTGCGGCCTACCGTGAGAAAATGTCTGCTTCAGGCAACCTGACTAATCTGATCTTCGTAACGCCTGATTACTATGAAGAACGTCCTAAGGGCTGTATGGGCGGCTGGGGCGCTATTTTTATGAATGTCACGCCAGATGGTAAAGCCTTACCTTGTCATAGTGCACGCCAACTGCCGATCGAGTTCCCATCGGTGTTAGAGCATCGGTTGGATGATATTTGGTATAACTCTTTTGGCTTCAATCGTTACAGGGGTTATGACTGGATGCCCGAACCTTGCCGGTCATGTGATGAAAAAGAGAAAGATTTTGGCGGATGCCGTTGCCAAGCATTTATGCTAACCGGCGATGCAGACAATGCCGATCCTGTATGCAGTAAATCTGCGCATCATGGAAAAATTCTTGAAGCGAGAGAAGAAGCTAATCATTGTCAGATGACAATTGAACAGTTGCAATTTAGGCATCAGCGTAATTCAGAGTTAATTTTTAAAACGTCGGTATAAGAATGAGCGCGATCAATGAGGCTCGGCATTACCGATTATCCTCAGGTCTTGAGGTGAATTTACAGCATGTGCCACATTTGCGTCGTGCTGCCGTGGTATGGATCTTTCCCGTCGGCAGCCATCAAGAGCCAAAGGAGTGGCCCGGTTTAGCTCACCTTACCGAGCATATGGTTTTTTCTGGTGGTAGGCAATTTCGCGAACAACAGCGCCTTATGCCTTGGGTACAGCAGCGAGGAGGGCGAATTAATGCGACGACCCAACAGAATTATACCGCTTACTATTTCGAGGTAGATCCGGCTGATCTTAGCCAAGGGCTGTTACGCCTGACTGATATGCTAACCGCACCGCGTTTCGCAGTTTCGGATCTCCTGCGTGAAACCGCTGTTATTGACGAAGAGTATCGACTCTATTCTGCCTCACCTCATGCCCTAGCCAGTGCAGCACTCCATAGTCAAATTACCCACCCGGTAGCATTTGCTGATTTCCATATTGGTAATTTAGAGACATTCGGGAAGAACACGACAACGCTCGGTGACGCCCTCGAGCGCTTTTATTCCAGTGGTTATAACCTAGACAAAAGTCAGGTATGGATAGCTTCGCCGCTAGATTGTCAGCAGCAATATGTGGAGGTTAGTGGCTGTTTTGCCATGACGGACGATCCTGTGATAGTGGATCAGCAGCCCAGAAGCCGAGTGGCAGAAAGTGAATTGATTAGATGGCAGAACTGGCAGGGGGAAATTTGTCTCGCTAAACAGCCTGGATTAGGGATCACTCTTGTTTTAGCGAACAGCACTTTGAGTGACTGGCCTGTGTTAGTCGAACTAATGACCGATAACGCACCCGGCTCACTCAGTCAGGTAATCAGTCATGAGCTTGGACATTATCTCTCCGTGCGTGTGGAGCGTCATTATCACGATAATCAGCAAATTTTCTTTACCCTATGGATTGAAGGCGCTGATTTTTCAGATCAAGATGTTAAGAAAAGTTTAGGTATATGGCAGCAGTGGCTAGCGGCAGTGTCACGAATTTCTCCTAAACAGTTCGGTCATTACCATCGCTTAGCACAAGCACGCGCCTTACAGTTACCGGCTATGGACTTTCTTCGGGAGCATGCATTAGGGTTCCTTTTTACTGCGTCCGCTGAAGGGGAATTGAAGCAGAGTCGTCTACAACACGCTCTCTCTTCCATTAAAAGCTATGCATTATTACGCAGCCGACGAGATACTCCGACACAGGAAGTAGAGTGCCAAGGCCTGTATTGTCAATTTCGTGCAAGCATGCTGGATAGCTTTATCCGTTTAGCCAGAGATTATTCTTTTATCTTCTACCCACAACTTAGCCCTAAGTCAGCTATCATCGAGATACCACCGAATAGTGGCCGCCAAGTGCCGCTTCACTACGATAACGATCTGTCGAGGGGTGTGCGAATAGTGCTACGGCCTGCCGCTGGGGCAGCGATTTCCGATACAGTGCGAGAAGCCTTAACACAAGCGTTATCGCCGGTGTTTAGCCTAGCGAAGCATGCTGCAGGAAAAGTTACTTGGCAACAGGTCAGCGGGAATGATCTCCTTTATATTCGCTTCGATCACTTCGCCGATCTTAAAGATTGCATGCTTAACTTAATTACCTACTGGCCAAGCGTACTCCCCACAAGCTCGATTGAGTCCTATGCAGCACTGTCGCTAAAAGAATTATTACAGAATATGCCAAGCTTATTGGCTGATAACCTCGATCGGTGGACGGTTTCTTATAGTGGACCTACACAACGTGACGCAGATTCCTTACAAGCGATGCTTAGCGCCTTACCTATCAACTGGCATTCACTACAACCCGATAGATTCCCGTTACAGCGTACGTTGCATTACACGTCAAGCGACAGTGAACAGGCGACGTTAATCGCTTTTATTCCCTATAAGCTGATTTCACCGCACTCCTTAACGGTTTACCATCAGCTTGCGGGCTATTACGAAAGTGCTTTTTATCATCAATTACGGGAAGTTGAAGCCGTGGGGTACGCCGTTGCCTGCCGCCAGCGTGTCTATCGTGACCGCTGGGGGTTACAGATTATCTTACAATCCTCGCATTTTTCCGCGCAGCAGCTTTACGACCGGGTGTGGGCATTTTTTGATACGGTGACGCTTTCCGATGAGGCGCTGGCTAAACCGTCACCGTTAGAAAGTGAAAGCAGCGGTGATAACGAGGTGGACGAGTACTTAATGGCACACTTTCCTCTACAAACCGCCGATAAACAGCATAGCGAGACCACCGACTTCTCTCTTGAAATGGCGCATGCTGTATTAGTTGAACAAGTAAAGGACAAACAAGGTGGCTGGATTTTTTTTGAGTAAAAAAAGCTGTTCAGGACGAACAGCTTTTTCAGTCGATATATTAAGAGTTATTAACGAATAACGTCAGTTTCTTACCTGGTTGCAGCGATTGTTCATCACGCGTCAAACTACCATTCCAGCGCAGAACATCTTTGATGTTCACGCCATGACGCTCTGCGATGCTGGAAAGAGAATCACCCTTACGAATCCTATAGGTGATGCTATTTCCATTATCAGCCAGTTGTTGCCTGCTGTTTTTATCTTGACCGCCTAGCTCTAAGGTCTGACCAATGCGTACCTGTGCAGTACGTAAATTGTTCATCGACTTTAATGCTCGGACGCTCAATCCGTGTTTTGCTGCTATGGTTGAAAGGGTATCACCCGATCGAACTTTATAACGTGAAACTGAACTCGTTGCGGCAACCGCCATAGGCTGCACAGCTTCTATATCTTCGGTGGCTAAAGAATCTTTCAGCCTAACGACATGCGATTTAGGTACCATTACATATTGCGGTCCACTTGGAGCGGTTGTACCGCGCTTGTAGCCAGCATTGAAACTCTTCAGTCGTCCGACAGGGATGCCTGTCATTGAGGCGACTTGGGTTAAGTTAATTTGCTTACCAATATTCACCTTCGCTAGGGCTCGACCGGTATTCGCTTTCGGTAACTTAATCCCGTACTGATGTGGATTCTTAATTAGCTGGCTCAATGCCAACATTTTCGGAATATACACAGTCGTTTCTTTGGGCAGCGATAAGTTCCAAAAATCGGTCGGCTTACCACGTGCTCGGTTGTACTTCATCGCATTCAGAACTCGACCTTCACCACTGTTATAAGCTGCCACTGTCAGCAACCAATCACCGTGAAACATCTTGTTCAGACGTTGTAACATATCCAGTGCAACGGTGGTTGATGCGACAACATCGCGTCTACCGTCATACCACTGTGTCTGTTTTAATCCGTAATTTTTCCCCGTGCTTGCTACGATTTGCCAAATTCCAGCAGCGTTAGCATTGGATGTTGCATGGGGGTCAAAAGCACTCTCCACTATAGGTAAAAGTACCAGCTCCATCGGCATTTTACGTTTCTGTATCTGGTCGACAATCCAGTACATATACGGTTCTGCTTGAGCAGTTACCTCGTGGAGATAACTCTTATCCTTCAAATACTTCAGTTTTTGTTCGCGGATCCGAGGATTATTCGGAACCTTCATCTTCAACTCGTCGCTAACGGTTTTCCAGAGATCACTGTTTTGTGCTGTTGCATTCCCATCATCCTGCCAATGGGGAGACAACATGCGCTCTCCAAGATTACCATCACTTCCTTGACTCGCTGAAGACAGACTCTGTGCATGTTGCTCAGGCTCGCCCGCACCACTCCTTGATACTTGGCAACTGAACAACAAGACTGAGGCGAGAAATATCGCTTTAGTCTTCATAAAAGTTCATTGGTCGATTAAAAGACAGGCAATGATACGTGAGCATGCCGCCTAACACAACCCTAAACTTAGCCTTGGTCTTTTCGATGACGTAACTCGGCGAAGCGTTGTTCGGCACTGGTAAGGGCGGGATTATCATTGAATAGCGCGATCACTTCTGGTTGCTCTGTCATCAGAAATACATTGATTAATCGCTCTGTTTCCAGTGTGGTAGGGAGCGTTATTTGATGGTTCTCTCTCAATTTTTTTACTTTATTTCTGTAATCGCTGATCATTAAATTCTGCGGTAAGGTGCGATGGGCAAAGTCTAAGTTGGAGAGTGTGTACTCGTGAGCACAGCAGACAAGTGTCTCTTTGGGTAACTGATTTAGGCGAGATAATGAGTTAAACATCTGGGCTGCAGTCCCTTCAAAGAGCCGCCCACAACCGCCGGAAAACAGCGTATCCCCACAGAATAGATAAGGTTTCGCATAATAAACAATATGGCCTAAGGTATGGCCCGGGGTGGCGATCACGCTAAAGGTGTGGTTAAGCAGTTCAACGCTGTCACCTTCTTCGACTTGCTGTGTAGCACCTTTACTCAGTGTCTCTTGAGGGCCATAAACCGGTAACGAAGGAAACTGTGCGGTGAGAGCTTTAACCCCGCCAGTATGATCAGCGTGATGGTGCGTCAGAAGGACTGCTTCGAGTTTCAAGTGTTGTTTATCGATCGCCTCTAATACGGGTTGAGCATCACCCGGATCAATAATGATGGCTCGATTATTGTCATCGATCAAAGCCCATATATAATTATCTTCTAATGCGGGGAGGGCTGTTAGTGTTAAGCTCATAAAGATTCCTTTATCATGTAACCAGTGATTACTTAATGAAGATTGCAAAAATCAGTCGTCCTCCTTCCAGCCCTTTGCAATGGTGTGCATTGCGTTGGGGGCCACAGTTCCAGACGGTGATCAGTGATGAGATACAGCCTTGGTTAAGTAAACTCTACGGTTCGCATTTCATTAAGATTGGGCCGCTAAGCCACTCTATCGATACTAGTCGCTGCGCCATAAGCCATCAAGTCAGGATCGGCCATGATGCAGATCAGGTTGACCTTGTCGGCGATATCGAAAAACTGCCAATAATGAGTAAATCGATCGATGCCTGTCTTATTACTCATGCTTTGGCATGGAGTAAAGATCCTCATCAGGTGTTACGAGAGGTTGATCGCGTATTAGTGGATGATGGCTGGATAGTGCTCTCGGAGTTTAATCCGTATAGCTTATTAGGACTCGCTCGCTGGTGGCCGGGCATAGCACAAAAAGCGCGTTTTTACCCGAGAAGTCGCCTGACCGATTGGTTAAGCTTGTTGAATTATGAAATTGTCAGTTGTTGTGCAACGCAAATACTTCCTTGGCGTACTCAGTCGGGCATGCTGACTCGCCACTTTCCCAGTCTTGGTTGTAACAACATCATTTTAGCGCGTAAGCGAACCTACCCATTGACCTTAGCGAAAAGAAGATCGTCAACACAGGGGGCCCGCTTACGACCTGCTGTCAACGTAAGCCGCCAAATTTGCTCACTGGACGATCATCATGAGGCGGATAAATAACCGTCGTCAGAAAGTGTAGGCTGATTCGCAGCTTGACGTGCTAACTCATCACAGCGCTCATTCTCAGGATGCCCAGCGTGGCCTTTTACCCACATCCAGTGAATAGTGTGGTCTTTTAACGCCCGATCGAGTCGCTGCCACAAATCAACATTTTTTACCGGCTTTTTATCTGCGGTTTTCCATCCGCGTTTCTTCCAATTGTGGATCCATTGGGTGATACCTTGACGAACATATTGGCTGTCGGTAGTGAGGGTAACCTCACAAGGTTGCGATAGGGCTTCCAAAGCGATGATGGCCGCAAGCAACTCCATCCTATTATTCGTGGTCAGTTGATAACCCTCGCTGAATTCTTTGGTATGTTGGCCATATCGTAGAATCGCCGCATATCCCCCTGGTCCGGGATTACCTAAGCAGGAGCCATCGGTGAAAACTTCTACCTGTTTGCGCATATCTGGTAGACTTCCTTGGGTAAAACGGTAAGTTTATCGGAATGAGAGCTATGAGCACAGTAAAAAACCGCCAGATAGTCCTTGATACTGAAACAACGGGCATGAATATGGTCGGTGTACATTATGA
Source organism: Rosenbergiella gaditana (assembly GCF_018494065.1). Lineage (GTDB taxonomy): Bacteria > Pseudomonadota > Gammaproteobacteria > Enterobacterales > Enterobacteriaceae > Rosenbergiella > Rosenbergiella gaditana. The sequence continues at coordinate 21,612 of NZ_JABBFR010000020.1, read as the reverse complement.
AGGTCACCGTATCATCGAGATTGGTGCCGTAGAGGTCATCAATCGTCGTTTAACCGGAAATAACTTCCACGTTTATATTAAACCTGACCGGCTGGTTGATCCTGAAGCCTTTGGTGTTCACGGTATTTCTGACGAGTTTTTAAGTGATAAGCCTTCATTTGGTGATATCGCTAAAGAATTTCTCGACTATATCAAAGGGGCTGAGTTGATTATTCATAACGCTCCCTTCGATATTGGCTTTATGGATTACGAGTTCGATAAGCTTAAGCAGGGTATTGGTCATACTAGCGAGTTCTGTACTATCACAGATAGTTTAGTCATGGCTCGTAAGCAGTTTCCAGGGAAACGAAATAGTTTAGATGCGCTCTGTGGACGATTTGATATCGATAATACCAAACGGACCTTGCACGGCGCATTACTCGATGCGGAGATTCTTGCCGACGTCTACCTTTCCATGACCGGTGGGCAAACTTTGCTAACGTTTAGCGGTGAGAGCGAGCAGTCTTCAGAGTCAGGCTTGTTAGCGCAGCACCGAGCCGCTCAAGCCCCAGGTCAACTTCGCGTTATTAATGCGACAGAGAATGAACAAACTGAACACGAAGCTTACTTGGACCGTATCATGAAAAAATCAGGTCAATGCCTGTGGCGATAATCGTTTGATCGAAAAAGAAGCAAACGAACGTTGGGCAGCATAATAATTATTGACGATAATCAGTAACCTGATTAGTATACGCAGCGTTCCCGACGGGGGACAAGCGCGGAGCGGTAGTTCAGTTGGTTAGAATACCTGCCTGTCACGCAGGGGGTCGCGGGTTCGAGCCCCGTCCGTTCCGCCAAAATTTAGGCCCAAGTTAGCATGCTAACTTGGGCTTTTCCGTTTCTATTACTCTGATATTTTTAAAGATCAGCACAGTGGGTCGTGAAGTGACTAATGGCCTGTGCTATGCCTCTGCTGTATTTTCGCTACTTTACCCGCAATATCACTGCATTAGCCTTAAAACCTGGTTAAAAAGACCTTTTTCTCATCACTCAGATTGAAAACTGACGTTGTTTCCTTATTACCCTTAATATTCGTGTGACCATACTCCCATATCTGTAATACCATTCTACCTTTCGCTCAGCATTTATGGACAAGATGCTGTGGTTTGCCATTGGCTTTTGGAAATGATTATTAATACAGGAAAACTATGGACAAAAATTTTATAAAAAAGCACCTACTCTGGTTATTGGTCGCTTTATTAGGCGCCGGATGTCTCGGGGGCGTTGCACTTCGCCGTGGAGAAAGTATCAGTGCATTGTGGCTCGTCATTGCAGCCATCTCGGTCTATCTCGTGGCTTACCGTTACTACAGTCTTTATATCTCACGTAATGTTCTTGGGCTTGATGCAACCCGAGCCACGCCTGCTTTTGTCAATGGTGATGGATTAAACTACGTACCCACCAACCGCTATGTCCTTTTTGGCCACCATTTTGCCGCTATTGCTGGGGCAGGGCCTTTAGTGGGGCCTGTATTGGCTGCACAAATGGGCTATTTACCCGGCACACTTTGGTTATTAGCGGGAGTAGTGGTTGCCGGTGCAGTGCAAGACTTTATGGTGTTATTCATCTCCAGTCGACGCAACGGTAATTCACTAGGTGAAATGGTTAAGCAGGAGATGGGTGCAGTTCCTGGATTTTTAGCACTTTTTGGCTGTTTCCTGATAATGATTATTATTCTAGCGGTATTAGCGTTAATTGTCGTCAAAGCACTTGCCGAAAGCCCTTGGGGGGTGTTTACCGTTTGTTCTACGCTACCTATTGCGCTCTTTATGGGCATTTATATGAGGTTTATTCGCCCTGGACGTGTTGGCGAAATATCAATTATTGGGGGGTTATTACTACTTCTGGCCATCTGGTCAGGCGGTGTCATCGCTCATGATCCTTACTGGGGCCCAGCGTTAACCTTTAAAGACACGACTATTACTTGGGCGTTGATTGGCTATGCTTTCATTTCCGCTCTTTTACCCGTTTGGCTAATTCTTGCTCCTCGCGATTATTTAGCGACTTTCTTAAAAATAGGCGTCATTGTCGGGTTAGCTATCGGGATTATTATCCTTCATCCTCAGTTGAAAATGCCGGCGGTAACGCAATTTATCAGTGGTAATGGCCCAGTGTGGAAAGGTGCTCTTTTCCCGTTCTTATTTATTACTATTGCTTGCGGCGCGGTATCGGGTTTTCATGCTTTAATTTCAAGTGGTACAACGCCTAAATTACTCGCTAATGAATCCGATGCACGTTTTATTGGCTATGGCGCAATGTTAATGGAATCTTTTGTCGCATTAATGGCATTAGTATCAGCCGCGATTATTGAACCAGGTCTTTATTTTGCGATGAATACTCCGCCTGCTGGGTTAGGGATTACCATGCCAAATCTCCATGAGCTAGGTGGAGATAATGCGGCACTCATTATGCAGCAACTGCAAGTGGCTACGGCACAAGCTGCGGCCAAAGTGAGTAGCTGGGGCTTTATCATCTCTCCAGAAACGATTCAACATACGGCTGCAGCGATCGGTGAGCCATCTGTCCTCAATCGGGCAGGTGGGGCCCCCACCCTAGCGGTCGGTATTGCAATGGTCTTCCATACCATCATCCCAGTTATCGATATGGGGTTCTGGTATCACTTCGGGATTCTTTTTGAAGCATTGTTTATTTTAACTGCGCTGGATGCGGGGACGCGAGCCGGACGCTTTATGCTCCAAGATTTACTGGGTAATTTTATTCCAAGCTTAAAAAATACAAACTCTCTGCTTGCCGGAATTTTAGGGACAGCGGGGTGCGTTGGCTTATGGGGTTATTTACTGTATCAAGGCGTCGTGGATCCCCTTGGTGGTGTAAAAAGCTTGTGGCCATTATTTGGTATATCGAACCAGATGCTCGCCGCCGTTGCATTAGTGCTGGTGGCAGTGATCCTCGCGAAAATGAAGCGGGACCGCTATATCTGGGTACCCATTGTGCCTGCGGTCTGGTTGATGATTTGTACGACTTGGGCGCTAATCTTAAAGCTGTTCAGTGATAATCCGCAAGCAGAAGGATTTTTCTATATGGCGCGTATCTACCGCCAAAAAATCCTAGAGGGAACTGGCTCAGTGGCTTCTGATCAACTTGCTAATTGGCAACATATTGTCGTGAATAACTACACTAATGCTGGATTGAGTATTCTCTTCTTAGTTGTTGTCTATGGCATTGTTGCTTACGGAATCAGAGTTTGGTGGCAAGCTACTCGACAGTCACAGCGTACGGATCTTGAAACGCCGTATACTAAGTTGGATCCAGATGTCGCGAAGAAAACGATGTCATCAGGTTCACATCATTAATACATAGGTAACTGAGAGATGATCTTCCACCAATTACGACGTATTAAGAAATGCTTAACGCAGGCTGGTAATATGTTGGTAGGAATTCCTGATTATGAGCACTATGTGCAACATATGCACCTTAAGCATCCTGACAGTCCAGTAATGAGTTACGAAGATTTCTTTCGCGAGCGTCAACAGGCGAGATATGCAGGAAAAGGCAAGGGAGGCATGCGCTGTTGCTAAAAAGTAAGGAGCCCATGAGGCTCCTTCTTATTAAGATTGAGGCTGACCGACTGGACCTGAACCGACCGGGCCGCCAGGTACTGATTGGCCGCTAGGGGCGACAGGGCGACCGTTCTCAAGTGCGCTGCTGTTATGGCGTTGGCAACCCGCTAGAGCTGTCATTGCAGCGACGACCAACAATCCTTTTGAAATCATATTCATGCTTTCCGACCTCTTCTTGTGGGATATTAATTAGGGTGATATTTTAAGCCTAGAAAAGAATTCCACACTCTGCCAGATTTATCTTAATAAATTTAACGACATGTCCTGTTGCCTAGCACGATTACGCTAGACTCAATTTTTAAATAATAATTTTTGGGGTATCTGAGGATGAAAATAACTGCACTGATCCTTAGCAGCTTAACACTATTGGTGAGTCCATTATCGTTAGCACAGTGGCCACCTGAGACCGGCGCGAAAGTACCTGGCAATACACTAGAGCTACCGACCACTCTGAAGCCTATTTCAGTTCCTTTAGATAAACTGCTCAATGAGGGAGCCACGCTTATCACTGCTCAGCGCGACACTAACGGACCCACGGTCACATTGAGAAGAGGGAAGCACTACATTATGTGTAGCGTGATGGGCGCAGTCAGTGGTGAGGATCAAAATATTGCTACCTCACGATGTTATGAGATGAACTAATTGCTTCCCGGAATCACTGGTTATTCATCCGGATTGAAGCGGGGGGTAGAGAAATAATTGAATACCTTATGCATTTGATAATCAGCGTTGCAAGCAGTGACACAGTGACTGACGTGAGTCGATAGATATCACTACAAACGATGTCACTATTGGGGGGCATATATTGCCCAAAAATGAGCTCCAGTTTGGTAAGGATGGTAAACTCGATACCCGCCCGACCTTATCGAATACACGATATCAGGAGTTGTATTCACCAGGGTCATCGATGCGATGACAGCATTAACGTATCAACACCCTTTTAATTGCAGATTACTGCGCGCCAGAGTCTGGCCAACATTACGAGTCGCATACCTAGCGGTTGATGGAGAACATTTTCAGTATGGAATTTTTTATGACCTTAGCGATGAAAAATAGCCTTATTAATTATCAAGATAAGTAATGGGTAAGGATAAGTTTTGTGCTATGTTGATGCTGAGCATTTATGAGGAGATAACGATGGAGCGGTGGTGGAGTAATGGATTCTTAGCCATGGGGCTGCTAGCCTTAAGTGGGTGTAATAAAGCCTATACCCCGGCTGATTTTATGAAAGATGACGTACTGCGTAATAAAATACTGACGCAATGCACGCAGCAGAATGATCAGCAGAGTAAGAATTGCCTGAATGCCCTCGAGGCAAAAAGGAAAATCGATTTCGAAAAGCAAACCGGTAAAACTGATATAAAGTAACGATCTTCATAGACCCGATTCAGTGTGTCAGGGTACGCCCTGTAAATGAGTGAACAAGACAGAAATGAATCGCTGTGCGCGATATTGAGAATTTAGCAGGACAAGACAGGGACGCTACATGTTCGCCAAGGTAGAGGCTACCTTGGCCAAGATTTAGGCTAAGGCCGCGTAATGCTCATCAGTAACAGGCTCAAGCCACTCATTACTCGCGCCTTCGGCAGGGATGGCAATGGCTACATGCGCAAACCAACTATCCTTCGTCGCGCCGTGCCAATGTTTTACACCTGCAGGAATATTGACAACATCTCCGGGTTTTAAGGCCTGTGGTGGCTCATTCCATGCTTGATACCAGCCGTAGCCATCAGTCACTAATAGAATTTGGCCACCAGCGTGGTGGACATGACAGTTATTTCGGCAGCCCGGTTCAAATACGACGTTCCCAATATTTACCCCTTCGGTGGATAGCATACTGAGATAGCTTGTACCCATAAAGTATTGTGCAAAGGCATCATTTTTTTCGCCTTTGGGGAAGAGGCTTTCACCTGTGAAATTAGTGCTCATCATTAGCTCCAATTAACTATTTTCGATTTATTAAAAGTGTAATGGATTTAATGAAAAACATTATCCTCTAAATATGGGATGTGCTTATGCATGCTATTCATTAATCGGTTTACGATAGCATGAAGAACATTTTTTAATTTTTGGCAGCATAGTTATAAATAATGAGGGGGAACAGCGCTAGAGTGTATATTTACATTAATTAATATATTTTAGTCATTCCACTTCGCAAGATTTTCCACTAGTTACTCAACATAAGGGTTGGCTGTTATTAAATTTAAAAATAGCTTATCAATAAAGGTGCCGAGTTCAATCATAGGACGATAGATATCAATAAATAATACCTTGGGAAGTTTATCTGTATCATTACGCATTTCATGCTTATAGAAGTTATCAAAAATAATCACCTTTTCTTTTTCCCTATGTAGTCATTAGTTATCGACGCAAATCTATTATTTCCTGAGGATGTTAATAATTGGATAAGATTATCGTGTCTTTATGGATAAGCATGCTCAAGTTTATCTAATCAAAGGAAATAATGATTATCAATTTTTTGGCGTGCAAGGAGTCAGTGAGTGGCGATCGTCAAATTAGCCACTCCATTTTAAAAAATATTGCCTAAAGAAACAATAAAGCACTGGGTTAGAGGCTGGAGTTCAGCCATATTGCCTACATAATAAATTAAGAGGTATCTGCTGGCTGATACCCTTAACTATAAATGGAATCGATTTAAGCAATTTCACCTTTAATGACTTTTTTGAAGCCCAGTTCCGTCATAAACTCGCCGATAGATTGATCAACTTGTGAGAGAACGTGTTCCAAAGGTTGGTCGGCATCAATATTAATAATTTTCTTACCGCCAAAATCCAATTTAGGCGTGATTTCTATTTTTTTCTTTAGTGCATCACGACGGTGATCCGGCTTACGGGCACATGCCACATCAAGTGACACATTCAGTTTAATAACTAAATCAGGGCGGTGTTGGGTCATCCACGTAAACGCATTGAGCTCACGTTTGGCAATCCAATTGATCAGTGGGTTTTTAGACGCGGTAGTGGGAAGAGTCAGGCTATCATAAGCACCAGGCACTTGGAGGTGAGGGTAACGGTCCGCTAGAATAATATGCCCCTGTTTACGTAATTTAAGCATGTTACGAAAACGGCGCACACGCCTAACTAAGAAAATTCCGACCACCAATCCAGAAAGCGTAGTGTGATGAGTTTTGATTACCTTTACGCGGGTTTTCTCGATCTTATTTCCTACGGAACGGCCAATCAGCGGAAGATTAGCTGCTACTCTTCCTACGTTACCTGCTTGTTTACCAAGATGGACATAAGAGGTTGTCCCGTAATCAGAAAGCGTGCCCACGAGATGCTCACAGACTGTAGATTTACCGGATCCATCGCTCCCTATAACAGCGATAACCGGAATGGACTTGGTGTACATAAAAACCTCGTGTTTGACACTTTAGGAAAGACGAATAGTTATAAATGAGAGATAAAATAGCAAAATAGCTTAACCCATCTATCACCAAAAGTGTGATGTCACTTCAATAACTGGGGAGAAACCAATACATTCTGCCGAAGTTTAGCCTGTCTAATTTAGCAGTTTATGCTGCAAATTATCGGTTGGGAACAGAATGAAAGGGGTTATTTGTAACAAACTCTCCGTTTACTGCCACAACCTGTTTAATATCATTAATGATTTTACTCAGTTATCACAGGGTAAAACCTCCTAAAAGGGTGATGTGGAGATACTTAAGTCAGCATCATACCAGAGGGCTGCTTGGCGTTAGCGTAACGTGCGTCTTAAGGAGAAGCGTATGAGTTAAAGGGGGAAGGGAAGACAACTAGTATTAAATCCTCTACTATAGCGCGAAATTGAATATTAAAATGTGTAACGGTTATTGTGAATAATTCGACCTCATCTCCTCAATCCTCCCCCATACGTGTCATTGCTATCACCGGCTGTGATGGTTCGGGTAAATCAACACTCGCCAACAGATTGGTTCAAACTCTTGCGTTACGGACAACAGTAGAACAGGTCTATTTAGGGCAATCATCTGGCTTTATTAAGCAAAAAATTACCGAATTGCCAGTGGTGGGAGAAAAGATTGCAGCCTATTTGGTCAGCAAATCCGATAAAGTGCATGAGAAACCGAATACTCCTCCGGGTAATGCAGAAGGGACGGTGATTTTCTTGCTATCCTGCTGGCGTGCCTACAAATTCAAAAGAATGCTACGTCGTGCCCAAGAGGGCGTACTGCTGGTGACGGACCGCTATCCGCAAGCAGAAGTGGCGGGTTTTCGTGTTGATGGTCCACACCTTAGTAAAGCCCGAGGGGGAAGTCGATGGATCCAAATGTTGAGAAAGCGTGAGCAACGTCTTTATGAGTGGATGGCATCCTATCCTCCTGCCTTATTGATTCGCTTATCGATTGATGAAGAGACGGCTTATGCGCGTAAACCCGATCATGATATTGCCTCGTTGCGCGAGAAAATTAGGGTTATCCCAACGTTAACGTTTAATGGGGCGCATATTCTCGAATTATGTGGCAGAGATCCTGAAGACGAAGTGTTTAAGGCTTCATTGGAAGCCATTCATAATACTTTCAATCTTCCCAACTCATTCTGATAACGGTAAATACCTCTATTATGACTACTCATTCTGATCCATATACGTCCTCTACCCCTACAGTCACGCCTATTGTTATACCGCGGATGGTCGCTATTGTCGGTTGTGATGGCTCTGGTAAATCGACCATCACTGCTGATCTGATCAAAGAAATGCAGAAAATTCGGCAGACTGAACGCCGTTACTTAGGGCTTATTTCAGGCGAAGACGGCGATAAAATTAAAAAGCTTCCCATTATTGGTGTGTGGCTTGAGCGTCGTTTAGCTAAAAAGTCTGAAAAAACCCAAAGTATGCGGAGTGAAGCGCCTGCATTGTGGGCCGCTTTTATTATGTACGCGCTCTCTTGCTGGCGTTCTTCCAACTTTCATAAAGCGAAAGCATTAGCGGAAAGTGGCGTATTGGTCATTGCTGACCGCTATCCACAAGCGGAAATTTCAGGTTTTCATTATGACGGACCAGGTCTAGGCATTGAGCGTGTCAAAGGGTGGTTACTCAAAGAGATGGCTAGAAAAGAAGTCGTGATTTACCAGAAATTAGCTAATTATCAGCCTGAATTGATTATTCGTTTGGATATTGACGTGGAGACAGCGTTTGCACGGAAACCTGACCATAGCTATCAAGAGTTAAGCGATAAGATAAGTGTCATGCGCCAGCTTAACTATAATGGCGCCAAAATTTTAGATTTGGATTCAAGAAAACCCTACGAAGAGGTTCTCGCCAGTGTTCTTGTCGCGGTGAAAGCAATTAAGTAAAAGGTCAAGGGCGTGATGAAAAGCCGTTTCATTAACGCCCAGATTAAAAGTTAACGGGTCGGTTAGAAAACCACAACCAACCAGATTAACAGTGTTGCGACGATTGCGATTAATTGTGCGGCACCTGCCATATCCTTTGCTCGCTTAGACAGAGGGTGAATCTCATAAGAAATTCGATCAACCACTGTTTCAATGGCTGTATTGAGTAATTCAATAACGACCAATAAAAAGCTGCATAGAATTAGCAGAATATGTTGTGTCTTCGAAATATTGAGCGTCAATGAAATCAGTAAAAGGAGCGAACTGAAGATAAAAATATGACGGAAGGCATCTTCTGTTTTAAATGCATCGGTTACTCCCGCCCAGGAGTTTTTAATACTGAAAACTAGGCGTTTTAAACCAGTGTGTTTTTCAATCGACATGTTGAGTCATCTTTAGACAAAGGTTAAATGATAGCAGGCGAGTTTTCTTCGCTGCTATCACGGTGATTATTCGCTAAAGCGACTAAATCTTTTTCTCAAATAATCGATAGTTTTTATAGGGCTCAGCGCCAATACGTTCAAGTATCGTTCGCATACCGGTATTGGTTTCTAGAATCCAAGACATTTCTAACGCGTCGATATTACGACGGCGGAAAGGCTCTCGTAATGCTTCGATTAGGAGCAGAGCAATGATCGGCCCCATTCGACTGAATTGGTATTCTTTCTTAACGCCCATTAAAGGGACCCGAGCAGTTCGTACGCCACTGACTTTTAAACGCCACAGTACTTTAGCCCAGCCAAAAGGAAGCAGTTTACCTTTAAGGTCTTCAATAGCTTCATTAATGTTAGGGAGTCCAACAATAAACGCAGCGGGTTCACCATCAATTTCAGCGATATAGATCATATCGTCAGGGACCAAATACTTGAGCTGTTGGCCCATGGTGGCAAATTCATGTTCAGTGAAGGGAACAAACCCCCAGTTATCCTGCCAACCTAAATTGAAAAGGTTTCTCAGAATCTGCATCTCTTGGTCGAAGATTTTTCGATTGAGCGGGCGGATGGTCACTTTCTTACGAACATTATCCATTAACTTGGTAAGACTCGGTTCAAAATGTAGATCCGTACGCTTCATCCAATAGGCAATTAAATCGATGGCTTTACTGTAGCCCAGCTTCTCAATATGTTTACCGTACCAAGGCTTACCATGCGTCATTAATGCAGAAGGTGGGGTATCAAAACCATTGACCAGCAATCCACTTTCTTGGTTAATATTAAGGCTAAATGGCCCGGTGATTTGATGGGCGCCTTGAGAAATAAGCCATTCTTCTGCCGTTTTGAATAGCGCTGCAAACACTTCTTCATCATCTATCGCATCAATCATTCCAAAATGGCCGGTGTTAGGACCATACAACTCACGGTGAAGGGAGTCTATTTGTGCAGTGATGCGTCCGACGACTTCAGAACCGCGCTTGGCGAGCCAAGCTTGCCAGACCACGTGGTCTGAGGCGGGATTTTTTTTGGAGAGATGTTCTTCACGCTCGACAAATAATGGGTCGATCCAATTCTCGTCACCCGCAAATAGGGTAGAGGGAAAATTGATGAAGGCTTTCAGATCCTGTTTGGACGAAACTTTTTCTATTGAGATCATAAATACCATTACTTCAAGTAATTGTTAAATTGGTAGCAAATCACTCCATGCGATTCATGCAAGAAACGCAGCAACAAGCAGCAATAAAGAGGAGGCTATAGACTCGGCAGTGTGTTAGTATATCGAAACAGTCACGGTAGTAATTGTCAATTTTTTTTTGAAAGTTAGCGTGAAAACATTCTGACATACTATTAATTTGTAACGAAAACCATGATTTTAAAAGAAAACGTTACAGGGTAGTGGTAAGTACGTAATTTAGTATTAAAAGTAGTGGAACGCACATTTTACCTATGACATGATATTTTAAGATCTTTACAATTGCAGCGCGCTTTCAGAGCAAGCCCCTTAACACTGCACTCGCATTTGTCTAAAATTTCATGTTAAGCATTGAGCGATCGGTAAGTACTCACCTAACGTCTTCGCTGTGAAATGGTGAACTATGTTCAGGACGAGGCGTTTATCAACACCTTAATTGGGTAAGTGAAGTGTGTGTGAGAACGGTGAGCAGGCGACGATTTTATCATCGTAAGTTGGAAGATGCTTGAATTACTACTCTGGTCGGTAGCTCTGTGTAGAGCTTAAACTTCCTCAATATCTTTTAGTATCAACAGGTGTACCACTATATGGAAGCGTCTACAACGTTTGCAACTCAATCCCATCATCAACTTCCAATCCGCTATGCAGATTTCGCAACGCTAGCTGAAGCTTTGGATTATGCAGCACTCGGTAAAACCGGCATGAATTTTTATGATCGCCGTAATAACCTAATGGCTGCAGTACCTTACAGTGTTCTTAAAGTAAACGCTGTAGAAGGTGCTCATAAGTTGCTTTCTTTAGGATTGACTAAAGGGGATCGCGTTGCACTCATTGCAGAAACAAGTGTTGAGTTCGTAGAAACATTTTTTGCGTGCCAATATGCGGGATTGATCGCTGTGCCGCTCGCGATCCCTATGGGTATCGGTCAAAGTGCATCCTACGTGAAAAAACTCACGGGCTTACTCAATGGCTGCCAAGCATCTGTTGTTTTGAGTAGCAAAGAGTGGCTTCCGATGGTGCAAGAAGTCGTCTGTGACTATAACGCCCCGACTATTTTAAGCCATGAAGCCTTTGCTCAGATTACCCATGAAGCCAATAGCGAGTTACCTCCGGTAGCAGAGGACGATATCGCTTATTTGCAATATACCTCTGGTAGTACTCGTTTTCCTCGTGGCGTGGTTGTCACCCAAGCCTCGGCAATGGCCAATTTACGCGCTATAAGTCACGATGGGATCAAGCTTAAAAAAGACGATCGCTGTGTCTCTTGGCTTCCCTTTTATCATGATATGGGCTTGGTAGGCTTTGTATTGACGCCGGTTGCTACGCAGATTTCGGTCGATTACCTGCGTACACAAGATTTTGCCATGCGTCCAATTCAATGGCTGAAACTGATCACCAAAAATAAGGGTACAGTTTCTGTTGCACCGCCTTTCGGCTATGAAATTTGTCTTCGTCGAAGTAATGAGAAAGAGTTAGCCGAGTTGGATCTGTCGAGCTGGCGAATTGCCGGTGTCGGCGCTGAGCCTATCCCCTCTGGATTATTGGATCGCTTTACAGAGCATTTTAGCCAAGTCGGCTTTAGTGAAGATACTTTTATGCCATGCTATGGCCTTGCGGAAAACACACTCGCCGTAAGTTTCTTCGACAAAGGCACTGGGCCGCGTTACAACGTAGTTGACCGCTATATTTTAGAATATGAAAGTAAAGCCGTGGCTCCAAAAGACGAACGTGCAGCGCAAGCGGTTTTTGTTAACTGCGGTAAAGCGATGCCTGGGCACGAAATTGTTATCCGTAACGAAAAAGATGAGCCGTTAGCGGAAAGAAGCATTGGTCATATTTGTATTGCGGGTCCAAGTTTAATGCGCGGTTACTTCCGTGATAAAGAGTCGCATCAGCAGATCCAAGAGAAAGGCTGGCTAGATACCGGAGACCTCGGCTATTTACTCGATGGCAATCTCTACATCACTGGGCGTAAAAAAGATCTTATCATTATTCGTGGACGAAACATTTGGCCGCAAGATATTGAATATATGGCAGAAGCTGAGCCAGAAGTCCGCACCGGTGACGCTATTGCTTTTATGACAAATCAAGAACATGACGATGCTGAAAGGATTATCTTACAGGTTCAATGTCGAGTGACTTCAACAGAACGTCGTGGTCAAATCGTTCATTCACTTTCATCACGTATTCGTAATGAATTTGGCGTCTCGGTAGATGTTGTTTTGGTACCACCTCACAGTATTCCTCGGACTTCATCAGGTAAGCCTGCACGAGCTGAAGCAAAAAAACTTTATTTGAATCAAAATTTTGAACCACAGTTTCAACTCGCTGGAAATAAGCAATGACCCAAACTGTTGCCTTGACAGGTGCAACTGGCTTTATCGGTTCACATATCGTCGAGAAACTGTTATCGGCTGGATTTCATGTGCGAGCGCTCACCCGCTCGCCATCGACTAATGCTAACCAATTAGGCCTGACATGGGTACGCGGCTCGTTAGAAAATGAGGCGTCATTGGCCGAGTTAGTCGCAGGTGCTGAGGTGGTCATTCATTGTGCCGGTCAAGTGAGAGGTAAAAATTTCTCAACCTTTACGCAGGCAAACATTGAGGGAAGTTTACGTTTACTTCGCGCCACAGAAGAGGGTACCAGTTGTAAGCGATACCTCTTTATTTCATCACTGGCTGCTCGCCATCCACAGCTTTCATGGTATGCCCATTCCAAAGCTCTCGCGGAACAGCAACTGGTGGCACAAGCCGCATCCGTATCGATAGGCATTTTCCGCCCGACTGCTGTTTATGGCCCAAGAGATAAAGAGCTTCATCCTGTTTTTACTTGGTTATTACGAGGCCTACTCCCTCAGACAGGTTCCTCAGCGACACAATTATCTTTTCTGCATGTTTATGATTTTGCAGAGGCTGTGGTCAAATGGATCGAGGCGAAAGTCGAGCATAGTGAGCCTTACGAACTCTGCGACGGACACCCTTCAGGTTACCGCTGGCAAGATCTCCAAACTATCGGCCAATCTATTCGTCAAAAACCGGTCAAAGTTATAAAAATCCCTCTACCGTTACTCAAAACCATTGCAACGCTCTCGACTCAAATTAGCCGTTTGTCCGGTAAAGAACCGATGCTAACGCAGAGTAAAATCGGCGAGTTAACGCATAGAGATTGGTCAGCAACAAATGTTACGATAACTCGTAATATCGGTTGGACCCCAAATATCCGCTTAGAACGTGCGCTTCGCGACGGGCTATTTTGATTTACATTTCTAGGTAAGAAGATGGCAATGGAAAATAAACAGCAACTACTCGATTATGTTATTGATTGTCTTGGACAACTAGTCGCCGAAGGTAAAACCGTTAAGCCTGACAGTGATTTAGTTAACGATCTCGGTTTAGAGTCAGTGAACGTCATGCGTTTACTGATGATGTTGGAAGATGAATTAGATATTTCAATCCCGATCAATATCCTGATGAATGTGAAAACACCAGAGCAGTTAGTGGCCGCCATTGAACCCTTAATTGGAGAGCAATAATGGGTTTATATGACAAATTCACCCGCTTTGTTGAAGAGCGTCAAAAATTCCAAGTATCGGGCATTAATCCTTTCGGAACCTGTATTGATGAAATCTATTCAGCGACCGAAGGAAGAATTGGCGATAAAAGAATCATTCTTGCGGGCTCTAATAACTATCTCGGACTGACTTTCGATGCTGGAGCTATCCAAGAGAGCCAAGAGGCCTTACGCTTACAAGGAACGGGCACAACCGGTTCTCGTATGGCGAATGGCACGTTCGGGTCACACTTAGCCCTAGAGCAAGAGATCGCAGCCTTTTTTGATTTACCTACCGCAATTGTCTTCTCCACCGGTTATACCGCAAACCTGGGCGTTATTAGTGCTCTGGCTACGCCGGACGCTGTGGTGATTATCGATGAAGACTCGCATGCCAGTATTTATGATGCTTGTGCATTAGGCGGCGCGCAAATCATCCGTTTTCGACATAACGATGCCAAAGACCTCGAACGTCGTATGCAACGTTTAGGTGAGAAAGCGAAAGAAGCGATTATCATCGTTGAAGGCATTTACAGTATGCTGGGTGATGTCGCACCACTGAAAGAGATCGTCGATATTAAGCGCCGTTACGGTGGTTATATCCTAGTCGATGAAGCACACTCCTTTGGCGTGATGGGAGAGAAAGGTCGCGGTCTGGTTGAAGAGCTTGGCGTTGAAGCCGATATCGATATCATCTTAGGGACGTTCTCGAAAAGTCTTGCTGCTATCGGTGGTTTTGCCGTGGGTGGCAAACAGCTGGATGTATTACGCTACTGCAGCCGTCCTTATATTTTCACCGCATCACCTTCTCCAGCAAGTATCGCTTCAGTCAGGGCGTCGTTAAGACAAGTTGGCCACTCAACGGCACTGCGTGAGAAGTTATGGAGTAACGCACATCGGCTGTACACAGGCCTTGCAGAACTCGGTTATAAGCTTGGCGAGCGAGTCAGTCCAGTGGTTCCTGTAATGATCGAATCTAAAGAAGCAGGACTAGAAATGTGGCGTGCATTGGTCGAGAAGGGGGTCTATGTCAATCTCGTATTACCGCCAGCGGCACCTTTTGGTATGACATTATTACGTTGTAGCGTCAACGCTGCGCACAGTGATGAGCAAATCGATGCCATTATTCGTGCTTTTGCAGAGCTAAAAGCGTAAAACCTTGCCGTAATTCTTAATGCTAAGAATTACGGCAGTTGCTTTCCTCAGTACCCACCAACCTCTTGTGCGACCAATTCGCGAAGTAATTGGATCACATGGCTCACCTCAGCATCCGTCATTGGACCATCTTTTTGCCAGCAAACCTTGCCTTGCTTATCCGTTACAATGATTGTCGATGAAGCAGCAGGTAATTGCCAAAGCACTTTACCTTTACCGTTATTATCGATAACAAATTGAGCCCAAGGGTACTTGCGTTGATTCTTTTCAATTTTCCCTTGCACGAATAGCCCAGTACCGAATAACTCGTCATCCGCATTGACAATGGTTACCGGCTGAAAATAAGCGGTAGGCAACTGCGCCGCCTTTACCGCTTTGATCATGTCGCCGTTTTGTTTTTTGGCTGAACTTCGACCAGCAATATATTGGATGATCCGTACTTTACCGACCAACTTTTGGCTATCCCACGGCTGATAGGTAATTTTATTATCAGTGAGGACGAGTTGACCCTTATCGGATACCGATAAGGGTTTAACAGGTTGGCCAATAATGAAATTATTAGCCATCGCTAGGGTAGGGAGCAGTGATAGTAATACAGCGACAAATTTACGTGTCATCGTTCTATCCTATAAGAGAGCCTAATTAAGATTTACTTAGCTATTAGGCTCTGACAATTTTCCCGACCAGTTGTTCCAGACAATCCCGGATATGGCTATCCAGTGGTGCAGGGGTTTCATATTCGCGAGTGCCTGAAAGCTTATCGGCGACCATCTCATCATGCTTATCGCCCATGAGCCCGTTAATATTGGCAAGAAAACGTGAGATGGCATAAACCTGAGGAGTATTATTCTCGATAGAGCGCTGTGTATCGAAAAAAGAGACCTGCTGACTGACAATTTTCCGAATATCGTGAAATTCAGTGCCGGTTACCATCGGTTTATTAAGCATCTCAGCAAGTTGATTAATTTGGCGTGACACATAATGTTGAAAACCGACTTCGTTATCAGCTTGTAAACGATTGAGCGAGCGTTTCACCCAATTCCACACCGGGCGACTCAATAATAGACGAAGAATTTTGCCATAGTGCTGGACGCTTTTCTTGTTGCCATTCTTGAAGCCATCTTGCAGGTGTCCTAAATATACGGTTGTGGCTTTGAAGATCGTGTCAGCATCGTGGTGACGACTATAAAGACGCTGCGCAAATCGTAAATGTTTGTAGCGCGCTCGGATATATTTATACTGTTTACGCTGGGCTTTGGTGAGGTCTTTTCCGTCTAAAAGTTGATTGATTAATCCTAGCAACTCTTGACGTGTAAAGCCTTCCTCCCATAGTTGTAAACACAATGCATAATAATCGCGAATATTTTGCTGCGAGGTACCGAGTACTATCGCAGGTAAGTCCCTTGTCTCATTATTGATTACGTCGTCTTCATCAATCGCTAAAAATAAGCGATCAACGGCCTCTTGAGGATATTTTTTCCAACCAATGCTATTCATTTATGCTGTCTCAAGCGGTTTATGATAAATCAGCGTATTTCGCCGACGATAAGCTAATAGTGTTGGGAAGAGGGTAAGTATGACTTCTGACGATTGCCCAATTAAATAGGCGATTGCAGCACCCTCAACGCCATAGAGATGGGATAATAACATTAATAGAAGAATATAAGATCCCGCCGCAATGATTTGCACGCCCAAATAAATGCGCTGTTTACCCGCCATTAAGAGTAACGACTCTTGCGGAAAGCCCATCATTGAGATCACAATCGCGCCTAACATAATCTGTATAAGGCTGTAGGCTTCAAGATATTTTTGTCCAAACACAAAAGCAATAACCGAACCACCTGCCGTATAAACGATTAACGCGATAAGTAATCCCAATCCCCCAGCAAATAGAGACGAACGGATCCCTAACAGCCAAGGTTTTGATGTCCGAGGATCGAGGCGCATAATTTCTGGATAAAAACTTTTCTCTAGTAATTTAGCGGGCGTCCCGGTTGCGTCGAAGAAGGTCATGGCGATTTTAAACAGTCCCGCAGCGCTGGGACCGATGAAAATCCCCACTAATAGGGTGCTACAAGAGTTCTGGGCCGCCCAAATAGAGTGGGCGAAGTTAGTTGTCCAGACGAAGTTCCAACATCCCGGAATACGTTTGCTGGCTTTAAAGAGCGAAGGACGTAACGCATTATGCAGGTTAATTCTTTTGAGTTCTTGGCGTGCAAACCACCAGAAAAGTGATCCCCCAAACAGATTAGCCAAGTACCAAGAGACAACGAATCCTGCAAATCCAAGATGACCGAAATAAGAAATTAAACTTCCGATAGCGATTAATAAAGGTTTGACAGCCTGTTGGATAGCAATGAGATCAAATCTATCTAACGTCCTCAGGATTCCCGTAGGTGTCGAGGAGGCCATAGTCGGTATTAATGTGCAATAGAGTAGGGCTAATTTAAAGGATGTGGCATCTAAACCTAGGGAATGCGACAGAAAAGGGAGCAATAACATACCGCCCGCGATCGCAACAATACTGCTGGCAATATCGAGGCCAAAAGAGAAAGAGACCACATCGCGTAAACGCTGGTGATTACCATTGGTGTGCGCGGGGGCACCATATTGCACAACGAACTGCCAGGTTTGAAACTTCACAAAATCACTGATGGCTTTGGTATAAGACTGGATGACAACCAAGGTCCCAAACAGCTGGGGAGTCATGCCTTTACCTGCACAGGATAGCGCTAAGAGTCCTAGAAGAGCACTGACCACATTACCCGAAAGTAAATAGACGCTGTTTCGAAGAATAGTGCGGAAAGCACCGTCTGAAAACCAATTTTTCATTAAGACCAACTCTAAGACAGTATTAAATAGCGATTAGGTATGACTTCTTCAGGCCAATCTAACAGGATGGATTATTCGCAACGCTGAATGCGGTGGGATCCCTATTGGAAATGAAGTAGTGATGCGCTCCTTTTTATTGCGCAGCTTGGTGTTACCCCAGTAGCGTAAGGAGGCTCTGTCGCTTCTATTTCGAATGCAGCATGATAAAGCATTCACACTGTGTTGTTAAGCATCCCTATTGTTGATCAGTGCGGCACCCATCTAGGGCGTTCATATTACGGCTCACTTCCAACGGAGTGCGAAAGCTTATACCCATCGCTGTTTATCGATCATTTTTGTATTCTTGTAACAGTATAATGTTTAAGTTAAACGGTTCATTTATTGGCTATGTGTTAACATTCATTGATCAGTCATCCCTAACACAACCGCGTATTAGGTGATGGTGGATGAATAGAAATTTATTCGTATTGAGAGTGCACTGCGGGGGTAATGTTAGGTTATGTATTTGTTTGAGCGTTATGTCATGAGAGAAACGCGCAACGTCGTTTTGATGATTGTCGGTTTCTTAATTTTTATCTTTACTATTTATTCCGCTCAACGTTACCTCACTGATGCGGCGAATGGTACCCTGGCGCTAAAGGCCGTATTTGTCATCGTTTTTTATAAGGCATTGATTGCGTTAGAGATGCTATTACCCATTGGACTCTACGTGGCTACGGCAATCTCATTAGGACAACTTTACAGTGACTCAGAGATTACTGCTGCATTGGCGGCAGGTATCTCCCCATTACGTCTGTATCGTGGAATTTTATTACTGGCCATCCCCGTTGGCATTGCCTGCGCCTTGCTTTCCATGTATGGCAGACCTTGGGCCTATGCGCACATTGACCAACTGATGCAGGCGTCGCAGTCCAGTTTTGATGTGAGCCATTTGCAAGCGAATAAATTCAATATTGAGGATGACGGCACAATGGTTCATGCCCAGACCATTACGCCAAGCGATAATCATATTCAGAATACCTTTATCTATACCAGCGATAAAGGCGTGACAAAAGTGTTCCGCTCGCAATTGGGTAGCATTGATAATTCCCGACCGCAGATGCCTATTGCTCACTTACAGTCAGGTTCAGCCTATACCTTTGAACATGGTTCGACCAACGATAGCCAACAAACTTATCGTAATTTAGCAATTAACTTAAAGCCAGCGGCCGATGATGAGGAAGTGCGTAGTAAAGCTAAATCAATGAAGACACTGGATGACTCTCATGATTTATCAGATATTGCCGAACGGCAGTGGCGTCAGACGCGTGGGCTTAATGCGGTGTTAATGACATTACTGGCGATTCCCCTCAGTCGGGTTCGTCCGCGTCAAGGCCGTTTTTCGGTACTGCTCCCGCTAGCCTTAGTGTTTATCGTGATCTTTTTTGCCGGCAACATCTGTCGGACTCTGGTGAGTAACGGGATGCTGCCGCCGGTTATCGGGGTATGGCTGGTATCTTGGGTGATGCTACTCGGCAACCTCTATTTCTGGGTCAGAGACTCTTCACTACTAAAGAAGTGGTTTAAATGAATATCTTTTCGCGTTATTTAATCCGCCATTTATTCATCGGCTATTTCGCGGCGGCGCTACTGCTCGTCCCACTGTTCACGCTTTTTGACTTTATCTCTGAACTAGAAGATGTGTCTACTACCTATAGCTGGGGTCAAGCACTGCTGGTCGTTGTCTACCTTATTCCACGATGCTTAGTGAACTTAAGTCCATTTATCGCCTTGTTAGGCGGTATTGTTGGCTTGGGTAATATGTCTAAGAATATGGAACTCACGGCCATACGTTGTGCTGGCTTCTCTATTTTTAGAATCGCGATTGTCGTATTAATATCCGGGATGATGTTCACGGCTTCACTGGCGGTTATTGACGAGTGGGTAGCCTCGCCCCTGCAGCAGCAAGCGCAATTACGTAAAGAGACCGCCTTGGCGGATAGTCAAGACAGTGATTCGAATACTAAGACGATATGGGGCCAGCAAGGGCAAGAGTTTGTCCGTATCGATCATCTGGATCAAAATGGGCAACCGCAGAATATTGAGATTTTCGATTACAACAGCGATTTGACGTTGAAGAATTACCTGTTCGCCGAGTCGGCGGCCTACGGTGAGAACAACACTTGGATCCTGCATAACGTCAAACACACGCAATGGCAGGGTGACCGTCAGTCCACCAGTCAGCAAGCAACGATGGATTGGCCTTCAATCTTTAACAGCAATAACTTAAAGCAACTCCAATTATCGACTGAGAGCTACTCAATCCCACAATTGAAGAGTTATATTCATTATTTGAAAGATACCGCGCAGCCTTCCATGGAATATCGTTCCGCATTATGGCAAAAATTGGGGCGGCCTATCTTGGTGTTAGCCATGGTACTACTGATTATCCCATTCACTTTTGTTAATGCGCGTGATGCGGGGATGGGGAACCGACTATCCTTGGGAGTGATTGTGGGATTGGTCACTTATATCATCTATCAGATATGTATTAACCTCGGTTTGATTTTCGCTATCCCGCCGTTAATCGCGGTCGTTGTGCCCCCCATCCTTATGTTGGTTACTTCAATGGTGTTAGTCTATCGTTTCAATAAAAAGAAATAGGGAAGAGTATTTCGATTAAACGTGGAATGTTTTTTTCGAGACGCCTCACTGAATTTTGCGGTGAGGCGTCTAACACTATTACTTAACTAGGGTCACTTTTTTCACATCGATATCGATTTTGTTGCCATCCTTATCAACTTCACCTTCTAGTCTTACTGTGTCATTCGGTGATACCGACTGACCCATCCATTTATGATCATCAATTTCTACTACAACCGTTCCTGTACTGTCTTTGAATTCATAATGTTCATGACTGATCTTTTTAGTGATCTGACCTTCAAGCATAACTTTAGCATCGTCTTGCAGATTTTTGGACTGCGCTACGGTGAAAGTCTTGTGCGGGCCATTGAAGCCGCCTTGTTGTGAGGTTTCGCTACCAGGACCGGTAAAACCTGCTTGTTGTGCAAATACCGGAAGGGTCAAACTCGTCAACAATGATAATAATAATAATTTTTTCACGTCTATCTCCTTATTAAGTTCTGCAAAAAGGATAGCAGTGACTTGTAACAAAATTTGAAAAATGACTCAGCCTTTTTAGTTTTTGTGATCGAGACGACTGATTGCTGTAAAAATCTGAACCTAGAGCTCTTCAATGCCCTCTAAGCGCTTCTTCACCCCCAAAATTAAGCTCGAGGTTTATATTGACTTCTTGAAACTCCTCTATCTACTCCAATCAACCGGTTAATTTTGATAAAAAGTAAATAATTTCTATCTAGTTTGAATAAAAATCATTATTAACTTTATGCAAAAAATAACGGTGATGTATCCAATTAGTTGAATTGATGTATAATCATCGCTTTGAGGTTTTCTCATGGCCAGCGTTACTGTTCATT